>NZ_JBIVJN010000025.1:0-76162 GCF_044750345.1 Streptomyces sp. NPDC088817
AGCTTCGACCCCTGCCTCCCCTGCGGCGTCCACATGTACCTCGGCAACGGCAAAACCCTCACCACCACCCACACCCCCACCTACGGAACCGACCAAGGCTGAACGCGCCAAGGCACCGGGGGAGACGAGGAGCAGACCATGGGCACGATCAGAGTCGGCAGGCGTGACGTGAAGCCCGACACCCCCGGGCACGTCTCCGGACTGCACCAGGGCAACTGGGGCCCGTACGAGCGGCAGGCCGGGCACCACCGGGACGGCACCTCCGACGCCCGGCGGTCCACAGGCATCCACTGGAAGAAGCACGACACGATCATGAAGGCCATGCCGAACATCTCGCCCGGATGACGGGGCGTGCCATGGTCCGGGACCGATGTCAGGAGCGGGTCAGTCGGAAGGGAGGTACGGGGATGACGGCGAAACAGTTGCTGGCGGCGGAGGCCGCCCTGGTGGGCGGGCTGGTGGTCGCGGTGCTGATCAAGGAGATGCCGGGGCTGCTGCGCGAGATCAGGATCTGGCGGATGTCCGGCCGCGGCTCCGGTCACGCCCACTGAGGGCCGGGTCGGTAGGCTGGCTGTCCGCGGGCGCGCACCGCCTCTCCCCTGCGCGGGCCGCCGTGACGCCCGCGTCGGACGGAGGGAGGCGGACCGTGGACCGGGACGACGAGCGCCACTGGTACGGGATCTTCTACTGCGACCGCGACGATCCACGCGTGGTGGTCCCCAAGCGCTACGGCTGGGGCCGCACCCTGAACTACGGCCGTCCGATGGCCTGGGTCTGGACCTTCGGCGCGCCCGCGGCCGTCGCCGTTCTGACCCACCTCGGCCGGCGCTGAAGGAGCGGCGGCCCGCGGGCCGCCGCTCCGTCGTCGCTCCTGGTCCGTCACCAGTAGTGACGGCGACCCGCGACCGCGTGCCCCATCGCCCCGAGGACCCACAGGACCAGGCCGATCACGGCCAGGATGATGCCGATGGTCCACAGGATCGAGATCCCGGTGACGAAGCCGACGACGAGCAGAATGACGCCGAGGACGAGCATGACCGCCTCCGTAGGGAGAAGTGCCTCACTGAAGCGGGTACCCCGAAACGGCGCTGTATCGCGCCACCCCGGTCGGCTTGTCCGGCTCAGCGGGGCCAGGTGGGCAGCAGCGTCCGCCGGTGCGCGGCGTTGATCACCCCGGCCGCCGAGGCGTACCAGGCGACCAGCCCCGTCGCGATCCCGAACCAGCCGCCGATCTGCGTGGCGACCTGCGGTGCCGGACCACCCTGGAACTCGCCGATCGCCAGGAGGACGAAGGTGATCGTCAGCAGTACCAGCACCGCGAGGACGGCGAGACTGGTACGCAGCGCGGCCACCGCCATGTAGGCGGTGAAGATGGCCCACAGGAGCAGGAACAGACCGAGGCCGTTGTGCGCGTTGCCGACGACCGCCACCCGCGGCACCAGCCACCAGTACGTCAACCAGAACGCCCCGAAGGAACCGAACACGGTCGCGCCGAAGGTGTTGCCGCGGCGGAACTCGAAGAGCCCCGCGACGAACTGCGCCAGACCGCCGTAGAACGCGGCGAGCGCGAGCACCGGGAAGATCGCGCCGGGTTCCTTGAGCAGGTTGGTGTTGAGGATGGACAGCAGGACGGTGGTCATCGCGAACCCGGCCAGGCCCAGCGGGGCCGGATCCGCGTAGGCGACCGGCCGCGGGTCGGCCGGTCGGGCCTCTTCGCGCACGGAGTCGCTGGTGTCGTCAGTCATGACCGGAATCCCTTCGACCTGAGGTCGGCAGAACCAGCCAGAGCCCGACGAGCGCAGGCACAGGACGTCCACGGGGCCGAACCCGCGGGCAGCGCCGGCGCTGCCCGAGTCTTCAGCTGTATCTGTTCACCACACGCGTACCCGTTTGTCCCAAGATCAGTCGGCGGACGGCAGGTGCCGGGGCGCCCGCACTCCTGGCAGAATTCCGGACACCCGCACGACGAGACGGGCGTCGTGCGGTCGGAACACCGTCACAAGGGTCGGCCCTGGGGGGAACGCACCATGAGTACCGAGATCTACTTCAGCAACAACCACCGCGACCTGTGCCAGGAGCACGGAACCGGCGCCGGTTTCCAGTTCGAGTTCTACTGCTCACGCTGCTCCGACACCTGGCGCTCCCCCTTCGAGCCCTTCCGGGCGGGCCAGATGGCGGGCTGGCTGTCGCGGGGGGTGAACGCGGCCTGGTCGGTCATCGGCGGCGGCGCCGCCCAGGGCGTCTCCAACGCGGCCGACGGGCTGGCCGGCGCGAACTACGGGAGTCAGCGGGACGCGGCGTTCACCCGCGCCATCGCCAACGCCCAGGGCCACTTCGACCGTTGCCCCCGCTGCACCGCCTACGTCTGCGCCCGCTGCTGGAACCCGGGCCTCGGGCTCTGCCTCACCTGTTCGCCGGACACCGCGGCGGAGGCCCAGGCGGCCCAGCAGCGCGGTCTGAACGACATGGTGGCCCAGCGCGCCTACGACGCCGGTCAGCAGCGCGGCCAGGACTACGACGCCACCACGCCACGCCAGTTGGTCTGCCCGCAGTGCCACACCGAGACCAGGGGCGCGGCCTTCTGCCCCACCTGCGGACACCGCCTCGCCCAGACCGACAGCTGCGCCTCCTGCCACCAGGACCTGCCCGACGGCGCGGCCTTCTGCCCCTCCTGCGGCACCCGCAGGTGATCACCGGCCCGCTGCCCCTGGACTGAGCGCACACGGCGACCGCGTACCGCACGCACGACATGCGGTACGCGGTCCGCGAACGTGTCGCGATCCACGGTGCGGCGGAGCGCCGGGTTGGAGGATGATCATCCTTCAACGAGCCCGCCCTTCCAGCCCGGTCGGCCGGGCCACCGCATGTGAAGGAGCAAGGGCAGCAGATGCCGGAGCAGCACGATCAGAACCCCGACATCGCCTCACGGTCCTTGCGCGGAGAACTGGCCCGCCGCTGCCGGACCGTCACCGAGGCCCGCTGGTTCGCCCTCGGCGTCTTCGCGGTCATCCTCGTCAACGCCGGGCTGCTGGGCGTGGAGACGTACTCCGGTCTGGCGGCCGAGTGGCACCACTGGTTACGGCAGGCCGAACACATCTGCCTCGCCGCCTTCACGCTGGAGATCCTCGTCCGGCTGCTGGCCTACGCCGACCGCCCGCGGGAGTTCTGGAAGGACCCGTGGAACTCCTTCGACCTGATCGTCGTCCTGTGCGCCTTCGTGCCCGTCGTACGGGAGAACGCCACGGTGCTGCGGCTGCTGCGGCTGGCGCGCGTGCTGCGCACCGCCCGCTTCCTGCCGCAGGTGCGGATCGTGCTGGGCGCCGTGGTCCGCAGCCTGCCCGGCACCCTGAGCTTCCTCCTGGTCGGTGCCCTGCTGCTGTACGTGTACGCCATGGTCGGCTGGGTCTTCTTCGGCCGCCACGATCCCGAGCACTACGGCTCCATAGGCCGGGCCGTGCTGACCCTGTTCCTGCTGATGACCCTGGACGGCATCGGCGACGCGGTGCACAGCGGCCTCGAGGTGTCGCGCTGGAGCCTGATCTACTACGCCTCCTACGTTCTGCTGGCCTCCTTCGTCCTGGTCAACGTCCTCATCGGCGTGGTCATCACGTCCCTGGAGGAGGCCCGGGAGCTGGAGCGGGACCAGCCCGACGAAGCGGCGGACGCCGGTGGCTCCCCCGACGTCCAGCATCATCTCGCCGCCCGGATCGCGGCGGCCCGCAGAGCCCTCGACGAACTCGAACGCGACCTCGGCCGGCCGGCGCCGCCACGGCCCCGGCAGGCGGCCATGGTGGTCCCGGCGGTCGTGGCGCGCGCGGCGTCCGGCTCCGCGAGGGCCCGGCAGCGGGCGTCCCGACGACGCAGGTGAGACGGCCGCGGGGCCTTCGGTGAGGGGGCCGGGGAGCGGGTGGGTCTTCTCACAATTCGGGCCGAAACGGGTTCGCAGTGACGGCGGCCACTTCACCTGGCGCCCATCTTGTCTACCTTCCCAAGCAGTTTCCCCCGTTTACCGACCCCTTGCGGAGGCCTGTCCGATCATGTCCCATCCGCGTTCCCTGTCGCACGCGAAGACCTCGGCGGCCCCGGCCGGGCGCCGGGTCAGCCGCGCCGCCGCCTGTGCCGGTGCCCTCCTGGCCTCGGTGGCGACCCTCTTCTCCCTCGGCGCGCTGCACGCGGCACCCGCGGTCGCCGCGCCCGGCCCGGCGGGGCAGACCCAGGCCGCCGCGTCCGTCCGGGCGGCGCCGCACCCGCAGAGCAAGGCGCGGGTGACGGCGGCGGTGCTCGACCTCGACGGCGTGAGCAGGAAGCCCCGGCTGTACGGCCAGGACGCCCCGTACGACACCGCCAGCATCATCAAGGTCGACATTCTCGCGGCGCTGCTGCTTCAGGCCCAGGACGCGGGCCGGCATCTCACCGCCCAGGAGCGCGGCCTGGCCGAGCCGATGATCCGCAAGAGCGACAACGCGGCGGCGAACGCCCTGTGGCGCGAGATCGGACGGGCGCCGGGTCTGCAGGCCGCCAACAAGCGCCTGGGGCTGACCTCGACCAAGGGCGGTCCGGACGGCAGGTGGGGGCTGACGCGGACGACGGCGAGCGACCAGATCCGCCTTCTGCTGTCCGTGTTCGACAGCGCCGGGGCGTCGGGGACCGGCTCCCCGCTGAACAAGGAGTCCCGGACCTACATCCGGTCGCTGATGAGCCGGGTCGCGAGCGAGCAGTCCTGGGGTGTCTCGGCGGCCGCCGGCGCCGAGTACGCCCTGAAGAACGGCTGGCTCCAGCGGACCACCTCCGGGCTCTGGGACGTCAACAGCGTCGGCCGGATCACGCTGGGCGGACACCACTACCTCGTCGCGGTACTCTCCGACGGCAGTGCGTCGATGAGCGACGGCGTCGCCCTGGTGGAACGGGCGGCCCGGCAGGCCGTGACCGCGGCCGCCCGGACCTGACGGGCACCGGCGCCGGAAACCCGCGAGGCCCGGCGCCGCTCCCCGGCCACCCCGACCTCCATGGTTAGTTGCGTCATTGCGCAACTGTATAGTCGTGCCGGGTGTCACCGGGCCGGATACGGGAGTCCGGAGGAACGAGACGGGGGGAGCTGCCATGGGCAGTCGAGTCGCATCATCGGGCCCGGACGGGGATCCGGTCAGCCGCAACCGGGAACTGGCGCTGCTGCTGGGTGCCGTGCTCATCTGCGGCTTCGGCCACGTGGGCAGTTCCCTCGCGATGACGGGCGGCCTGCCGCCCGGCCTGGCGTTCCACATCGCCGTGCTGGCCCTGCTCCCGCTGCTGTGCCACCTGGCGGTACGGCGGTTCGCCCCGCACGCCGACCCGTTGATCCTGCCCGTGGCCACCCTGCTCACCGGCCTGGGCATCGTCCTGATCAACCGCCTCGACATCTCCTACCAGGCCCGGTACAACTCGCCCACGGCGGTCGGCGGGCAGATCATGTGGGCCGGTCTCGCCGTGATCGGATTCATCGCGGTCGTGATCGGACTCAAGGACCACCGCCGGCTCCAGCGCTATCCCTACGTGGCCGTCACCGTGGGCCTGGTGCTGCTGATGGCCCCGGCCTTCTATCCCGGCGACGTCTACGGCGCCAAGCGGTGGATCTTCCTCGGGCCGCTGTCCTTCCAGCCCGGCGAGTTCGTGAAGATCGTGATCGTGCTCTTCTTCGCCGGGTACCTGACGCTCCGCAAGGACGCCCTGGCGCTGGCCGGACGGCGCTTCATGGGCATGTACCTGCCCCGGGGGCGACAGCTCGGCCCGATCGCGGCCGTGTGGGTCATCAGCCTGCTCGTCCTGGTCCTCGAACGGGACCTCGGCACCTCGCTCATCTTCTTCGGCGCCTTCGTCATCATGCTGTACGTCGCGACCGAGCGGACCAGCTGGGTGGTGTTCGGCGTCGGCATGTTCGCCGTCGGAGCCTTCGTCGTCGGCTCCTTCGAACCGCACGTCCACGGCCGGGTGGTCGCCTGGCTGCACCCCATGGACATCTACCTCCCCCCGGACCAGCGGCCGGCCGGGCTGATCTCCGACCAGGCGGCCCAGGCGCTGTTCGGGTTCGGCTCCGGCGGGATGCTCGGCACCGGCATCGGCCAGGGCCACCCCGAGCTCATCGGCTTCGCCGGGCGCAGCGACTTCATCCTCACCACCGTCGGCGAGGAACTCGGCCTGGCCGGAGTGACGGCCGTGATCCTGCTGTACGCCCTGCTCGCCGAGCGCGGCCTGCGTACCGCGATCACCGTGACCGACCCCTTCGGCAAGCTGCTGGCCGCCGGCCTTGCGAGCACGCTGGTGCTCCAGGTGTTCGTCGTCGTCGGCGGTGTCACCGGGCTCATCCCGCTCACCGGAAAGGCCCTGCCGTTCCTGGCGCAGGGCGGCTCGGCGATGGTCGCCAACTGGCTGCTCGTCGCCCTCCTCCTCAAGGTCAGCGACACCGCCCGCCGCCCCGCGCCCGAACCGTCGGCGGACCTGGACGCCGCCGAGACCCAGCTGGTCCGCCGCTGACCCGGTCCCCGGGGGTACCGAGGGCGCCGGGTCCTCTTTCTCGTTCAGTGTTCGAGGAGTTTCCTGGCCACGCGAGCCGCCGCCTCGCTCTCGGCCGCGGGCGGCGACAGTTCGCTCAGGGTGTCGAGGTCGGTGTCCTGCTGGAGCTCCCTCTCCCAGGCGGCGGCCAGGCTCTCCTGGTCCTCGCGTGACAGGCCCTGGACGTGCTCCCGGTGGCGCGGGTCGAGGGCGGTCAGGAATCGCTCGACGGTTTCGATGGGCATGTCACTCTCCTTGATCAAGGCGTGCCGGCCCGGCGTGTACGCCGAGGTCGGTACACCGGGTTACTCCCCACGTCGGACGCCTTCCGCGCCACCGTCCGGCACCGTGTGGCGGGTGAGAACAAGCCGCCCCGCACGCCGTGCCTTCCTCGTGGTCCATGTGGTCGCCTCCGCCAGTTGGCTGGGCCTCTCCCTCGGACTGCTCGCCCTCGCGATCGCCGCGGTCACCACGCGGTCCGCGGTGACCGTGGAGACCTCCGTCCGCGCGATGAAACTCTTCGCCGACTGGCTCCTGCTCCCCGTCGCGTTCGCCACCCTGTTCAGTGGTCTCGTGCTGTCCCTGGGTACCCCGTGGGGGCTGGCCCGGCACCGGTGGGTCTGCACGAAGTTCTGGCTGACGCTGGCCACGACCGCCGCCACGGTCCTCGTGCTGCGCCCCGGGCTGACCGCGACGGTCCGGGCCGTCGCCGCGGGCGAGCCGCCGGCCGACTCCCGCGGGATATTGATGGGCCCCGTCGTCTCCCTGACCGCGTACGTCTTCATGACGGTGATCTCCGTACTCAAGCCCTGGGGCCTGACCCGCCGCGGCCGCCGCCACCGCACCGCCCAGCGCGCGGCCCAGACCGCCGCCCGCCGGGGCGCACCGGTCTGACCGGGTCGCGAAGCGCCCCCGCCAAGGTCACACCCGCGCACCCGCCCGCACCGTGGACGTTGACGGCCGCACCGGGGCCCGCCACGGCGTCCGGGTCGGTGTGGTCGTCGTCGGCCTGCTGGTGATCGTCGCAGGGGTTGTGGGCGCTCTGGTACAGCACAGGGTGTGGTGGGCGGGGTCCGGGGCCGTGCTGGGTGCCGTCACGCTGTTCCTGGGCACGGGGGGCAGACGCGAGGGAGCGGTTCGGCACCCCGCGCCTGTGACGTGCCACGTGGGTCCACGGTGCCGGGGACGCACCGGCGGTGGCGTGCTGCGGGTGCCCGGCCGGGCCCGCCGCACGCCCGTCGGGACTCAGCCCCGTCCGTGCTGCTTGTCCAGGACCTTCAGCACCGCACGCGCCATGGCCTCCTCGCCCTTGGCGTTGGGGTGGGCCGGGGCCGCGGGTGAGGCCGGTTGCAGCGGCTCGATCCAGCGGTCCGCCGGGGACTTGCACATGTCGTGGCCGACCGTGGGCCCGTAGGTGTCGACGTACTCCGCGCGGTTCCACGCGGCCACCAGGCGGAGCATCGTGTTCAGCCGCTTCTCGGTGTCCCGCAGATAGGGGAAGTCCCGCGCGGCGAACGGCACCGAGGGGAAGCAGCCGCTGCCGTCGTCGGGCAGCAGGTCCGGGTAGCCGACGACGAGCACCCGGGCGTGCGGCGCCCTGGCGTGCACGGCCCGCAGCACGCGGTCCACCTTCGGTGCCGTCCGCGCGATGTCGAGCGTCAGCCGGTCGATGCCGGACGAGGCGTAGTGGCGCCGGCAGGGGTCCGACTCCGGCTGCTGGAGTCCGAGTTGGGCGCAGGTGGCGATGATGGAGCCGAACCCGACGTCGTTGCCGCCGATCTGGACCGTCACCAGGTCGGTGTCCTTGCGCAGCGCGTCGAGTTGGGCGTCGTTGGAGCCCTGCGGCTTCCACATCTCCTCGGTCGTCGCCCCGCCGCAGCTCACGTCCGTGAAGGAGGCCGCCTTCCGCTCCGCCGCGACGAGCGACGGGTAATTGCTGTCCGAGCGACCACAGTCGGCGTCGACCTGCCGCGGGATTCCGGGGCCGGAGGTGTAGGAGTCCCCGAGCGACACGTAGTGCGCGGCACGGCCGGCCCCCGCGCCGGGACCGGGCCCGTGGGCCGAGGCGGGCGCCGTGGATGCGGCGACGAGGGCGCACGCACCGAGCGCCGCCCCCACCGCGGCGCTCGGCCACCGCAGTCCTCTGACACCTTCCTGTCGGGTCATCAATTCCTCCCCCTGAGGCGGGACTTCGCGCGCGGCGAGCACCGGGAGGCCGCCGTCGCACGTTCGACTGGGCTTGTATACCGTCCGGTAAGTCCCCGGGGCCAGAGGTGTGAAGCGGCGACGGCGATCTCACGCCGGGATGGACAGGGGCAGTTCGGCGGTGATCGTGGCGCCCTCGGGCGCGGTGCGAACGGTCAGGGTGCCGCCGATCTGCTCGACGCGCTCGTGCATGGACTGGATGCCGACGCCGGGTGTCCACGGCTCGGCACAGCGGCCGGAGTCGGCGACGGTCACCCGCAGCCGGTCGCTGCCGAGCAGTTCCAGGGTGAGCGTGGCGGTGGTCACGGCGGCATGCCGGGCGATGTTGGTCACGGCCTCCACCGCCACCCGGTAGGCGGCGACCTCCACGGCCGCGGGAAGCTGCGGCAACCGCTCCGGGGCGTCGACCGTCACCGTGAGGGGGCGGCCGTCGGCGACCCGCAGCGGTGCGGTGCGCTGGCGGATGGCCTCGACCAGGCCGAGTTCGTCCAGGGCGCGAGGGCGCAGCCCGTAGACGATCCGCCGGATCTCGGTGATCGTGTCGCCCACGTCGGCGCGCAGCGCGCGCAGGGTCTCGACCGCGTGCTCGGGGTCGGTGGCGATGAGGTTGACGACCGCGTCCGCCGTGTAGGCGATGCCGGTCAGAGTGGGGCCCAGGCCGTCGTGCAGATCGCGGCGCATACGGCGTCGCTCCTCCTCCAGCGCGGTCACCGTGCGGCCCCTGGACAGGCGCAGTTGCTCGCTGAGCCGGGCCGCGTGCAGGGCCTGTGCGAGCGGCGCCGCGACCAGGTCGAGCACCGCGGCGGCCGCGCGGGGCAGCCGCAGATGTCCCGGCGGCAGTCCGACCACGAGATCGCCGACCTTCTCGCCGTCCGCGCGCAGGGCGGTGACCTGGACGTGGTCGGCGTCGACGGTGCCCGCGGTGGCGACCACGGTGTCCTCCTGACGCAGTTCGATGCCGGGCACGCCGAGCGTCGTACGCAGGGTGTCCAGCCACAGCGGGGGAGGGGCACCGGCGGTCAGGTCCGTGCCGAGCCGGGTCAGCGTCTCCACCGCGTCGGCCGACCGGCCGAACAGCATCTCGTCCATCACCGCCTCGACATGACGCCGGACCGGCTGGTACCCGGCGGCGATCGCGGCCGCCAGCAGCGGAGGCACGCCCTTGCCCGGCCGGGCGCCCACCGCCATCTCCCAGACGGCGGCGATGCCCTCGTACACCGCCGCGCTCAGCGCGAGCATGACGATGAGGACGGCGGCGCCGCGCATCACCACCCGGACGTCCACCGCGCGGGGCGCGACCAGCGCGACGGTGACGGCGCCCGGCAGCAGCAGGGACACCGCGCCGACCGTCAGCACGCCGGCCGGGAAGCCGAGCGTGAGGGAGTTGTCCACCGCGAACAGCAGCATCCCGGCCAGCGTCGTCCCGGCGGCGCCCAGCACCAGCCACAGCACGCGGCGCCGGTCGTCGCCCGAGGTGAGCTCGAACAGCACCCAGGTGCCGGCGCACATCGCGGTCCCGGACGCCACCCCGGCCGCGATCAGGGCCGGTTCGCCGCCCGTCCGCGACGCGGCCGCGCAGCCCGCGCCGCACACGGCGATCGACGCCTCCGCCCAGCGCAGTGTCCGCGACACCGGCCGCGCCTCGACGACGCGGAGGGCGGCCAGCGGCACGGTGACCGTCGAGGCCAGCACCACCGGCACCACGGCGAGGTCCGGGACACCGGCCGCGGCCGCGAGCGGCGCGCTCAGCAGCGCCGCCGCGGACAGTCCGAGCAGCCGGGAGGCGGCCGAGGCTCCGCGCCGGGCGGAGACCACGGTGTACGACGCCGTCAGCCCGAGGCCGACCACGAGGGCCCACAGGACCCATCCCCGGGCCGGGGACGGCGGCGCCCACCACAGGGACGCGAGCGCCACGCCGGCGACCGGCGCGAGGGCCGCCCCGCGCAGGGCGGCCGACGGGCGCGCGGTCATGAGGCGGAGCCGGAGGTGCCGTCGCCCAGCCCCCGCTCGCGGGCGAGCAGGATGGCCTCGGTCCGGCCGCTCACCCCCAGCTTGGCGAAGACGGCGGACAGATGATTGGCGACGGTCTTGACGGCCAGTTCCAGCTCGGCCGCGACCCGGGCGTTGCCGTGGCCGCGCGCCACCCGGTCGAGGATCTCCCGTTCCCGCGCGGTCAGTTCGGGGAAGGGGTCGGCCGGCCGGGGCGGTGGCCCGACCTGGCCGAGCAGGCGGGCCGCGACGCCCGGCGCGATGACGAACTGTCCGGCCGCCACCGACCGGATGGTCGTCAGGATCTCCTCCTGCTGGGCGCCCTTGAGGAGATAGCCGCGGGCCCCGGCGCGCAGCGCCGACAGCACCGTCTCGTCGTCCTCGTACATGGTGACGACGAGCACCGCGACGTCGGGCAGCAGCGCGGTCAGCCGCCGGGTGGCCTCCACCCCGTCCATGGCCGGCATCCGGATGTCCATCACCACCACGTCCGGGCGGCTCAACTGTGCCTCGCGCAGCGCCTCTTCGCCCGTGGCCGCCTCCGCCACCACCTCCACCCCGGACAGCGAGGTCAGCAGGGCGCTCATCCCGCGCCGCACTACGGGATGGTCGTCGGCGATGAGCACCCGGATGGGACGGGCCGCGGAGGTCATGTCCCGATGATGGCCGAGACCGGTTCCCGTCGGGGAGGCTCTTCTCCCGGGACGTACGGGAAAACCTCCCTGCCGCCGGGGACGAACCACCGATGCGCGCCGGAACGCCGCCGCCGCATGCTCACCGCACCGGGTCGCCGCACCGGCGGCCCCGAACTCCCGGACCGAGGAGCCCAGATGAGCCGGACCAGCCCTTCCGGAACCGTTCCAGGCCTCACCCGCAAGAACAAGGTGGGCCTCGTCCTCGCGGGCCTGCTGGGCCTGCTCGACATGACCAACTTCGTCACGCTCCCGGAGCCCGACGCGGACACCCAGGGCCCGCCGATGGCCGTCGCCGTCGCCGACGGCGTGCTGGGCGTGATCACGGTGCTGGCGGTCCTCTACACCTGGCGCACGCTGAACCGGACCGGCTCCCGCGTCGTGGCGGCCTCCCGGATCGTGTCGGTGGTCTCGGCCCTGCCGGCGTTCTTCGTCAGCGGAGTCCCGGCCGCGGTGGTCGCCCTGGTCGCGGTGTTCACGATCCTCAGCGTCGTCGTCATCGCCCTCGTCCTGACCCGCCCGGCCCCCGAGGCAGGTACCGCCTGACCGGCGCCGGGCGCACCTCGTGCCGCTCGGACGCCGGGGACGCATCCGCCACCGCAGGGGAGCGGCGGATGCGTCCCCGTGCCGTTCCGGCCGGGTCGCCGAGGGACGCCGCGAAACGCCGTACGCGCCCGACACCAGGGGGGAGTCGGGCGCGTACGGGGCGAAACGGTTCAGCGCCGGGCCGCGGCCCGGCCCTGGCTGAGCTGCGCGGTGAGGAGATGCGCGTCGAGCAGCGCGACGTCGGCGGTGCGGTCCGCCCGCGCGTAGCCGGCGAGCATGCGCTTGGTGAGGGTCAGTGCCTCCGGCGCGCGCCGCACGAGGGGCCGGACCCAGGCGTCGACGGCCGCGTCCAGCTCCTCCACCGGGGCGACCTTGTGCAGCAGACCGAGCCGGTGGGCGGTGCCGGCGTCGAACGGCTCACAGGTGAGCATGAGTTCGCGGATCCTGGCGGACCCGCCCTCGGCGACCAGGCGCCCCATGGCGCCTCCCCAGGCGGGCGGCAGCCCCAGGGCGATCTCCGGCATGCGGAACCGGCAGGTGTCCGCCCCCGCGCGCAGGTCGCAGAAGGAGGCCAGCGCCAGTCCGGCGCCCACGACCTTGCCGTGGAGCCTGGCGATGGTCACCGCGTGCGAGTTCTCCAGGGCGTCGCACACCCGGTAGGCCTTGTCCACGATGCGCCGCATGGCGCCGCCGGCCGGGTCCTGCGCCAGTGCCGCCTGGAACTCGTCGCGGTCGGCGCCGAGACAGAAGTCGTCGCCCACCGCCGACAGCACCAGCACCCGGATGTCGGGCCGGTCGTGGAGGCTGTTGAGCAGCGAGACGAGGTCGTCGAGAGCGGCGACCGTCAGCGAGCTGTCCTGTGCCGGCGGGTCGAGCGCGACCCGGAGGACCGGCCCGTCCTGCTCGACCCGTATCGCCTTGTAGGGGAAGCTGTCGAAAGTATTGGTCATTTCCATCATATGAGAGCGACATCCAGGTTCAGCGGGCGCCGGAAGGCCACACGCGGCGCCCACGTCGGCTGGCGCACGAGCGTGAGCCGCGGGAAGCGCCTGACCACGTGGTGCAGGAGGGTCTGGGCCTCCATCCGGGCCAGGGGCGCGCCGAGGCAGTAGTGAATGCCGCCGCTGAAGGCCAGGTGCGCCGGTTTGCGGTGCAGGTTGAAGAGTTCGGCGTCCTCGTGCTTGGCGGGGTCGCGGTTGGCGGCCCCCACCATGAGGTGGACCATCTCGTCCTTGCGTACCTCGACACCGCCCAGCTCGGTGTCCCTGGAGGAGACACGGCTGATCACATGGGTGGGCGGGTCGTACCGCAACGACTCCTCCACGGCGGCCGGCACGAGGTCGGGGTGGATGGTCAGCCGGTCCCACTGCCGGCGGTGTTCGAGGACCAGCAGGGTCATGGTCGACAACAGCGTGGACGTCGTCTCGAGGGCCGCCAGCAGCACGAAGAGCGCCAGGAAGTAGACGGCCTCGTCCGCCTTGTCCTGGTCGCTCTCCATGGCGTCCCAGAGCGTGATCCAGCGCGACACGGGGTCGTTGCCCGGGCGGGCGCGCCGCTCGCGCACCAGGTTCAGGAAGTAGGCGCGCAGTTCGGCCGTGGCCGCGTCGGACAGCGCCAGCTGACTGGCCGAGGGCAGCAGCTCCTGGGTGAAGACCTGGTCGTGGGTCAGCTCGCGCAGCCGGGGGAAGTCGGCGCTCGGCAGGCCCAGCCAGTGCCCGATCGTGGCGACCGGAAGCTCCTCGCTGACCAGGGCGTTGAAATCGGCCTCACCGTCGCGCAGCCGGACGGCGAGGGAGTCCATGAGCCGGCCCGTGATGCGGCCGACCGTGCCACGTATCTCCTCCAGGGAGGTGCGGTCGAACATGCCGGCGGACCGGCGCACCCAGGTGTGTTCGGGGGGATTGAGGGCGGGCAGCGTCCTGCTCATCTCACGGGAGGAGGGAGCAGTCCAACGGGTGCCGTCGCCCTGCTGTTCTCGCCAGCGCGCGTCCGGTTCCAACCAGTCCCGGCTGCGCAGGACCTGATCACACAGGTCGAAGCGCGTGACGAGATGACCTCCCCATGGCGCTGCGACGACTCCGCCCCTCGACCGAAGCTCCGCGTAGATCGGAAAGGGGTTGGCCTGGCCCTTCGCTGTCCGAAGACGAGAGAAGAGAGAGACCGCAAAACGTCTGTCGGGGGGCGGAGTTACCGCTGTCTCCACGACGGCTCCTTTCTAGGCATCAGCCGCCATGCATACCCCAGCGGTGGCTTGAACATACGAAATGACTATGCGCGCCGGGGTTGCCTTCGTCACTCCCCTCGGGTCCATGCCAGGAAGCGGCTGAACATGCCCGCCTTGGGCTTCGCCGCGGACGTCGCCGCAGGCCGCGGCGCTGCGGCGGTGGCCATCGGCGTCGCGGGAGCGGCCGTCTGCGACGTCTGCGCCTGTGCGGGCGTCGGCGCCACGACCCGGGGCGTGAACCGGACAGGGAGGGTGACCAGCGAACGGCTCCACGGGGCCGGGACCCAGCTCAAGTCCTTGAACGGTACGCGGACTTCGACGTCCGGCAGCCGGTTGAGCAGGGACTCGACGGCCGTGACCGCGATCATGAACGCCGGGTCCTTGGCCGGGCAGGCGTGCGGGCCGGCACCGAAGGCCAGATGCGCCTTCGCGCTGAGCTGCTCACGGTGTTCGGCCAGCCGCGGATCGGTGTTGGCCGCTGCGAACGAGATGAGGACCGGGTCGTTCGCCCTGAGCGTCCTGCCGCCCAGCTCCACGTCGTGCGTCGGGTAGTGGGCCGCGTAGTTGGCGATCGGCGCGTAGTTCCACAGGACCCGGGTGACGGCGTCCTCGATCGGCAGCCCGGCCTGCCACTCCTCGTCGAGGATCAGCGCGCTGCTGGTGCCGATGGCCGCCGACAGGGGAGCGGTGCCGCCGGACAGCAGGGTCACCAGCTGGTGCAGCACCTCCTCGTCGGTCAGCGCCGCGCCGTGCTCCATCAGACGCGTGGTCAGGTCCTGACCCGGGCGGCGCCGCTTGAGGGCGATCAGCTCCGCGAGCGCCTCGCCCAGCACCTGGTCGGCGTTGGGAGTGCCGTCGAAGATGCCGCTGATGCCGACGATGACGCGGTCACCGATCTCCGGCGGACAGCCGAACAGGTCGCTGAAGACCAGCAGCGGCAGCGGCTGGGCGTAGTCGGCCATCAACTCGGCCTGACCGAGGCGGTCGGTGCTGAACCGGCTGATGAGGTAGTCGGCCGACTGCTGCGTCTGCCGCACCAGTTGCAGCTCGTTCACGCTGGCCAGGGAGTCCGTGACCGCCTGGCGCAGCCGGGCGTGCGCCGCGCCGTCACTGAACAGCGCGTTGGGCCGGTACCCCATCATCGGCAGCGCCGGGCTGTCCTCGGGGACCCGCCCCTGGTTCAGCGCGTTCCAGCGCCGGGAGTCCCGGACGAACGAGGCGGGGTTCTGCAGGATGTACAGCGCGGCGTCGTAGCTGGTGACCAGCTCGACCTGGACGTCCGGGGCGACGTCGACCGGCGCGCTCGGGCCGAGGGTGCGCAGGTACTCGTAGTGGCTGTCGGGGTCGGAGCCGAACTGAGGACCGTAGAAGGGGACGTTGGCGTGGGCGGGGCAGCCGGGCGGCGGCCCCTGTATGCCGGGACGCTGCTGCATGGGCGGTGCTCCTAAGAGATGAGGGACAGGAGGTGGTGCACGAGGGTGATGAGGGCCTGCGCCGCCGAGTTCTGGTCCCGTACGTCACAGGCGACGACGGGGGTCTCCGCGGACAGGTTCAGGGCCTCGCGCACCTCCGTGAGCGGGTAGTCGGTGGTGCCTTCGAAGTGGTTGACACCGATGGCGTAGGTCAGGCCGAAGCGTTCGACCAGGTCGAGGACCGGGAAGGACTCGGAGAGACGCTCGGGGTCGACCAGGACCAGGGCGCCGAGGGCACCCCGGGACAGTTCTTCCCACATCTCCTTGAAGCGTTCCTGACCGGGCGTTCCGAAGAGGTAGAGCACCACCTCGTCGCTGATGGTCAGTCGGCCGAAGTCCATGGCGACCGTCGTGGTCGTCTTGTCCGGAGTTCCCGACAGGTCGTCAAATCCCACACTCGCTTCGGTGATCTCCTCTTCGGTCCGCAAAGGCTCGATCTCGGAGATACTTCCGATGCACGTGGTCTTCCCGACTCCGAAGTGGCCCACCACAAGGATCTTGACCGCGGTGGAGACGGCTGAATCCAGGTACACGTATCACGCTCCGAATCGGGCTTTGAGGCCATCGAGTACCGCGCTGAGGATTTCTCGATCGACACGTTCGGCACGGGGGACGGGCTTCCTCGTGATGATGAGGCCGCCCTCTTCCAGCTCCGCCAGAAGAATCCGGACGATCCCCAGCGGCAGGTGCGTATGGCCGGCCACTTCCGCGACGGACAGAAAGCCGTCCGTGACCATCTCCAGAACCTGGCCCGCCTCCGGGGAAAGCATGCGGCCGGCGGCGGAGACGCCGTCCTCCGCGGACACCAGGGTGGTGCGCTCGTAGGCGTGGTCCGGGGGCAGGGAACGCCCGTTCGTGACCACGAACAGAGGCACTAAGGCCGAGGTCAGCTCGAGATCGGGCTCGTCGCTCACTTGCCGCTCACCGCCCCCTGTGGTGACAGATGCTCGCTCAGCCGGGGCACCACCTGGTGCAGCCGGGTCGTGAACTCCTCGATGTCGGCGTCGTGGTCGGCCGCCGCGGCCAGGAAGGCCCCCTGACCGGCCGAGATCAGGAAGATCCAGCCGTGCTGGAACTCGATCACCGTCTGCCGCCACCGGGCGTGCTCGTGCACTCCGGCGAACTGCGAGGTGGCGCGGCTGTAGGCATGGATGCCGGTCATGGCCGCCGAGATCGTGTCCGCCAGGTCCTGGCTCATGCCCGTGGTGGCGCCGCGGGGCAGACCGTCGGAGCCCAGCAGCACCGCGTGACGGGCGCCCCGCACCTGGCTGACCGCCTCGTCCAGGTCGGCGATCGGAACGCCGGTTCCCCGCCTGTCGCCCATCTGGCCACCGGCACGTTCGGAACGCTCCGCCGCGGCCTCCGCGTTGACCCTGGGAGGCGAGGTGAGGTTGTTGCCGAGCCTGGCGACGAGCCGGTGCATGCGGAAGGAGATCTGCTGCATGTCGACGTCGGGCGCCGCGGCCGCGGCGAGGTAGGCACCCTGCCCCGCCCCGATCAGGAAGATCCAGCCGTGGGAGAACTCGATGATCGTCTGGTTCCACTGCCTGTCCTCGCCCGGACCGGCGAAGTGGGAGGTCGCCCGGCTCAGTGCCTGCATGCCCGCCATGGCGGCGGATATGGTGCGCACGTCCTTCTCCGACATCCCGTCGGTAGCGCCGCGGGGAAGACCGTCTGCGGACAGCAGAACAGCGTGCCGCGCCTTCGGCACGTTGCTCACGATGTCCTCGAGCATCCACGACAGGTCGTTGGTCATGCGTTATCGGACCCTTCGTTCGGAGCCGCGGAGAGGTTCCGGCCCGAGAGCGTGCCGCGCTGGAAGGCCCCCAGGCTTCGGCCGGAGCGGCCGGCGTCGTCCGACGGCGCGGCGGGCTGCGCCGAGTCGTCGTCGGCGGGAACACGGTCGGGAGCGGCGTCGGGAACACTGGCTATGGGCACCTGGCGCGACCCGCGCTTGGGCAGCCCGTGCGCGGTACGGGTTCCGGCCTCGGACCGGCCCGTCGCGCTGCGGATCGGACTGACCTGGGAGACCTCGGCGGGCACGATCTCCTCCTCGGTCCACAGCTCCTCGGGGAGCAGGACGACCGCGCGGACGCCGCCGTAGCGGGAGATGCCGGTGACGTCCACCCGGAACCCGTACTGCTGGGCGAGCAGGCCGATGACGGGGAAACCGAACTTCGGCTGGTTGCCCAGGTGGGACAGCCGGGGACGGAACTCGCCGGACAGCAGGGTGGACGCCTTCTGCCGGTCCTCGTCGTTCATGCCGACACCGGCATCATCGATGACGATGCACAGGTTCTTCTGCACCCGCTGGAAGGTCACCTCGATCGGCGAACCCTGCTGGGAGAAGCTGGCCGCGTTGTCGAGGAGTTCCGCGACGGCGAGAGCGACCGGCGAGACCGCGGAAGCCTTCAACGCGAAACCGCTCTGCTGCATGATTTCGACACGGCGGAAGTTGCGAATTTGTCCCTGCGCGCTGCGCACCACGTCATAAACGCTCGCCGGCTTACTGCGGCGACCCAGCGGCGCACCGCACATCACCGCAATACCCTGAGCCTTCCGCGCCATTTGCGCATTGGCGTGGTTCACCTCCAGAAGGTCACCGAGCACGGCGTGGCCGCCGTACTTCCGCTGAATTTCCTCAAGAAGTGCCAACTGCTCGGCCGCAAGGCTCTGAAGAAAACGCGCGGAGCCCTTGAGGACCGCCTTGGTGCTTTCCTCGGCTCCTTCCTCGGCCTCGCGGATGGTCTGGTCGTGCTCGGCCTTGTGACGCTGCAATTCCTGCCACACCGTGGCAAGTTGCCCCTCGGCCTCGTTCAGCTTCTGCGTGTAGGCGGCCTCGGCCTGGCTCTTTTTCGTCGTGATGGCATTATTTCGACGATAGAGCACCAGGACCGCGGCGACGGCAAGCACCACCGCGGCAACCAGGCACCAAACAAGTGCGTCTCGATTCATGGAAACCTTTCCTGGCGTTTAGCCTGCAGCCGTCGGTGGGTGGCGCCTCGTGGAAGTCCGCGGCACAACCGCTCAGAACGACCCGACGGCTGTTGCGTTGAGAACAGGCCGACCTCAATGCAGTGCCCGAGCCGAGTGGACCAAGGTCACGGACGCGGGGATGCTATCACTCACTTAGGGCACCCTCCGCAAGTCCGGGAGGGCAAGTGCCCGACGCCGTTCGCCACTTGGTCGCGCCCTGATATGCGCGGGTCTCGCTTCCCGCGGCCCGCCCGTTAACCGTTATGAGTTCGCTACATAAGGCGGATTGCGCGATATCTACCATTTATACGGCCAAGTCCCCACGCCGGGGGGTCATCTGGCGGTCCGTCGCGTGAGCGGCGCACCACACGCTCACAACCCCGCACCGCTTTTTTCACAGACGACGCCGCACACACCCACGGGTCATTACGCATGGACGCCCCGCGGATGTTCAACGGTTCCCCTCGTGCGACACGGCCGGCGGATCGAAGGCGACCCGGGTGCGTGCGCCGTCGGCCCAGATCACGTCGACGCCCCTCTCGTCGGCGACGCACCGGGACACCGCATCCGCCAGGGGCACGGGATCCGGCTCGGCGGTCAGCGCGGCGAGCGCGACGTGCGCACAGGTGCCGTCGGCCGGTCCCGTGAGGCGCGGCACCTCGGCCCACCGGGTCCAGGCGGTGCCTCCGGGAGCGCGGACCGTGCCGGGGGAGGGGTCCCAGCCGTGCAGCCCGAACAGCGCCGAGACCACGTCCTGCTCCGGCCCGGTCGCCCAACCCGTCTGCGTGACAAGGGAATTGTCCGGGGCGCCGATCACCCGGTGCACCCGGAGCTCAAGCCGTCCATACGCCACCGTGACGCTCTCCACCCGCAGGCCCGGCACCATCGGGGGCCCGGTGACGAAGACGGGCCGGTGCCAGGACGCCGCCCAGCCCCAGCCGTCGCCGTGCCCCGCGCCCAGTGGGTGGATCCGGCGACGGGTGCTGGGCCGGCCGTCCACCTCCACCGACAGGTGGTTGTCCGCGACGTTCCCGGGCGCCGTCGGACCGGTCCGAGTCGAGTACGCCTGACGCCCGTAGTGCGGGTCGTCGCCGGCAAGGATCATGCCGGGCGTGTACTCGGCCACCGGGACGGCGTTGGCGGCCGCGGCGGAGGACACCTCGACGCCCCGCTCCCAGCAGGCCTCGGTGATGTGGCCGCGCACGCTGCCCGCCGTGTGCACGACGGCCCGCGGCCGGGGCGCCGCGGCCAGCGCGGCGGCGTCAAGGGGCGGGCAGCCCCAACCGGTGACCAGCAGGTCCACGTCGGCGAGCACGGAGCGGGCCCGCGCCGTGGTGAGGTCGTCGAGCACGGGCAGGGGCGCGAGGTCGCAGATCGCGCGGAACGCGTCGAGCGCCGCGGTGTCGAGGACCGCCGCGGCGGCGTCCGGCGACATCGCCGGCGCGGCCCGCGGCCGGAAACCGGGGCCAGGTCCGACGCCGGTCACCCGGCGGCTCCCGCCGTCGGGGCGTCGCGCCAGGGGAACTTGTGCCGCGAGAGGCCGAGGACGGGCGCGGGCAAGGCGAGTTGAAAGCCCATGATCACCACCGGGTAGGATTGCGGACGGGAAACGGGCGGAGCCGTTCCACGTCTACCGGACGAGGCTCCCCGGATACAGGTGCTCCTCGGCCAGCGTGACGACCGGGGCGCGGGATCCGGCCCGGGACCACAGGGACGCGTGCGTCGCGGCGGACACCATCCGGCCCGCGCACAGGACACCGGGCGCCATCCGCCCGAACCCGCGGGCCCTAGGGTCCGGACGGTCCCGTCAGTCGACCGGCCATGTGTGTCCAGGGGCGTTGAGATGCATGTAGTCGACGTACTGCTGCGTCATGCGGCGCAGGGCCTCGTGCCGGCCGCAGTGAGTGGTGGCGTCGATGTGGTGGAACATCTCCTTCTGCCAGATCGCGCCGTTGCGTCCGGTGACGCACCGCTGCTCGATGATGCCGAGCAGCGGCTCGCGCCAGGCGTCGTCCATACCGGACTGCTCCAGCCCCTGGTGGGCCAGCGGCAGCAGCCGCCGCAGCACGAGTTCGGGCACCGGCACCTCGCCCATGCCGGGCCAGTACAGCCGTGCCTCCATGCCGTGCCGCGCCGCGGTGTGCAGGTTCTCCTCGGCGGCCGAGAAGGACATCCGCGACCACACCGGGCGGTCCTCCTCCACCAGGGCGCGTGTGAGCCCGTAGTAGAAGGCGCCGTTGGCGAGCGTGTCGGCGACGGTCGGGCCGGCGGGCAGCACCCGGTTCTCCACCCGCACGTGCGGCTTGTCGTGGGAGATGGCGTAGACGGGGCGGTTCCAGCGGTAGATCGTGCCGTTGTGCAGGGTGAGTTCGCCCAGCTCCGGGACGTCGCCCCGGTCCAGGGTCTCCCCGGGGTCCTGCTCGTCGCACAGCGGCAGCAGCGCCGGGAAGTAGCGCAGGTTCTCCTCGAACAGGTCGAAGACGCTGTTGATCCACCGCTCGCCGAACCAGACCCGGGGCCGGACCCCCTGCACCTTGATCTCCTCCGGGCGGGTGTCGGTGGCCTGCTCGAACAGCGGGATTCGGGTCTCGTGCCACAGTTCCTTGCCGAACAGGAACGGCGAGTTGGCCGCCAGCGCGACCTGGACGCCGGCGATCGCCTGCGCCGCGTTCCAGTAGCCGGCGAACTCGTCGGGGGAGACCTGGAGATGGAACTGCGTACTGGTGCACGCGGCCTCGGGAGTGATCGTGTCGGCGTAGGTCCGCAACCGGTCCACGCCGTCCACCTCGATGTGCAGATCCTCGCCCCGGGCCGCGAAGACCTGGTCGTTGAGCAACCGGTAGCGGGGGTTCTCCGACAGCGCCGCCTCGCCGACGTCCTCCTGCCGCAGCGTGGGCAGGATGCCGACCATGATGAGATGCGCGCCGACGGAACCGGCGCGGTCCTCCGCGTGGTTCAGCGCGGCGCGGATCTCGGACTCCCAGGCGTCGGGACCGCCCTCGGTCAGCCGCCGGGGCGGGATGTTGATCTCCAGGTTGAACCGGCCCAGCTCGGTCGACCAGGCGGGATCGGCGATGGCCTCCAGCACGTCGCTGTTGCGCATCGCGGGTTCCGCCCCGTCGTCGCCCAGGTTCAGCTCGATCTCCAGCCCGACCTGGGGGCGCTCGGATTCGAACCGCGACTCGCGCAGCATCTGCGCGAACGCGTCGAGGCACTTCTGCATCTTGATCCGGTACCGGCGGCGGTCCTCACGGGTGAAGACCAGCGCCGGGACGTCACGTCCCATCGGCCCTCCCGGAACCCCCTCCTCGGACACCTCACCACCCCAGCGTCGCACCACCGGGCGACCCTGACCAGGCGAGAACGCAGGGGCCACCCACCGCGCACTCGAAGCGTCCCACCAGGGCCGCTCCGGCCTGCGCCGGTGTCCGGTCTGGCCGAGTGTCGGGCCTGCCCTCGTGTCGGGCCTGCGCCGGTGTCCGGTCTGGGCCGGTGTCGGGCCTGCCCCGGAGTCCGGGCTGCGCCGGTACCGGGCCTGCCCCCGGGGCTGGTCGGCCCCGATGTTGGGCCTGCCCCAGTGACCGGTCGGCCTCCGTGTCGGGTAGGCCCTTGTACGGGTCGCCCTGTGGCCGATCGACCCCGGTGTCGGGTCGCCCCGTGTCCGGTCGGCCCCAGTGTCGGGCCTGCCCCGGCTGTCCGGCTCGCCTCGGTGACTGGTCGGCCCCGGTGTCCGGTCGGCCCCCATGTCCGGGCCCACCCCCGTGGCCGATCGGCGCCGGTGTCCGGTCGCCCCATGCCCGGTCGCCCCGTGTGCGCGGGCGCCCCCTGTCCCGGTGGGCCGCTCGACCGGGGGCGTGGATCCGTTTCACGCCGAGCGGCGGCAGGGCTGACACGCGCGCCGAACCCTTGGGTCCTACCGCAGCCGCAGCCGCAGCCGCAGCCGCAGCCGCAGCCGCAGCCGCAGCCGTCGGCCTCGCGGACGCCGGGCCCGAGGCCCGACGGCCGGCAGCCCCCGAGGGCCGGCGGTCGCCGGACCCGCGGCCTCACGGCCGCCCGCGTCCGCGGAGCGCGCTCTCCGGCGGGCGCTCGCGCAGAGCGCCGTAGGCGAGGAAGTACGCGGGCAGGCGCCGGACCAGCCGGGATCCGGTGAGCAGGCCGGCGGTGCGCCGGGCCCGGTCGACGCTGCCGAGCGGCTGCCGCCCCCGCAGGACGGGTGCGATGAGCCCGGCGTGGGCGGCCCGTTGCAGCGCCTGCGTCACGACGGTGGTCGGACGGCGGCGCCGCTGCACGGCGCGTACGTCGCGCAGCCCCACGGTCCCTCGCCGCAGCGGTTCGACCAGATGCCGGGCGGCGGCGACGGCGTCCTCCACGGCGAGGTTGATGCCGATGCCGAAGACCGGGGACATCGCGTGCGCGGCGTCGCCGATGCACAGCAGCCCCGGACGGTGCCAGCGGCGCAGCCGGTCCAGCCGCACGTCCAGGAGCTTGACCTCGTCCCAGGAGCGCAGGGCGTGCGTGCGGTCCGCCGCCCAGGGCATGGCGGCGGCGAAGTCGGCCAGGAAGCGGTCGAGGCCGGCCGCGCGGCGCTCCGCGTCGGTGCCCTTGGGGATGAGCGCGGCGCACTGCCAGTACGACCCGCGGTCGATCATCGCGGTCAGGAAGCGGTCGCCCGCGCCGCCGACCAGACCGCTCGGGTCGCCCTCGTGCCGCGGCAGCCGGAACCACCAGGCGTCCATCGGGCAGTCGAAACGGCGCAGCGCCAGTTCCGGTCGCGAGCGGGCCAGCGATCCGCGGCCGTCGCAGGCGACCGTGAGGACCGCACGCAGTTCACCGGTGCGGCCCTCGGAGGTGCGGTAGCGCACCCCGGTGACCCGGCCGCGTTCGATCAGGAACGAGGTCGCCTCGGTGTTCATCCGCACATCGAAGGACGGCTCGCTGCGGGCCTCGTCCATGAGGAGGTCGAGCAGGTCCCACTGGGGCACCATCGCGACGTAGTCGTACGGGCCGGGAAGCACCCCGAGGTCCGCGACCGTCACCATCGAACCGCCGGGGCCGGCGGGGAGTTGGACGGTGCGAACCCGGCGCTGCGGCAGCCGCGCGAAGCGCTCGGCCAGACCCAGCTCGTCGAGCAGCGCCAGGGTCGAGGGGTGCACGGTGTCGCCGCGGAAGTCCCGCAGGAAGTCGCCGTGCTGCTCCAGCACGGTCACGGCGACGCCCGACCGGGCCAGCAGCAGCGCGAACACCATGCCCGCGGGGCCGCCTCCCACCACACAACACGTGGTCCGCTCCATCACGGCCCCGCCTCTCAGGAGAGCAGCAATTCATCGACTGATGAATATTATACTCCCCGCGGCGCGGGGAGTACCCCCTTCGTGCGACCCGGGACCGGAATCCGGAAGTGTGGCCATCGAGGCGCGAAGCCGGCCGAGAGCTCCCCGCAACCGCATTGTCGGCAGCGGAAGTTGAACGTGTCGGGCACTCATCTGCGCGGGCGCCCCCGCGACTTCGGGGACGCCTCGGCGCGCGGCATCCGGGTGCCGCCTCGCCGTCGCCGCCGTCGCCCCGAATGCGCGACTCGCGCGGGGCGGTGCACCGGCGCCGAGTCTTTGTGTGGTTCCATCACACTTTGTGTCCTCTTTGCATATTCAGTGCGCAGATTTACCAAAGGCGGATGGCGATTCGGCGCTGACAGCGGGTGATCACCGTTCGGCTGCGGGCCATACGGATGGCGGGCGCGGACCGCTGATCCCCGCCCGAGTTCGCCCGCCGCGCGGGCGGTTCGCCGACCGCTCAGGACACCCGGAAACCGGCTAGGACAAGGGGATTCGACCCCTCCTGACCGCGACGCGGGGAGCCGTGTCCGAGGCCGCGTCCGGTCCCCGGCGCGGACGTATGGAGGGGGTGTCAGTAGTCCGTTTGCGACGCTCAGGTGGTGGGGCGTCAGGATTCCGCTGAAGGTGATCACGTCGCCGCTGCGATTCCCGATTGAGTGGGCGTTGGGCCGGCTCTCGCAGTCGTGACGGAAGGAACCACCCATGCGTATCACCCGTACTCTGTTCACCTCCGCGGCTCTGGCCGCGGCCGTGACGATCTCCGCCCCTGCCGCGGGCGCGCTGACCGTGTCGGCGCTCCCCTCCGCGCAGCATCAGGCCGTCAAGGCCGACGGCGGCGCCCCCGGCGGGGACAACGGCGGCAACGACGAAGGCCGCGGTGGCCGCGACAACGGTGGCGGTGGCCGCGACAACGGTGGCGGTGGCCGTGACAAGGGCGGCGAAGGCCGTGACAAGGGCGGCGAGGGCCGCGGCAAGGGCGGCGAGGGCCGCGGTGAAGGCCGCGGTGAGGGCCGCGGTGAGGGCCGCGGTGAGGGCCGCGGTGAGGGCCGTGAGCACCGCGAGCACCGCGAGCACCGTGAGCACCGGCCGCACGGTGGCGTGCACGCCGGTGGCGGTGCCCTGGCCATGATGAACGCCGACAACGACCGCGGTGGCCGTGAAGAGGGCGACCGCGGTGACCGTGACGAGGGTCGCGGTGGCCGTGAGAAGGGCGGCAGGGGCGAGGGCCGTGAGCACCGTGAGGGTCGTGAGGGTCGCGAGGGTCGCGAGGGTCGCGAGGGCCATGAGGGTCGTGAGCGGCCGCACGGTGGTGTGCACGCCGGTGGCGGTGCCCTGGCCATGATGAACGCCGACAACGGCGGTGGCCGTGAAGAGGGCGACCACGGCGGTCGTGAGAAGGGCGGCAGGGGCGAGGGTCGCGGCGAGGGCCGTGACCACCGTGAGGGTCGCGAGGGTCACGAAGGCCGTGAGGGGCACGAGGGCCGTGAGGGTCGTGAGCACCGGCCGCACGGTGGCGTGCATGCCGGAGGCGGCGGCCTGGCCGAGTCCTCCAACGCCACCCTCGGCCTCGGGGCCGCGCTGCTGCTCGGCGGCCTGGGCGCCGGTGCGTACATGCTCCGCCGCCGTCAGGCGTCGGACCCTTCCGCGGCCTGATCGGGCTGCTCTTGCCTGTCGCTGGGCTGCCGCGGTCTGCGTCACCTCCCCAGGAGGGCAGCGCAGGCCGCGGCAGCGGCGGCCGACCCCAACCGTCGCCCGCGGCCAGTACCACCCCTTGAATGACGAAAGGCACCGTCATGGCTTCTCAGCAGCCGCCCCAGACGGAGCAGAGCGGGACCAAGCCCGCCACGCGTCGTTACCGGCTCCGCCTGCTGTGGCCCGCGGCAGCGGTCGGACTGGGCATCGCGCTCATCCACAACTCCCTGGTCGCCGCGCCCGTGGCGCACCCCAAGCACACCCACCGTCCGGCGGCCGTCGCCCCCCGGACGTCCGCGTCGGCCGCACCGAGCGCCGACGCCGGCAGCAGCTCCCCCTCCAGTGCCGGCTCCAACGCCGGCGCGGAAGCCGACGGCAAGTCACTGCCCCGCTCGCAGCCGACGCGGCTCTCGATCCCGGACATCGGGGTGGACGCCCCCTTCACCAACCTCACCGTCAACGCCTCGGGACAGCTGAACCCACCGCCGGCCGACGACACCAACATGGTCGGATGGTTCCAGGGCGGACCCTCGCCCGGTGAGCGCGGAGCGTCGGTCGTCGTGGGCCACCTGGACACCATGACCGGTCCCGCGGTCTTCGCCGAGCTGGACTCGCTCGAGCCCGGCGCCGCGGTGGACATCACCCGCGCGGACGGGACCGTCGCCCACTTCAAGGTCGACTCCCTCGACTCCTTCAGCAAGGCGGACTTCCCCGACGACAAGGTCTACTCGGACACGACGACTCCCCAGCTGCGGCTGATCACGTGCGGCGGAAACTTCAACCGCATCAGCAAGGACTACGAGGAGAACGTGGTCGTCTTCGCCCACCTCGACACGAGCTCCACCGGCTGAGGAACCGGGAAGGGTGCGTACCAGTGCGCGGCGCGCACCCACCCCGTCCCGCCCGGCTCGCCGCCCGGCGTGCGGGCGGGGACAATGGACTGCCGGGAGCGGTGAGGTGGTTGCGATGCCCGCATGGCACCTGCGCGACTATCACGACGACGATCTCGACCAGGCGATCCTCATCTGGGAGGAGAGCCGGCAGGCCGACGAGGTTCCGGTCTTCCCGGTCTCGGAGGTGATGGCCGAGGCCAGGGCCGGACAGAACGCCGTGGTCGCCGTCGTGGGTGACGAACTGGTCGGCATGGCCGCGGCCCGGGCGAGCGGGCAGCGCGGCTGGGTCCTCCTGGTGGCGCTCGCCGCCCGGTGGCGTCAGCGCGGCATCGGCAGCGCCCTCCTCACCGAACTGGAACGGCGCCTCAGGGCCGTGGGCGTACGCCGTATCAGCGCTCTGCTGCCCCCCGGTGCCGCCGGGACCGCGGCCCTGGAGCACTGCGGCTACCGGTTCCGGGACGACCTCGTCCTCTACGAGAAACTCGAACCGCAGGGACCCTCCGACGCCGGCGCCCTCATGGAGCTGGGCGGTCGCATGCTTCCCGGGGGACTCTGGGACGCCATGGCCGGCATGGAACGGGAGAAGCAGGTCGTGGAACGACGGGTGGTGCTCCCGCTGGCGGAACCGGCGCTCGCCGACCGCTACGGCGTCGCCCCGCCGAAGGGTGTCATCCTCTTCGGCCCGCCCGGCACCGGCAAGACCAGCTTCGCCAAGGCGGTGGCCTCGCGGCTCGCCTGGCCGTTCGTGGAGATCTTCCCGTCCCGGCTCGCCGCCGACACGAGCGAGGGCCTGGCCGCGGCGCTGCGCGGAGTGTTCGCGGACCTGGCGGAACTGGACTCGGTGCTGCTCTTCATCGACGAGGTCGAGGAGATCGCCGGTCTGCGGTCCGGCATGGCGGTGGACCCGGGCCACGGCGTCACCAACGAACTGCTGAAGCTCATCCCGGGTTTCCGCGAGCACGACTCCCGGCTGCTGGTCTGCGCCACGAACTCCGTGCGCTCCCTCGACCCGGCGTTCCTGCGACCGGGCCGGTTCGACTACGTCATCCCGATCGGACCGCCCGACGCGACGGCCCGCTCGGCGATCTGGGACCGCTACCTCCGGGCCGCCGGCTCGGTGGACGTGGCCCAACTGGTAGCCGCCAGCGAGCTGTTCACTCCTGCGGACATCGTGTTCGCCGCCCGCAAGGGCGCACAGGCCGCCTTCGAGCGGGAGGTCGCGCTGCGGCAGGGCCGTCCGGCCACCACCGAGGACTACCTCGACGCCATCGCCGACACCCGGCCCACGCTCACCGCACAGGCGATCGAGGAGTTCACCGAGGACATCGAAAAGTTCAGTCGCCTCTGAGACGGGCGACGTTGCCGGGCCGACGTGGACGACGAGGCCGACGTGGACGACGAGGCCGGCGCGCCGGCACGGACGGCACGGTCGGGCGGGAGGCAGGTGTGGCGAGGTCGCACAAGTGGGGGGCGCTGCGTCGGCGTGCGCGGCGCCGCGGTGCCGCGGCCGGTGCAGCGAGCGCCTCCCCAGCGCCCGGCACCTGGGCGCACACCGGCGAGCAACGGCAGCAGGCCCTGCGGAAACCGGCCGATCGGGCCGGCACGCCCGCGGCGGCCCCGCTCCGGCGGCTCCTGTGGTGGTGCGGGTCCGCCGTGTTCCTGGCCGGCATCGTGCTGCTGGGTACGGTGGCCGCCTCCGCCGTGGGATGGGCGGGCACCCCGGGCGTGTTCACGGCCCGGGAGTGCCATCCGGAGGGAGGCGGCAAGGGAGGCAAGGGCACGACCTGCTCCGGGCTGTTCGTCGCCGAGGACGGCAGCCTCATCGACACGGCCGCGGCCCTGCACTGGGCGGAGGGCAGGGCAGGAGGGCGGATCCGGGTCCGCAGCCTGGTCCTCGGCGGCTACCAGAGGGAGAGCGCGCTCGACGCGACGCTGGTCGCCGTCCTCATCACGCTGCTGGCCGCCCCGGCGGTCGGCTGCGCGTTCGCCGGCCTGTCCCGCCGCAACCAGGACCGGCTCGCCGCCCGGCTGCCCGGCCCGGTGTTCAAGTCCTATGTGCGCTGGAGGTCGTGACGGCGGTCGCGACCTCCTGCGAACGCACCCGCCCCGCCCTCCGTCAGGCGTGTGGCCGCCGTCCCTGCGCGATCATCCTGCGCCGCCCTCGGCGGGCGGCGGTTCGTACGGCCGACGCGGCGGCGGCCCGTGAGCCCCGGAGCACGGGACACGCGCGGCCACCCGTGGCCCGTGCGTCGCAGCCGTTGTTCATGACGGGTCGGCGCCGGTCGGCAGCTCCAGGAGGAGTTCGTAGCCCCCGTCGGCCGTGGGGCCGGAGGTCACCGTCCCGCCCAGGAGTCCGGCGCGCTGACGCAGGCCGGCCAGACCGTGCCGGGCGCTGGGCAGCGGGAGCGCCGGCCGGGTGGGGGCGGTGTTGGTGACCGTGGCGCGCAGGGTGCCGCCGCCGTGCTGGACGCGGACGGTCGCCCTGGCGCCGGGCGCGTGTTTGCGAATGTTGGTCAGCGCCTCCTGCACGGTGCGGTACACGGCGCGCTGGACCGGGGGAGGGAGGTCCTCGGGCAGGTCCGTCTTCAGTTCCGCCTCGATGCCGCTGCCGTCCACCAGCCGCCGCAGGTCGGCCAGGGACGGCTGCGGGGTGAGTTCGGTGGGGCGGCTGCCCGAGGCGCGCAGCACGCTGACCATGTGCCGCAGCTCGTCGAGCGTCTCCACACTCAGCCGCCGGATGGTCTCCGCGGCCTTCCGCGTCGCGGTGTCGGGACCGGCCACCTGGAGCGCCCCGGCCTGCACGGCGATCAGGCTGACCTGGTGGGCCACGACGTCGTGCATCTCCCTGGCGAGCTGAGCGCGTTCCTTCGCCAGGACGCTCTGGGCGGTCAGCAGCCGTTCGTACTCGCGGGCCTCGGAGATCTCGGCGAGCCGCAGCGACAGATCGCGCCGGGCCTGCACCAACTGGCCCAGGAAGACGGGGGCGGCGGCGGTGGCCAGCGTGTAGCTGAGGTGGAACAGGCTGCCGGTGCGGGTGAGTTCGGCGGCCTTCAGGGCCGACCACGGCCAGGGCAGGAAGTCCGTGGTCGCGTGGACCAAGGCGCAGCCGGCCAGGAGCGGGCGGTGGCGGCTGAGCGAGGAGAGCGTGTACAGCGCTGCCATCGGGGCGATGACCGCCTCGCTGACCAGGGTGGCCGGGAGCGTGAGCACGAACGTCGTGAGGGGCAGGCGACGGCGCAGGGTCAGGGCCAGGGCGGCGAGCAGCGCGCAGATCGTGGCCGCCCGCGGCTCGACGCGGATGTGGACCGCGGCGTCGGCCAGCGAGGCCAGGACCAGGGCGGCGTCCAGCAGAGCGGGCCGCGGCCGTCGGGGGCTCATCCGGTACGGCCGTCACGCGGCGGCGTGAGCAGGCCCGCGCGTTCGGCGACCAGCGCCGCCTCGACGCGGCTGCCGACCCCGAGCTTGCCGAGCACGGCGCTGACATGGCCCTTCACGGTGCCGGTGCTCAGGTGCAGCCGGGCGCCAATGTCGGTGTTGGCGAGCCCTTGGGCCATGAGGACGAGGACGGCGCGCTCCCGTTCGGTCAGCCGGGCCGTGAGCCGGACGGCGGACGGCTCGCGCACGCCGTTGTTGAGGTAGCCGTCCACCACCGTCCGGGTGACCGTGGCGGACAGCACCGTGCCGCCCTCGGCCAGGGCACGCACCAGGGACGGCAGTTGCTCGGGATCGGTGTCCTTGAGCAGGAAACCCGCGGCGCCCGAGCGCAGCGCGGTCGCCACGTACTCGTCGGTGTCGAACGTGGTGAGCATGGCGACCACCGGAGGGTCCGGCAGACGCCGTAGATCGGCCAGTACGGTGAGCCCGTCCACGTCCGGCATCCGGATGTCCAGCAGCACGACATCGGGGTGCGACTCGCGTACCGCCCGTACCGCCTCCCCGCCGTGCACGGCCGCCACGACCTCGATGCCGTCCGCCGCGTTGAGGATGTGCGTGAAGCCCCCGCGGACCAGGGCCTCGTCGTCGACCACCACCACCCGGATCACGTGCGCTCCGCTCGTCGCAGCCCTTCGCCCGATCTGTATCACGGAGAGCGCCCGCCTGCTTGCGGAGCGTGCGTACTCCCGTCCGCCGGCGGGACGGTGACGGCCGGTCGGCCGGGGCGGCTCCGGCCGACCGGCGGGGGCGCCTCCGGAAAGGTGGCATATGGGTTGTGGCGGGTATTTGGCACAGTCTGAGGACATGACCCAGAACACATCGGCTGCCGTGCCGTCACAGACACCGTCCGGGCCGGGCGCCGAGCCCGCCGCCACCCGCGCCGGGCCGCCGTCGACCGGACGGCTGATCGGCATCGACCTCGCCCGGGGACTCGCGGTCTTCGGCATGTACTCGGCGCACGTCGGACCCGACGTGACCGTGGGCGGACCCGTGGGGTTCCTGCTGGAGACGGCACGGGGCCGCTCCTCCGCGCTCTTCGCGGTGCTGGCCGGCTTCTCGCTGATCATCCTGACCGGCCGGCCGTGCCCCCGGACCGGACGGGCCGGCCGCCAGGCCATGGCCAGGGTCGTGATCCGCGCCCTCGTGCTCGTGGCGCTCGGCTACGCCCTGACCGCGCTCGGCACCGGCGTCGACGTGATCCTCAGCTTCTACGGACTGCTCTTCCTGGCCGTCCTGCCGCTGTACCGGCTGCGGGCCGGGGTCCTCGCGCTCATCGCCGCGGCGACAGCGCTGGTCCTGCCCCAGATCCTCTTCGTGGTGCGGAAGTCGATCGAGGACGGGCAGTGGGCGGACGCGGTCGTCGCCCGCGACCCGCTGGCCCGGATCACCGGCACGGACGGCGTCGTCGGACTGCTGTTCACCGGCGGGTATCCGGTCCTCGCCTGGATCCCGTTCCTGGTCGCCGGCATGGCCGTGGCCAGGCTCGACCTCGGCAGGCCCGGCGTCCGGTCCCGGCTCGCCGCCGCCGGCGGCGCCCTCGCCCTGCTCGGCTACGGCGGCTCCTGGCTGGCCCTGCGCCTGGTCCCGCGCGCCCTGACGACCGTCTCGGCCGCCACGGACGGCAGCTCGGCGAACTCGGCGTGGTGGTCCGACCGGGTCGGCGACACCGGGGACCACGTCCCGCCCGCCTGGCTGCTGGTGGCCGCACCGCACAGCGAGACGACGTTCTCCATCCTCGGCAACACGGGCGTGGCCCTGGTGGTGATGGCCGTGTGCCTGACCGTCGCCGACCGGCTGCCACGGCTCACGCGCGCGGCCGGACCCGTCGCCGCGGTCGGCATGATCGCGCTGACCGTGTACGTCCTGCACATCGTCGCCCTGTGGTTCCTCTCCGACGTCTGTCACGTGGCCGCGATCGACGACGACGGCATGTCCGGCCTTCCCGTGCTCCTCGCCTTCATCGCCGCAGCCGTGCTGCTGGCCACCGTATGGACCCGGCTGTTCCGGCGCGGCCCCCTGGAGTCCCTGCTCCACCTGGCCACCGGCCCGGCGCGGCACGTCCCGTAGCGCCGGGCACCGCCGGAGTGCCGCAACCGTGACGCCTCGTCCCCGCCGCGTCGTTACCATCCTCGGAACCGGGATACCGTTCTCCGCACTCCACCTCGAAGGAGCGTCCGTGAAGAAGCCGACGACGCGCGCCACCGCCTCATGACAGAGGAGCACGCGGCGCCCGCCCTGTCCCACCCGGACGGTGAACTCCTGCGGTACGGCCGCCCGCACCGTGTGCTCGCCGGGTCGCTGCACTACTTCCGGGTCCACCCCGACCAGTGGGCGGACCGGCTGGCACGACTCGCCGCCCTGGGTCTGAACACGGTCGACACCTATGTGCCGTGGAACTTCCACGAGCGGCACCCGGGCCGAGCGGGCTTCGACGGGTGGCGCGACGTCGAACGGTTCCTGCGCCTCGCGCAGCAGGCCGGGCTTGACGCGATCGTGCGGCCCGGCCCGTACATCTGCGCCGAATGGGACAACGGCGGGCTGCCCGCCTGGCTGACGGGCCTGCCGGGGATGCGGCCGCGTTCCTCCCACGGCCCCTTCCTGGATGCCGTGACGGACTGGTTCGACCGGTTGATCCCGCGTCTCGCCGCCCTTCAGGCCGCGCGGGGAGGGCCCGTCGTCGCGGTGCAGGTCGAGAACGAGTACGGCAGCTACGGCGACGACCACGTGTATCTGCGCCGGCTCCGCGACGCCCTGGTGGAGCGTGGCATCACCGAACTGCTCTTCACGGCCGACGGCCCGACCGAGCTGATGCTCGACGGCGGCACCCTGCCCGACCAGCTCGCGGCCGCGACGTTCGGCTCCCAGGCGGCCGAGGCCGCCGCCCTGCTGCGCAAGCGCCGCCGCGACGAGCCGTTCGTCTGCGCGGAGTTCTGGAACGGCTGGTTCGACCACTGGGGGGAGCGGCACCACGTCCGGTCACCACGCAGCGCGGCGGGGACGCTGGGCGACATCCTCGACGCCGGCGGCTCGGTCAGCCTCTACATGGCGCACGGCGGCACCAACTTCGGACTCTGGGCGGGCTCCAACCACGACGGCGAGTCCCTCCAGCCGACCGTGACCAGCTACGACTCGGACGCGCCGATCGCCGAACACGGCGGGCTCACGCCGAAGTTCCACGCCCTGCGCGACCAGCTCAACGCCCTGACCGGCCGCCCGGAGCAGCCACCGCCCGCCGACCCGGTGCTGCTGGCACCCCGCACCGTCCCGGTCGTCCGGGGCGCCGGACTGCTGGGCGGTCTCGAAGCCGTGTCCCGGCCGGTGGACTCACCCCACCCGCCGACCTTCGAGGAGCTGGGACAGGCCTCCGGCCTGGTGCTCCACCGCGCGCGGCCGAAACTCCCCGAAGGCGCCCTCGACCTGACCGTCAGCGGACTGCACGACCGCGCCCAGGTCTTCGTCGACGGCGTCCCGGCCGGGATCCTGGACCGGGAGACCGACTCGCTCACCCTCCACGGCACAGGCCGACCGGTGCGGCTGGAACTCCTCGTCGAGAACCAGGGACGGATCAACTACGGCCCGCTGCTCGGACAGGGCAAGGGCATCCTCGGCCATGTCCGGGTGGGACGCCGGATGGTGCACGGCTGGACGACGCACCCGCTGCCGCTGGACGAGTGGTCGGCCGAGGAGGTCGCCCGCGCGGCGGCCGCCGGCGACCCGCGGGGCACGGCCGGGTTCGCCACCGCGCGGTTCACGGTGGACGAACGGGCGGACACCTTCCTGGCCCTTCCCGGGTTCGCCAAGGGGTTCGTCTGGATCAACGGCTTCCTGCTCGGCCGGTATTGGGAGATCGGCCCCCAGACGACGCTCTACCTCCCGGCACCGCTCCTGGTACCGGGCGAGAACACCGTGACCGTGCTGGAACTGGAACGCCTGGGGGAGCACATCGAACTGCGCGACGCGCCGGAGCTGGGGGAGCCCGAGGAGTACATCGAGACCTTCTCCTCGTAGCGGCGCCGACAGGACGGCCGGGGTCCGCGTGGCGGAGGAGCCGGGGGAAATCAGGGTGCCGTGAACAAGTTCGGGAAGCGCGGCGCGAGCCAGGGTCTGCGGCCCCAGGCGATGACGTGCCCCCGGGCCATGGCCCGCCACAGGTTGAGGCGGCCCAGCGCGATGAGGAGGAAGGCGACCGGTTCGATCAGGATCGTGCAGTCGGGCCGGATCGCGGGCCCCGGGGTCACGTGCAGGGCACCGTCGTCGAGCGCGGCGCCGAACGCGGCGCCGCCGCGCAGACGGATGGCGTAACGCGCCGTCATGCCCGCGGCGGACGGCGCGGTGACCCTCGGCATGACCAGGAGCATGAACGGCATGCACAGCCCGGCACGGGCACGGTCAACCATGTGCGGGCGGCCCAGCGCCCGGGCCAGGTCGTAGCCGTGGCCCAGCATGTGCGTCAGGAGGTAGGACGCGAGCGTGGCCCTGTTCATGCGGCCCAGTGGCGTGACGAGCGCCGGGTCGTCCGCGGCGCTCTCGTCCGCGGCCCGGTCCACGGCGTCCAGGAACGCCTCGGCCTGTTCCACGATCAGCGCCGCGAGCGGCTCGGGCCGACGCTCCTCGAACGCGGCGAGGGCCCGCGCGTTGGCCGCGGCCAGACTCTGCGGTGTGCCGTCCCCGTAGGGGCGTTCCCGGCCGCGCGCGAGGTCGGCCATCAGCTCGTTGGCCAGCGCCAGATGGGCGGCCGCCTCGCCCACTGTCCATTCCGACCGCGGAACGGGAAGTGCCGGGTCGGCCGCGCCCCGCAGCAGCGCGGCGATGTCACCGGCGGTCTCACGTATCGCTTCCGCGAGCCCTTCGGGCAACGGCCGCCCGTTGCCTGGCCGCACTGTGGGATACACGCCTTGAACCCCTTTCTGTTCCGTGCACGCGCGGTCGAATTCCGTCGGCAGCGGGGGCCGAGCGTACCGGGTCGGGCAACGCGGCGGGTCGGTACCGCGACGGCTGCCCCACGATCCCGGCCGGACCCGCTCCCCGGGCGCCCGACGGCGGATCAGAAGACGACCCGCGCCCGCCGGACGGCCGCGAGCGCCGTGTCCGTTCCCCGGACCAGTTCCAGCGGCACGTCCGGGTCGCGCCCGGCCAGGGCGCGCAGACAGGCGACGGCGTCCGCGCGGACCACCGACGCCGGCTCGCCCGAGCCGAGCAGCCACGCGCCCCCGGCGGGCCCGGTCAGCTCCAGCGCGACGGGTGCCCCGGACCAGGCCAGGGCCAGATCACGGATCACCTGCTCGACGATGAGCCGGTCGTGCTCGCCCACCACGAGGGGCTGTCCCGTGGCCCGCGTCAGGTCGATGCGGTGCATCCACAGGTCGCGGTTGTAGATGGTGTCGAGCAGATGGCCGATCGGCATCCGGGGTGCTCCGGGCATGCCGCTGTCGATCCTGGCGCGCCGCATCAGACCCGGGCGGCGCCGGCGCGCTTGTACGGCGCGGGGCCACAGCAGCGCGAACCGCGCGGTCAACTCCGGTCCGGACGCGGTCGTGTGGTCGGCGACCTGCGCCGCCATGTGGGCGTCGACCGGGCCCATGCCGGGATGGCGCCGCCTGCCCGTGAGCTCCCTGCGCACCATGGTGGCCAGGGAGATGTTGTCCTCGCACTGGGCGACGAGGTGGGAGACCAGGGTGCGTACGTCCCACTCCACGCAGTCGGTGGGACGGTGCCAGTCCTCGTCGCCGAGCTTCTCCAGTACGGCCATGGCGGCCCGGCCTTCCGCCTCGGCGACCGCGGCCGACTCGTCACGGTCGGTCTGCGGCAGGCGTGCGGCCTCCCTGTAGGTCTGGGTCATCGCTCTCGCCCTCCTTGGGGGCGTAGAAGTGGAAGAACATGTCCACCGCCGTCCGGGTGAGGCGGGTGAAGCGGCCCTCCTCGACCCGTGCGGACGGCTCGTTGGCGAGCTGCTGGCTGATCACGCCCGCCACCAGCGCCGTGCAGAGGGCCACCCCCTCCTCGTCGGCGGCGGCGGGCGACAGCTGCCCGGCGCGCACCGCGGCCCGGAGGGCGTCCCGCAGGAGCTCCAGTTGCCGCACCGCGGGTTCGAAGGCCCGCGGGGTCGGTTCGAAACCGGGTACGGGCCGCCAGTACAGCAGTTGGGCCAGCACCGGATGGGCCATCGCCCAGGCCACGGTGGCCTGCTGGCCCGCCAGGAGGGCGCCGCGCGGATCGTGCGACAGCATGTCCCGGTACGGCTCCAGGACAGCGACCGTCTCCCGCATCCCTCGCTCGAACAGGGCGTCGTACACGGCAGTCCTGGACGGGAAGTACTGGTAGAGGGAGGGAGGCCGCATCCCCATCCGCCGGGCCACCTCGGACATGCTCAGCGCGGCGACGCCTTCCTCCGCCATCACCTCGAGCGCGGTGTCGAGGATCTCCCGCACGGTGTCGTTGCGCCGACGCAGCCTCCGGTCCTCCCTCATGCCCTTAAGAAACCCTAAGGGGTGTAGGGGAGTCAATACCCCGTCAGTTCCGTCATGTCCCGATCGTCCAGGACGCGCGGGAAGCGGAGACCTCAGCGCGCGTCGGCGGACAGGATCCGGTGCGTGACGATCTCGGCCGAGCGGACGGCGGCCTCGCTGTTTGGGCGGAGCATCACCCAGTCCCCGGCGTAGTCGACGCGGCGTACCGGGCGGTCCAGGAACGCCCGCCGCAGCCGCAGCGCGGCCGGGGTCGCCTCCGGCAGGCCCACCGGCCAGCGCACCACGTGCGTCTCACGCGTCGCCCCGGCCAGGCCCGGAAGATACCGCTCGGCGCGCCCGGCGACCGCGGACACGATCTCCTCGTCGGTCCGCTCCAGCAGGCCCGGGGAGGCGTACGGGGAGGCGAAGAGGCTGATCAGACCGCGGCCGGGCGGCACGCGGCCGGGGGCCTTGACGTGGTCGAGGATCGCGCCGGCGAACACCCGGTCGTCCAGGGCAGGGACCTCAAGTGCGTACGACGGCTGCCGGGTGGGGCTGGGCAGCGGACGGTCGAGCAGGCACAGCACCTTCAGCATCGGGCTGTAGGTGCTCGCCGCGAGATAGGGGCGCTCGTCGTCCGGAAGGTCGGCGTGGAGGCGGAGCGCCACCGGCGCGGGCACCGCGAGCACGACACGCCGGGCGGTCACGCTTCCGCCCCCGGTCAGGTCCAGGCGCACGGCGTGCGCCTCCGGCTTGACGGCGAGGACCTCCCGGCCGGTGACGACGTCGAGCCGCTCGGCCAGTTTCGTGGCGAGCGTGCCCATGCCGTCGCGGTACGCCACCCAGCGCGCACCGGCGCCGCCGACGGCGAGCAGCAGCGCGGCCATCGGCCCGATCGCCGAACGCTCCGGCCGCCAGCCGAAGAACCCGCCGGCCATCGGCTGCAACAGCCGGTCGTGCAGGTCGTGATGGTAGCGGCGCGCGTACGCGGTCACGGTCGCGTCACCCAGCGGGGTCGCCTCGGGGTGGTCCTGGTCGAAGGCGCCCCGCCGTCTCAGCAGCGCCCCGGTGAAGCGGAGCCAGGCCGGCCGCCCGCGCCACGACATGCCGGCGCCGGTCAGCAGCCCCGCCGGATGGCCCAGGTTGGCGTGGGCGCGGCCGTCGTGCCACACGGCGATCCGCCCTCCCACCGGAACGATGGCGTCCCGGTCCAGCCCGGTCGCCCGCAGCAGCCGCCAGGTGCTGTCGTAGCCGCGGACCGCGATGTGTTCGGCTCCCTCGTCGAGGACGTAGCCGTCGTGCCGGCGGCCGGCCATCCGCCCGCCCACCCTGCCCTCCGCCTCGAACACCCGAACGGAGCGGCCGGCTCGGGCCAGTTGGAAGGCGCAGGCCAGACCGGAGATCCCGGCTCCCACCACGGCGATGTCGATGTCGGTCTCGGCCATCGGAGGTCCCTTGTTTGTCGAGGTGTCATACGGGGGCGGCACGCGGGAGGTGGCACGAGGGAGCCGTCCCACGGCCCGGGCGCGGCGCGCGAACGCGGCCCGGGTGCGCGGCCCAGGCACGGATCAGGTCCACTGGCCGGTGCCGTACGGCTGCGCCCCGTCGAGCAGCCGGTCGCGCAGTTCCTGCCGTCTGACCTTGCCCGTAGCGGTGACCGGGAGCTGGTCGAGCGGCAGCACCGTCGGCTCACCGAGCGGCGGAAGGTCGGTCACGGACCGCCGCCACACGCCGAGGTCCAGCGTGCCGTCCTGGGTCACCAGCACCGGCTGCGGCTCTCCGCTCGCACGCCCGAGCACCACCGCCTCCACGACCTCCGGCAGCCGGTCGTGGAGCACGTCCTCGATCTCGACGCAGCTGCCGTCGGGGATCGTGTCCACCTCGCGGTCGAGCAGCAGCAGCCGGCCGGAGCGGGTGATGAGCCCGAGGTCCCCGGTGGTGAACCAGGGCCCGGACAACTTGGCGCGCATCCGCTCCGGTTCGCTGACGTATCCGGCGCACAGCGTACGGGTGCGGGCCTGCACCAGGCCTGCCCTGCCCCGCCCCAGCGGCTGGAGGGTCGCCGGGTCCACCACGCGCAGCCCGGTCCTGCCGGGCACGCTCCGCCCCAGGTCACGGGTGGTGGGATGACGTTCCCCTGTCGCGCGTACGGACCTGCGCGTCAGGCAGCGGAACGTGAGCGGCCCGGTCTCGGACTGCCCCCAGACCTGCACCCACAGCGGCAGTCGGCGCCGGGTCGCGGTCAGGAACGTCCGTACCGTGGGCGGGTGCACGGCGTCGAAGGTGTTGATGTAGAGCCGGACGTCGTGGAACGGGGTGTCCGTCTCCCTCGCCAGCGGTTGCCAGCGTACGAAGGCCGAGGGCGCGGCCTCCAGCACGGTCGGCGGATGGGCGCGGAGGACGGGTTCGGCGAGCCGGAGGTCGTAGCCGTCCAGGATCACCGCGGCGCGCGGGGCGAGCCACAGCACACTGATCGTCCAGGCGAGGCCCCGTCCGTGCGCGTACGACGCCGCCTGGGCGACGGTGTCGTCACGCCGGGTGGACACCAGGGGCAGGCGCCGTGCCTCGGCGGCGGCGATCCGGTGGATCAGCGTGGTGGCGGAGTGCCGGACCAGCTTGGGGATACCGGTGGTCCCCGAGGTGTGCATGATGGCCAGGGTCAGGTCGTCCGGGCGGGGACGGGGCGACGGTGTCCGGTGGCCGCGCACGTCCGCGAGCGGGATCGCACCCGGTGCCGGGGCGTCCAGGGTGAGGGTGCGGCGGGTGAAGGCGGTGAGGTCGGTCTCCGCGCCGCGCGCGGCCGCCAGCGTGACCGCGGTGGTGACCAGCGCGGTGGCGTCGAGGCGCTTGAGCAGCACCTGGAGCGTCTCCGCCGGAAGGCGGTCGGAGATCAGCGCGGGCACCGCGCCGATGCGGGCGGCGGCGCAGGCGAGCAGGACGTAGTCCCAGTGGTTGGGTTTGATCACCGCGACCCGGTCGCCCGGCGCCACGCCGAGTCCCTCCAGCCAGCCCGCGGCCTGGTTCACCAACTGGGCCAGGTCCGGGATGTCGTACGTGGTCCGGCCGTCGTCCGCGATGTCCAGCGGCCGGCTCAGATGGACCGCCGTCCCGGTGCCGCGGTCGGCCAGGACGTCGAAGAACCTTCCGGGGGCGGGGAGTTTCATCGGGTACCTCCGAGGAGTCCCGTCACACGCACGGGAGTTGAAGGAAGGTGAGGCGTGGCGCGGCGGTTCGGGCGGAGCGCGGAGGCCGGCCCCGGCCTCCGCGCCGCCCTTCCGGCTCAGGCGGAGCCGGCGACCATGAGGTTGACCGCCACCAGCGTGACGACCAGGATCCGGTGGACCCGGATGCCGAGCAGCCGGCCGCGCAGCATGTCTCCGCGCACCATGCCGACCGTGAACTGCCGGGCGCGGGCCGCCTTCAGCGGGACGAAGGCGATCGGGAACCACCACGGGGCGAGGCCCAGCAGCGGCGTCGTGACGATCACGGTGGTCTCGACCACCGAGAGCGCCCCGACGAACAGGCGGTTGCCGCGCGGGGACAGCACACACGCGGCGGTCGGCCGGCCCACCGCGCGGTCGCCTTCGGCGTCGTGGGTGTTGGAGTACACGCCGAACAGGAGCGGACCCAGCCCGAACAGGAACGCCTCCACGGCCGCGAGCCCGGTGACCTCCCCGGTGAGCAGACCGAACAGCGGCAGCACGAAGGCCCAGCCGACCGCGGCGAGGAACACCTCCTGGAAGCCCCGGTAGCTGAGCCGCAGGCCCCAGGAGTACTGCGGTACGACGACGGCGGCGGCCACGAGCGCGAGCACGGCCCACAACGGGCGGTGCGGCGCCCAGAACAGCGCCGCCGCCCAGCACAGCGCCCCGGCGACGACGGCGCACCCGGCGAAGCGGATCGCGGCCGTCTCGGTGAGCGTCCCGGTCAGCAGCGGCTTGCGGGCCAGTGCCCGCGCCGGTGCGTCCGGGCCGTAGTTGGCGGCGTCGCTCCCGTCTCGGGGGCCGGTGACGTCGTCGAACGCGACGGCCGCCGCCACCAGGCACACCTCGCCCAGCAGGAACGCCGCCGACGTCAGCAGCGACGCTCCGTCGAGCCCTTGCCGGGCGGTGGGGAGCAGTGACAGGACGACGGCCACGCTGAGGTAGTAGTCGACCATGCCGAGCCTGGCCGGCCGCAGGTAGGCGGACAGCCGGGCCCCCGGTCGCCGGCCGGGGCGGACGCCGGCCTCCCGGGGTGGCGGCTTCGCGGCGGTTCCGGTGTTGAGGTCACTGGTCATGGGCGCTCCCTGTGGTCGTGGCGTCGGGCGTCCGCGCGGCGCGGAGCGGCGGTGTCGCCCGGACGAAACCGGCCCCGGCGAGCGTGCTCCGCTCCGCGGCAGCCCGGACCGACGTCAGCGTGCTGCCCGTCCGCAACCCCGAAGCGCCGCAGTCGCCTGCCCTGCCCGGGACCCCATGGGCCGTCAGGGCACTGTCAGGACCGAACCGCCGGTTGGCGACAGCGGATCCGTGCATGAAATCTCCTCGGACGTCTCGGGCCCGCTGCCCGACGACACCCACAGCAGATCACACTGGGCAATTGTCATCTCGCTCTCCGTGTCGACCCCCTCCCTGGCGGCACTGCGGCGTCCCAGCCGTGCGGCCAGGGTTTCCCGCCGGGACGGCCGGTTCCGGGGGCGCACAGGTTTCACTGTGCGGAGTGACCCTGATCGCCCGGTCGGAGGCGCGCGCCCTGTCGGCCTCCGTGGCCCGCGGCGGCCCGGTGCGCGACGCAGGGTGGTGACGGCCGACGAGCCGCCGGACCCGCGCGGCCCCCGGGCCCCGGCGGGTGGGAAAGGCGCGGAGGTGTGCAAGGAGGTGCGGTTCGTTCCCGCCGACGCTCCCGCGGTGGCCGGGCCCCGCGAGCCGGACGGACGCGGTCAGCGGCCCCGAGGGGTTACCAGTCCGGACTCGTAGGCGAGTACGACGAGTTGGGCGCGGTCGCGGACATGGAGCTTGACCATGGCCCGGTTGACATGGGGCCTCGCGGTCATCGGGCTGATCAACATGCGGTCGGCGATCTGGTCGTTGGACAGTCCCTGCGCGACCAGCGCGACGGCCTCGCGCTCTCGGCTGGTCAACTCCTTGAGTCCCGGGCCGACTACACCGAACCGTCCTATGTCCATGGGCGCACCCTAGCCGGACGGCTCCGCGGGCGGGTCCCGCTCAGGGACGAGCGCCCGACTACCGCGCCCGTGGTAGAGGGGCGGCGTCCGCGGTATCCGCCGTGGCCGCGTGCGCCGTCGGCGGCAGCCCGAAGTGCCCGCGCCTGGGGGACGTCCGGCGGTGGGTGCGGCGGACATGATCGGGCGACGTCCAGTCGCAGGAGGAGAAGATGACGGCAACCGGCAACCCCCGTACGGAAGGAGCCCTGGCGGGACTGGCCCGGTTCTGCCACCGGCGCCGCCGCCTGGTGCTCCTGGCCTGGATCGCCGGCGTGATCGCCGTGGCGTGTCCTGTTCGCGGGCACGACCGTCGTGATCGCGCTCCTCGGCCTGATCGTCATGGGACAGCGGCTGATGACCGGCGTGGCCGTCGCCACGTCGGTGATCGTGCTGCTGACGATGATCGCCGCGGTGACCCTGCTGCCCGCGTTCCTCGGCTTCACCGGGCACCGCGTCAACGCGCTGCGCCTGCCCCGTCGCACGTTCCGCCGCAGCGGGGCCGAGGGTGTCCCGGCGCGGGAGCGCCGTACGCTCGCCGAGCGCTGGGCCGGCGTGGTGCGGCGCAGGCCGCTGGCCGCCGCCGTACTGGCGGGCGCGGTCCTGCTGGTGCTGGCCGCCCCCACGCTGTCGATGCGGCTCAGCAACCCCGACGCCAGTGTCCAGCCCCATGACAGGAGCAGCTACACCTCGTACCGGATCCTCTCCGAGGGCTTCGGGCCCGGCTACGCCGCTCCCCTGATCCTCGCCGCCGAGGCCGGCCCCGGCCACCGCGACCTGCGTCCCGTCGCCGAAGCGGTCGCCGGGACCGAGGGCATCGCCTACGCCGCGCCGCCCCAGGTCAGCAAGGACGGGCGGGCCGCGCTCCTCATGGTTTTCCCCAGGACCGGATACCAGGACAAGGCGACCGCGGACCTGGTCCACCGGCTGCGCGACGACGTGCTGCCGCAGGCGCCCGGCGGTGCGGCGGTCCACGTCGGCGGCCCGAACGCCGTCACGATCGACACGGCCGAGGACATCGGCTCGCGCCTGCCCCTGATGATCGCGGTCGTCATCGCGCTGTCCCTGGTGCTGCTGATCGCGCTGGTCCGGTCGGTCACCATCGCGCTCCAGGCCGCCGTGATGAACCTGCTGGCGATCGGCGCCGCCTACGGCGTGCTCGTCGCGGTCGTCCAGTGGGGATGGCTGGGTCCGGCCCTCGGTTTCCCCACCGCGATGCCGGTCACGACCTGGGTCCCGATGATGATCTTCCCGGTGCTGTTCGGTCTGTCGATGGACTACGAGGTCTTCCTGATCTCGCGGGTCCGCGAGGAGTACGAGCGCACCGGCGACACCCGTACGGCCGTAGCGCGCGGGATGGCACGGACCGCCAAGGTCATCACGGCCGCCGCCGCCATCATGGTCGCCGTCTTCACGACCTCCCTGCTCGGCCCCGACGTCGCCGTCAAACAGGGCGGCCTGGGCATGGCCGTCGCCGTCCTCCTCGACGCCACCGTCATCCGGCTGATCCTCGTTCCCGCGGTGATGGAACTGCGCGGCGACACCAACTGGTGGATGCCCGGCCGCCGGACGCGGAAGGCGACGGCGGCCGCGGACAGCCGGGTCGGAACAGGGGCCGGGGTCTGAACCGTCCCTCCGGACGGTGAGGTGAACCGGGTGCCCGTTGCCGAGGGGCACCCGGAGCCGGCCGTCCGGTACGGGCCCGTGGGATCCCCGCGCCCGTCACGGAAGCCGGTCGGAGGTGGTCACCGTGACCAGCGGGGCCAACTGCCCGAGCAGGTCCAGCGCCTGCTCGTGCAGGGCCGCCGTCGCGCCCGCGCAGGCGTCGGCCACGACGGTCACCCGGCGGCCGGCGTCCGCCGCGGCGAAGGCCGTGCCGAGGACGCAGCACTCGGTGGCCACACCGCACAGGACGAGCGGGGCGTCCCCTACGACGCCCTCCAGTTCGGGGCCCCACTTGGAGAAGGTCGGCAGGCTCACCACCGGGGCGCCGACGGGCACGGGCGTGGTCAGTGCCCAGGCCGGGTCCGTCTCGGGCAGCCGGAACTCGGGCCAGCGGTCGTAGTACTCCGACCACGCCCGGTCCTCGCCCGGGTCGCGTACGAACCTGGTCCACACCACATGGTCCCCGAACCGCCGGGCGAGGTCCGACACCAGCGGCTCGATCGAGGCGTAGCCGTCCGCCGCCCAGCCCGAGGCGGGATCACTGAAGGCCACCTGCATGTCGATCGCGACCAGCCAGGGCGCACGCGTGGTCACTTGGCCTCCACCATGTCCGGGGTCGGGTCCTGCGAGGTCCGGCGGCCGGTCCGCCAGAGCGACGGGAGCCGGTACGTGGCGAAGTAGACCACGGCGGCCGCCACGAAGCCGACGAGCATGCTCCAGTCACCACCGCCGAAGTCGTGTGCCAGCGGCCCGGTGTACAGCGAGGACTGCCAGAACGGCACCGAGGCCAGCACGCCCGCCGCCCAGGCGGCGAACCCCCACTCCAGGACGCGCGAGCGGTCGAAGAGTTCCGGGATCCGCGTCTTGTCCTTGCGTCCGCCTACCGCGTAGTCGACTACGCGCACGACGGCGAGATCTGGCAGTTCCCGACCTCCACCAGCGTGCCCAAGCCCGTCCAGCGGCCCACCCCGCCGATGTGGATCGCGGCCCGCGACCCGGCCTCGCACGAATTCGCCGTGGGCGCCGGCTGCAACGTCATGGTGACACCGCTGATGAAGGGGGACGAGGAAGTCGTCGACCTGAAGCGGAAGTTCGACGACGCCGTGGCCAACCATCCCGAGGTACCCCGGCCCGACCTCATGGTCCTGCGGCACACGCACGTGCACGCCGAGGACGACCCCGAGGGATGGCGCCCGGCCGCCGCCGCGATCTCGAAGTTCTACCGCACGTTCGACGCCTGGTTCGGCAACAGGACGCCACCCGTGGACGGCTTCCTGGAGCCCAGCCCCGAGTCCAAGTTCGCCGAACGCCCCGAGTTCGCACCCGAGTCGCTGCACCGGACCGCGATGATCGGCACACCGGGCGAGGTCGTCGAACGGCTGCGCCGCTACGAGGAACTCGGCGTGGACGAGTTCAGCTTCTGGTGCGACAACGGCCTGCCGCACGAGGAGAAGCGCAAGTCCCTCGAACTGTTCGTAAAGGAGGTCGTCCCGGCCTTCCGGTGACGACGCCCGCCACGCGGTCGCGGGGGGCCGTGGGCCGTGCGTGACGTAGCGTCCGGTCCCATGGAACCCTTGGAACCCATGGCTCACGCGCGGCCGGCACAGGGCGCCCGGCCCCGGGCGCGTGATCTCGGCCTCGACTTCGGGCGGGGCAGCACCGGCCCCCTCAACGCGATCACCGATGTGCCGGGCGTCCGGGTCGGGCACACCACCGTCCGGCGTCCTCCCGATGTGCACAGCGGGGTGACCGCCGTCGTCCCCGACGGCGTCGGTCCCCACGCGCCGCTGCCCGCGGGCGTGTTCACCGGCAACGGCTACGGCAAGCTCATCGGCACCACCCAGGTCACCGAACTCGGCGCGCTGGAGACGCCGGTGCTGCTCACCTCCACCCTGTCGGCGTTCCGGGTCGCCGACGCCCTCGTAGGGTGGATGCTCGAACAGCCCGGATGCGGCGAGGTGCGGAGCCTCAACCCGGTCGTGGGCGAGTGCAACGACGGCTTCCTGTCCGACATCCGCGCGCGCCCGGTGCACGAGGAGCACGTCCGGGCCGCGCTCGACGGGGCGTCCGGCGGTCCGGTGGCCGAGGGCTGCGTCGGCGCGGGCACCGGAACGGGCGCCCTGGGCTTCAAGGCGGGGATCGGAACCGCCTCGCGCACACCCCAGCTTGCGGGGAAGCCGTACACGGCCGGGGCCCTGGTGCAGGCGAACTTCGGCGGCACACTGCGGGTGCTCGGCCGCTGCGTCACCCCGCGGTCCCTGGGCCCGACCGGCGACCCGTCGCCGGCCGCGGAGACCGGCTCCTGCGTGATCGTGGTGGCCACGGACGCACCCGTCGACGCTCGGCAGCTCACCCGCGTCGCCCGGCGGGCCGTGTTCGCCCTGGCCCGCACAGGGGCGGCCTACAGTCACGGCAGCGGCGACTACGCCGTCGCCTTCGGCACGCGACCGGCGGCGGTACCGGTGGCGGACGACGAACTGGGACCCCTGTTCGAGGCCGTCCTCGACGCCGTCGAGGAGGCGGTGCTCAACTCCCTGCTGGCCGCGACCACGACCACGGGCTTCGGCGGCCACACCCTCCCGGCCCTGCCCGCGGACCGGCTGCTGGACGCCCTCAGGGACCCCGCCGCATCCCCTCGTCTCCGTGGATGATCCGCACACACGCTCCAAGCCAGGCGCGGGCCGCCGACGAAGGGACGTTCGGGGTCCGGGCGGGGACTGTTCGGCCTCAGCGGGACGGGAGCGCGTGCGGTGGACTGGGGGCGACAGGAAGGGCGCTGAGTGATGAGACGACGCAGCGTGGGCGAGTTGATGTGCCCCACCGCCGTGAGTGTGCGACCGGGCACGGCGTTCAAGGAGATCGCACGCGTCCTCGACGAGTACGACATCACCGCCGTCCCGGTGGTCGACGACGAGGACCGGCCGATCGGGGTGGTGTCCGAGGCGGACCTGCTGCGCAAGCAGACGTGCGGCGGCGCGGGCAGGAACGCGGGCGAGCTGATGACGAGCCCCGCCGCCGTCGCGGAGCCCGGCTGGCACGCCGTGCGTGCCGCGCGGGCCATGGAGCGGCACCGGGTCAAGCGCCTGCCGGTGGTGGACGGCGACGGCCGGCTGATCGGCGTGATCAGCCGCCGCGACCTCGTGCGGTTGTTCCTGCGCCGGGACCGCGCGATTCAGGAGGAGATCCTGGAGGACGTCATCGTCCGGACGCTGGGCCTGCGGCCTTCCGCGCTCGCGGTCGAGGTCGCCGAGGGCCGGGTCACGCTCAGCGGCACGGTGGAGCGCAGGAGCCTGATCCCGGTCACCGTGCGGCTGTGCGACAGCGTCGACGGCGTGGTGGAGGTGGTGAACCGGCTCGGCCACGACCGGGACGACACGCTCAACGCGCCCGCCGTACAAGGCGGTTCGGCCCGTCCGGAGGAGGGCGCGGGCGCGTCGCCGGGCGGTGGTCACGGCCTGTCGTCGGTGCTGTCACCGCCCCGGCTCCGCCTCGGACGCCGTCGGTGAGCCGGCCGGTCTTCCGCCCGAGCCGAGCCTGGTGGGGCCGGGTCCGTGAGGCCGCCGGTGAGTCGGCCGGACCTCCGTCCGAGCCGAGCCTGGTGGGGCCGGCGCCCGTGAGGCCGCCGGTGAGTCGGCCGGTCTTCCGCCCGAGCTGATCCCGGCGAGACCGACGCCCGTGACGCGGAGCCCCGTCGGCCGGCGGGCGAGACCGTCGAGGTGTGGCTGGCAGCCGGGCCGACGTCGTCGTCGCGGCCGCACGGCGCGAGCCCGACCTGTACGCAGCCCTCGTCGCCCGGACCGAGGCGGCTCGTGGCCCCCATGGAGACCGACGTTCCTCGACGGCCACCGGTGGCAGCCCCGGGGCACGTGCGATGACGGGCCCGGCGCCCCTGCCACCACCGTCGCGGGCGCGCCAGGGGGAGTGGTTCAGTGCCCGCGCCCGTGGAGCTCCAGATCCGCGACGACGGGCCGGTGGTCGGACGCCTCCGTGGCGATCTCCCGGGCGCCGGTCACGGTGATGCCGGGGGAGACGGTCACGAAGTCGATGCGCCTTTCCGGGCGGCCCGCCGGATATGTCCCGCCGCCGTCCGGATCGGCGTCCCTGAGCCGCTGCCACAGCGGCGCCAACTCCGGTGCGTTCGCCTCGGCGTTGAAGTCACCGAGCAGGATCTTCGGGCCGCGGTCGGCGGCCAGCACGTCGAGCATGTCCGCCACCTGGGCCCCGCGGACCGACGGGTCGCCCCGGTAGTCCAGGTGCGTGTCGTAGACGTGCACGTGCGCGCCCCGGACGTCGAGCGTCACCTCGGCGAAGCCGGGGGCCGGGGCGGGGACCGGATCGGGCGTCTGCGTGGAGAGCCGGGTGATCTCGTGGTTCTCGGCCTCCAGCACCGGGTGACGGCTCAGCACGGCGACGCCGAACCGGCGGCGCTCGGCACCCTGGGTGGCCGGGTCCATGTCGTAGATGGGCGCGAAGAACACCCGCATGCCCAGCGCCCGCGCCAACTCCCGGGCCTCGTCGGCGAAGTCGCTGCGCGCGCCCCAGTGGACGTCGACCTCCTGGAGCCCGACCACGTCGGCGTGCAGCTCGCGTATCGCCCGCGCGGTCCGGTCGAGATCGAAGACCTCGTCCTCACCCGCCCCGGCATGGATGTTGTACGTCGCCACCCGGAGCGGTACCGCCGGGGCGCGGGACCCGGCGGTACCCGTGTCCGCGGCCGTCGCCGGTGCCGCCACGGCGAGCGCGGCGGCCGCGGCCAGCACGGCGGCGAGTCCGCGCCGGACAGGACGTCGGAACGTGGGCTTCATGCCGTCGACCCCTTCACCGTATCCGTGGACAGTCGCACCGACTGTCGCCGTGGAGAGTGTGGTCGACGACGCCACCCGCGTCGAGACCGCGCAACTAGGGATGTTGACGGCGTATCAGCGCAACAAAGGCCGCAAGACGGAAGGGGTTCACGTCGGACGTCAGACGTCATATGATCCGCGACGGCGGCAGACGCCCTGCCGTTCTGAGCGATAGGACAGCGATGTCTCACTTCCGGCGAAGGTTCCGATGGGGAGCAGGACTGGTGGGGCTCACCACCGTCGTGGCACTGGCGGGCGGCGTGCCCGCGAGCGCGGCCCCCAAGCACGCAGGGGACTTCGATGCCAAGCCCCCGCAGGCCGGTAAGCCCTTCTACGAGGAGCAGCAACTCGCGACCAACGGCCAGGGCGGGTTCCCGAACTACCGCATCCCGGCACTGGCCGTCACCAACCGCGGCGACATCCTCGCCGCCTACGACGGGCGGCCCACCGCGATCGACGCCCCCGGTCCCAACTCCATCCTCCAGCGCCGCTCAACCGACGACGGCGCCACCTGGGGGGAGCAGACGGTCGTCCACGGAGGGAAGCGGGAGGCGCCGGTCGAGGGCTACTCCGACCCCAGCTACCTTGTCGACCGCTCCACCGGCGACATCTTCAACTTCCACGTGAAGTCCTTCGACCAGGGCTTCGGCGGGTCCCGGCCGGGCGTCGACCCCGAGGACCGCAACGTGCTCCAGGCCGAGGTCAGCGTCTCCCACGACGACGGCCGCACCTGGCAGCACCGGGTCATCACCTCGGACGTCACCGCCGACCTGGGCTGGCGCTCCCGGTTCGCGGCGTCGGGTCAGGGCATCCAGCTCAAGTACGGAAAGTTCGCCGGGCGGTTGCTCCAGCAGTACACGATCATCAACGGCGACGGTGTCTTCCAGGCCGTGTCCGTGTACTCCGACAACCACGGAAAGACCTGGAAGGCCGGCGAGCCGGTCGGCGCGGGGATGGACGAGAACAAGACCGTGGAACTCTCCGACGGCCGCGTCATGCTCAACTCCCGCGACTCGGGCCGCTCCGGCTACCGCAAGGTCGCGTACTCCACCGACGGCGGCGTCACCTACGGCGACGTGACCATCGACCGGGAACTGCCCGACCCGGCGAACAACGCCTCCATCGTCCGCGCCTTCCCCAACGCGCCGAAGGGCTCACCCCGCGCCAAGGTGCTCCTCTTCTCCAACGCGGGCTCCACCGGCCAACGCGTCAACGGCACGGTCCGGATGAGCTTCGACGACGGCGAGACCTGGCCGGTCGCGCGGGTCTTCCAGCCGGCCGGCATGGCCTACTCGACGCTGGCGACCCTGCCCGACGGCAAGGTCGGCCTGCTCTACGAGCCCGACGGCGGCAACGGAGGCATCCGCTTCGCCCGCTTCAACCTCGCCTGGCTCCAGGGCGTCGCCGCGCCGCTCACCGCCGAGAACCTCACGGCCGAACGCGGCGGCACGGCGGCCGACTCACGCAACTGCCGGTGGCGCGGCCTCGCGGCGCACGCCTCCTACACGTGCTCCTTCCCGTACCACGTCGTCTCGCAGGAGGACCTGGACTCAGGGCACTTCACACCGGTGACCGAGTGGACCTCGACCTCGGACAGCACCGTCAGCGTGGTCAGGCACACCGGCGAGCGCGTCGAACTGGGCTGACCCGCACCCTCGGCCCAGCGCCTCGCGGGTGAACTCCCGTGAGGCGGTGGGTCATTCCTGTCCGGCGACGGCCATCTCGCCCAGCAGCGACCAGCCGTCCTGCGCCAGGGTCGTGTTGACGATCCGGGGCGTCTCGGCCAGGTGGGGCGGCAGCGTCCGCTGCGCGGCCCTGAAGTGCTCCGACCGCACGTGCGCCGCCCCCGCCTCGTCGTCGCGGAAGGCCTCGACCAGGACGTACACCGTCGGGTCCTCGACGCTGCGGGACCAGTCGAACCACAGGCAGCCCGGCTCGGCCCGGGTGGCCGCGGTGAACTCGGCGGCGATGTCCGGCCACTGGTCGGCGTACTCGGGGCGGACACGGAACTTGGCGGTGATGAAGATCATCGGTCTCCCTCGAGAACACGGCCGTGGCCGTGACGGGCCGGACACGGCAGGCTGTGATGATCGTAGCCGACGGGGAACAAACCGCCCGGGGGGGTGCGGTGGCGCGCCGCCGGACGGGGGAGGGGGCGGAACCCGATGGGGATCGCGATGGTGGTGGCCCTGGCCGTCGTCGTGGCCGCGGTCGTCGTCACGGGCCCGGTGCGGGCCGGGCGGCGCGAGGCGGCGGCGGAGCGGGCCCGGCTCGCCGAAGAGGCACGGCGGCGGGCGCGCCGGTCGCTGGACGCGGTCTGGGCGATGGACGGCCGCCGGTTCGAGGAGTACGTCGCCGGACTGTGCCGCCGGGACGGCTGCACCGACGTCCGGCGGGTCGGCGGCGCGGGCGATCTGGGCGCGGACGTGACCGGCCGCCTGCCCGACGGGCGCCGCATCGTCATCCAGTGCAAGCGGTACGCCCGGCACCGCAGCGTCGGCAGCCGTGACCTCCAGACCTTCAACGGCACGGCACGCGCCGAGCACCGGGCCGACGTCCCGGTCTTCGTCGCCTCCTGCGTCTTCACCCGGCCGGCCCGCGAGTTCGCGGCCCGGCACCGGCTCTGCCTCATCGACGTCGATCTGCTCGGCTTCTGGAACAGCGGAACCGCGCTGACCTCGCTCCTGGACCTGGACATCGGCCGGTCCGGAACCAACCGCCGGCTCCGTCCGGACCACGACTGACGGGCACCCCGCGCGCCCGAGGCGCAGGGGGCGTCCCCGTCAGGTCGGGCGGTGGGCGGCGGAGCCGGTGCCTGGCACCCCCGGGCGTGTCGAAGCCGGGACCGGGTGCGTCATCCCAGTGGGACCAGGGACCATCCCTCGTGCTGACGGAGGGCCAGGTGCCACACGGCGGCCGGTACGACCCCTACGCCGGCCACGAGGGTGTCGGCGGTCAGGCCGCGCCCCGAAAGGCTGTCGGCGCAGGCGAGGACGCGCGCCCCGGCCTCCAGCAGCCGGCCGACCTGTTCGCCGGACTCCTCGCCCAGGACGAGGTCGAGTCCGGCGCCGTAGGCGACGACCTCCACCTCGACGGGCCGGTCCGCCGCCGCCACCAGGTTCTGCACCGCGCGCACCACGCGGTCCGGTTCGGGAGCCGCCACGACGGCACGTACGGGAGCGGGGAAACCGGCCCTGGCGGCCTGGGCGTTCTCGGCGTTCATGGGACCACCCTCGCATATCGGACAGTGTCCCGACGGGGCCCGCGCGCGGCGCGGCACGACGCGGCCGACGGGACGGCCCGCCCGGCCGAACCGGGCGTACCCCTCGTCGCCGCGCCGCCGTCGTGCGCGTCCGCCGTCAGCGGTCCTGGGACAGGCGGAGCAGGTCCGCGAAGACGCCGTTCGCCCGGACGAGTTCGTCGTACGGGCCCTGCTCGGTGATGCGGCCCTCCGCCATGACCACGACGTGGTCGGCGATCCTGGTGTTCTCCAGGCGGTGCGTCACGACGATGGTGATGCGTTCGCCGGCGATGGCCTTGATCCTCCCGAAGATCCCGTGCTCGCCCCGCGGGTCCATCTGCGAGGTCGGCTCGTCCAGGATCAGCAGCGGGGTCTGCCGGTAGAGCGCGCGTCCGCAGACCAGGCGCTGCCACTGGCCGCCGGACAGTTCTGCGCCGCCCCACAGCTCCTTGGCGAGCAGGGTGTCGAGTTGCCGGGGCAGTTTCTCGACCGCCTCCCGCATGCCCACGGCCTCGACCGCCTCCCAGACCGGTCCGTCGTCGTGGGTGCGGGGCTGGCCGAGGGTGATGTTCTCGCGGGTGCGCAGGGGCCAGCAGGCGAAGTTCTGCGGGACGAGGGCGGTGCGCTTCCACACGGCGTCGGGATCGGCGTCGGCGAGGTCGGTGCCGTCCCACAGGACGCGGCCCTTGTCGGCGAGGAGGATCCCGGTGATGAGCTTGGCCAGGGTGGACTTGCCCGAGCCGTTCTCACCGACGATCGCGAGGATCTGACCGCGCCGCAGGGTGAGCGACACCCCGTCGACCGCCGGTTCGTCCTTGCCGGGGTACCGGTAGACGACCTCGTCGAGCCGGATCTCGTCCACGCGTTCGGGGATGGTCAGTTCACCGCGCCTGGGGGCGCGGTCGCGGGCCATGTCGAGGAAGGACCGCATGTCGGCGAGGTAGAGCGAGGTGTGGAACATGGCGGCGCCGTTGACGACGAACTGCGACAGCGCGCCCAGCGTGGTCTGCACGGCGACCACGGCGGTGGCGGCGACCGGGAGGGCGACACGCCCGGTGGTGGCCAGCCAGGCGAGGGTGGCCCAGGTGCCGAGCAGGAACACGCCGCCCAGGGAGCTGGTCGCCAGCACGATGCGCAGCATGCGGGGCGCGGCGGTGAGGGTGCGCTGGTCGATGCGGTCGGACAGGGCGCGGTACCAGTAGATGAGGTAGCCGGTCATGCCGTTTGCGCGGACCTCGTCCCCGTAGCGCGAGTAGGTGGCCCACCAGCGCATCATGGAGCGGACGTTGCGGTCGCCGACGTTGAGGTAGTGGGTCTCGTAGTCGACGCGCGCGGACAGTACGGCGCCCACGCCGGCCGGGACGACGGCCAGCAGGAGCAGCGGCAGCATCAGCGGGTGCAGGGCGGTGATGACGCCGCTCGCGGCGATCATGCGGATGAGGGCGGCCGTGAACCGCTGGCTGTCCTGGACCATGAACCGGGTCCGGGTGACGCCGACCTCGGCGGCCTCCTGCCGGTCGGCGAAGCCGTCCTCGCCGTACGCCGACGCCTCGACCCGGCAGACGGCGGCGACGAGCGCGATGTCCGCCTCGGTCGTCAGGAGCGGTGTGATCCGCCCGTCGGCGTAGGAGGACAGGGCGCCGCTGATCCGGCCGACCGCCGCGGCGGTCATCACCACGGTCAGCGCGGGCAGCGCGCCGTGCAGGCGTTCGGAGACGGTGCCCGTCCCGAGGATGTGGGTCATGGCCCGCGCGGTGAACGCGAGGACGAGCGCGGCCGCGGCGCCGGTGAGGAGCTGGGAGGCCAGGAGGAGCAGCACGCCGGTCCTGTCGACGGACCAGGCCATGCGCGCGGTGTGCCCGAGCACGGAGGGAAGCCGGCGGCACATGGCGCCGAAACCGGCCTCCGCCAGCGGGTTCCTGCCGTACTTGCCCTCGAAGGTGATGGTGGCGGGCGGTGGAGGGGGAGGCGTCTCCCCGTTCACGGTCGAGGCGTCAGTCACAGTCACCTGCATCCCTCCTTGGGGCCAGTACCGCGCCTGGGTGGCTCGGCAGTGCCCGGTACAACGAGGTGCCGGGAGAATCGAACACGCTCGATTCCGGACGCGGTGGACCCCTTGAGCTGCAAGGGGTCGCCCGGGTGGCCGCCGCAGTGGAGCCGCCGCCGGGCGAGGGCGGGTTGGCCGAAACGCCGATGCCCGAGACACGTGGGGCGCATGGGTTTCGCAAGGCGCGGTCCCGGTCCGCACCGCCGGCCGATCCGCGTGCCCCCGGCCGGGCGCGTCCCCTGCCCGAGGGCGCGACGACCCGTTACCTTTCTCCGCGCCGGCACACCCTCGGCCCGGCCGAGGGGCACGTTCACGACCGGCTCCCGACCTGCCGTCAACCGCCGCTGGAGACCGCCACATGGGACGCAGCACACGACTTCGGCCGCCTGCCGGACGCCGCCTGCCCGCTGTCGCGGCCGGTACGGCGGCCGCCCTGCTCCTGACCCTGACCTCCTCGACGGCCTCGGGCACCGCACAGCCGCCGCAGCGCGCGGCGCACAGCCTGCCCGGCGGCTACCGGCACCTGGTCGTGATCTACGAGGAGAACCACTCCTTCGACAACCTCTACGGCACCTGGGGACCGGTCGGCGGCCACCGGGTCGAGGGCCTGAACGAGGCCACCGCCCGGCAGCGCACCCAACGCGCGCAGGACGGCACGCCGTATCGCTGCCTGCTCCAGAACGACGTGAACCTGACCAGCCCGCCCCTGGCGTCGACCTGCCGCGACGCCGCGCACGGGGTGGGGGCGAGCGCGTTCGCCAACGAGCCGTTCACCATCGACGACCACATCCGGCCGGGGGACCGCACCTGCCCGGCGCCCGGCGTCCAGGCGGACGGCGGCGTGGCCAAGGACTCTCCGGGTGCCCTGCCCGGCGGCTGCACCCGGGACCTGGTGCACCGCTTCTACCAGAACCGGTACGCCATCGACGGCGGCCGGCAGGACCGCTACGTCACCGCCTCCGACGCGGTCGGCCTCACCATGGGCCACTACGCCACCACGTCACTGCCGGTCCACCGCTACCTGCACGCCCCGGGCGCGCCGCGCTACGTCCTGGCCGACCACTTCTTCCAGGGCGCGTTCGGCGGCTCCTTCCTCAACCACCAGTACCTGATCGCCGCGCGGGCCCCGCGGGACACCAGCGGCGGCGCGTCCGGCGCGAAGAACACGGTCCTCGACGCCCACGGCATGCCCACGTCGTACCCGCTGTACAGGGCGACCGGCCCGGTGGTGGACGGCGCGCTGACCGCCGCCTGCCCGGACGGCGCCCCGGCCGACTACGCGCACGCGTGCGGCAGCCTGGCCGTCAACACGGTGCAGCCGTCCAGCGCGCCGCACGGCGGCGGCCCCAGGATCCCGCTGATCGACGACGCGAAGTACCCGAACATCGGCGACCGGCTCACCGCCGCCGGCATCTCCTGGAACTGGTACTCCGGCGGCTGGGACGACGCGGAGGCCGGGCACCCCGGGCCGCTCTTCCAGTACCACCACCAGCCGTTCAACTACTTCGCCGGCTACGCCCCCGGCACGCCGGGCCGCCGCCACCTGCGCGACGAGACGGAGTTCCTGCGCGCGGCCGCGACCGGCAGCCTGCCGGCCGTCAGCTTCGTCAAGCCCTACGGCGCCGAGAACGAGCACCCCGGCTACGCCGCCGAGGCGCACGGCAGCGACCACCTCGTCGACCTGCTGAAGGCGGTGACGCAGGGCCCGCAGGCCCGTGACACGCTCGTGGTCGTCACCTACGACGAGTTCGGCGGCCAGTGGGACCACCTGCCGCCCCCCGGGCCGGGCTCGCCCACGCGCGGCGCACACGACGCCTGGGGCCCCGGCACCCGCGTCCCCGCCCTGGTCGTCTCCCGCTCGCTGCCGCGCTCGGCCGTCGACCACACCGTCTACGACACCACCTCCATCCTCGCCACCATCGAACGGAGCTACGGCCTGAAGCCGGTCGCCACCCGGGACGCGGTCGTCAACGACCTGTCCCCGGCCGTCGCCGCCGGCGGCCGTGGGACCAGGTAGCGGCCCACGGCACCGGCGCTCCCGCCGCGGACGCCGCGCCGCGCCGCCGGAACGTGACGGCCTGCCAGACGGCCAGGAGCAGCAGCGTGCCGGCCTCGGCCAGGATGCTGAGCAGGGCCTGCGGGGCGGGCCGCAGACCGTGCTCGGTGAATCCGAACACCCCCACCGTGCGCGAGGCGGCGAAGCCGGCCAGGGCGCCCAGTGCCACCCCCGCGGCGGCGAGCCTCAGCAGCGGCGGCATCCCGATCAGCAGCAGCGCGGCGACCGCGAAGGAGACGCTCGCCTGGAGCAGGAACAGGGGCCCCACGACGGGGAGGGAGCGGTACTCGTCGACGTAGAGCCGGGCGTGGATGTATCCGCTCCCGGCGAGCGTGGCGGCGATCGCGGTCCGCACGGCCGGGGCGAGGAGTCCTGCGACGGTCATGCCAGCCTCTCGTCCTTGATCGCCAGCTCCCGTTCGCCCTGCCGGTAGCCCACCGTGCGGATGCCGAGCGCGTCCTTGAGCTGCCGGGCGGGCACGACCTGCGGAGTGGGCGCGGGGGCCCGTCCGGGCTTCGGCAGCGGATAGGCCGTGGTGGTGGCGGAGTGGAAGGTGATGTTGCCGTCCGTCTTGGTGAAGAGCTGGTGGACATGCCCGTTGAGACAGGTGACGGAGGAGAAGCGGCGCAGGAGCGCGATGACGCGCAGCGCGTCGTCCGTACTCCAGCCCCACCGCGGGTACATGGCGAACAGCGGGATGTGACTGAAGACCACGATGGGCGTGTCCGAACGCAGTCCCCTGAGGTCCCTGCGGACGAACTCGATCTGCTCCTCGCCGAGATGGCCGAGCTTCTCCAGGCTCAGGGTGTTGACCAGGGCGATGAAGTGCACGCCGTGGGTGTCGAAGCTGTACCAGCCCTCGCCGAGCGTGCCCTGGCCGAAGGTCTGCCGGTAGGCGCGTCCCCCGTCGCCAATGGAGTCGTGCTCGCCGGGCACCGTGAAGACACGGTCGGTCCGCATGCCCGTCATCATCTGCCGGACCTGGTCGAACTGCGAGGGTGTGGAGAGATGGGTCAGATCCCCGCTGTGCATCACGAAGTCGGGCCGGAAACCGAGCGAGTTGACCTGGCGGATCGCCTCGGAGAAGGAGCCGGCCACGTCCGTGTTCGCGGGGCCCTGGAAGCCGATGTGGCTGTCGGAGACCTGCACGAACCGCAGTTCGCGGCTCGCCGTCGTCCTCGCTCCCGCCGCCGTGGCTCCGGCGGCCGTGGTTCCGGGGGCGCCCTGCCGGTCGGCGATGTGGCTGATCACCTCCCCACTGGCCACGGTCAGCACCACGGCACCGCCGAACCATCCCGCGTGCCGCAGGAGCTGGCGCCGGGTCATGCCGTTCGGGCCGGCGGGCTGCTCGGTGTCGTCCAGCGGTGCCGGATCGAGCCTGTCGTCCGGCCCGGCGCCGGACCTGTCGTCGGGTGTGTCGGGGTACGCGGTCATCGGGTCACCTCCACGGTGGCGGTCATGAACGGATGGATCGTGCAGAGGTAGTGGTAGGTGCCGGGCTGGGTGAACCGGTGGCGATAGGTGGCGTGGGTGGCCAGCGCGGGCGAGCGCAACGGGCCACCCGAACCGGCGCTGGTGACGGTGTGCGCGTCCGTGTCCTGGTTGGTCCAGGTCACCGTCGTGCCCGTTTTGACCTTCAGGGTGGTGGGGGAGAACGCGAAGTTCTTGATCGCCACGGCGCTTCCCGACACCGGCGCGGCCGGTGCCCGCGCGCCCGGGGGCGTCATGGGCATGGTCATGCTGGGCATCGGCGGGGCGCCCGTAGGGGAGCCCGCCGCGCCTCCCGAGCCGGTGGCGCCGGGCGTCCCGGCCGGCCGGCTCTGCCCCTGACCGGGTGTGATGCCGCCGGCCGCGGCGTGCGGGGAATGCGACGACTGGCCGCACGCACTGAGCAGCCCCACCATGCCGACGGCCGCGACGGCCAGCCCTCCGGCCACGAGGCGTGAGCGCCGGCGCGGCGGGCGTGGGGGACGTTGAGGACGCGGCGGACAGGGACAGGGTGGACCGATGTTCGGATGCATGGTGATCGTTCCCAACTGATCGGGAGGGAGAGGCCGAGTGGCGCCGCGCACGACCGCGCGGGACCGGCCCGTGAGGGATATGGCGCGTATCTGCGCTCTTGCGTGGTTTCACGGACGGCGAGTGCGGTTCGGTTCGGTGGCCGAGCGCCTTTTGTCACGCCGACCTCTCCGCACCCCGCGGCGGCCTGCCGGGCAGGGCGCGACGAACGGCACGACAAAAGGGAGCATCTGCGAAAAAATCGCTATATGCCATGGGCTCACCGAAAACGTGGTCCAACGGCCGATCCGGAACGCTCCGCGCGCCGTGTCCCTGGTATGGGGACCGCTTCGACCACGGACGAGGAACTGCTCCGCACTCTGTACGCCGAGCACGCGGGCCCCCTGTTCCACTACGTGCTGCGACTGACCTCAGGAGACCGGCAGTGGGCCGAGGACGTCGTGCAGGAGACGCTGCTGCGTGCGTGGCAGCACCCCGACGCGTTCGAACCGGACCGCGGTCCGGCGCGCGCCTGGCTGTGCACGGTCGCCCGCCACGTGGTCATCGACGGCCACCGGGCCCGCAGGGCCAGGCCGGCCGAGGTGGACGGCGAGGCCCTGGAGCAGGCCGCCGAGCAGACGCGGGGCGAGGACCAGATCGAGCAGGCGCTGCAGAGCTGGGCGGTGGCCGACGCCCTGCGGACGCTGTCCCCGGACCACCGCGCCGTCCTGATGGAGACGTACTACCGGGGCCGGACCATGGTGGAGGCCGCCGATGTGCTGGGCATCCCGCTCGGCACCGTGAAGTCGCGGACCTACTACGCCCTGCACGCTCTCAGGCTTGCGCTCCGGGAACGGGGGATCGAGTCATGACGGCGGCGTGGAGGAGGTGCCGACCATGAACGCGGACCACGACGCCCTCCGGCTGGCGCTGGGCGGATACGTCCTGGGTGCGCTCTCCCCGGCGGAGAGCGAGCAGGTGCGCGCCCATCTCGCGGTGTGCGGCGAGTGCCGGCAGGAACACGCCGAGCTGGCGGGACTGCCTGCGCTGCTCGCGACGGTCACCGAGGCCGACGTCGACCTCGCGGTCTCGGGGGCTCCGCTGCCCGCGGCCGGCGAGGACCTCGCCGACCGGCTGGTGCGGCGGGCCGCCGACAGCACGTCGAACACGCCTCCGGCACGCTCCGGCGCGCCCTCGGCGGCCGCTCGGGCGTCCGAGGCGGGCCTCCTCGACCGGATGCTCCAGCAGGCCGCGACCAGGCGCCGCAGGACCTGGCGGCTCCAGTGGGCCGGAGCCGCCGCCTCCCTGGCGCTCATCGGGTCGGCGATCGGCGGCACCTGGCTCGCCACCAGCGGGTCCGTGGTCAGTGAGGCGACACCGCCCGGAGCGACGGCGCAGGCCCCGTCGCGCACCTTCTCCGGACACGATCCCGCCACCGGCGTCACCGCGTCGGTGAAGGTCTCGCCCTCCGCGTGGGGCAGCGTCCTCCAGGTCTCCGCCGGAGGGGCGCCCGCGGGTGTCGTCTGCCGCCTGCAGGCGATCGGGTCCGGCGGCAGCAGGACGGACGCCGCCACCTGGCGGGCGGGCCAGTACCCTCCCGGCACCACGATCCCCGGAGCCGTTCCCCTCTCGCCGGGCGCCATCGAGCACTTCGAGATCATCACGGGCAACGGTCAGAAGCTGGTCACGATCCGGGCGTAGACGCCGCTCGGGAACCTGCACCTGCCAGAAAAATCACAAAAGGTGCAATCAAGCCCGAACCATGTGGTACTCGCCCTCCGTGCAACTGGATGAGGGGCCCAACTCGGGTACAGCCGAAGCGATTCCACCCGGTTCACGGGCGGCCCCTCGGATTCCGGCCTCCGCACCCTACAGAAGAGCCACACGACCATGTTTGTGACCGATCCCGCCTGTCCGAGCCCTCCACTGCTCTCGCACTGCCGCCACCAGGCGCTGCTCACCCTCCCCGCGCAGGCGGCCCACGTCCCGGCCGCCCGTCACTTCGCGGCGGACCTGCTGGACTGCTGGCGCGTCCCCCAGAGCGAGCGGGACTCCGCCGTCCTCATCGTCGACGAACTCGCCGCGAACGCCGCCCAGTACGGGCGTGAGCACATGACGCTGCTGCTCTTCCTCGACCACGACACCCTGAACATCGTCGTCAGCGACTCCGGAACCGCCGTGGAGCACTGCCCACGCGAGACCGCCCCGGACGAGCACGGCCGCGGCACCGGCATCGTGCGCTACCTCGCCGAGTCGACCGAGGTCCACCAGACGCGCGGCGGCCGAGAGGTCCGCGCCTGCCTGCGGTGCCGGGCGTGACGCGGCCCCGTACGCACCCCTACTCCTCGTCGCCCGTCGTCATCTCCACGTCGATCACTCCGTCGTCCTGGAAGAGCTCGGACGCCAGTTGCGCGGGATCCTGGGTGCCCTCCAGTTCCAGCAGCACCCTCGCGGCGTCGTCGGTGCGGCCGGGCAGCCGCTCGACCCTGACCTGGAGGATGCGGAACCCCCGGCCGGTGCAGATCTGCATCAGGCGCGGCAGCAGCGCGGTGCCGGTCCGGTAGGTCAGGCGCGCCTCGAAGATGTGGGTGGACGTGCCCGGCATCAGCCGGGTGGCCAGCACGAAGGGGTATCCGCGGACGACCAGGAAGTGCACGATGGTCGTCGCCATCGCGAGGATCGGCAGTCCGCCGCCGCAGGCCATGCCGACCGCGCAGGTCAGCCAGACGGTCGCCGCGGTGGTCAGGCCGCGTACCGCGTCCCGGCGCACGAAGATCAGCCCGCCGCCGATGAACCCGATCCCCGAGACGATCTGCGCCGCCACCCGTGACGGGTCGAAGGAGATGTTCTCCAGCCCCAGGACGTTGGTGAACCCGTGCTGCGAGACCTCCATCATCAGGGCGCTGGAGATCCCGACCAGCGTGTGCGTCCGCAGGCCCGCGCTCTTCTGCTTGGCCTCCCGCTCCCAGCCGATCAGGCTCGACAACAGCAGCGCCAGCCCCAGCTCGGACAGTTGCCGCACACCCTGTCCGTTGCTCACGTCCCACAACGCCGCCGCGAGCCCTGTCACGCGCACCTCCTGACCCGTACGTTCTCCGTCAAGCCGACATCTACCCCCAACCTGGCACGGCACGATCAGCACCGTCCGGAGTTCGCGCACCGGTTCCGGCTAAAGAGGCAAGGAGCGGGTCGACGGCCGTCCCGTCGCGGGCGGTAGCGTTGCGCCCGGACGGCCATTTTCCGGCGGCGCAGGGGGCGATCGATGGACCAGCAGTTGAGCCTGGTGACCTTGGGCGTGGGGGACTTGACGGTCAGCCGCCGGTTCTACACCGAGGGTCTGGGCTGGACACCGCTGCTCGACCTGGACGAGATCGTCTTCTACCAGGTCGGCCGGGGGCTGGCGCTGGGGCTCTTCCCCCTGGCCGACCTCGGCGCCGACACCGGGCAGGCGGCGGTGGCCGGCACCTCCTTCACCCTCGCGCGGAACCTCGACTCGCCCGCCGAGGTGGACGTGGCCGTGGAGAGGGCTCGTTCGGCGGGGGCGACGGTCCTCAAGGAGCCGCAACGCGCGGCGTTCGGGGGCTACCACGCCTACTTCGCCGATCCGGACGCCCACCGCTGGGAGGTGTGCCACAACCCCGGCTGGTCGGTCGCCGACGACGGCACCGTGACGCTGACGGCCGTCGAGGCGGCGGAGGCGGAGGACTGACGAAGACGACGGGGAAGAATCCACCCGGCCGGGTCAACGCGGGGCACGCCTTCGTTGCGTGCCCCGCCGGGCGGGTGTTCGGTGGGGCACGGTCCCTCAGAAGCGGCTTGCCCGAGGACCCGTCATCAAGGTCCCCACGATCACCCTCGACGGCGCGGACGATCCCTTCACACCCCCGGGAAACGGATCGTCCTACGCCGGGAAGTTCGCCGGGAAGTACGTGCACAGAACCCTGAAGGTCGGCCACAACGTGCCGCAGGAAGCCCCCGCCGACTTCGCCAGGGCCGTCATCGACGTCTACGGCGTCGCCGAGCCCCTCTCGAAGTGAGTCCGCGGTCTGCCGCCCTCCGCCCGGCCGGAGTGGAGGGCGACCGCGTGCAGGAGGGCGTCGCGGCAGGCGAGGACGGCGGGGTGGCGGCTGCCGCCGCGGCGGACGACGGTGGAGATGCGGCGTGCGCGCCGACCACGGGGGAGCTGCCGCAGGGCGACCGTGGGGGAGTGCCCGTCCCAGACCAGGTCGGGGAGGAAGGCCGCGGCGTGCTGCTGCTCGACGAGGCGCAGGTGGAGCAGCAGATCGGTGGTCTCGAAACGTACGTCGGGTTCGAACCCGGCGTTGCGGCACAAGGTCATGGCCCACTGCCGTGCGGCCGTGCCGTCGGGTTCCATCACCCAGGGGTGCCCCTCGAGTGAGCGCAGCGCCGCCATCGGCCCGTCGGTGTCCGGGCCGTCGGCCGGGCGGGGCAGGGCGAGGCGCAGGGGGTCGTCGAGCAGGTCCTCCTGTTCGAGTTCGGAGGGCCGAGGGTGGGGGTTGCCTGGGTATTCCTCGGCGAGGACCAGGTCGAAGTCGCGGGCCAGCAGGGCGGGCAGGGCCTTCTCGGGTTCCATGTGCGTGACGTGGACGCGCAGTTGCGGGTGACGGTCGCGCAACAGGCCGAGCGCGGTGGGGACCAGGGCCAGGGCGGCCGTCTGGAACGAGGCGATGCGCAGGGTGCCGGTCAGGTCGGACAGCGAGGTGGCGATGTCCGCCTCGGCGCGCTCCAGGCGTTCCAGGACCGCCTCGGTGTGGGCGACGAGGATCTCGGCCTGCTCGGTCAGCCGCACCCGCCGTCCGGCCGGTTCCAGCAGCGGGACGCCGACCTCGGTCTCCAGTTGCGAGAGCTGCTGGGAGACGGAGGAGGGAGCGTAGGACAGGGCGGCGGCGACGGCGGCCAGGGTGCCGCGGTGCTTGAGTTCACGCAGCAGCCGCAGCCGGTGCAGATCGAACATCGCCGGGGCTCCCCTCGCCGTCACGGGGCGACGCCCAGAACCATCGGTTTCTCCGACGAGTATAGGTCGAAAACATTCGCTGGACCGATCGTAGGGAGCCGTCGGACCCTGGTCGTGTGTCCGACAACGCCTTCCGCCCCCGTACCCCGCAGTGGTCCCTGCGCCCCCGGGCCCGCGCCTGGCGGTGCGGCCCCGCACCCGCCCGGGTGCGGCACTTCCATACCGCGCTGCCCGGCTACGCGCCCACCCCGCTGACCGAACTACCGGCGCTTGCCCACGAGTTGGGCGTCGGCCGGGTCTTCGTCAAGGACGAGTCGTGCCGGCTCGGGCTGCCCGCGTTCAAGGCCCTGGGCGCGACCTGGGCGGTCCACCGGACCCTCGCCGAGCGGGCCGCGAGCGGCGCCGGGCCCGGACCGGTCGTGCTGGTCACCGCCACCGACGGCAACCACGGCCGGGCGGTGGCCCGCACGGCACGCCTGCTCGGGCAGCACGCCCACGTCTTCGTACCGCGCGGAGTGCATCCGACGGCCGTCGAGGCCATCGCCGCCGAGAAGGCGGAGGTGAGCGAGGTACCGGGCCCCTACGACGAGGCCGTGCGCCGGGCCGCCGAGGCGGCCGCCGCACCGGACGCGGTGCTCGTCCAGGACACCGCCTGGCCGGGCTACGAACGGATCCCGGGGTGGATCGTCGAGGGCTACTCGACCCTCTGTGCGGAGATCGACGAGCAACTGGCGGCCGTCGGGGCCGCCGAGGGCCCCGACCTCGTCTCCATACCGGTGGGCGTGGGCTCGCTGGCCCAGGCCGTGGTCACCCACTACCGCAGCCGCCCCTCCGGACACGCCCCCGCGCTGCTGTCGGTGGAGCCGCGGTCCGCCGCCTGCGTCCTCGAAAGCCTCACCCGCGGCGAACCGGTCACCGTCACCGGCGGCCACACCACCATGGCGGGCCTGAACTGCGGCACCCCCTCCAGCATCGCCTGGCCCTACCTGCGCGGCGGCCTGGACGCCGCCGTCGCCGTCCCCGACACCGACAGCGCCCACGCGGCCGCCCGCCTCGCCGCCCTCGGGATCTCCTCGGGCCCCTGCGGGGCCGCCGCGCTCGCCGGTCTCCGCACGGTACTGACCGACTCGGGCGGCGAGCAGCGCCGCACGGCCCTGGGGCTCGACGGGACCTCGGTGGTCGTGCTGCTGAGCACCGAGGGCCGCGACGCGAACCCGCACTCCGTCACCGACCACTGAACGCGCCCCACCGGAAGGACACCCACGTTGATGAAGAGGCCGGCGGCATGCTGACCCACCTCGCCGCCGCGCTCGGCGTCCTCGGCCTGCTCACCGTCGTGCCCGGCCCGGACATGGCGGTGGTCACCAGGCACGCCCTCGTGGGCGGCACCGGGGACGCGCTGCGCACCGTGGGCGGGATCGCGACCGGGCTGCTGCTGTGGGGCGCGCTGAGCGTGGGCGGACTCGCGGCCGTGCTCGCCGCCTCGCCCACGGCGTACCTGTTCGTCAAGCTCCTCGGCGCCGGCTACCTGGTCCTCCTGGGCGCGCAGGCGCTGTGGCAGAACCGGCGCGGCGGCGCGGACCCCGCCCGAACGGACAGCGGCCCGCCCGCCGCCGGAAGCCCGTGGCGGACCGGCCTGGTCAGCAACGCCCTCAACCCGAAGATCGCCGTCTTCTACTCCGGGCTGCTCCCCACTCTCGCCCCGCCCCGGATGCCCGCCGCCTGGGCCATGACGCTGCTGGTCCTCCTCCATGTCACCCTGACACTCATCTGGCTGGGAGGCTGTGCTGTGCTGCTCCCCAGGGCCGGAGGAGTCCTCGAAAGGCCGGGGGTGCGCCGAGTGCTCGGACGGACCACGGGTGTCGTACTGATCGGTCTCGCCGCCGTGGTCGCGGCCTCGGCCGGCTGACCCCGCGTGCCACCGAACCCGGGTGAAACCGAAAGTTAAACCCGAGGTCACCCTCGGTCGGTCCGCGCGACGTCGCGGCAGCGGACAAAGGGAGGAGACCCGAACATACGCAAGAAGGGCGGCACCCCCGTGCCCCACCTGTTGACCTCGCTCCTCACCCAAGTGGCGGTCGCCGTGATCGAGGCGCTCGTCATCCGTCTGCTCGTCCAGCTCTGGAACGCGTTCGCCCGCGGCGGCCACCCGATGGCGGCCGCCGCTTGAGGCATCTCAGCTCACCCTGAGTGTCTGACCTGCGCGTCTGATCGCAGGCAGGGCCTCAGTGGCAGTCGAGCAGTCCCGCGGACTGCTTGGCGGCCAGGATCCGGCGCACGCTGTCGTCGACCTTGGCCCGGAAAGAGGCGTCCTGCCGCATCCGGGCCTCGACGGCCTGCGTCATGGCGGGTACGGTGCTCGGCCGCACCGTGAGGATCATGTTTCCGCCCGCCGCGATGAAGTTCACGGCCCGCTGGGCGGGGGTGAAGGACCGCACCGCGACCGCGTTGCCGATGTCGTCGGAGATGACCACGCCCTTGAAGCCGAGGCGGCCGCGCAGCAACTCACTGATCACGGTCGGCGAGAAGGCCGCCAGATGCTTGGGGTCGATCTTGGTGTACGTGGCCGACGACACCATGACGAAGGGGGAGCCGGCCCGTATCCCGGCCCGGAAAGGCTCAAGGCCGGCACTGTTCGCGGTCGTCACCGAGTCCACGACGTTGGCGGTGACGTCGGTGTTGCCGATCACCTGCCCCAGCCCGGGGAAGTGCTTGAGCGTGGTCAGCACGCCCGACTGGGCGAAGCCGGCGGCGAAGGCACCGGAGTGGGAGGTCACGGTCTCCGGAGTGTGGCCGTACTCCCGCCGGAAGGACCCGATGGGCATGTTGCGCGTGCCCAGACTGGTCGGCACCACGTCGGCGACCGGCGCCAGATTGAGGTTGACCCCTGCCGCCTTCAGCTGCTTGGCCCAGCCGGCGGCCTGGCTGCGCAGGGTCGAGGTCGGCCAGCTGCCCTGGGTCAGGCCGTTGGGCATGGCCGAGAAACCGGGGCCGTTCAGCACCTGTACCTGGCCGCCCTCCTGGTCGGTCGCGACCAGCAGACCGACCCGGCGCCCGCCGACCTGGTCCGCCTGGCCCCGGAAGCCGTCGACCGTGTTCCTGGTCGCGGTCACACCGGCGGTGCTGCGGCCGGTCAGCATGATGGCGCCCACGTGGTTGTCGCGCAGGGTGCGCAACTGGGCCTGGTCGGGATGGGCCGCGGAGATCCCGCCCATGAACAACTGCCCGACCCGCTGAGCGGTGGTCATGCCGGAGAAGTAGCGGTCGGTGCAGGTGGCGGCCCCGGTCGGCGAGGGGGTGCTCGCGGCGGCGGGGGGCGCGTCGGCCGCGGTGGTGGTGGACCGGGGCGAGTCGCCTATTCGCCCGGGCGTGACCGACGCACCGCAGCCGCCGGCGGCCAGCGCCAGGGTGACCAACGGTGCCGCGCAGCGCAGGGCTGCGGAACGGCGGCTCCTGATCTGCCGGACACGTGATGTCATGGGTTCGTCTCCTGGCCTGTACGAGTGAGGGGGCCTCCCCACAGCCGACTGTCTCGCGGCTGTTTCCTCGCGGCGGGCGGTGCCCGCCACGACCATCACACGGTACTTTATTGGGCATTTGTCCGCCCCTCCGATGATTACGCAGGGTGCCCGCGGCCCCAACGACGGAACGGGCCGGCCCCAACGACGGAACGGGCCGGTGCCGGCAGCGGTTGTCGCTGCCGGCACCGGCCCGTGGTGGCGCGTGCGGGTGTGCGTGCGCCGGGTCGGTACCCCGTGTGCGGGATCAGTACGCGGAGTTGACCCTGTCGATGGAACCGTAGCGGTGGGCCGCGTAGTTGGCCGCGGCGGTGATGTTGGCCACCGGGTCGGTGAGGCTGTGGGCCGTGCCGGCGACGTGGTAGGCGTTGAACGTCGGGGCGATGACCTGGAGGAGACCCTTGGACGGGGTGCCCTTGCGAGCGTTGATGTCCCAGTTGTTCTGGGCGTTGGGGTTGCCCCCGGACTCGCGCATGATGTTGCGGTGCAGGCCCGCGTAGCTGCCGGGGATGCCCTTGGCCTTCATGATGGCCAGGGACTGCCGGATCCAGCCGTCGAGGTTGTTGCTGTAGCCGGTCTTGCCGCTGTAGGCGGCGCGGCTTTCGGTGGAGTGGGCCGCGACCACGGAGGCGGGGTGCACCTGCGTCGCTTCGGCAGCCTGTGCGGGTGACGGCATCAGGGTCAGGGCGGCGGCCGCAGCGCCGGTCGTGGCGATGCCGGTGACGGTGAGGGTGCGCAGACGGGCGAAGCGGGCGGTGCGAGTGGTCGTGGCCATGCGGAAGTAACTCTCCAGTGGGGGAAGTCGTCGGGTGCCGGCCGCAATCGTTTGCGGTGGCGCTGGGGCGGTGCCCCGTGCTGCACAGAACTGAGGGGGCGGCGCCGGTGGAGTTCACCGGGTCGTCCGTCTCGTGGTTCGGAGCAACGACAGCAATGGTTAGCGGCCGGCCGGGCGGCGCGCAATGATGTGACGTACTACCCGACTGCGTAGTAAATGCCCGAAATGTTCCACTGTGGGGCTTTCTTTGCTGCTTGCGGCCACCCGCTCGCTACGACCGGCATTAGGACGTGATCTGGCTCCTATGGGTGGCATCACATCGCCGGGCCCTCTCGGGGTGGAACAAAGGCCGCAAAAGGGACAAGTTGCTCCCCTTGGGTGGAGGAGGTCGCACAAGGCAGGAAAAGGGCCCCCTCGATCCAAAGAGGCCCTTTGAGGTTCTCAAAGGAGAAGTGTTAACGTTTCGCCGTGAAGACAGCAGCCGCGTACCGCGCAGACGCCCCTTACGGCGCCTGCCGCGCCGCCATGGGCGTACCGCTCGTGGCCCGCCTGCATGTCGATCTCTGCCGCTGCATGTCCGCGGCTTGTCGCGCCTGACCGCGAACTCATCGACGCAGCGGCGCTGTTGACGTATCTTCTGGGCGCCGCTCCCGTAACTCCCCGCTCGAACTCATCTTTCCGCGCGTCCCTACTGGAGTGTGTCCGTGTCCGCGAACACCGCCGATCCGAAGCCCGCGAACTCCGGCTTCCGGATACCCGTCCCCTTCTGGGCCCAGGTCCTGATCGGTCTCGCCGTCGGCCTGATCCTCGGCTTCGTCGCCCGTACCTACGACGTGTCCTGGCTCGCCACCACCCTCGACAAGGTGGGCGGCATCTTCGTGCAGCTCCTCAAGCTGGCCGTGGCGCCGCTGGTCTTCTTCGCGATCCTGGTGTCGATCACCAACCTGCGGAAGGTCAACAACGCGGCCCGCCTGGCCGGCCGGACCCTCCTCTGGTTCATGATCACCTCGCTGATCGCGGTCGTCATCGGCCTCGTCATCGGGCTGGTCTCCAACCCGGGTTCCGGCTCCGCTCTCACCCCGGCCGACGGTGGCAGGCCGGACCACGCCGGCAGCTGGCTCGACTTCCTCACCGGCATCATCCCGACCGACGTCATCACGCCGTTCACCGAACTGAACGTGCTTCAGATCGTCTTCATGGCGGTCGTCGCCGGTATCGCGATCCTCAAGATCGGCGAGAAGGCCCAGCCGGTCCTCACGCTCTCCGAGTCCATCCTGGAGCTGCTCCAGAAGGCCCTGTGGTGGGTGATCCTGCTCGCCCCGATCGGCTCCGCGGGCCTCATCGGCCGCGCCATCGTGCAGTACGGCTGGGACCTGCTCGGCAACTACGCGACCTTCACCGCCGACATCTACATCGGCTGCGCCCTGGTCCTGTTCGGCGTCTACCCGCTGCTGCTCTCCGTCGTCGGGAAGCTGAACCCGATCCAGTTCTTCAAGGGCGCCTGGCCCGCCATCCAGCTGGCGTTCGTCTCCCGCTCCTCGGTCGGCACCATGCCGGTCACCCAGCAGTCGGCGATCCGCCTGGGCGTCCCGAAGGAATACGCCTCCTTCGCAGTGCCGTTCGGCGCGACGACCAAGATGGACGGCTGCGCGGCCATCTACCCGGCCATCTCCGCGATCTTCGTGGCGCAGATCTTCGATGTGCAGCTCGGCGTCAAGGAGTACCTGCTCATCGCCTTCGTCTCCGTCTTCGGTTCGGCGGCCACCGCCGGCCTGACGGGCGCGACCGTCATGCTGACGCTCACGCTGTCCACCCTCGGCCTGCCGATGGAGGGCGTGGGCCTGCTGCTCGCCATCGATCCGATCCTGGACATGATGCGCACGGCGACCAACGTCGCCGGCCAGGCCCTCGTCCCGGTGCTCGTCTCCGCCCGTGAGAAGATCCTGGACCACGCGAAGTACGACAGTGCCTCGGCCTCCCCGGCCGACCACGCGGAGAGCCTCTACGACGACCCGAAGCAGGCCGCCCCGGTGTCCGTCTGACGCCCACTCCCTTCGAGGGGCCACAACATCCTCCGCCCTGCCGGCAGTTGGCCGGCAGGGCGGAGGTGCGTTTTCTGTGGCGGTTACTTCTTGTGGCAGCCCCACTTGCCGTTGACCTTCTTGAGGTGCTCACCCTTCGGGCACTTCTTGTGGGGCATCTTGGTGGGGTCCGGCACGGCGTGGTGACTGCTGGTCACCTTGGTGGTCGCCGGTGCCGCGAGGGCGGTTCCTGCAGATGCCACGGCTGCTCCACTGGCGAGCATGCCCGCGGCGACGCTGGCGGTCAGAGCGCGCATCATCCTGCTTCGCATGATCGACAGCCTTTCTGTAGTCGGCGTCACTGCCTCTCAGTTCGATTCTTGGCACCGCCTCCCGCAGCCCGCATCTCGATCACCGGCGAACTCGCGCCCGCGAACCCGGTTTTCCGCCTGAATTCCGGCCTTGGACCGCCGTGGAAACAAGAACACGCCACGCGCGGACGACTCCCGTAAAGTTCCCGGCCGTGACCGAGTTGCGCCGGCGCGTCCGTCCTCCTCCGCTCCACGGTCCGCGAGGACGTCCCCGCCCTGGCCGACATCCGGGCCACACCGGAAGTACGCGCACGCTGGAGGGGCGGGGACGACCTCGCGGCGGACATGGCCGCCGATCTGGAGGACCCCGGCATCCGGTGTCTGACCATCGGCCACCGGCAGCGGACCGTCGGCATGATCCAGTGGCACGCCGAGGAGGAGCCGGACTACCGGCACGCGGGCATCGACATCTTCCTCGATCCCGCGGTGCACGGCAGGGGCCTGGGCGCCGACGCCGTACGGACCCCGGCCCGTCATCTCGTCGACGCCCACGGTCACCACCGCCTGGTCATCGACCCGGCGGCCGACAACACCGCCGCCATCCGCTGCTACACCAGGGTCGGCTTCCGGCCGGTCGGCGTCATGCGGCGGTACGAGCGCGGCGCCGACGGCACCTGGCACGACGGTCTCCTGATGGACCTCCTGGCCGAGGAACTGGTGCGCTGAGGACGGCGGCGCGGCAGGCCATGACGCGGGCGCAGCGGCGGGCGGCCACGGAGGGCGACGAGAGGCAACCTACGATAATCCATGGATGTATGGAATAGTGCGGTCGCAGTTCCCGTAGGACGCCCGGAAGGAGCCCCATCCCGTGACGAGCACCGCGGCTTCGTCCGCCCTCGCCGCCGGTCCCGACGTACAGCGCCGCATGCTGAGAGTCCTGGTCGCCTCCCAGATCCTCAGCGGGGCCGGGCTCGCGGCGGGCATCACCGTCGGGGCCCTGCTGGCCCAGGACATGCTCGGCACCAAGGGTCTGGCCGGACTGCCCAGCGCCCTGTTCACCGCGGGCAGCGCGCTCGCGGCGATAGGCGTCGGCCGCATCTCCCAGGCCCGGGGCCGCCGCCCGGGCCTGGCCGCCGGATACCTGACCGGCGCGGTCGGCAGCGCCGGCGTCCTCGCCGCCGCGGCCCTCGGCAGTCCTGTCCTGCTGTTCGTCGCGCTGTTCGTCTACGGTGCGGGCACCGCCACCAACCTCCAGGCCCGCTACGCAGGCGCCGACCTCGCCGCCCCCACGCACCGCGCCCGCGCCGTGTCCACGGTCCTGGTCGCCACCACGCTCGGTGGCGTCGTCGGTCCCAACCTGGCCGCCCCCACCGGCGACCTCGCCGCCCTCCTCGGCATCCCCCGCCTGGCCGGACCCTTCCTTCTCTCCGGGGCCGCGTACGCGGCGGCCGCCTGCGTCCTCGCGCTCCGGCTGCGCCCCGACCCCCTCCTGCTGGCCCGCAGCCTCGCCGAAGCCGAGCAGATGCCCGCCGCGCAGTCCGCGCAGGCCGGCCCGGCCGTCGAAGGGGCGCCGGAGGGGCCGCGCGGCGGCGTGGTGCTCGGAGCCCTGGTCATGGTCCTCACCCAGCTCGTCATGGTCGCGGTGATGACCATGACGCCGGTCCACCTGCACGACCACGGCCACGGCACCGCCGCCTCCGGCCTGGTCATCGCCATCCACGTCGGCGCGATGTACCTGCCCTCGCCGCTGACCGGCCGCCTCGTCGACCGCTACGGCAGGATCGCGATCGCCGCCGCCTCCGGGATCACTCTCCTGGTCGCGGGCCTGGTCGCGGCCCTCGCCCCCGGCGACTCCGTCGCCCTGCTGGCACTCGCTCTGGCGCTGCTCGGCCTGGGCTGGAACTTCGGGCTCGTCTCGGGCACCGCGATCATCACCGACATGGTGCCCCTGGCCACTCGCGCCAGGACCCAGGGCATGGTGGACGTCTCCATCGCCATCGCGGGCGCCACCGGGGGACTGGCCTCCGGCATCGTCGTGGACCTCGCCGGTTATCCCGTCCTAGCCCTGACCGGGGGCATCCTCGCCCTCGCCGTCCTCCCGGCCATCGCCGTCACCGCCCACAGCCGATGAAGAGTGGGGGCGAAGAACACAGCATGGGCCCCGGCGCGCGAACGCCGAACCTCACCGGCGTCAGGCGGCGGTCCAGGTAGCCTATTCCATAGATTCGTGGAGGAAGACTCACCGAGGAACGGGAGGAGAGCATGGCGGAGACGGCCGCCAAGGCGCGGCTCTACGACGCGTTCGCGGCCAGCGGCAAGGCCCTGGCCAGCGGGAAGCGACTGGAACTGCTCGACCTCCTCGCCCAGGGCGAACGCACGGTCGACGCCCTCGCGAAGGCGGCGGGACTGAACCTGACGACCGCCTCCGCGCACCTTCAGACCCTCAAGCAGGCCGGATTCGTCAGCACCCGGCGTGAGGGAGTACGCATCCACTACCGGCTCGCCGGCGACGACGTCGCCGAACTGCTCGCCCTGCTGTGCAAGGTCGCCGAGACCCACCAGGCCGGGGTCCCGGCCGCCCGCGACGCCTACCTCGGCGACGGCGGCGGCCGTACGGTCACCCGGGAGGAACTGCGGGCCCGCGCGGAATCCGGACAGGTGGTGCTCCTGGACGTACGCCCGGTCGAGGAGTACCGCGCCGGGCACATTCCCGGCGCCGTCTCCATCCCCGTCGGCGAACTGGCCGCCCGTGTCGGCGAACTGCCCGAGGACGCCGAGGTCGTCGTCTACTGCCGCGGCGAGTACTGCGTCCTCGCCCACGACGCCGTACGCCTGCTCACGGAGAACGGGCGCCGCGCCATCCGCCTCAACGACGGCATGCTCGAATGGCGCCTGGCCGAGCTGCCCGTGGACGCCGGAGCCGGCGCGTGACCCGCGTCCCGCCCCCGCACCCGGGCCTGACCGACGGGCCGGTCTACCTCGACTACAACGCCACCACGCCCGTCGACCCGCGCGTCGTGGAAGCGCTGCTGCCCCATCTGACGGACCACTTCGGCAACCCCTCCAGCATCCATTTCTACGGCGGCGAACCTCGCCGCGCCCTCGCGGCGGCCCGCGCCCAGGTCGCCGAGCTGATCGGCGCCCGCCCGGGCGAGATCGTCTTCACCGCCTCCGGCTCCGAGGCCGACCTGCTCGCCCTGCGCGGGGCCGCCCTGGCCGCCGCCCGGACACGCCCGCACATCATCACCCAGGCCACCGAACACCCCGCGAACCTCGCCACTTGCCAGGCCCTCGAACGCCTCCACCAGGCACGGATCACGGTGCTGCCCGTCGACCGCCACGGCCTGGTCGGCCCGGCCGCGCTGACCGCCGCGCTCGACGAGGACACCGTGCTGGTCTCGGTCATGGCCGCCAACAACGAGACCGGCGCCCTCCAGCCGGTGAGGGAACTCGCCGACGCCGCCCACCGGGCCGGTGCGTTGTTCCACTGCGACGCCGCGCAGGCCGCCGGGAAGATCCCGCTGGACGTGAGGGAATCGGGCGTCGACCTGCTCACGATCGTCGGGCACAAGATGTACGCGCCCAAGGGCGTCGCCGCCCTGTTCGTACGCGAGGGCGTACGACTGGAGCCCGTCGTCCACGGCGGCGGCCAGGAACGCGCGCTGCGCGCCGGCACCGAGAACGTCGCCCTCGCCGTCGCCCTGGGCGCGGCCGCGCGGCTCGCCGCCGACGACCTCGCCGACGGCGGGCACCAGCGGATCAGGGAACTGCGCGACGAACTGCACCACCGGCTCGTCGACGCCCTGCCCGGGCGGGTCCGGCTCAACGGACCGGCGGAGCGGCGGCTGCCGAACACGCTGAACATCGGTATCGACGGCGTACCGGGCCATCGCGTCCTGGACGGCGCGCCCGGTGTCGCTGCCTCCACCGGCTCGGCGTGCCACAGCGGCACCCACACCCCTTCGCCCGTCCTCACCGCCATGGGCATCGCCCCCGCGCGGGCCCTGGAAGCCGTACGGCTCTCCCTCGGCCGCTGGACCACCCGCGACGAGATCGCCGCGGCCGCCACCGCGATCACGGCGGCGGCCACCGCCACCGACCTGCCCAACTCCTCCTCGGCACGGCCCCGGTGACCGTCACTCCGCTGCCCTCGTAGGTCAGCCGGACGAGGGCGTCGACTGCCGTACGGGTACGACGGCCTCGCCGGTGTGTACGAGGAAGGTCAGCGTCTCCTGGAAGTACAGGCGGACGCTGGTGTCGTCGTGCGACAGGTAGCCGATGGACAGGTCCTGGCCGAGGCGCAGTTCGAAGTCCCCGCCCCGCGTCGACAGCAGGAACGCCCCCTCGACGGCGGGCGCCCAGACGATGTCGCCGTCCAGTACCCGGCCGATGTGTTCGATGATCGGGTAGCCGTAGTCGGACGTCTCGCTGACCGCGGTGTACGCCGCCGCGCTCAGCGCCAGTGCGTACGGGCCGCCGACCCCGGCGAGCCGCAGCTCGGTCAGGGCCTTGCTGACGACGTCCGGGTACTGGCGTGCCTCGGCCGGCAGGGTCAGGGCGGAGTTGGACGAACTCTCCCGCAGACCGGCGATGTCCGCGGACGGGTAGCCCTCGAACACGGCGCGGTCCTCGGCGAAGGCGATCTGCCGCGCGGCGTCCTTGACCGGCTGCCAGTCCGCGTCCTTGGCGCCACGAGCGACGTCGTCGACCTGCTGCCGGTCCACGGTGAACGGCACCCGCAGCTCGACCAGCGGCTGGAACCGGCGTACGCGCGCCTCGACCCCTTCGGCCGGGGCCGCCACGGTCCGCAGGTGCCCGGTCCCCACACCCGCGGACTCCGGGCCGCCCTGCTCGGGCACGTCGACGACGCGGCGTGCCGCGACGTGCCGCTTGAACGTGCGCCGGGCCTCCTCCTCCAGATCGGCCCACGCGGCGGCGGAGATGGGTGCCAGTTCGCGGTGCAGATTGTCCATCGCGGATGCTCGCCTCCTGTCACATCCTCAGATCGCCGATCCCCAGCGAGCCGTCCTCGGCCGGCGTCCGGACCGCCGCCGGCACGGGCCCGGTCTCCTCGGCGCCTTCGCCGGCCTCCTCGCTCGCGCGCCCGGCCGGCGCGCCCGGGAGATCGTCGAGGAAGTCACTGGTGGGCACGGCGAACAACGACCCGGTCACCGCGGTGGAGAAGTCCAGGATCCGGTCGTGCGCGGCGGGCGGGGCGCCCAGGAACATGCGCTCCAGCATCCGCTCGATCACGGCCGGAGTACGGGCGTAGCCGATGAAGTACGTACCGAACTCGCCCTGCCCCACGGTCCCGAAGGGCATGTTGTCGCGCAGGATCTCGTGCTTCGTCCCGTCCGGGTCCTCGATCGTGGTCAGCGCCACGTGCGAGTCGGCCGGCTTGACCGCGTCGTCCAGTTCGATGTCGGACAGTTTCCTGCGCCCGATGACCATCTCCTGCGTCTCCACCGGCAGGGCGTTCCACGCCTCCAGGTCGTGCACGTACTTCTGCACGGCCGCATAGCTGCCCCCGGCGAACTCCGGGTCCTCGTCGCCGATCAGGACGGCCGTGCGCGCCGCCCGGCCCGTCGGGTTCTCCGTGCCGTCCACGAAACCGAGCAGGTCCCGCACGTCCAGGTACTTGAATCCATGCACCTCGTCCCGCACGGTGACGACGCCGCGAATCCGTTCCATGATCTCGGCGGCCAGCGCGAAGCAGAGGTCCGGTCGGGCCGCGCGGATGTGGAACAGCAGGTCGCCGGGGGTGGAGACCGCCCGGTGCCGGGCACCGGTCAGCTCGCGGAAGCGATGCAGCTCCGCCGGACGCGGGCCCGCGAACAGCCGGTCCCAGGCCTCCGAGCCGATGCCCGCGACCACGCTCAGTTTCCCCTCCGGCGTCGCCCGGAACCCGACCGCCTTCTGCAGCCCGCTCAGTTCGGACAACGTGTCCCGTACGACCGGCTCGCCACCCGGGTTGACGGTCAGGACCAGGAAGATCGCCGCACTCGTCAGCGGGGAGAGTACCGGCTGGGGCTCCGGGGCCCGGGAGTCTGCGTACACGGGGCACGCCCCTTCCTGAGGGTCACGGGCGGGCACCTGTTCACCGTATGGCCCGGACCCGGCACCCGCCACCGCGCCTCGGCCGCCCATGTCCGGGCCGCCCGGAGACCGGTTTGACTTGCCGCAGGCCCGTGGGAGGCTGGATGAAGGGCAGCCGTGGAGGTGGGACGGCCAGGTCGGGAGCAGGCGTTCCTTCTGTGGGAAGACGTGCCATGAACGACGCAGACGACGACTTCACGCGGTGGCTCACGAGCCACACCGACGAGCTGAACCGCCTGGGATCCCTCGCCCGCGCCGTCTCGGCCGACCCCCAATGGCCGGTGACGGCCACGCTCGAGACCTACCGCGAGTACCTGGAGAGCCGCGGCGCCGCCCCGGAGGTGATCGACACCCTGTCCCGGGCCTGGAGCGAGTTCGAGCACCTGCACCACCTCCACTGAGGGCAGGGACCGCCCCTCAGACGCGCGCCGGCCGCGCCCCGGGTTCGACGTGCTCGTGCTCGCAGGCGTCGTCGATGCCGTAGGTGTCCCAGGCGGGGAACGGGTCGACGGGCGGCAGGCTTTCGCCGTCGGTCATGAGGCAGTCGGTCAGCGCCGCGTGCAGCGCGTCCGCACGCAGGTGCGTGCCGATGAAGACCAGCTCCTGGCCCTCGGGACTGTCGGTGTCACGGGCGGCGGAGGGTTCGAAACGTGCGACGGACCCGGCCTGTGACCACAGCCCCGTCACCCGCCGGCGGCCGGCCAGCGCGAAGAACCCCTTGGAGCGCAGCACCTCGCCGAATGCGCCGCTGTCCAGCTTCTCGGTCACGAACGTCCACAGCCGGCCGGGGTGGAACGGCCGCCCGGCGCGGAAGACGGTCGAGGAGATCCCGTACTCCTCCGTCTCCGGGACGTGGTCGCCGTTCAGCTCCCTCACCCAGCCTGGGGCCTGCTGGGCGCGTTCCAGGTCGAACAGCCGGGTGCCCAGTACGTCGCCGGCCTTCACGCGGCCGTGGACGGCCGGGACGACGCGGGCGAGAGGGTTGAG
>NZ_JBIVJN010000026.1:0-53085 GCF_044750345.1 Streptomyces sp. NPDC088817
TGAAGACGTGACAGGCCACTACTCCCACGGACCTACCGCACCTATCCACGACCAGCGGAAACCTGCCGATCACGCACGGAAAGACAACAGCTTCTCAGGACGGGCCACGCGATCGGTATGCCGGGTCGGGAGAGGTAGAGGCCAGTGTGGTTGATGCCGCAGGTGTCGCTGCAGTCGAGCGGCAGGTATCCGGCGGTCTGCTGTCCCGCGCAGCGGTGTCGCATCGAACCGGCGAACAGGGCACCGGCATACGACTTGGCGTCAAGCGGGAACTGGCGGTCGTGCGCCTGGCCGCTGAGATCTTCACGGCTTGCGGCCAGGGCTGAGACCATGCGGGGTCTCGCCCGCTCGCCGGATTTCACAACCGCGCAAACCCTCTTGATGTCCAACTGCTCTGGACATCAAGGCTTATGGTGGTGGTGTGACTTCAACCGCCGACCTGCTCCGCGGCATGCTGGGCGAGAGCGCGTACAGGGCCTTGGAGGCATTGGCCAGCACGGCCACGCCCATGTCCGGCCGGATGGTCGCGAGGGCTCTGGACGTGTCTCCGACCACGGCGACAGCGGCGCTGGGCAAGCTCAGAGAGGCCGGGTTCGCCACCTCAAGCCAGGTCGGGCGTGCCAAGCAGTGGCGCCTCAACACCGACAAGGACGTGCTGCGCACGTGGCTGGAGGAGACCCGGGTGAGCGCCGCGGACGCTCCGGCTCCCACCGGGATGAGCCCGTACGCGACCGGTGGCGGCGGCGTCACCTTCGAGCGCAAAGTCGCCGTCCAATACCTTGCCCATCTGCTCCTCGGAGAGGGTGCGGCCGAGCTGGGCGACAGTCGGTCGGTCGTCAGCGTGGCCTTTCAGCAAGCACCGGAACACTCGGTTGACGACCTCGTCATCCGCGCGGCCCGTGCCGACGAGCCGGAGCCGTCCCTGGTGCTCGCCCTCGCCATGCGCCGCGCACCCAATCTCGTCAAGAGCAACGAGTCGAGCGCCAAGCTCATCTGCACGTTCGTGCAAGAGGTCGTCAACGCACCCGCCGAGGGGCCTGAATACCGAGCCGCTCTGGTTGTCGCCGGTCCGCAAGAGCACGCGGAGCAGCTGGCAGTACTCGCCGCCGAGGCCGTCGCGCAAAAGGATGCGCCCAGCTTCTTCGGCCTCATTCGGACGCACCAAAAGTTCCTGGCCGGCGTTCGAACACGGCTCACGCACATCGAAGAACTCGTCAAACTCGCCCTGGCCACGCTCGGGACCGCCGATCCCAGACCGCAGCTCGTCGAACAGCGCACCTGGGAACTGCTGTCACGGCTGACCGTACTCATGCCTCGACTCGAGACACCGGACGAATCGGACTGGGCCCGAGTAACGAACTCCTTGATCCCTGTGGCCCGCGGCACTGACCTCTACGGGGCAACACGGTTGCTGGAACGGCTCGTTGCCCTGGCTGACGAGTGCCCGCCGAAGGCAGCCACCGTCGACCTGAGTCTTCTGCGGCGCGACGCGCACCAGGTCCTCGACTCGACCACACGCCGCCACCGGCAGGGATGGAAGGCCCTCAGCCACCTTCACGAACGGGCGCTTGCCTCGGTGCGCAACGAGATCGCCACCGAGGACAGTCGCACGGTGCATCTTGACCGGAGCGATACGGCCAGTCAGCTGCTCCAGCTCGTGGAGTCCCCAGCGGCGGCGGTCGTCGCGCACGGTGACTCCGGCGTGGGCAAGAGCGCCCTCGTCGTCCGCACGCTCACCGAAGCCGCACAGGACCCCGATTCCACGCAGGTGGCCTGCATCAACCTGCGGCACCTTCCCCCGACCACAGTAGAATTGGAGTCCGTACTCGGCACCTCGCTCACCGCGCTTCTCGGCGAGCTGAGCGCCCCCCGGCGCCTCCTTGTCATCGACGGCGCGGATGCGCTCGCCGAGGGCATGCTGGACCCCTTCCTCTATCTGATGGACGCGGCTGGCCAGGTCGACGTCAAAGTTGTCGCCGTCACAGCGAACGACGCCCAGCAAGTGGTCCGTGACACGATCAACGATCGCTGCGTCGGGGAGGTCGCCAGCTTCGAGGTACCACCGTTGACCGATGCCCAGGTAGCCGAAATCGTCGCAGTCTTTAACGAGTTGTCGGCTCTCGCGGCAGACCCGCGCTCACGTGAGCTGCTGCGCCGACCTGTGGTGGTGGACCTGCTCGTCCGAGGAGGCGTGAAGAGCACCCCTCTCAGCGACGCCGATGCCATGCAGCAGGTGTGGTCGGGACTGGTGCTCCGCCGGCGTCCTGAACGCGGGACCCCGGACGCCCGAAACATTGCCCTTCTCCGCCTGGCCGCCCTGGAACTCGGCCAAGGAGACCCCCTGGAGGTCGTCGGAACAATCGATCCCACGGCGCTTGCGGGACTGCGCCAGGACGGGGTGCTGCGCACGGACATGGACGACCCGTTCGCCATCGGCCCGCAGTTCGCCCACGACGAAGTGCGCCGGTATGCGATTGCCCGGCTCTTCCTCTCAGCCGGCCACCCCACGGCGAAATTGGTCGAGGCCGGCGTGCCGCGCTGGGCGCTCGGTGCCGCACGTCTTGCCTGCCAGGCACTGCTTGCCGCTCCCGACACCCCGAAAGCCCCTCTGCGCGGCAGGTTCGCCCGCCTGCAGCAGGCCTTCGACGACCTGGTCACGGCAGGTCACGGGGACCGCTGGGCCGACGTGCCCGGCGAAGCGCTCCTGACGCTCGGAGCGCCCGACCCGGTCCTGCGCGAGGCCTGGCCCATGCTGCGCGCTGAGCCTGGCACCGGCCTGCGGCGACTGATCCGTCTCGTGCACCAGCGGCTACACAACGAAGCGGGCCTGGTGCGGATCGCCGCAGCCGAGCCCCTCATCGCCCTGCTCCTCGATGAAGACGAACCCTGGCAACAGGGCAAGCACGTGCAGGACATGCTGCGGGACTGGCTCCACGCCGTCATCATCACGGAAACACCCGCTGGGTATCCGCTCCGGGTCAGGCTGCACGACCGCCTGCTTGCCGCCTGCGCCGCTGCCGAGCGCCGGTTCAACGACGAGCAGGCAGCCGCGGCTGCGGCCAAGGCAGCCCAACCAGCTGAGGAAGCCGAAGCCGAGCGCCAGTTCCTGGAGAGGCAGCGGCTGGTCTTCATGGGAGACAGCCGTAGGCGCGAGCGCCGTCGCAGGCGTCTTGAGCTCCCCCGTGAGATCACCGATGAGCTCATGGTCGAACTGCTGGCACTGCTCGGCCCGGATCTCGGTGAGGACGGCGAGGCTATTCTGCGCCGCGTTGCGCGCGACGCGCCAGCATGGGCTGGTCCCGCCGTCGAGGAAGCGCTGACCGGCCGGGCTCTGGCCATGTATCGGCGTGGTTTCCTTGCCGAGCTGACCGAGGCCTACTACCTCAACGAGGACGAAGACGGGTCAGGATTCCACGAGGAGGGCATCCGGCGCCATGGTGCTCGCGGGCTCGGCGTGACTCCCCTTGCGGCCTGGTACCGCGGCCCGTTCATGCCGCTGTTCCAATCGGACTTCCGCAACGGCGTCTCGGTGCTGAACCGTATGCTCAACCACGCCGCACTGGCGCGCGCACGCACCCTCACAGGCCATCACCGTCCCTACGGTGTCCGGATCGAGGACCACGACCTCGACGCCTACCGGACAGAACTTGACGTCGCAGGGGCTCGCCGGACCTACGTCGGAGACGAGCACGTCTGGCTCTGGTACCGCGGAACCGGCGTCGGTCCATATCCTTGTATGAGCGCCTTGCAAGCTCTGGAACGGGTGTGTGACCAACTGGTCGAGGCAGGCGTCCCGTTGGACAGACTGGTCGCCACCTTGCTTGAGGACTGCGAGAACCTGGCGATGGTCGGCCTGGTCGTCGGCCTGCTCGTTCGCCATCTGGAGCACGCCGACCGCCTGCTGGACCGCTATCTCGCCGAGCCGGTGATCTGGCATCTGGAGTTCGCGCGTGTCGTCCAAGAAGCGAGCGGCTTGAGGGCATCCGCCGACGGACTGGCGGCTCCCGAGCGCCGACGCTGGTCGCTGCGGGAGGCAGCCATGATGATGGTGCTACGCGCTGACGACCAGCGCAGTGACGAGTTGCGACTGATCGGGCAACAACTTGTCGCAACGGCCAGGCGACTGGCTGAGGAAGAACCTGGCGAACTCGATGAGCCGGCCGTCCAAGAACAACTCGCGGCTGTGCGTGCCTGGGCTAGCAGCCTCGACCGCAACACCTACCAAGCACAGCAAGTGGAAGGCGGCCTGGAGATCAAGAGCTCGCCTCCCAGCGACGTCGTCGAAGCGTTGCAGGTCAGGAACGTGGAAATGGCACGCGCCCAGGAAGCCATCCGGCTGAGCGTCCGCCACTACATCGATCCCCGAAACGGCACAGACAAACACATCAGCGCGGACGACTTGGTCTCCGACCTGGCTTCGGCCCGAGAACTCCTTGCGAACCCGCCAGACCCTGATCCCGCCAGCCAGTGGGACGTACCTGCCGTCGTGGCCGCGACGGCACTCACCGCGGAGATCGTGGACGGCGTTGAACTGCCCGCCGACGCATTGCGCTTCGCCGTCGACACACTCCTGCGCATCGGGGAGGGCGCGGCATCGCCACGCCGATTCGAAGCCGAGGACTCCTACTTCGAACAGGGGGCTGACCGCATTGCCGCAGAGGCACTGCCGCTCCTTCTTCTGCCCGCCGCCGCGAAGCTCCGCGCCCAGATCGACGGCACGGACGGCTCCACGACGTACCGCCAGGCCGCTGCCGCGGCAGGCAAGCTGGCGCGTTCCCTCCCCAACGAGGTTCGTGTGCACTTGGCCCGCGGCCTCGACCCTGTCTGGCATGCGGCGTGCCCAGCCGGAAACATCGCCTGCCATCACGAAACGGCCTTCCAGCTGACAGTTGAGACGATGCGCGACTGCATCCTCGGTAACTGGGATCCGCAGACCAGTCGGCGGAGGGTCGTCGCGCTCGACGATCCCGTCGCGCACTCACTCGACGAAGCCACCGACGACTCCATCTACGTAGACCGCCTCGACGCAGCGATCAGGGCCCTCGGCGCGGCAGCGACGGCGTCGATCTGCGTTTCGACCCCGGCCCGCGAACTCCTCGCGGTACTCCTCGCCGCGCACCGCCGCGCGCTGCTCGCTGCCGAACAAGACATGGACAGTCGCGGCACCCACGCCCTGATCGCGGCGCGGGCATTGCTTATGGTGGCAGGCACGGGCGACGACGCGCCCGTCTTCCAGCACCTCGACGCCTACGCCGACGACGCGACGCGCCTGGAAAGCTTCTTGTGCGCGCTGTCCTCGGCTGCCGAGGAGTCAGCGGACAGAGCAGCCACGGCACGGCGGATGTGGCCGACGGTGGTCGCCCACGTCATCGCCCTGCAGACTTCCGGGCACACGCCCTTCGCCGGACGGAGCGACTACCACTCTGCTCTGGCTTCGCTCCTGCCCAACCCTGTCCCCGAAACCGCCTACCTCTACCGGGAAGTTCAGGGGAAGCCCATCATCTGGTGGGATCCGCTGGCCTGGCAGGACACAGTCGCCCACTGGCTGCCCCATGCTCAGGGCCACGTCGCGTGCGTGGATCAGCTCATCGCCTTCATCAAGCCCCTGCCGGCCGAGGAACAGGCACGCGTCGGCCTTCCGTGGGTGGCGAGCCTTGTCCTCGCCGATCCCAGCCATATCGCGAACCGCACCTATCTCCTGACACCATGGCTGATCGAACTGCGCCGAGCCGTCGCCGACGCGGGCCTGGCTGACGATTGGCAACGGGTAGTTGATGCCCTCGTCGTTGCCGGGGTGTCCCGACTCGCACCATACTCTGAGTAACCGCCGGGAGCCCGGGCGCCCGTATGGGGTGCGCCGCTGTGGTGTCACCGGGCACGGCGTCAGTGATGACGGGGGAGCTGGTCTGGGAAGCCTGGACCCATGAAGGGCCGTTGTCAGTGGCGGCTGTCAGGATCTGCCGTCATGGGTAAACGGCGAAGTGCTACCGAGGTGGCTGCAGTTCGGGCTCGGCTGAAGGCCGAGTTCGTGTCCAACCTGTCCAGCCCGGATATGGCGCTGGAGGCCATACCGCTGTCTTCTACGGACCGGTGCCAGTGGCGCTGCTCGGCGGAAGGATGCGGTCACCAGTGGCCCGCCCGGTTGCAGTTCCGCACCCGTACCGTCAAACCCTCGGGGTGCCCTGAGTGCTGGAAGCGCCGCAACCGGGCTCCTGGCCCGGGAGAATCGCTGGCCGATCTGAATCCTGCGCTGGCACGGCAGTTCCGCCGCAATCTCAGCCGCCCCAACCGTGGGCCGGACACCCTGCGCCCGCAGTCCCATGACCTGTGCGTGTGGGAGTGCGCTCAGGGGCATTTCTGGCCGGCGAGGCTCGCCAATCGCACCAATGGGCGTGGCTGTTCGGACTGCACCGGGCATGGCCGCTCCCCGTTCGAATGCAACGTCGCCATGCTCGTCCAGGCCGCCTGCGGGCTCGACGTGGAGCTGGACCACCGGCTCCGCCTGCCCGGGCGCCGTCAGGACCGCTTCGACCTGTACCTACCCGAGCCGGCCTTGCTCATCGACCTGGACCCGGAATGGACCCACAACAGGCCAGGAAGCCTGGAGCGTGACACCGCCAAGACCGCGGCAGCGATCGCCGCTGGACTCGACGTGGAACGCATTCGAAGCCGCGGTTTGCCGCCCGTCCCGGTGCCCGGCCTGGTCCACCATGAGGCCGGGCCGGGGGTGAACCCCGAGGGCTGGGCGGAGGCGGTGGGTGCCGTACTGCGGGGCCGCGGCCTTTCCTGGCGGCAGCTCACACCGGCCGAGGTCACCGCGGCGCTCACGAGGGGTGCGCAGCTGTGGCAGAAGGCCGTGGCCGGCCCAGAGGTGTCGGCGGTGGACGTGGCGCCCCACCTTGAGGAGGAGTTCGTCGCGAACCTCACCAACCCGGGCAAGGCGCCTGATCGGATGCCGCCCGGCTGCAACGACGTGTGCCTGTGGCGGTGCGGGAAGCCGGAGTGCGGCTACGAATGGAAGGCCGTACTGCACAGCCGGGCACTTGCTGGCCGCGGCTGCAGCCGGTGCGGTCACGCACGGGTCGGCGCGGCCAACAGCAGGCCCGGCCCTGGTGAATCACTCGCCGAGGTCAACCCGACGATGGCCGAAGAACTCATCGAGATCGTCGGCCACCCCGGCTGGACCGCGTTCGACCTGCTCCCCACGTCGAACAAGACATGCCAGTGGCGGTGCCCCGAACCACACTGCCGCTTCGAGTACCCCGCCCCTCCAAACCGCCGCACAGGTCAGTCGAGCGGATGCCCCCGATGCGCCCGCCGACGCACCATCGCAGCCAAGGTCCGCCCCAAGCCCGGCAAATCCCTGCAGAACGTGCACCCTGCCCTCGCCGACGAGCTTGTCGAAGTGATCGACGAGCCGAACCTGACCGCGAAGGAGCTCAGACCGAGCTCCACCAAACTGTGCCGGTGGGCCTGCTCGAAGCCTGGCTGTCCGGGACGGTGGAAAGCCACGCCTGATCAGCGGTCCCGCCGTGGCGGGACCGGTAAACGCTGCCCAGCATGCCATCCGCCGCGCGAAAGCCGCACCCAGCCGTGAGCCCGGCCTGTGCATCGCGCCTTCTCACCGTGATGCCGGTCATACCGCATCAGCGCGTCACGTCGCCGTCCGCCTCGGCCGCTGGCACCACCATGAGGACTGCAACAGGCCCCATCCACCTTCTCCTTGCCTCATTGAGCCGAGAACCCCTCTCGGACCGGCACTAACGCGGTGTGCAGACCGCTGAAAGGCGGCACTGGGAGCCCGTTCCTCCGAGAAGATGGAGTAGGGCGGTGGGCGGAGCCTGCCGGAGCGGATGGGAGAGCTGGTGGGGGACTACGACTACGCAGCCGCGATGACGTATGCACGGGAGCGCTTGAGCGCACTGGGCGTGACCGCAGAGAGCGGAAACCTCGCCAACGCCGCCGCGGTCGGTATCACCGAGTTCGTCTGGCGCAACGGGCCCATCGAAGACGCTCATGCGGGAGCGAGGGGACGGCGCAACAAGCTTCACGATGGCGTCATGTTCGCCCGCAACACCTGGGTCTACCACCAGGCCCTCGAAGCGGTGAACAGTCCCAAGCAGTACGCGCTGCTGCGGTTCGAGAAGCGCATCCTCGACCGCGAGCTCGTCTGGCCCGGCACGTCCGGCACGCTGACCCAGTTCGGATACGGCGCGCTCGGCGAGATCAAGAAGCACGTCAAGAAGTCCATCGACTACCTGATGTACCTGCAGGAGACGTTCTCTTCTGAGGAGTTCCTCCTCCTTGCCGCGCTTCAGGGCTTCGGTGCCTCTGACCACTTCGGGATGCCCGCATGGGAGCCACGGGTACGTGCCGCCATGGACCGACTTCGCGGACAGGATCCCGCGTTCGTGGAACGCCTCAGGGCCGTCTACAAGATCGACTTCTCCGAGATCCTGCAACGGGCCCCTGCCATCGTTCATGACGATCTGCCTGAGGTGGAACGAGCGCTCCTGAACGCACCGTACGAGCTGGGAGCCGAAGCGCTGGACTGGTTTGCCTGGAACCCCGTGCTCGACCGGGATCTCTGAGGCCTCGGATGAGCCCGGTACACGGGCTCAGGTGTCGCGTTCGTGCGCGGAGGCACCGCTGCTGAAGCGACAGCGCGCCACCCCGCCGCGGGCAGCGCCGCTCACCAGCTCCTGTTGCCCGGGTTGGAGGAGATGCCATGATGCCTGCTGCGCGTGCAACCACTGCCGGGCCTGGTCTTCGTCCGGTGCGCCGGTCCACCACACCACACCTTCGGGCAGGCCATGGAGATGATGGCGGGCGGCCCAGTAGTACCGCTGCCAGTCCAGTGGCCAGGGCGGGTTCCACCAGGTGTCCAGGGCAGTGAGCCGCCGGCCGAGACGCGTGGGTTGGGTGGCGGCGCGCTGACGGTGGCGCACTTGGTTGAGCCACTTGCCCAGGGCGAACCCGTCATGAGAGGTGGGCTGGGAGACGGCCAGGTGGCCGTGGCGGGCGGCGTAGTCGTGAGCAGCCTCCAGGCCGTGCAGCACGCTGCGGCGCCGCGCGGGCCAGGCGTGGAAGCGGTCGATCTCTGCGGCTGTGAGGCCGAGTTGGGCGAGCAGTTGCTGTTGCTCGGCGGCCAGCCGCGAGTACTCGGCGATCTGCTGGCGCAGCCACCGCTCGAGCCAGCGCGGCATCCCCGCCAGATTGTCATCACCGCTGACGAGGCCGTGGGCGAGGGCGTGAGCACGGGCCCGGTGCCAGGCTCGCTGCCAGCTGATCGGCCAGGGCGGATTCCACCACACGTCCAGCTCCGCCAGCGCCCGCACGAACTCGGGCGGCAAGCCGGCAGAGGCGGCGCGCAGATTCGCCAGCCATCGGCCCAGGTCGAACCCATCCTGTGGGGCGCCGGCGTGGGGGACGGCCAGATGCCCATGCCGGACCACATACCTGCGCGCGTGACCAAGGCCCTCCCAGAACCGTTCCTCGGACACGGCCTTCAACCCGGCGCCCCGCCCCACGCGTCGAGGCACGTACAGCTCGGCCCGCCACCCCGCCACCCCGGCGTGCCCTCGGAAGGCGACTGGTGGAGTGGTGGCCAACAGACGTAGCCCCGCTCCCACTTCGGCAGGCTGGTGGGCCGCCGGCACCCACCAGATCCCGCTGTGTGGCGAAGCGGACCGCGACGGTGAGCGCAGCTCGCGGGCCACACCCCTCATCCATGTCTGCAGGGCGCTCGGCCTCTCCGGCCACTCCACCTCTTTCAGCCAGCCGCGCTCCAACCGGTCTCCGAGCGCGGTCATGAAACGGTCATGGCGCCGAGACCGGCGGACAAGCGGCCGTTCATCCGTTACCAGCAGCCGCAGGGCCGGATCCACCAATGCGGCCGCCACCGCTACCACCTCGGGGAAAACAACCGCGTCCCGCGCGACCAGCTGCCACCACGCCGCCGGCCACTGCGCCGCCGCCTCGTTTCTGCGGCTGGTGTCGAGAGTGACGCGCTCAAGGCGCTGGCCCCACACATGCTCCCGCTGCCAGAAAGCTTCCTGTTGCCACCATCCGCACACCACCGCCCGAGCCACCGCGAACACAGCCCCCGGCTCCGCTCCCGTGCTCACGGCCCGTCGGGCCACCCGCGGCCACCGCGCCTGGGCGGCAGCCAGCTCCTGGCACCCGCCCACGTCCAGATACTCCAGGTCGTGGCCATCGCCGACGTCCAGCAGCCACCGCCCGTGCCGGGAACACACCCGATTCCACCGTTGCCCGTACCGCCATACCCGCTGGCTCCGGCCGCTGCGCCGGGCGGCACACAGCCGGCAGCCGAAAGACACCGGCCCCCATGCCTGAGCTCCCACCCGCCACCGTGCCCATCCCCGATCCGCACGGGCCCGCTCACCGAGGGACGCTGGCCCGGCCGTCCACGACGGCAATGCCCGCGCCAGATGCGCAACCGGGACCCCGGCCCACGCCGCGACCTGTGCTTGTGCCATGACGTTCAGGAGTACATCGCCGTCCGGGCGGCGGCCGCGGCTCTGGGTGACCGGATTCACCCACTGCCACCACCCCCACGCCAGCAGCTCGCCGGCCTCAAGGCCGTAGCAGACGGCGACGCGATGCAGGAACGACCATGTCGTCTCGCCCTGTACCGGCACCGCGTCGCCCGGAGCAAACCAGGCGCCGAGCTCGTCATCCCTGAGGCCCATCTAGGTCTGTTCCCGGCGACGTTGGTCAGGGCATTCGAGTAATCGGCCCAGGTCTGCGGGACATCCGATCGGCCGCCTGTCGAGGGACGGCGAACGCAGCCGTGACCGTATGTCGTTTGGCGGCGTTGACCGGGTTAGCGAAGGGACTCGAGTGAGAAAGCGGAACTGACTCGGCGTCATTTCCTGCCGCGAGTGCGTCCGGGTGAGCGCACGGACGGCAGGTCCTCGCGCGTGTTGTCCGCTTCGAGGGCGCCGGCGGGCATCTGGCGGTAGGAGTGGAGGAGTTCGGCTACGACGGCGGGACGGACCTCGGCCGCCGTCACGAGTGCGGCCAGCACCTGCGAACGCGACGTCTGCTCCCCGGCTGCGGCCGCGGCCCGCACCAGGACGTCCAGCTTTGTGTCCACGTCCTCCGGCCAGTCGACCAGCGTCTTGCGTCGTGGACGCTGCCACAGCAATTCCACACGTCCCCCTCGCTGACACCGATCTATATTGAATATATATTGAGCCCATGGTGACGGTGCTGCAAGAGCGTTCAGGGCAGAGGGTCTTAGACCGCGGCCCTGCAAGGAAGATCCGTGTGGCAGGCCGCACGCTGACGTTGACGCCGGTGTTCGACACCTACTGGCGCTTCGCGGCGGCGCGCCAGAAGGTCTACGAGGCGCGACTTGCCGGGGGAGCGGGACCGTTCACGGACGATCCGATCCTGCAGCGATACCGTTTCACCAACTGCTTCCGGGCCGCCGACCGGGTCAGCCAGGACCTGATCAGTGGCGTGATCTACCGGGGCGAGCAGGCGTGGGAGGAAGTCTTCTTCCGGACCCTGCTGTTCAAGATCTTCAACAAGACCTCGACGTGGCGGCTGCTAAACGGCGCACTGGGAGAGGTGCGGTGGGACGCCTACGACTACCGGGCCTTTGACCGGGTGCTCTCACAGGCCTTCACCGCAGGGCAACGGCTGTACTCCGCCGCCTACATCGTGCCCCCGCCGCAGCTCGGCGAGCAGCGCAAGCACCAGAACCATCTGCGGCTGCTGGAGATGATGATGAAGGCGGACGCGCCGCAGCGTGTGCTGTCCGCGCCGACGCTGCAGGACGCCTACCAGGTTCTGCTGGGATTCCCGGCGATCGGGCCGTTCCTGGCCTACCAGTTCGTGATCGACCTCAACTATGCGGCCGAGATGCCGTTTTCGGAGATGGACTTCGTCGTCGCCGGGCCCGGAGCGCGCGACGGGATCCGCAAGTGCTTCGGGCCTGCGGCCGACGGCATCGAGGCGGACGTCATCCGCTATATGGCCGACACGCAGGACGAGCACTTCGCCCGCCTGGGGCTTGCCTTCGCTGGACTGCGCGGGCGCCCACTGCAGCTGATCGACTGCCAGAACCTTTTCTGCGAGGTCGACAAGTACGCCCGGGTCGCCCACCCGGACATCGCCGGGATCAGCGGCCGCAGCCGCATCAAGCAGACCTACCGGCGGCAGGCCGTTGTGATGCCGGCCTGGTTCCCGCCCAAGTGGCAGCTCAACGGCCCGCCGGAGCAATGAGGTTGCCGCATGTGACGCCGGCGGCCGTGCGGCGGGCTGCCGTCATGCCGCGAGGCGGCCGGTGCCGGTCAGCAGGGGGCGCAGCTGTGTGATGGGACCGTCCAGCCGGGCGTGGCCGGCCATCACGGTCAAGGTCCCGCAGGCCAGTTCGGCCTGCTGGGCGATGTAGGCCAGCAGGCGGCCCAGACCGAGGTAGTTGCCGTAGGCGCGCTCGAACATGAAGTGGCTGCGGTACAGGGCCGCGGCGTGCACCCGCCGCTCGCGGTCCAGCTGGAGGGAGATGTGGCTCAGGCAGGGGAAGCCGATGTAGCTGTTGTCCTTTCCGGCGGTGTGGACCAGCAGGTCCGCGCTGGCCTCCTCCGCGTCCGTGGCTGCGGCTATGTCGATCTCGTAGGCGGCGGCTATCTTGGTGCCTGAGGCCTGGGCCCGCAGGCGGTTGATGACGGTGCCGAGCTGGTCGACGCCGCTCTTGGACACCGCAGGGTAGGACACGAGGCGGCCGAAGTAGGTGCCGCGGTGGTTGCCCGGGTACCGCTTGATCACTGGATACATCTGCCGGTAGCGCTCGGCGAGGTCATCCGGGCCGGCACTCCGTGCCGCCAGGGCCGCGGGGAACAGGGTGCTGGCCACGGTCTCCAGCGGCCACAGCCCGCGAGCGGTGCGCAGCCGGTCCAGTTCGGCGCGGAATACCGGGTCGTCGTTCGTCGGGTCGGCGATGCGCACCACCGTGTGCAGGCCGGTCCGGTCCGGGTTGTCCTTGCGGTCCAGCTTGTTGCAGGCGGCGACCCAGGCCTGGGTGACGTCGCGTTCGGTCACGGTGAAGGTGTGCATCAGTCCTCCTGACACATACGGGTGTGATCCGGGGAGCCGGGCTCAGGCAGGCCAGGTCTCGTCGACCCCGGCACGCGGGGCTTCGCGCACCACCGTCAGCCGCAGCGCGGCGCCGTGCGTCGGCACCGCGACCTCGATCAGGCCCTGTCCGCCCGGCGGGAGCTCGTCGCTCACCACGGCGCTCGCCAGCGGCGTCGCGCCATCACTGGTCCACGGCTGAAGCCCCTTGGGCAGGACGTCGAAGACCGCGTTCTCCAGGTGCAGCACCAGCACATCGCCCGCGTCGGCGTACACCGTCTGCCCCGCGGAGGCTGCCGTGATCACGTGCACCTGGGCCTGCGCGGGCAGCGAGGCCCCGCCCGCCAGAGAGCTGCGCAGGCCGGCAGGAGAGATCTTGGACCACTGGTCGGCCCGGCCGGCATCCAGCAGCCGGAGGTTCACCAGGTGGCGTACGGTCCCGGCGTACGACGTACCCAGTTCGCGCGCCACCCGGTAGACGTGCTCGGGAGACGACGGCCGGCCGCCGCAGATCCGCTCCAGGGCCGTCCGCACCGCCGGCAGGGGCATCAGGAACCACGCGGCGAACGCCTCCGCTGTCTTCTCCTCCTCGGGCCAGCTGCCGTTGCCCCAGCGCAGCGCGGGATCAAGCTCCTCATCGGCTGCGGTGCGATGGCCCAGTCGGTGATGCCCCAGCTCATGTGCGGCCGTGTGCCGCTGGGTGACCGCATTCAGCGAGGCGTTCAGCATCACGGCCGGCCCCTTGTCGGCGGGGGAGAAGTACACGCCGAACAGCCGGGGCATCGGCTGCGCCATCCCGATCACGTCGGCTGCCCCCAGTGCCCGGTGCACGTGGACGTACTGCGTGCGGTCGATGCCGAGGTCGCGGTGTGCCTGGACGGCGGCGATCGAGGCGATCCGGTGTGCTAAGGCCCAGTTCACGCCGTCGGACTCCCGTCCTCGGTCTCCTGTTCCTCGCGTTCTGCCGCCCGCCGCAGGGTGAGGTACTCGGCGAACTCCAGCACTGTCTTGGCGTCCCCGTCGGTGAGCTGGGCCAGTGCCCGCGGCAGACCGGCCAGGGAGTACTCGCCGGCGTCGGCGTCCTTTTCCTCGGCCAGGAAGTAGGCGACCGGCTGCCGGTACAGGCGCGCCAGCTTCTTCAACTCCAGGCTGTCCACCCGCCGCTCGCCGCGCTCGATGTCGCTGATGGCCGAGCGGGGGATGCCGGTCGAGTCCGAGACGAACTGCTGGGACATGTTCAGGTAGTCGCGGGTCTTCTTCAGCCGTTCACCGAGCCGGACCAGCTCAGGATCACGGTCACGGCTGTCCGAAGGAGGGGTCATGACTGCTGCCTTTCAACGATGGCGTCCAGTACCGCCGCAGCGAATGCCCGCACGGACCGGGTGGCCTGGGCCGCTTCCCGGTCTGCGGGAATGGCGACGTGGTAACGCTCCTCAATGCGCGTGAGAATCTCGACCACCAGCAGCGAGTCCACGGGCAACTCCCGACCGCTCTGCTCCAGTTCAGAGCGGAGCTCGTCGGGCGAGACGCCCTCGTACTCGGCGAGGAAGTCGACGACGACCGAGGTGATGTCGTCCATGCTCGGTGTGTCCGTGTTCGACAACTCTCCCCAATCGTCTGCATTTCCAACGACGCTGTCGTAGCATACGACATGCTGTCGGGAAAGCCAACGGGATTGTCCCAAGATCAGACAGGTGTGAGTGTGGACTTCAAGCGCTACCAGGAAGCGGCCGTCAAGACCCTCCAACTCCCTGCCGAGGGCACCGACCCGGTCCTCGTCCCTCTCCTCGGCCTTGCCGGCGAAGTCGGGTCCCTGACCACCGCCTACAAGAAATTCCTGCGCGACGGACCCGCCTTCGAGCAGGGCAAGCACCAGTTACGCGAAGAACTCGGCGACGTCCTGTGGTACGTCGCCGCTCTCGCCCACCGCTTCGGGCTCGACCTCGACGACGTCGCCGCCGCCAACTTGGAGAAGACCAAGGACCGTTGGCGCCTCACCCCCCACGACGAGCACACCCCCTTCGATGCTGCCGCTCCCGCCCACGAACAGCTGCCCCGGCAGACCACACTGACCTTCACGCCCACCACGACCGACGACGGCCGCACCGTCGTCGTCCTCACCCGGGAAGACGGAACCGCCGCCGGTGACCCCCTCACCAGCGCCTCCCACGTCGAAGACGACTACCGCTTCCACGACATCTTCCACCTCGCCCACGCCACCGTGCTGGGCTGGTCCCCCGTCACCCGCTTCCTGCTGGGCCGCAAACGTAAAAGCGACCCCCGCACCGACGAAGCCGAAGATGGCGGCCGCGCCATCGCCATCGAAGAAGGCATCTCAGCCCTCGTCTTCTCCTACGCCGCCCGCCACCGCTACCTCGCCGACATCAAACACATAGACCACGAACTCCTCGCCACCATCGGCCACATGACCGCCCACCTCGAGGTCAGCATCTGCCGCGCCGCTGACTGGGAGCACGCCATCCTCACCGGCTACGCCGCGTGGCGCCAACTCCGTGAGCAGAACGGGGGAACGGTCCACCTCGACCTCGACCAGCGCACGCTCATCGTCACCCAGGACTGACGGCGGCCCGACGGCTGGGGAACGCTCCAGGTGAGGGCGTTCCCCAACAGCCCAGGAGACCCGCGAGTCTACGTTCTCACCCGTCAAGCGCAGATGACACGTCCTGACCCGCACAGCGAGTTCATGATGCTCCGCCATGCGCGTCATCGTCCGGGTGGCGCGGCCTTCCTGCGGGCGTCGGTAAGCGCCTGCGAGCCCAGGCCCGAGCAGCCGGTCTCACGGTCCGAGCCGCTTCACGCGTGCCCTCGACTGATGGACAGGACGGTCTGTTCTGACAGACTGCGCGGTTATGTTGGAGGCCTTGAGCGGACCAGGCCGGTCAACATGCCTTCTCAGCGGCCGTCTTCGGATGGCAGGTCGAGGTAGCGGGCGGCGTCGTGCAGAACGTCGCGGGTGATGGCTTCGGTGCGGTCGAGGATGGCGAGTTGGCCGGCCATGCCGACCAGAGGGGTGAGGTTTTCCATGATTCCGTCGGTCATGTGGTAGAGGTCTTCCTCGTGGTCCAGGAGGCTGCCGGGCCGGTGGTGGCGCAGGGACAGCCGACCGTCGAGGGTGGCCACGGTGCTGGGCCATTCGTTGGGGTGTTCCTTGCATCGGGGCGGCAGCCGGTTGACCCACAGGGTGGGCACTGAGCGTTGCCGGATGGGCGCGGTGGCCTCGGTAGGACGCCGCAGGGCGGGGAATCGAGCCGCGCGGGCTTCACGGAGGATGTCGCTGGAACCGATGCCGCTCCAGAAGACAGTCAGTTCCAACTCCTCGGCGAGGTAGTCGAAGTAGTCGAAGGTCGGCTGCAGGTCCTCGGGCCGCAGCCGGTCGATGCCGTCGACCAGGCAGACCTCCGTGCGGGAGTGGCGCATCACGTGGACGGCAGGGCCGGTGAAGTCCTTCATGCGCTGCACGGGCCGCTGCTGGGTGTCGGGGCGGTAGAGGTCCCAGCCGAGGAAGACGGCCAGGGCCGCGGACCAGTCGGCGGGCGTGCCAGGTTCGGGCGGGGCGTTGATGCAGATGACGGGGATACGGCTGTCGTCGATACCGTAGAGCTTTTCGCGGCGGCCCTGGTGACCCAGGCCGATGTGGTGAAGCAGCGTGCGTTTGCCCGTGCCGCGGCAGTCGCTGTCGATGGCGACGTGCGGGCAGGGATGGCGGCGTTCCCCGTTGTGACGCAACAGCCGCCGGGCGGTAAGCGATCCTTTGATGATGTCGGTGGTTTCGACGAGGCCGAGCTGGGCGTGGTAGCGCACGCGGGGGTCGTTCTCGTCGACAGGGTCCTCGGCGGTGCCGTCCTCGTTGGCCGGTGGGATCGGGGGAGGGGAGGGCTTGTGCCGCACACGGGCGCGCCAGCCGTGCAGAGTGGTCGGCGGCCCAGGAGGCAGGACTGGGGCCGGGGCAGGGGGCGAGGCGCTTTGCGGATCGCGTACGGGGGTCTTCACTGTTTGTCTCCTTGCCGTCCGCTGCCTGGTCCGTCGCCGGGCAGGCCGCCAGGCGGGGGAGCACCGGTGCTGTTGTCTCCCGGGATGGCTGAGCTGGGCTCGTTGCTGCTGCCGGGGCCTTTGGGGCCGGGCGGGTGCAGGCCGGGCAGGGACGCCAGGAAGTCGTCGAGGGTCTGTTCTGCGCCCCGGACTGGCTCGGGCGTGTCGAAGAGCTCTCCGGCGGGCCGGTCGAGGGTGCGGAACGGGCGGACGGTGTCCGGGTCCAGGGGCGGCATGTCGGTGGCGTAGGGCTTGGCGGGCGATGGCAGCGAGGGCCGGGACGGGCGGGATGCCGTAGCCGGGCGAGGGGTCTGTGACGCGCTGCCGGAGGACGGCCCGGCGGCCAGGTCGCGCAGCAGCTGGGTGGTGGCCCGGGCGATGGCGGCCTCGTTGTAGCGGCTGCCGCCGGCGGCGAGGTGGATGCGCAGGCCCTCGGACCAGGCCTCCTCGGTCCACCGGTCAGTGAATAGCCGGCGGTGGATGAAGGGCACCTCGACCCACGGGTCGGTGCCCGGCTCGGCCCGGTGGTTGAACAGCCAGGCGACCTCCGGGTTGTCGGGGGAGTAGTGGGCCTCCCAGCGCCCCTGCTGCGCTGTGATGCCGGAGGACCCACGGAAGAGATCCAGTTTTCCCCGGTCCAGGTTGTAGGTGCGATTGTTGATCTGGAAGCCCTTGCGGCTGACCCGGACCCACACCGCCGGCAGCATTTTGCGGTTCTCCTCGGCGGTCAGCGCGGTGGACCGGTAGCCGCGCAGGAAAATGAGGGCCGCGTACATCTGGTTGGGGGTCAGGCGCAGCCCGGGAGTGAAGGGGGAGCGGAGTGCTCCGTGGGGGGTCTGCTGCCAGTGGATGACCACCCACTGCTCGAACCGTTCCTGGAGTTCGCGGATGGTCCACAGCGGCTGCTTGCGGACGCGTTTGCCTCGCAGGTGAAGGCGGTGGTGGGTGTAGGAGGCCAGGTACTGGCTGAAGCCAGTCTTCACCGCCCGCATGGCGCGCTCCACGATCGCCTTGTCGACAGCGGTACGCAGCCGTGCCTCGCGTACTTCGATGCCCAGGGAGTGGCAGGCGCGGGTGAAGTCTGCGGAGATGAATGGCGAGCCGTGGTCGATGACGAGCGTTTCGGGCTTGATGACGGGCCGGGCGGCGGCGCCGGCGAATCGGGGGTCGGCCGCCAGGAGGTCCTCGAAGGGCAGGTCCGAGCCGTCCATGAAGGTTTCCGGTGCCCAGCCCGGGCGCGCGGGAAGCGGGGCCGTGGTCTGGGCAACGACCTGCATGGTGTCGAACGAGCGGGTGGCCCGCCCGGCGGCCCATCGTCCCGTCCCGCCTGTGCGGCCGGTGCGCTTGGGCACGATCAGGGAGCCCACGATGCTGCGGGTGGCCACGTCGATGGCGATGGTGAGCTCCACGGAGATGACCCGTCCGTCGTCACCGAGGACGAGAACGTCCAGTCCGGTGGTGTCGATCTGCACCAGTTCCCCGGGCCAGCGGGCCCAGGTCGCCCGCCGGGCGCCGGGCCGCTCTGCGGATATGGCAGGTCCGGCCGCGTGACGGGCCGCGGCGTCATGCGAGTTCTCCGCGGTGATCCCCAGCCGCTCCAGCAGCCGGTAGAACGTCGCCGGACTGATCACCAGGCCCCGGGCGGTCTTCGGGTCGGCCAGCAGGTGCGCGTAGCGGACCCGAACCGCCTGCTGCACCCGGTCGATCAGCCGGGACAGCGTTCCTGGTGACAGGCCTCTGCCGCGCTCGTCGTCCAGGACCTCCCACACGAGGTCGACCACTCGCGTGTCGACGCGCCCGTGCGGGGCCGCACTACGCCGGCTGCGCTTGTCGACCAGGCCCATCAGGCCGTCCCTACGCCAGGCCGCGCACTTTCGTTCGACAGTGGCCGCGGACACCGGGGTTCCTGCCTGCGTCAACTGGTCGGCCTTGGCCTGGTAGCGCTGGCGCAGGGTGCGCTGCTGCGGGTCGAAGGCCGGTGGGGGCTCGGTGGTGGCGGGAACGTTCGGGGCCTGCTGGTGCAGTACCTCCTTGACATGCCGCTCCCACTTCTCAGCGGCCTTGCGTACGTCGCGCGGCAGCGCACGGAACTCGCCGAGGCGGCCGGGCAGCGAACTGCGTCGCGCCGCCCGGTTCAGCACGGCGAAGTCGGGGGCCGAGGTCACTGCCGTCTGCAGGATGATCAGCGGCTCTGCGGGCTCTGCGGGCTCTGCGGCATCGAGGAAGAGACGCGGTCCGTGGAAGGCGGTGACCACCCAGAGGCCACCGCGGAAGCGGATGGTGTCCCCCAGAGCCAGGGTGTCAGCAGCGGGGGGCGCTGCGGCGCCTGCGGCGTGCCGCGAGATCACCTGACCTCCCCTGACCATGCCGTCGACGACGGGGTGAGCGGGACACTCATGTCGGTGTGCAGCCGCCGCGCCCAGATCAAGTGATAGGCAAGGTCCACTCCCACATACGAGGGCAGGGCGGCGGCGCGTACCCCGGAGCGGATGGTCCGAGGCAAGGCGAACTGCCGTGCTAGCAACTGGTCCTGCCCGGCCGTGAGCCACCGTGGACTGCGGGCGGCGTAGAGGAGCTTGAGGTTGTCCAGTTCCACCCCGGTGGAAGGCTCCATCACCCGGATCTGCCAGCCTGCTGCTGCCGAAGCCACCGCCAGCACGTCCTGCTCGGATTGCCACCGGTCGGTGATTTCCTCCGGCCGCACGCAGATCACCTCGCGCTGCCCCGCCCGTAAGGCGACGAACGCCGGCCGCAGGCGATGGCGGCGCCCCTGACGGCTCCAGCGCAGCTCCATGGGTCCCGCGCTGCGCAGCCCGACTGCAGGGTCGCGGTCCAGGAGCATGCCGCAGTGCTGCTGCCGGAGTGAGCCGCAGGCCAGCAACTGGTCGGTGGCCGAGGCCCATGCGTTGGTGACGAACGACTGCCGTCCCGGGTAGGGTACGGGCCGCTCCAGCGGGGCCAGCTCCTCGAACGCCACCTCGCCGACCTCTGCCACCGGGCGTTCGCGCTGCCGTCCGAACCGGTCGAGGTAGCAGACGGCGATCTCGTGCGCGCTGACCGGGCCCCCTGGCACGTCCGTCCCCTTCGTTCTCTGCAGCGGGCCGCCCTGCGCGTGTCCCCGCTCCAGCATCCGGGCACGGGCCCGGGGAGCGCAGCTGCAACCGTCTTCACCCCACGATCGAGGGGACCGGCGGATGCGTGTACGAGACGTGAGATGCGTATCGCTGCGGAGGACGAGCTCACACGGCGGCGAACGGGTCGCCCCAGTCCCAGGGCAGGCAACACAGGCTCCCCAGCGGCGCCTGGTGCTCGTCGTCCTGGTGGATCAACGCGGTGACAGGCTGCCGGTCCCCGCGGCGGCCGCTACCCTCATTGTCTTGCACGGCCGGCGTACACCGGCGGTGTCGTGCGAGCCACTCCGCCACCGGGACCTGCCAAGTGCCCAGGGGCAGTTCGAGCGAACCCGCCAGTTGCGACAGCTCGGCCACCAGACGGGCCTCAGCCGCAGCCCACGGCCCGCTGGGCAGAGCGGCGCGCTGCTGCTCGTAGCGCAGCAGCGCCCGGGCCACGAGCAGTGCCTCCGGATACACCAACAGCCATGCCGTCTCGACATCCCGGGGCTGCAGCCCGGCCCGCCCGGCCCGCTCGGCCCACCGGCTGGTGAGTGGGGCACGGCGCCACCACCATCCAGCGAGAGCGAAGGCGTCCGCCACCAGCACGGCCCCGGCGGGCCCGAAGCGCCGCTCCAGCCTGCCCCGCCTGCGGTGCGCGTCGACGGACTCTGGCAGCCGGGCCAGTTCGACCCCTCCAGGCCCGCCCTGACGCACATGGGTGAACCGGCCGTGCCGCTCACAGATCTTCCACCTTTCCGGCCAGACCAGCCACATCTCACCCCAGCCCCCGCCGCGGACCGCCGCACACAACCCGCAGGCCGGCACCAGACAGTGCGCCAACGGCTCCCACGGCCACTCCCACCGCGCCCGCTCGCCCGGCAGAAGATGCGGTGCGCGCAGATGCGGCAGAGCCCACCGCAGCCGCGCGGACGGCACATCGAGCATCTGCGCGAGCCTGTCCGCCGCTGCGCCGCTCAGCAGCACCTCCGCCAGATGCGGTCGCAGGGCCTGCTGCCCTGGCGGCCCGTCACCCAACTCGGCCAGCAGGAAGTCGACCTCCACCCCCTGCAAACCGGCCACCCGCCACAAGAACGAGCAGTTCGACTCGTGCGCCACGAAGCGCACCGGTTGCTGAGCCAGGCTCCTGCCCCACACTGCGTTCCCCAACGTCCCGCCCCGTCCCAGGGCTCCGCGGCCGCCCGGCCACGGGCACCACCTCCGTGCAGCCCTTGTTGATCCTTGCTGCCCGTCCGGGCCTATGGGACCGGACGGCGCCGCACGGCTGTCCCGGCCCGCGGGAACCTCCTCAACGCTGTGTGGCACTGCGCTCTCTACCACGGCGCGCTCCTGCCCGACGGGAGGGTTCACCCCCAGGGGTGAGGAAGCCCGGATTGAGCACCCGCGCCGCACACACGTCCGCATCCTGCCCCTTGGGACATCATCAACTTGAGCGGGGGAGCCATCCTGTGCTGCACGACCTGCCTGCCGAACGCCTGCCCAGCGAACTGTGGACGCGCCAGCGTGCGGCGGCGGACTGCGTGCTCAACGCGTTCGCCATGGGATCCGAACGCCAGCAGGTCATCATGCCGTGCGGTACGGGAAAGACCCACCTCGCCGTCCACATCGCCCACGAAATCACCTCCGGCAGCCGCACCCTGACGGTGATGCCGACCCTGGACCTGCTCAACCAGACAGCCCGCGTCTGGCACACCTCCGGCCGGCCGGGCCACTTCTTCGGCCTGTGCTCCGACAAGCAGACCAGCGAGCCCGTTCTCAGCGGCGTGCTTACCATGACCAACGACCCGGCCTGGCTGGCCGCCGCCGTGCGCGACGCAGACGGGCCCGTCAGCGTCTTCGCCACCTACGCCTCGCTGCCCAAACTCGTTGAGGCCCACCAGCGCCATCTGCTGCCGCGCTGGGACATCGCTGTCGTCGACGAAGCCCACCGAACCGCCGGCGCCCGCGCCAAGCCGTGGGCCGTCATCCACGACGACGACGCCATTCCCGCCCGCCACCGGCTCTACCTCACCGCCACACCCCGTATCTGGGACGTCAACCGCGGCATCACCACCGAGCCGATCGCCTCCATGGACGACGTCGACCTCTTCGGCCGCATCGCCTACCGCTACTCACTGGCCGAAGCCATCCACGAAGGACGGCTCGCCGACTACCGCATCGCCGCCCCCGAAATCCACAACGCGCAGCTGCACGCCTTCCTGGCCGGGCGCACACGCAAGGGGGCCCGCCGCACCCCCCAGGCCGACGCCATGCGCGTGGCGGCGGCCCAGCTGGCCCTGCTCAAAGCACGCGAAGATCACGCGATTCGCCGCGCGGTCGTCTTCAGCCGCAGCATCATCCAAAGCGAGGCCTTCGCCGAAACCTTGCCCGAAACCGCCGCCGCCATCCCCGGCGGCCACGCCGAGGACCTGTGGGTCACCAGCGTCCACTCCCGCAACCGCCGCCGTGAGCGGCAAGAGCGCCTGGCACGATTCGCACAGCCCCCACTAGACAAGCGCGCCGGCCGGCTGGCGGAGCTGAGCGTGCTGTGCAACGTCCGCCTGTGCGTCGAAGGCGTCGACTTTCCGCTGGCCGACTCCGTGCTCTTCGCCGACCCCAAGCAGAGCACCATCGACATCGTCCAGGCGATCGGCCGCGCGCTGCGCATCGGCCCCAGCATGAACAAGGTCTCCACCCTGGTCATCCCCGTATTCTTCGGGCCCGGGCAACGCGCCGAGGAAGCGGCGTTCGGCACCCCGTACCACCTGCTGCACCAGGTCATGATCGCGCTCAAGGCGTACGACGAACACTACTTCTACCGTCTCCCGGTCAACGGGCCCCGACTGCTGCTGCCCACACCGGCTTCCGCTATCCGGCCCGCACGCGCCCCGGAGATCGCCCCGCACCTGATGCTGCGGATCATGGAACCGGAGCCCGATGTCTGGGAGACCGGGATGGCCTGCGCGCAAGCCTTCTTCGACACCCACGGACACCTGAGCGTCCCCAGCAACCACATCACCCCCGACGGCTTCCACCTCGGCTGCTGGCTCGGCTACCAGCGCGCCCTCAAGGCCGCCGGCAACCTCTCCGCAGCCCGCGCCGCCGCGCTGGCCACCTGCAACATGCCCTGGGCGCACCCCAAGAACAGCACGGAGACCTTCCTGGAACTCGCCCAGGCCTACGCCCGCGAGCACGGCCACCTGCTCCCGGCACCGACACAGACCTACCGGGGCCGTCCCCTGGGCCAGTGGCTCGCCGAACAGCGCCGCCAGGCAGCCGACGGCACCCTGCCCGCCCCCTACCAGCGCGCCCTGAAAGACATCGACCCCTGGTGGAACCCCGCCTGGCCCGAAGAGTGGCAGCGCATGTGCGCCCGCGCCCGCACTCACGGCAAGACCCTGGCCATCCCCACGGGCCCGCTGCCGGCCGACGCCGACGCCCTCACCCGCTGGCTGGACGAACAATTCGACACCTTCCCCGCCCTCGCCGAGGGCCAGCAGGCGCAACTGGCCGCGCTGCCCCTGCAGCACGCCCCCCTGGCTCTCGCACTGCGGCGCCCCCTCGCCAGCCAGGCCGCCCATCACGCCCGCGGCCTGCGCGCCGCCCGGCGCTTCTACCGCGCCCACCAACACCTGCGCGTTCCCGTCGCCTACCTCGACGACCACACCAACCCGTGCTTCCCACTGGGCAAGTGGATCGCCGACCTGCACGTCCTCGCCAACGCGCGCCTCCTCAGCCGCGAAGAGATCGACTCCGTCGAAGCCCTGGCCATGGAATGGGCCCCAAGGCCCCAGCATGGGCGCACCCCGGCCACGCTCCCTGTCACATCAGCGGACACCACCGACAAGCACCCGCCTGCCCAGTGGCCGCAGCCGACACCCGGTATCGCCGACTCGCATGAACACGGTCAGGATTTCTGGGTCGCGGGCCGCGAACCGTCACCCCCCATGCTGCCCGACGTCATCCTCAACGGCGGCCGACGCATGCTGCTCAGCATGCCGGCCGGGGCAGGCAAGACCATGACGGTAGCGACAGCGGTCCATGAAGCCGCGAGCCGCGCGTGCCTGGTACTCGGGCCGGACCGGACCTACCTCCACCACGTGGTCAAGACCTGGCGCATGGTCAGCCGGGGGCCCCTCGTGGGCATCAACATCCGGCCCACCAACAGCGGCAAGGCGGGCGAGAAGCTGACCACCGCAGGCCAACTGGCCGACTGGGTGGCACAACAGCCTCCGGGAGCCCTCGTGGTGGCCCGCTACAGCGATGCCGGGCTCATCGCCGAAAGCCACCGCGACCACCACCTGCCGCCCTGGGAACATCTCGTCGTCGAGGAAGCCCACCGCACTGTTGACGGCATCACCAGCTCGGACCATCCGCACGCTGTGATCCACTACGACGACGGCATCCTCGCGTACAAGCGTGTCTATCTGACGGCCACACCCCGCATCCCCAGCGAGCTGCCCGGCCCCGGCGACAGCCGAACCGAGACCGCCTGGGCCGTGGACATGCCTTCCCAGCCGATCTTCGGCACCCACCACCCGAGCGTGGACCGCGCAGAACTGGTGGACAAAGGACTGCTCAGCCCATACCAGCTGATGCGGATCCGAGTGCCCGAACTGCCCAGATTCCCCATCTGGCGGCCCCAGGCCCTCGGCGCAGCCCACCTCATCGAACAGCACCGCCTGCGCCGCGTGGTGGTTGTACTCCGGGACCGGAAGCAGGCCGAAGCCTTCGCCTGCCAACTCGCCGTCCGCATGCTCGACGCGGAGATCATCATCCCCGGGCAGGGAGCCGTGCGCTACCCGCACAACCAGCCGGTGATCCGCTGCCAGCGCGCGACCGACCCCACGCCTCCCGACCTCGACGCCCTCGTGCTCCCCTCCAGCGCCTACACCACGCTGGAACTGGTCGACGCCCTCTCGCCCCTGCTGGGCCAGCACTCCGAACGTGCCGCGCAGACAGCGATCATCGTCCCTGAACCCTATGACCCCGACGTCGACGCACCCCCCACCGCGCCCCCTGCCGTCCTGCGCCGCATCGCAGCGGCACTCTGGGCACACGACCCCGCCGGCCCCCGGTGACACCCGCCTTGCGGCCGGGCCGACGGGGAAGCAGCCACCGCTGCTGTACCCCGTTACTGTGCCGGGGCGGACGAAGACGTCAGAGGGAAGAATCCGAAGCGCTGGCCGTGGGCCTCGCGGCTGAACATGTAGACCTGCCCTTGATCGAGGACGTCGGAGGGCGGGTCGGTGTTCTCCACGACGACGGCCTGGCCGTGGAAGGCGTTGAGCAGGTGCCGGTAGAAGTGCTGGGGCACGTTCTGGCGCAGGTCCGCCTCCCGCACCCCGGGTTCCCGGAAGGTGACCAGGGGGGAGTCCAGCACGATGAACCCGGGATGGCTGCGCCGTTGCTCCAGGCAGTAGTCGGCCAGGGCGGTGGTGAACGCGGCGTGCAGGACGGCGCGCATGCCCTTGCCGTGGCCGGAGCGGGACCGGTCGCCCACGTACAGCTCCGCCGTGTACTGGTCGTAGGTCACCTCTTCCTCCCGCCGTACCCGCCAGGCATCCAGCGTCCGCTCGATGGTGCGATCGAAGCCGGTCAGCGTGGCGGGCGGGATGCCACGGCTGGGCTGCCCGCCCGGCTGGGCCTCTTCGGAGACCAGTTGTGCTCTGACGTCTTCCAGCTCCTCGATCCGTGCGTGCAGGCCGAGTTCGTTCTCCAGGCGGGAGCGGGTGGCCATCACCTCGGCCACCTCGTCCTGCAGGGGGGTGAGTTCCTCGCGTTCGATGCGGGTGATCTCGGCGTCCGCCTGCTCGGCCAAGGCGGCCTGTACGGCCTGGTCCTCGGCCACGTACGCGCGCTGCGAGCGCAGGTCCTCGATGGTGACCAGCAGGTCGGCCAGGAGCGTGCGGGTCTTAGTGCTTTCCGCGGTGACGGCCTGGTGCAAGGCGGTAGTTTCCATGGCGTCGTGGCCGGCTTGCTGGTGGTGGGGCTCTGCGCCGCAGAACACGCACGGGCCGCTGCGGAAGTAGCCGAGCAGGCTGCCGGCCTCGCTGACCATGCCCAGGCGGGCCAGGTCGGACTCGTACTGCGTGCGCAGCAGCTCGAACCGGCCCAGCAGGTCATCGGTCTCTGCCAGGCGCTGGGCGTAGTGGGCCAGCGCCACGGACAGGGTCGCGCGGTCGGAGGCCGCCTGAGCGTGGCGGCGGGTGACGTCCCGCAGCGACTCGGCGCGGTTTTCTTGATGTTCGAGCAGCCGCCGCAGCTGTTGCTGCAGCTGGCTCTGGTTGGCCTCGCGTGAGGCCAGTTGGCGTTGCAGTCCGAGGATCAGATCGTCCAGCAGGCTGATCTTGCCTTTGTGGACGCGGCGCTGTGCCTGGTTGAGGCGGCTGGGCGAGGGCTGCTCGCCCGCCCCGGTGAGCAGGAGCTTGAGGGACGACTTGTGCGCGGTCTGGCCGCTGGTGCCCGAGGTGCGCAGGACGGGGGAGACCTTCGAGACCATGCGGGTCTCGCTGATCAGGCACAGGTGCAGCAGGTCCCGGAAGCCGGCGAGTTTGGTGCCCCCGGAGTCATTGGTGGCCAGTAGCGAGCCGTCGAGCCCGATGCGCTCCATCAGGTAACGGGAGAGGTTCTTGGTGGTGCGGGGGCTGTGCTGGGCCGAGAGCACCAGGTCCGGCGACCGGTAGACGAGGTCGCGGATATCGTCCTCGAAGACGCTGACCCGCCCGGACTGGGGCGCCCGCATCAGGGTGATGACCGATGCGTCGGGCAAGGCGATGCCCAGCAGGATCTGCGAGTAGCCCTCGGCCTCGGGGATGAGGTTCAGCTTGCGGGCGCCGAGCATGTAGTCGATCGACTCGGTGACGAAGGACTTGCCGGTGTCCGAGGCGCCGTAGACGATCGTCAGGCGGGGATCGAAGTCCACGCGGGCCGTCTCGCGACCCATGCCGGCGTAGGTCAGATGCAGCAGGCGCAGCTCAGTCATCGTCGCCTCCCCGGCGCGGGAGACGGCTCTCGAACGTCTCCATCCACCGCTGGGTGATGTCGTCCGTGGCGGCGCGGCTGTCGGCCGGGGCGCCGTAATGGAAGGCCAGCGCCCACTGCGCCCGCTCCCGCAGGGCTGCGACATACGGGGCCTCGAGCAGGTCGAGGAAGCCCGGGCCTTCCTCGCTCGCCCGGTACATCAGCCCGCCGTCGTCCGCCTGCACGTCGGCCAGGCCCGCGCGCATCAGCACCACCAGTCCCTGCTCGAGCAGCTGGCGCTTCATGGCCAGTTCGCCCGGGCCGGCCGGCAGTGACGGGTGCACGCTGGGCGGCCCGTCCATCTCGCCGCTGTGCAGCATCGCGTAATCCAGATAGACCAGTTGAGCCAGGTCCAGGGGCCGGGGAAAGGAGGCGGCGAGCAGCACCAGAGCGCGCACACCGACCTCCAGCGGGCTGTTGAGCGCTCTCACGTCTCCTCCTCGACCCAGGTCAGCCGGTCGTCGTTGGCGAGCTGGTGACAGATGCCCATACGGTCAATGGTCTCCACCACGTGGACCAGGACGTTCGTTCCCAGCGGCATGTCGCGTGCCGCGTCCTGCACCGCGTTGAGCCGGTCGAATCCGGTGGCGAAGTCCCGCCAGGTCACATTGACGACACCGTCGTAGACGTTCTTCTGCAGCGACTCGAAGGTGCCCTCCGGCACGCTGTCGCGGGCGAACACCCGCAGTTGCTCGGCGCAGTAGAAGGCTTCCCGCTGGTGCTGCAGGTGGGGGCCCGCCTTGGAATGCGCGCGAACCTGCCCCATCGCTGCGGGGTCACAGCCCCATTTCTCCTGGTAGACGTCCAGGAGCTTTTGGATATACCGGGTCTCCACCGGTGTGTGTTCCGGCGGGGGAGCCTGACGGGCTTCGCGGTCCGGCAGCCGCGTGCCGAATCTGCGCACGTGATACGGCGTGGTGGCGTGCTGTTCGAGGATCCGGTCGAGATTGGCCGCCTCGAAGCGGGCGAAGTCCGTCTCCCGGGCCAGCTCCAGCGCCGCGCCGAGCGGATCTGCGCCGTACTCCGCGGTCAGCCGGTCGGTGCCCTTGGCGGCCCAGTCGAGGAACGTCTCCTTCAGCTCCGCGGGTTTGGCCAGCAGCTGTGTGAGGGAGGCGCCGATCCTGGGTGCCACGAAGACGTAGCGCTCGGGCAGTGTGCGGTACTTGCCGTCGGCTACCACCGCGATGATCTTCAGTATCTCGACATAGGCAATGGCCGGGGTGAGCGCCTTCCCGTAGTGCTTGCACTGATAGCAGTGCCACCGGTCGTCCGTCCGGTGCGCCGTGAGGAACGCGGCGACATCGGCGCCGCCGTCGTGGGCGCCGCCCAGCTGCATCACGTCCACGTATCCCTCCTCCCTCAGCGCCAGCAGCCACTCGTAGACGAACTCCTCGAACTGAGTCGGCGAGTGATGCGCAAGGATCTGCTTGGGCGTCATCGCGGGGCCTGTCGCCATCATGGGGGACAGCACTGTCACTGGGACCTGCGACGGCTTGGGGACCTCGGAGAACAGCGGCTCGGCGGAGCCGTCGGGTGAACTCATGCATCCCCCGTCGCATGATCGTGATCGTTGCCCAGAGCACGTTCTTACCATCGCCCACCGCGCCCCGAAAGTGTGCATTCCGCCATTCAGGACCCATGTGGCCGAGGTGCAGGCAATGGCTGGCGCCTCGGGGTGAGGGGGTCGACTGCGAAACCCTCGCATGGCGTTCGGTGGCCGTGCTGCTGCGCGCGACGGGCGGCCGACTCGGCGGCCATCTGCGCGGCGGACGACGCCGCCGGAAGCCTTCCGTCGCCGGGTGGATCCTCAGCCAGCCTGTCACACCGACGGCTCCCCGGCGGCTGTGCGACGGAAGGCGCTGGTTGATCTGGGCACGCCGCATGACGTGCGCGCGTGACGCTGGCCTTTCCTCGGTTCGCGGCCGCGGAGTGCAGCAGTGCGGGACGGCCGCGGCGACGCCGTGCACTGGCGCCGGAGTGGGCGGGCGGGCACGCCTGCTGTGTCAGGTCCTGGCGCAGAGGCAGTACGCGGGGCTGGAACTGCTTGTTCCTGTTGAGGGACGCCTTTCCGCTCATACCGTGAGGCGCTCATGGGCGGCTTCCCTGTCTGTGATGCCGCTATCGCAGGCGACCGGGTCCGGGCCGGGCCGGGTCGCGAGGTGTTGCGGGCGGCTGGGGCGGAGGCAGGTGCCAGACCACCTCGTCGGTCTCCCGGTGGTGGTGCCAGGCCGTCAGGATGCGGGCGGCCACCAGCCGGTCGAGGAGTTCCTCGGTCTGGTGGCAGGAGTGCCCGCACAGTCGGGCCAGGATCTCCAGGTCGGCGCTGTGGCGGGCGAGCGCAGAGGTGTGCGCAGCCAGTACCAGCGTGGTCAGCTGCAGGGCGGAGGGGCGGTGGGCGGCAGTGCCAGGGGCATCGGGTGCGTCGCCCAGTGGGCGGCTCGGTGGCGTGCGCTGCGGCCGGGTGCCTGGTCCAGGACCGCGGGATCGAGCAGACGCACCGTCAGGTGCGCCGGCCTGGGGGCAGGCAACTCCAGCCAGCCGGCGTGGGCCAGTTCCTCCCACAGCTCCCGGCGTCCGTGCAGACGCATGCCGCGCAGCAGTCCCGCCGGCAGCCGGACGTGTCCCCGGCTGTCGGCACGCAGCGCGCACTGCAGGGCCAGGAGGCGGGCCGCGGGAGAGGCGAACTGGGGAAGCGCCGTTGCGAGGTAGGTGAGCATCTCCCGTACCCGCAGTTGCTCATGGAAAGTGGAGGGCGAGGCGGGCGCGGGGGCGGGGGCCGAGGTGCGTTGCGCGGCGTGGGGCCGGTGCGGGCCGAGCAGGGTGTCCGGTACGACGGCGGTGTTGCTCGTCGCTGCGGCGCAGGCCGCACACGTGTCGGCCAGCCGCCAGGCGCGGCCACCCCGGTCGCGGGTCAGAGCGAGCAGCACCGGCCCCGCACAGCCACGGTGCCGCGGATGCCAGCAGCACCCCTGCGCCCGGCACTGACAGGTGCGCAGATGTCCGGGCAGTACGTCGGTTCGGGCGTGGCAGGCCAGATGCGCCAGGACGGCAGACCGTGCGGAGGAGGCCTGGAGGGGAGGGGTGTGGGCGGTGCAGTGGACGCAGACGAGGCTCGGCCCGCCCGCCCGTGGGCGCAGTTCCACCGTCCAGATACGCCGCACCGTGGTGTGCGCGCCGGCCAGCCTCATCGGCCTGTCGCCCTCCTGTCTGTCGGTGCGCGGGCGTCCCAGCCACAGGCGTCTGGGACGCCCGCACGGTAGTGCAGATTTCTGCACCGCGAATGTCACTCCCCCTCCGGCAGATAGTGCAGAAGTCTGCACTGACAGGGCAGGGTCCTGCACCGTCGGATGGTGGGGTGACGATCTTGCCGCCCGACCCCGACCTCACCGCGCTGCGTGTCGAACTCGCACGCCTGCGGGGCGAGCGCGGCTGGACCTTCGACGAACTCGCCGACCGCAGTGGTCTGGCCCGCCGCACCCTGATCGACCTGGAGCACGGCCGTACCACCGGCAGCGTCACCACCTGGCACGCTCTCGCCCACGCCTTCGATGTCCCCATCGAGCACCTGATGGGCACCCTCTGTGACGACCACACCCCGCCCGGGGCGAAGGACTCCTGACCCCGCCGAGCCCCCGTTCGTGAATCACCCGAACCGGCGAGCAGGCACCGAACGGTCACGCGGAAACTCGCATGCGCGTTCGCCCTGGATGGGCTGCCCGGGGGACACGTCCCCGCCGTTCCCGTCACGTCGGCGCGCCGCCTGGCACGGTCCGGGCCATGTGCCCCAACACCGCTTCCACCGGCCGCCACTGGGACGGCAGCCCCCGCGCCACCCGCGCCCATCGCCCGCTGCGGGTGGCCGACACCAGCCCCAGCCGCCTGCTGCGCTGCGGGCAGAGCGCCCGCTGCCGTCTGTGCGGCAACCGCATCGACGTCTACCCGCGCAGCGACCAGCGGCCCATTGCCCTGCACCCCGACGAACTGGCCACCGCTCAGATCCCTGAACCCTGTCGCTGGCACCTGAGCTGCGGCATCGCCCACCCGCACGGAGACGGCAGCGCCTGGTGCCGCCTCCCGCACACCGTCCTGTGCCCCGGCCGCACCACACCGGCAACCGCCCAGCTGAGCCCGCGCCTCGAAGCGGTACGCCGCCAACTCGCCGTCCGCTCCCGCCGCCTGATCGACACCGGCGCCTTCACCCCGCCGGCCCCGTCCGCCCCCGCCTGCCAGGAGCAGGTTTCCGACATCCGCCGCCCCGCCCGGCCCGCCCGGCCCGTCGTGCAACTGCTGCTGGGCCGCTACCTCGCCGACCTGCCACTCGAGGAGATCCGGTGCGTGGCCCAGACCCGCCAGCGCCACCGCTGCTCCCAGCACCTGCTCACCTCCCACACCCCCGCAGGCCGCTGGATCCTGCTGCCCGCCGGCCCGCAACGTGGCCAACTGGCCCTGCCCACAGTGCTGATGGCCGTCTACGACCTCAGCCGCCTGCCCTACCCCGAACAACTGCGCTGGCGCAGCCAGCGCTGCCCCGTCCACGCCGCGGCCCCCGGTGCTGCCGACCTCGCCCTGACGGGATGGCAGGTCTTCGATCCCCTCCGGCACGCCGAGCACATCCACACCCGCCTCCCGCACGCCTCGGCCAGCCGCCCGCGAGAGGCATGACGATGCCCCACCACGCCCTGGAGATCACCCTCACCCGGCCCCTCACCCCGGCCGAACTCCACACCGCCGCCCGCGTGCTGCCGCTCGCAGCCAACAACGACGCCACCCGCCTGATGGCCCTCGTGCACGCCAAATCCCCCGGCCGGGCCGCCCGCCGCCTGCGCCACCGGCTCGGCGAACGGCTGCCCGTCGATGTGATTACCACGCACTACCCGGACACGGCCGGGCGGGTCCTGCTCAACGTCGCCTTTCCGCCCGCCGTCCATGCCGCCATCCGTCACGCCGCCGGACAGGCGGGACAGTCTCCGGGGCTGTTCCTGAACCGGTCCCTGGAGCGTGCCCTGGCCCGGCACGCCAGCGAGGAGGCCGACCGCCTCGACCGGGCCGTGGGCGAACTCCTGGCCCACACCACCTCCGCTCACCTGCTGACGGCCCTCGGACGTGCCCTCAGCCGCTATCCCGGAGCCGCGCAGCCGTGAAAGCGACCGACGAACAGATTGCCGCAGCCGACGCCTTCCACACAGGCGACCACGTGTCCCTGCAGGCCGGTGCCGGGACCGGCAAGACCACCACCCTGGCCCTGCTCGCCCACACCACCACACGCCGGGGCCGCTACCTCGCCTACAACCGGGCCATCGCCCAGGACGCGGCGAGTCGCTTCCCGAAAAACGTCTGGTGCAAGACCGCCCACGCCCTGGCCTACGCCGCCGTCGGCCACCGCTACACAGCCCGCCTGAACGCACCCCGCCGTCCGGCCTGGCAGACCGGACAGGCCCTCGGCATCACCGAACCCATCCGCATCGGCGAACGCGACCTCTCCCCGAAGACCCTCTCCTACGCGACCCTGCGCACCGTGGCCCGCTTCTGCCACACCGCCGACGACGCTATCGCCTGCCACCACGTCCCGCAGCTGCGCGGCCTGGAAGACCGCGGCCTGCGTAACGAACTTGCCGCCCATATCGTGCCGTTCGCCCAGAAGGCCTGGGTCGACCTGCAGCACCCGGACGACGGAGCGGTCCGCTTCGACCACGACCACTACCTCAAAATCTGGGCCCTCACAAGACCGACGATCGATACCGACTTCCTCCTGCTGGACGAGGCCCAGGACACCAACCCCGTCGTCGAACAGGTCTTCCTCGCCCAGCGCAGCCACGCCCAGCTGGTCATGGTGGGCGACTCCGCCCAGGCTATCTACCACTGGCGCGGAGCCAGGGACGTCATGACGGGCTTCGACGGCACCCGGCTGGCCCTGTCCCAGTCCTTCCGCTTCGGCCCGCTCCTCGCCGACGAGGTAAACCGCTGGCTGGCCATCGCCGAGGCCCCGATCCGGCTGACCGGCACCCCCGCGGTACCCACCGAACTCGGCCCCGTCGTCCAGCCCGACGCGGTGCTGTGCCGCACCAACGTCAGCGCCATGGCCCAGGCCATGGAACTGATGGCCGCCGGACACCGTGTCGGGCTGGTCGGGGGAGGAGACAGCCTGTGCGCTCTGGCTCTGGCCGCCCGGGACCTGAAGGAAGGGCGCCGCACCACCCACCCCGAACTGGTCCTGTTCCCCTCCTGGGGCGAACTGCAGGACTATGCCGCCCACGACCCGGCCGGGCGCGACCTGCGGCCCTTCGTCGACCTGGTCGACACCCACGGTACGGACGCCATCCTGGCTGCCGTTGCCCAACTCGCCCCCGAACATCAGGCCGAGGTGACGGTTTCGACCGCCCACAAGGCCAAGGGCCGCGAATGGGCCCATGTGAAGATCGCCGACGACTTCACCCCGCCCAAGGACAGCGATCAGCACGACGACATCGGCCGCCCGGTACCCGGCCCCATCGACGACAGCGAGGCCCGCATCGCCTACGTCGCCGTCACCCGCGCCCGCCACCGACTCGACATCGGCGGCCTGTCCTGGATCCACGACCATCCCGAAGGATCCCCCGGCGCGCCCGTGCATATCGAGCAGCATGCCCACCCCACCCCGGCAGCGGAGCGAGCACCAGCCGCTTCTGCCGCATCCCGGGCCCAGCCCTGCGCCGAGGGTGGATGACCAACGCCGGACAGCGCGCCGCACGCCCTGCCTGCGGCCTGCTTACCTGCCCGGCCGCTCACCTGAGACGACTCTTTGTCTGCGGCACCCCAGGGGCTGAGCATCAGGGGGCAGGGGAGAGGCTGAACGAAACGCCGGCCAATCCCTGCCGGGCTCGGCTCCACCCCGCGGTGTGCCCGGGGTGGAGCCCCGATGCACCGCGCCCGCCTCCCGCCGTTCCCCGAACTCCGGCCCACCAGGCAGCTATGCGAATCACTCATCAATAATGCATGAATCGCATGACTTTGGTAGGATGGGGCCATGGGAATGTCCTTGCCGGAACGAGTGCGGCTGGTGGTGGCGGCACTGATGCACGCCTCGGGCGAGTCGCAGGCGAGGCTGGCTGAGGCGCTGGGGGTGACGCAGGCGCAGGTGAGCCGCCGTCAGTCCGGGGCCGCCGCCTGGAGTCTGGCCGACTGCGAGGCGCTGGCCGTGCACTACGGCATGGATGTCCTGGACTTCCTGGCAGGTCCGACCCGGGCGTGCGAGGCACTGCCCGACACGCGCCGTGCCGGACGGCGGCGGCCGCCCGTGAAGGGAGAGGTGCGGTGAAGCCGCAGTTCGAGGCGATCGACGCCCTGCTGGCCGCGGCCCGCAACGAGGCCGAGCTGCCCCCGGCCGAGCAGCGCCGCGCCCTGCGTGTAGCACTGGACCTCTCCCGCGCGCAGGTGGCCCGGGCGCTGGGGGTGAGTCCCTCCACGGTCGGCGGCTGGGAAGCGGGCCGCGACCCGGCCGGTGACGTCCGTGAGCGTTACGCCTACTTCCTCAAAGGCGCTCACGCCAAGCTCGCCGACTTGGGTGCCGCCCGGCAGGCCGAAACCACTGCTCACGCCGGCCTCCCCCAATCCGGGCCCGCCACGTCGGGCGGCGATGATGAATGCACGGCTGCCAAGCGGCCGGGTGCAGCTGATCAGCCGTATCCGGCGCCGGAAGCCGACGACGTCGAGGACCTGGGAGTGCCCCGGCCGTGCGTCCTGTGCGGGCAGCCCGCCCGCCACCAGGTCGCCGGATTCCCGCAGCACCTGGACCCCGCCGAGTGCGCGCCGCAACCGGCCCCGCCGGCCGTGGCTGTCCCGGCGAGCCGTCCGCCCCGCCCCGCCGCGCCGGTGAGAACCGTGTCCGGCGCCCGCCGTGTGCAGGCCGCCTCCGACCTGCCGGATCCGATCGCAGAAGTCGTCGCGGCCGCACTGGCCAGACACGAGGGCGATGTGGAGGCCGCGACGGCAGCGCTGGTCAAGCGGGCGATCCCGGACGCGATGGCTCTGCTGGACAACTGCCGCAAGGGCGGCCGCTACGCCATCGTCGCCCACCCCTGGATCCCCGACATCCTGCGCAAGTCCTCCGCCCGCGGCGCCGACCAGATCTGGGAGGCACGGCCCAAGTGGACCCGCCCCGAACTGCCTTCCGGCACACACGAGGTGACGGCCCTGGACATCAACGGCGCCTATCTCAGCGCGCTCAAGACGCACCTGCCGATCGGCCAGCTGGAGCACTCCACCGGCAACCACCACGACCGCCGCCGCGCCGGCGTCCACCTGATCACCCCGCCCGCATGGGAGCACGACGCCTACCTGCCCAACCCGATCGGCAACCGCGACGAGCCCGGCCCGCTCTGGGTCACCGAACCCACCCTGCGCCTGCTGCTGCGCCTGTCCGGCCCCAGGTACGGACTGTGCGAACCGCCGCAGATCCACGAGTCGTTCACCTCGGGCGCGACGGAGAGCCTGCTGGAGAAGTTCCGTATCGCACTGAAGGACGCCCGGGAGAGGGCGCTCGCCGAGGGCGACGAGGTGACGCTGGAGTACGTGAAGGCGATGTACTCCAAGTTCGTCTCCACGATGGGGGAGTCGAACTACAACCGGGAACTGTACCGCCCCGACTGGATGCACCTCATCCGCTCCCAGGCCTTCGCCAACCTCTGGATGAAGGCGCACAAGGCGCACGACGAGGGCCTGACGGTCGTCCGCGCGATGGGCACCGACGAACTCCACGTCATCGGCACCTGGCGCCGTGTCTTCCCCGAGGGCCGAGGGGTTTTTGAGGTGAAGGTCAAGGACGTCTACACCGTCGGCGCCCCGCCCACAGACCCGGCCGCCGCCCAAGAAGCCGATGACTGAGAACCGACAGGGAAGAAGGACCTTTTAAGTGCCCGAGCGTACAGCCGAGTTCGGCAAGTACGGCGCCAGCGGAATCAAGGGTCACGAGGCCATCGCCCGTCAGCTCGACGCCCTCGCCGACTTCATCGCCACCCCCGTCACCACCCGGCGCGGCCTCATGGCCCGCCTGCACTACCTCACCCGCACCCCCCACGCCCGCGCCGCCGCCCACGACGCGGGCCTGACCGTCACAGGCCGCACCCTGAAGGCATGGCTGGCCGGCACCCGCAGCCCGACGAAGCAGAACCTCGCCCGGATCGACGCCGCCTACCGCACTCTCCGCCGCCGCAACGTCGCCCGCTACCTCCTGGCCCGCCTCAACCGCGGCGGCCGGGGCACCCGCGTCGAGATCCACCCGCTCAACCAGTCCGGCGTGCGGCCCTCCCACCAGCGGGTCGTGGAACTGCGCACCCTCAACATCCGCCACTGGGAGGTCCTCGTGGCGGCCTGGTCCACCGGCGACGACCGGGCCCTGGACGAGGCCTGGATCGAGCAGATCGTCGACCTCGGATCACAGTGGGGCCAGTACGAATACGTCACCAACATCGGCTTCGCCGCCTGACCCCCGCAAGTCCGCATGTCGCGTATCCCACCCCGGCAGCGCGTGGCATCGCCCCGGTCGACCGACGTGCCCGCCAAGGCGAACGGGCGCTCCAGCGCCGCGATACGCCGTCGCCCTCACCGTAGAACCCGGCGTACAACCCGACTCGGTTGCCGCTCTTTACCTTCGCAGGTCAGGGCCCTTTTCCGAGCTGAACAACCCCTCGGGGCCGAAGCTCAGTTGGCGACGGTGAACCGCCGCCGGCGGTGGGCGGGCCGCTCAGCTTCGTCGATCAGGGCGACCGCGTAGTCCTCGGCGGAGATGGCGTCACCTGCAGGGGAGTCGCCGCCGAGCCGGTACGACCCGGTCCGCTCGCCGGGCTGGATGACCGGGGGCGGTGACAGGAAGGTCCACTCGACGCCCTCGGGCTGGGCCCGCAGCATGTCGAGGGCCTCGGCGACGATGAGCGCCCAGGGCTTGTGGGTGTCCGGGACGCCGGGCATGTCGACCAGCCGCACCCCGTCGACCACCAGCGACCGGCGCCGCCCACGACGATCAGCGGGGTGCCGCCGGAGGCGTCGGCCAGGTTCCGCGTGTGGTCGATGAACTCGCGTAGGTTCCCGCTTTCGCGGTTCGACCCGAAGTTCGGCCCGATCGCCGAGTGGAGGCGCCCGTGACGTCGAGGTCGACGGAGAGCCGGGCCCGCTCGTGCCTCCTACTGGAAGATCTGCCGCCGTGCGGCGGGTTCGTGACTTTCCCGCCGTCGGAGGGTGAAGGCCCGCAAGGATGAGACGACGCGAAGCGGCGGACACCGCCGTCACCCTCGTCGCCGGACTGTCCCGGTGGTCGACGGACTTCCTCTGCCAGTGACCCCCGGCCGCACCCTGAACGCGCAAGAGGACAAGAGGAGATGCGATGAGTAACCACGACACCCCACTGCCGCCTCACGTCCCGGGCATCGCCGAAATGCAACTCCGGGCGGCGAGCGGGCACTTTGCCGACGAAGCAGCGATCTTCATCCTGCAACCCCACACCCTGCAGGTCCGCGATGCCCAGGATCAGGTCGAGATCCCCGACGCCGTCGAGTACCTGGTACGACGCACGGGTGGACAGCAGCTCACCATGACGTCCCTCTTCACCCCGCAGCGCACCCCGGGCTGGAGCGCCGAGCTGCGACTGCCCGACGAGGCCCTCGTGATCCGTTTCCCGGACACGAGCTACCTCTACGACGGCTCCATGCCGTCGCAGTCCACGTGGCAGCGCGCTGTCGCCGCCACCGGTGACGTCGTCGTCATCACCGGGCCGATGGCCGACGTGGACTGCATCGACCCCGCGATCCATGCCGGGCTCACCAGCTACGTGCGCGTACCGCTGTCGATCGAGCGCTGACAGCCCAGGCCAGGGCTGTGCCGACGACGGGGATGCGGTTGCCGACGACGCGGCCTGTAGGCCTTCAGGGCAGTTCCCACGCCTGGAGCCAGCCGCTGCAGGTGGAGACGAACATCGTGTGGCCCTCAACGGCCGGCTGCCCGCCGCCCTCTTCGCTCCACCGCTCCAACTGCTGTGCCAGGGTTCGGCGGGTGCCCGGGTCCCAGCTGTGCAGGACTCCGGTACGGTCAGCCGCCCAGATGCGATTGCCCGCCACGAACGGCGCGGCGGTGAAGGCGCCGCTCACGCTCTTGCGCCACAACTCGCCACCCGAGGAGGGATCGAGGACCACCAGCCGCCCCGGGGCGAAAGAAGCGATACAGACGCCGTCGTCGGTGACCAGGGGAGCCGTAGTGATGCTCCGGGAGGCCTGAACGTCCCACCGCAGGCGTCCACCCTGTGCATCCCAGGCCAGCGCTCGGCCGCTCCGGGTTGTCAGATGAACCGCCGTACCCGCATGCACCGGTGCTGCTGCCGCTTCGCCGGTCAGTTCGTGGCGCCACAGCAGCCCTCCGCTGATGCGGTCCAGGGCGACGATCTCCCGCTTGTGATCCGGTGTGTCGACAACGGCGGTGAGGACCTGGTCGCCGGCGCTCCAGTGCGCGATGGCGCACGAGCCGCTTGGCCAGCACCACACCGTACGCCCGCTCCGTACCTCGAAGGCAGCAAGAACCTGCTGCTCGCCCGCGGCTGCCGACGGGGCCTGCAGCAGCGCGAACACCGTGCCGCCATGAGCTTGGGGCGCTGCCGCGACCTGCAGGCGGTCCCCGGCGTACGACCACAGCACCGCCTTGGAGGCGACGTCGTAGGCGCTCAGCCCCGTCGCGGGGTGCGCGGCGAACAGCACCCCGTCCGACACCGCGGCCAGGCCGTCCTGCATGCGCAGGCGTAGCGGCGCGCTGCGCTGACCGGTGTGCAGATCCCGGGCCCGGGCATGGCCCAGAGGGTCGGAGGCGAAGCACGCCCTACCGGCGACCACCGCTCTGTGCCCGCCGCCGCCCTTCTTGCCCCAGCGTTGGTCGCCGGAGTCGACATCGAAGGCGAGCGTCCAGCAGCCGTCGACCACCACCACGGTGCCGTCGTCCACTTGGGGCTGGCGGGCCGTCCCGGACAGCAGACGTGCCTTCCACCGCAGCTTGGCGCGTGCAGGGCGCCGGCTTGGCCGTGACGTTCGCGTCGCAGGCCGGGCGGGCGCAGCAGTGGCGGGGGAGGGCAGGTACGCCGGGGCGAAGCAGTCCAGTCCCTGGAGGTCAGCGTGCAGCCGGGACAGATCCACCACCGCGCCGCCGGGAGCATAGGCGCCCACTTGCTCCGCGAGATGGGCGAACAGGGCGTGCGCCGCGTCGTTGCTGCGCTGCGGCGTCACGTCCCGCAGGCGTTCGACACTGTAGGTCCGGTCCGTGCAGTCGGCGCCTTCCAGGCGCATCTCGGTCAGACGCAGGACCGACAGCAGCCGCCAGGTCTCCCGCGCCGCCTGCGCCGACGGCTCGGGGATCAGGGAGGCGACGATCGCTTCCAGCTGGGTCAGCCGGTTGCGTACCGCTGTCTGCAAGCTCCCCGGACGGCGCAGCCGGTCCTGAAACTCCGTCCAGCTGCCCGAGGCCGAAGCCATCTCGGCCAACGCCTTGAGCTGCTGAGCGGGAACACAGGAGGGCACCACGGCCAGGGCGAGCTTCCAGCGGCCGCTGTCCACCAGCGCCCGCCTGGTACACGCGACGTGCAGGAAGTCGGCGATGAGCTTGACGGAGTCCGCCTCGCTCGGTACCAGCTTCGGCCTTCTGCGCACCCCGATGGACAGCACAACTTCCGTCTTGTTGGGTGCCGTTCCGACCACGACGATGTCGTCCACACGGCTGACGGAACGCGCCTGAAAACGGATCCGGGTCGGTGTCACGGCGTCCCCCAGGCCAGGCACCGGCGTCCCGGTCAGCAGATGTGACAACAGCACCGCTCCATAGCGCTGCTCCAGGATGGTCCCGCCACCCCCGGTGGAGTAGGGGCTGGCGCCGGCCGGACCCGGCGAACCGTCCTGCTGCAATGCGCCGCGCTGAACGGGCAACGCGGCCGGAGCGCCGATACTGCGACGGTAGGACACGTCCCTCCCCAGTGTGATCCGTGACAGCCGGCGCACGGGCCGGGCCGGCCAAGGGGGAGTGACCCAACACGCGCGCACGCGCCCCGTGCGTGAGTCCATCGGAGTGTCGCGCCATGGGCGCACTGCCCCCTCTGGGCAACGCGCCATCGCACAGTCGGTTACCGGCTCTTTGACACCGACTGCCCCTGGCCGGGGCTCGGGCGCCCGCCGATACCGGCGGTTCGGCTGGTGCTTCCGCTTCCCCACCGGCCCGCAGGGGTACGGACGCCGCGCCGTGGGGCCGCCGGACGACCCGAGAAGCGACGGCGGAGCGGGCAGACAGCGTGAAGCGCGAAAGAGCGGAATGAGCGACGGCCGGCGACATCGACCTCCTCGAAGAGGCCGATCCCTTTGGCCTGTCCGAACGTGTGTCCGGAGTTCATTCGCGCTGCGGCGCCTCATTGTTCACTGGATGAACACTGTCGTTGTGCGGGCCGAACGCCCCTCCGATACTTGCGTCGCAGTGTCGGCCACGGGTCAGCAGCCGACCGTCTCAAGGGGATGCCGATGTGATCATCCAGGACGAAGAGCAGCTCACCGCCGCGGTACTTGCCGAGACGGAGCGGGCCGGCGACCCGCGAGTCAAGGAGATCGTCCAGGCACTGGTGCGCCACCTGCACGATTTTGCTCGCGAAGTGCGGCTGACCGAGAAGGAGTTCGACACCTCCATCAACATCGTGACCAGGCTTGGCCAACTCACCACGCCCAGCCACAACGAGGTGAGGCTGATGGCGGGCTCGCTGGGCCTGTCGACGCTGGTCGCCTTGATGAACAACGGCAGCGAGGACAAACCGACCTCGGCGAACCTGCTCGGTCCGTTCTGGTGCAGGGCAGCCCGGCGATGAACAACGGCGAGTCGATCGTCCGCTCGCCGACCGAGGGGCCGCCGCTGTTCTTCACCGGCCGGATCGTCGACACGGATGGAACGCCGGTCGCCGGCGCGGAAGTCGACGTCTGGCACGCGTCACCGGCTGGCCTCTACGAGAACCAGGATCCCGAGCAGGCCGAGTGGAACCTGCGTGGCAAGTTCTTCAGCGATGAGGAAGATGTGTTCGCCTTCCGCAGTATCAAGCCTTCCGGCTATCCGATACCGATCGACGGGCCGGTGGGAGAGCTCTGACCGCGCTGGAACGCCATCCCGGTCCGGCCGGCGCATCTCCATGCGCTGATCCACAAACCCGGTTACAAGACGATCGCGTCCCAGCTCTACAGCCACGACGACCCGATCCTGGAGACCGACGCGCAGTTCGGCGTCGTACAGAGCCTGGTCGGCACGTACGTGCGCCACGAGAACGAGCCGGCGCCCGGTCCTGACGTGAGCCCTGGTACAGCCTCGAGTTCACTTTCGTCGTCGAGCCGGGTGAGGCATGGCTGCCGACCCCGCCCGTGTCGGGCAAGCGCGGCACCACGCCGGACGACGTGTGACCCGACTGCGCCATCGCCGGGGCGGGAGCGCTGCTCCGCCGCACGCCGTGCGACGGCACTCCGTACCCCGAGAGGAACCCGTGGCATCGCCACCACAGCCCCTCACATCCCCGCAGCTGCTGCTTCGTCGAGTCGCTCAGAAACCCACACGAGGTGCCAGCGCACGCCGCGGTCGGTGCTGCCGGTGTACCCCCGGAAGGTCGCGATGCTCCCGCCGTCGTACACCGCCGGCGCGCTCGGCCTTGTCGAAGGGAGCCGCATCCCAACGCACGGCTGTCCCACCAGCCGGGGCGAGAGGCTTGCTCGGCTGGACAGGAAACTGCGCCTTGGACAACCCGCCCGCAAGCGCGGGAATCCACCCCGCACGGAGTTACTCCCTCAGGCCAGAATGGCTACCTGCCCTGTCTGCGCCGTACGCCGAGGACCCGCGTGACGCCCTCCAGCCCCGCAACCCCCCAGCACACCACCCGCCTGGCCCTGCGCACCGATCAGCAGGAGGGCATCGCCAACACGGTCCGCCACCTGCGTCGACCGCACACCCGCGGCCACGTCGTCTCCGCCTGCGGCACCGGCAAGACCCTCCTCGCGCTGCGCGCCTCCGAGGAACTGGGAGTGCAGCATCTGGGGGTGGCATTGCCGAGCCTGGACCTGGTCGCCCAGTGGGCGGCCGCCGCCCGCGCCGACCTCCGCCGCGAGCCGATGATCACCGTCTCGTCGCTGCGCGCCGCCTCTCACCCGGTGCTGGCCGCAGTCGGCGCCGATTCCACCAACGCCGGGGAGTACCTAGCCTACTGGCTGGCCCGCCACCCCCGAGCGACGGTGTTCTTCACCTTCGACTCCCTGTCCAAGATCGAGGAAGCCCAGCACTCGGCGGTCTTCCCCGCCCCCGTCTTCGGCCTGCTGGTCGTGGACGAGGCCCACGCCACGGCCGGCACCTGGACCAAGAACTGGACGGCGCTGCACGACAACAGCCGTATCCCGGCCGACCGCCGTCTCTACCTCACCGCCACCCCCTACGTGTGGGAGGCACCGCGCCTGGCCGAGCCGCCCACCACCGGCCCGACCCCCAAACGCACGACCGCGACTGCCCCGGAATGGGACGACCCCACGCTGCTGGCCACCATGGACCAGCCGAAGATCTTCGGCCCTCGCCTGCACACCTACTCCCACGCCGACGCCATCGACGACGGCGTCCTGGCCGACTACCAACTCGTCGTGCCCACGGTCACCGACGACGAACTGCGCACCGCGCTCACCGATCCGGAAGCCGGGCCCACCGCGCGCCGCACCACCGCCCTGCACCTGGCCATCCTCAAGGCCATGCGCGAACACGACCTGCGCCACGTGTTCGTGTACTTCCAGCAGATCGCCGACGCATCAGATTTCGCCCACCAGCTCCGCCACACCTTGCGCACCCTGCCCGACGACCAGCGCCCCGACTGGACCGACCACCTGAGCATTGCCTCTATCGACGGCACCCACAGCCCCACCCGGCGCGCCGCCATCCTGGCCCGCTTCTCCGACGCCGAGCGGGGCGTGCTGGCCAACGCCAAGGTCCTGGGCGAGGGCGTTGACCTGCCGGCCGTCGACGCCGTCGTCTTCGCCGACCGCACCGGCAGCGTCCGCCGCATCGTCCAAGCCCTCGGCCGCGCCCTGCGCAAACCCCCCACCCTCACCGCCAAGACGGCCAGCCTGGTCATCCCGGCCTACATCCCGCCCGCCGCCGACCCCACCGACCTCCTCGGCACCCCCTACGAAGCCCTCTGGCTGGTCACCGCCGCCCTACGCCACCACGACCAGACCATCGCCGCCCGCGCCCCCCGCGCCAAGAACCAGCGCCCCGCCCGGGACCCCCACACCTACATCACCCGCCGCTTCCGCTTCGACCACACCCTCGACCCCACCGCCATCGCCCGCGCCCTGGACCTCATGGTCTGGCCCGCCGACGGCGCCGTCCTGTCCGCCCCCCGCCGCGCCGGCCTCGCCGCCGCCGTCCGCTACCGGGCCGAACACGGCCACCTGCGCGTCCCGGCCGACTACGAAGACGCCTACGGCTACCGGCTCGGCGCCTTCATCACCGGCCAGCGCACCGCCCACCGCACCGGCACCCTCGATCCCGCATGGATCGCCGAGCTCGAGGCACTCGGCATGATCTGGGACGGGCACGAGGCCGCCTGGCAGGGGCATCTGGCCGCCGTCGAGGCCTACCAGGCCGAACACGGCCACCTCGCCATCCCCGCCCAGGCCCCCGGCGGCCAGTTCCTCGCCGACCAGCGCTCCCTGGACCGCAAAGGCCGCCTCACCCCCGCCCGCGCAGCCCAGCTGGACGCCCTCGACGCAGACTGGCGCCTGCCGCACGGCGCCGACTGGCACCGCAAGTACCACGCCCTGCGCCGCCACCTCGAAGCCGGCCACCACCCGGCCACCCTCACCCGCGACACCGTGATCGGCGAGACGAAGGCGGGCAGCTGGCTGCACCGCCAACTCGCCACCTTCGACCGGCTCGAACCCGGCCAGCGCGACCTGCTCACCCACATCGGCCTCACCCCCGGCCAGATCGACCTTGACCACCCGGACAGAACGGCCGGGCGGCGCTCCTTCGCCCAGACCGTGCAGATCCTCGCCCTGTTCCTTCAGCGCTGGCAGCGCACCCCCGGCGCCCGCGAATGGATCGAGGTCGACGGCGAACGCGTCATGATCGGCCCCTGGCTCGCCAAGACCCGCACCAAGCTGAACGCCGGGCAGCTTCCCGCCAGACAGCAGCAGTTGCTCTCCCAGGTGCTCGCCGAGCACGGCCTCGAAACAGCGGCCGCGCCCGTGCCTGTCGACTGGATCGAGGACGGCTGAGGCCGCACCGCACCCGCTGCGGTTTTCTCGCTCTGCCCGCAGCACGGTGGTGGGGGCGTGTGGTCGGCGGGCGCCCCTGTCGGCGCCCGCCCAGACGGTCTACCGTCGTGAGGGCGCCCCGGCGTTGGGCCGGGCCCGGGATGAGGGCCGGGCCGGAGCGGGCCTGGCGGGCGCCGCCCGCGCGGCAGGAGTGTGGATGCTTCAAACAGTCCCGCACCGAGCCGGCCGGCGCTTACGAGGGCCTGGCCAGCGCCGCGGCCCGCCGCTGCGGGGACGCGGTGGTGCTCGCCGCGGCGGCCCGCGCGGGCGCGACCCCGCTGCGCCGCACCGGCCGCACTGCACAGGCCCTCGCCCTGCTGCAGGAGGCACACGACCGGCTGACATCCGCCTCGCGGCCCACCGCGGCCGAGCTGGACGCGGCGGGGATGGTGGAGCTCACCGTCGCCTACACCGCCGCGCAGGCCCACGAGGCCGCCCTCGCGCGGGACTTCGAGTACGCGACCGACCAGACCACCCCGGCGTCTCGCACACCGCCCGTACGACGACGGCCACCGGCATCTGCTGGCGGCCGCCCAGTGCACGCTCTACCGGATCGGGATCCACCGCCACCTCGGAGACGTCGACACCGCACTCGCCCACGCAACCCGCCTCGACCTGCGGGCCCTGCCGACAGGCGAGCGCCGCGCCCGGGCCGCCACCGACACCGCCCGCCACCTGCTCGATGCCGGCGACAGCGCCGGAGCCTTCGACCAACTACGCCGGTCGAGGCCGCCTCGCCAGGCGAGGCGAGTCGTCCCTCGGTGCGCGCCCTGACCGCCAAGGTCGCCGCCGCCCGCCCCAACCTTGCGGGCCTGAACGCCCTCATCGACCGCACCGCACCCGAGCCCAACACCTCGGCTGGGTAGAGCGGTTGCGGCCCCGTACCGTACAGGTCATCTGCCCGCCGAGGCCGGCGCCTGGACCGCGGGGAACCCCCGCGACTACTCCGGCCGTTCGTTTCCCAGGTAGCGCACGGCCGGGAAGCGCTCGGACAGGCGCATGATCACCTTGGCGTGCCCGTGCTCGGCGAGTTCGTGCCGGGCCTCCTTCATGTTGAGGATCTTGTCCATGGTGTAGGTCTCGGTGCAGGGGCCGAGGTCGATCTGGTGGTCGCCGAGGGTGAAGAGCATGGACTCGTATCCGACGGTGAGGCGGAACATGCCGCCGCGGATGTCAGCTAGTTGGTCGAGGCCCTCGGCGCTGATCACCTCCACGGACACGGTCTCGCCCCGCAGGACGATCTCCTCTCCGTCGAGTAGTGCGTGGATCTCCTTGACCTCGCGGACGTCGTGCCGGGTGAAGTCGTCGGGGACGGGGAAGTACTGGCCGGTCCTGCTCTGCAGCCGGGCCAGGTCGTCGTACGCGTTGGCCCAGAACCGGGCTTCGCCCGCCTCCCAGCCGGGCGGGGTCATGCCGGTGGTGATCGGGGCGCGCAGCCCGTCGCTGGAGTCCCCGGCGAAGACGAGCGTCATGAATCGGCCGGGGTGGCTTTCGGCGATCAGTTGCAGCACTGGCACCAGGGCCGCCGGCATCGCGGTCTCGGGCGGCACGAAGGAGAACTTGAGCTGGCCGGACAGATCGTGCCGACTGAAGCGCACCTGCACCCGCATCAGGCCGGTCATGTCGCTTCCGTACAGGGTCCCGCCGTCCGTGCCCAGGACACGGTGCGTGAAGGCCGCAGCCAGGGAGGCGACCGGGATACCGGAGGGCTGCTGGACGATGACCCGGCCGCGCAGCGGCGGCGTCACCTCCTGGCGGGGCGAGGTGATGCGCACGCTGGCGAGCGTGAGCTGATCCAGGCCGAGACCTTGGGGCCCGGCCAGACGCGTCTCGGCGAGGTTGTCCGCCGTCAGTTCCACCTCGCCGCCGAAGCGCATGGTCTCCTCGAACTGGCGCCGCCGCTGCACCTCCTGTTCATCGCCGGCGGGGAAGCGGACGCGGCCGGTGAAGCGGATCGCCGTCTGCCCGTCGGGGGTGGGCCCCTTGGGCGTCAGGTGTACGACCGTCTGCCCGTCCGCGCCCAGCGTCGTGTGCAGCGCGTAGTGCGGGGAGATCTCCTGGGCCCGCGCATGCAGCGCGCTCGCCCGCTCGAGATAGTCGGGCAGCCCGCCCAGCAGCACGTCCCGCTCGGCGCGCGCCTCGGCGACCCGATCCAGGATGTAGTCGCTGGACTCCTGCAGCGCGTAGCGCACCAGATCGGGATGGGCGGCGAACTTTTCGTCCAGCCAGCCGCGCCCGCGCCAGTGCCGTACGAACGGGAACTGTTCGCGCAGCCCCTCGAACCACAGCAGTTCGGCGGGGTTGTGGTCGATCGGCACCAGGAGGTCCCAGTGGTCGGGCTGGTGGCGGGCCGCCGACACCAGCGAGCCCACCACCTGCCGCCGCCGGACCGTGGTCATGCGGCCGGTGAACGACTTCGCCTCGTAGACGACGAGTTCATCGTCCTCCGTGTCCTCGAACAGGTCCCGGCCGCCGTCCCCGCCGCTGCCGTCGACCGCCCGCGCTCTCTCGCGCAGACGCAGCACCAGCATCGTCACCAGTGCCTCGGACACCTTCGGGCTCTCGGCCGCCAGTCTGTCCCACGGAACTTTCACCACTCACCCACCCTACGAACGCCCACTGACACCAGAACCCCATCCGGCTGTCGCACCGCTCCTGCGTGCCGCCCGCTCGGGTCCCGGCAGACAATCCGCCGGGACCCGAGCGGGGATGGGTCAGGCCGGTGCCGCGGACCGGTCGCCGGAGCCGTCCGCGCTCGGGCGGGGAGGGCCGATACGGGTGGCCGGGTGCGAGGTGACCTGGGCGAGCCACTGCGCCGGGGTGACTACGGGCCATGTCCGCGGGCCCATTCGGCCGCGCAGCCCGATCAGGTCGGCGGCCCGGCCCTCGGCGGCCTCGATCGCCTTCGCCGGGCTGAACGGGTCGGCCTCCACGACGAACACCCCCGCGTAGACCCGGGCCCGCTCGGAATGACGGAAGTGATCCTCAAGCCGGGCTTTGACCCCGCTGCCGCGGTGCGCCTTGCCCAGCCACCGCAGCCGCCCCTCGGCGTCGACCGCCAAATACAGCCCGGCCAGCACTTCGCCGAGCGCCGCGAGGCTCTCGGCCCGGTGCGGTAGGAGGAGGCTGCGCGAGGCGGGCCAGCCGCCGCGCGCCAGGGGGCCCAGCGCCGTCCACGCGTGGCGCAGCACCCGCGCGTCGACCACCGGTCCGGCGACCGGCTCCGGGCAGCAGTCCCCGCTCACAGCGACATCACCGCCAGGGTGGCCTTGTCCAGCAGCGGGGCGATCTTCGCGCACTCCGCCTTGATCTTGTTGAAGTCCTCTACGTACAGCTTCTGCACCTGGGCCGGTTCCTCTGCGGCGCCGGCCTCCTCACGGGCACGCACAGCGTCCTCAAGGGTGACCAGGAGCCGGGCGATCTGCTCGGCCAGGGCGGCGGCGCCCACCGTGCTGCTGTCGACCACGGCCGACACTTCCATGCGCAGACGGGTCAGCCGCACGAGTGGGTCCTCGGGAATCTCCTCGGCGAGTTCCACGGTGTCCTCGCCGCTGCCCCCGTCCTCGGCAGCGATGTTGTCTGCGGGTGGCTGCGGCCGTTTGGACCTGGGAAATGAGGTCAGGGGGAAGAGCGCGTCGAACCATTCCTTGTCGGCGAGGAGTCCCTCGCACGGATCGCCGTGTGCGTCGGGCGCCCAGAAGGTGCCCGGTGCCAGGCCGTCGCCGGCCGGGGAGTCGGGGGCGCGCAGCACGGACTCGGCGAACGCGAGCAGCAGCGCACGCGTGACGCCCTCGGGCGGGTTGGTGTAGGCCTCCACGAGCGACTGGACCGCGTTGGACGGCGCGCGCCGCACACCCTTGCGCTGCGCGCTGGTGAGTGAGCCCTGGTTGGGCGTGATGAACGGCTCGGCGCCGCTGATCATGCCGGGCGCCAGGTGCCGCCGCACCAGGGCTTCCCAGGCCGCGGGGTCTCCCTGGCGGCAGGCGGTCAGCAGCGAGGCGAGGCTGCGCGCGTCGGTGCGTACCCCGAACTGCACCTCGGCCCTGCCGAACAGGCCCTCGGCGGCGGCGAGGGGGCCGGGGCGCAGGAAGTGCTGGGCGACCACGGCCGCCCAGATCTCCGTGCGCCGCTTGGCCTTGTCCCCGTTCCTCTGCGTCCAGGAGGCCTCCTGCAGGGCGGCGCGCACCACCGGCCAGTACTGGCCGGTGGGCATGTGCGCCCGGGCCGACAGGCCCTCGGGGCGCGGCGGGACCGGCGGGAACACCAGGACGGTGGCACAGCGGATCGCCACGTCCCGCAGGGTCATGGGGCCCACGTCGTCGCCCGGCGGCAGCAGCACCATGAGTTCGTCGAGCGCCCGGGCCCCGACCAGCGCGTCCGCGATCGCCTCCTCGTCCAACTCGCTGGCCGCGATGCGGCCGTGGGCGACCTCCTGGGCCAGCAGCTCACCCAGCAGCCCCTTGGTCCGGTAGGCCTTGACCAGGGTCGACCACAGTCCCAGGGAGCGGTCCATGTCCTCGTAGTCCAGCTGGCCGCGCAGGTGCTCGTGGACGTTCAGCTGGCGCAGCGACTCCTCCAGGCGCTCCGGCTTCTTGGCGCCGACTACGATCCGGGCCGGCACCTGCGCGATCCGCGCCGCCCGCTGCGCACGCCCTTCAAGATCCTGGTCGGGGTCGGCGTACTCGGCGTTGAGCAGGGAGCTGATCCGGCGCAGGATCTCGCCCAGACCCCGTACGACCATCCGCCGGTTGTCCTCCTCCCCGGGCAGTCGCAGCAGGGACTGCGGCACACCGGTCAGCAGGTGCTGGGGCGTGATGCCGAAGGTCTCCAGGCGGGCATCGGTCCGGTTGGCGCCGGTGGCCTGCTGGCCCCGCCAGATGTGCCGCCGGGATCCGTCCTGGTCGATCACCGGGGTGCGCTGCAGCACGACCACCGTGGAATCCCGCTGGCCCTCCTGCACCAGGGACTCCGCCAGGTCGTAGGGGCGCTGCCGCGCCCGCTGCCGCAGCGTCTCCACGGCATAGCGCTGCACCTCGGTGGCCACCTCCGTGCGGACGGCCTCCGTCGTGAGCGCCGCGAGCGGGATCCCGTCCTCGGTGACGGCCCGCACCACCGGCAGCGGGCGCCGCTTGCCCAGCGTCTGCTCGCACACCTCCAGCTCCCGCCTGGCGCGGGCCAGTTCCTCCTCGGCGGCCTCGACCGCGGCCGCCGCCGCGCTGTTCTCCGCCGCCGTCGCGGTCGGGGACAGGGTCCGCAGCGCCGACCGCGCCCGCTCCAGTGCGACGGTCCGCACGGCCACCGACCGCTGCTGGTCGACGAGTTCCTCCAGCCGCTGCTGGTTCTCGGCGGAGGGGTGCAGCCAGGCGCTGCGCGTGCGGTCGTTGTTGACCCAGGGCAGCGTCGCCGCCCCGTGCAGCTTCGCCTTCAGCACCAGCAGCGCCCCGTCGGTGTCGCGCTGCTCGACGTGGTAAGCGGTGGCGCGCAGGAAACGGCTCTCGCGCCGGCGTTCGGTGACGTGCTTGGCCTCGCCCTCGCCGAGCGCCGGCGCGAGAGCGTCAAGCACGGCCTGCTGGGGCACGGGCGCGAAGCCCTCGACCCCGCAGGTGTTAACGATGGCCTCGTAGAGGTTCAGAGCCCAGGTCGGGTGGGTGGGATACGGAAAGGGCCCCTCGGGGGCCTTGCGGGCAGACATGAGAAGCAGACAGTCCTAACTCCCGGAGCCCTCATGGCCCCGGGCGCGACCCAGCGCATCCGGCGATGCCGAATACGGCACGCACCCGGACCGCAGGCACTCCTTCCACGGAGCACCGGCGAGGGCCGCCGCCACCGCCACGCACCTGCGGCGCGTACCGGCGAAGACCGTCTGCCTCTTCGAGTCCACCACCGGAGACTGTGCGCGCCACCGGAACCACCACTGCAACACCATCAATAGTGGGCAGTTCCGCGGCGTACGGCTCACGCCCCCTCCGCCGACGGCGGTACGGGGCTGGCAGGTCATTGAGACCACTGACGTGCCCTAACAGTCTGTCAGACCCAATGGAAATCAGACAACTTGTATGCAAGACGCGCATAGAACCACAAGATCACCAATGTGCGGATGCCTGCTCACATCCACATCGGCCAGTCAACCCCGCTGCTCCCACTGGAGATGCCGCATCGACAGATGCGGCATCTCGCCCTCGGCAAGCACCCGAGCGCGTTGGCCGCATGCCGCCCTGCACTGCGGCGCACAGGGGGCCTTGGCGCCTCGCCCGGCTGTCTGTGGCCTGCCCTGTCGGGCGGGTCCGATACCCGACAGAGATCTTCCTCGGGGCCTGGAGGACTCGCCGGGATCAACGAGGGGCAGGCCCTGCGGGCACGGTCACCTCGGTCACCCCTGGGGCGCCGACGAGTGACCTCGGCACGGGGACCACCGTGACGGCCGAACCGAGGTCACTCGTCGGCGCCGTCCAGGCCGCGGTCGCCTATTTCGTGGACGCGGTTGGTCCAAGCCTTCATGAACGCCTTCGCCCCGCCCTCCTCCGCGCCGGGCAGGGACAGTAGCCCTTGCCCGGCACTGATCTGTTCGTCGATCAGCTCCTCCATCCAGGCGGCGAACGCGGCCATCTCGGGAGACAGGCACATCACCAGTGCGTGGGGGACACCGGACGGCTTGGCCATCTGAGGGACGAGCAGGGCGATCAACAAGGCGAACCCCGACTCGTCGACCCTCGCCCGCAGCCGGGCGAGGAAGGGGCTGTCGTGCATCAGGAACCCATGCATCACGTAGAAGAAGCCGACCAGAGTGAGGACCCGCACCACACCCCGCGCCGCGGCCATCTCCTCCTCACCGGCGGCCTGGAGGCGGGCGAGTGGGTCGACGAGCGCCCCCGCCGCGATCCAGCTCTCCAGGGTGCCCTCGCTCTCGGCCCTGCGCGCGGACTCCGCGACCGGAGTCCAGTCCACACCGGGCATCAGCGCGGCGAGCGCCTCGACGAGCATCTCGCCCCCGACCTCGCCGGCCCCCATCCCGGCGGCCGCGGCCAAGCGCACTACCGCGCTCCGCTGCTCGCGCTCCGGGCTCGGCCCCCACCCGCCCGCGGGGTCCTCGATCACCCGCCGTACTTCGTCCGGGTGCGGCAGCCCGGCCGGACCCCGCCCCACCACCCGCCCGGCCTCCGCGTAGAAAGCGTCCTGCGCCTCCTCACCCCCGCCGCCCGCAGCCCGGGCCTGCACCACCACCCGCTGGGCGTGCGAGCGGCCCACCGCCCACACCAGCGCCTCCCGCACGGCTGGCCACGGCGGCTCCGGCACCGCCAACTCCCCGGGCCCGGTCGGGAGTCCGGCCTCGGTGTACCAGGCGATCACCGTCCACCGCAGATCACGCCCCGGCCGCGCATGCCGTCCCAGCGCCGCCGCGACGGCGACCGTCTCCTCGGCGAGCACCGAAACCGACCCGCGCCCCCGTCCCAGCCACCGCCGCGCATGCCCGGGCAGCAGCCCCGCCCCACGCCACCGCTCCAGCTGCGCCGCCGACACCCGCACCCCGAGCGCCGCCAGACGCTCGATCAGCTCCTTGTCCGCCGTGCTCGGCACCCCTCTGGCCACCACCCCAAGTTAGAACCCCGCGAGGTACTCGGAAAACGCAGGTCACGTACGCGCTGAACTGGGCAGACAACCGGGCCCCGGCCAGGGCCCGCGCACCGCGAAGGAGCCGTCCGCCCATGCCCATCCGCACCCGTCAGCGTCCCGCCCGTACGGCCACCACGGCCGCCACCGTGCTCCTGCTCGCCCCGACCGGCCGCACCGCCCTCACCTACGCCGGCACCGCCCTCCTACTGCTCCTGGCCCTCGCCGTAGCCCTCGCTCTCGGCGCCGCCTATGCTTCCCGCCCGGCTCACCGCACCGCCGCCCGCCACACACTCCACCTCCTGCTGCGCCTCGCTCCCTGGTACCCCGACCGCCCGCAGTAAGCGGGCGAGGAGCGCCGTGCCCCCGGCGGACGGCGAGCCGCCCAACCACGGCAAAGTGCCTGCGCCGTTCGTTCCGACGCAGCGAACCGCGCCGCCCCGGCCTCGATCGTGTGCGGAGGTGCCGCGGCATTGCACCAAGGCCGTCTGCACCCCCGGCTCGAAAACGGAACAGCGACGGGGGAGACCCCAAACTCGAATCTTCCATAGTTCTGAAGACAAGGAAGCACCCCACCCCGCCACTTGCCGGGTCACCTATCTGATGAGGCATCAACAGGAAGTCGACAGACCGCACGACCCTGTCCGTTAGCCAGCCAGAGGCCGGCCACGGAGTGGACGGCCACTCAACTCACCTTTACTACAGTCAAGTTATATAGAAATTACGCTGTCAGGCACGATCGCGGAGCGATCGGGACCACCACCCCTGATCCGCGGAGCGGATCAACCGGTCCCGGAGGGACCGGACGTCTCCGCGGAGCGGAGACGGGTACCGACGCGTAGCGTCGGCGCGTCGTTCCTGCGGAGCAGGACGCGCGC
>NZ_JBIVJN010000027.1:0-52836 GCF_044750345.1 Streptomyces sp. NPDC088817
GATGTCGGTGGCGCTGCCCGTCGCCGATGTGGAGGCCCGTCTTGAGGCGTTCGGCGGGCGGGTGTCCGTCGCCGCCGAGAACGGCCCCCGCTCCTCCGTCGTCGCGGGCGAGCCTGAGGCCCTGGACGAACTGCACGCGCAGCTCACCGCCGAGGAGATCCGGGCCCGCCGGATCGCCGTGGACTACGCCTCGCACTCCCACCACGTCGAGGACCTGCACGACGAGATCCTGGAGCTGCTGGCGGAGGTCGAGCCGGCCGCGTCCGGGATCCCGTTCTTCTCCACGGTCACCGGCGACTGGCTCGACACCACCGTCATGGACGCCGGCTACTGGTACCGCAGCCTGCGCGGACGCGTGCTGTTCGCGGACGCCGTGCGCGGTCTGATCGCCGCCGAGCACCGTGCCTTCATCGAGGTCAGCTCCCACCCGGTGCTGTCGATGTCCGTGCAGGACATGATCGACGACGCCGGAGTGGCGGGTGTCGCCTCCGGCACCCTGCGCCGCGACAACGGCGGCCTGGACCGCTTCCTGCTGTCCGCCGCCGAGGTGTTCGTGCGCGGCGTCCACGTCGACTGGGCCGCCGTGTTCGAGGGGACCGGTGCGTCCCGGGTCGACCTGCCCACCTACGCCTTCCAGCACGAGAACCTGTGGGTCGTCCCGGCCGTCCAGGAGGCCGTCACCGCGGCCGACCCCGAGGACGCCGCGTTCTGGACCGCCGTCGAGGACGGGGACGTCTCCGCCCTGACCGCGGCCCTCGGCACCGACGAGGACTCCGTCGCCGCCGTGCTGCCCGCGCTGTCCTCCTGGCGCCGGTCCCGCAAGGAGCGGTCCACCGTCGAATCCTGGCGCTACCGCCCCTCCTGGAAGCCCGTCACCAAGCTCCCGCAGCGCACCCTCGACGGCACCTGGCTCCTGGTGTCCGCCGACGGCGTCGACGACACCGACGTCGCCGAGGCGCTGGAGGCGGGCGGCGCCGAGGTGCGGCGCCTCGTCCTCGACGAGACCTGCGTCGACCGCGCCGTCCTGCGTGAGCGCCTCACCGACACCGACGGCCTCTCCGGTATCGTCTCCGTCCTCGCGGGCGCCGAGCGGACCGGCGCCGTCCCCGGCACCGGACTCGTCCTCGGCGTCGCCCTCACCGTCGCCCTCGTGCAGGCGCTCGGCGACGCCGGCATCGACACGCCGCTGTGGGCACTGACCCGCGGCGCCGTCTCCACCGGCCGATCCGACAAGGTCACCGCGCCCGTCCAGGCCCAGGTCACCGGCATCGGCTGGACCGCCGCGCTGGAGTGCCCGGGACGCTGGGGCGGTGTCGTCGACCTGCCCGAGACGCTCGACGCCCGCGCCGGCCAGCGCCTCGCGGCCGTCCTCGCCGGCGCGCTCGGCGACGACGACCAGATCGCCCTGCGCTCCTCCGGCGTCTTCACCCGCCGTATCGTCCGCGCCGACGCCGCCCCCGACGGCTCCGCCCGCGACTGGAAGCCCCGCGGCACCACCCTGGTCACCGGCGGCTCCGGCACCCTCGCCCCGCACCTGGCGCGCTGGCTCGCCGAGCAGGGCGCCGAGCACCTGGTCCTGGTCAGCCGGCGCGGCCCCGAGGCGCCCGGCGCCGCCGAACTCCGCGCCGAGCTGGAGGAACGCGGCACCGCGACGACCCTCGCCGCCTGCGACATCACCGACCGCGACGCGGTCGCCGCCCTCCTCGAAGGCCTGAAGGCCGAGGGCCGCACCGTCCGCACCGTCGTGCACACCGCGGCCACCATCGAACTGCACACCCTCGACGCCACCACGCTCGACGACTTCGACCGCGTCCTGGCCGCCAAGGTCACCGGAGCGCAGCTCCTCGACGAACTCCTCGACGACGAGGAGCTGGACGACTTCGTCCTGTACTCCTCCACCGCCGGCATGTGGGGCAGCGGCGCGCACGCCGCGTACGTCGCGGGCAACGCCTACCTGGCCGCCCTCGCCGAGCACCGGCGCGCCCGCGGCCTGACCGCCCTGTCGCTGTCCTGGGGCATCTGGGCCGACGACCTCCAACTCGGCCGCGTCGACCCTCAGATGATCCGCCGCAGCGGCCTGGAGTTCATGGACCCGCAGCTCGCGCTGAGCGGCCTCAAGCGGGCCCTCGACGACGACGAGCACGTCATCGCGGTCGCCGACGTCGACTGGGACACGTACCACCCCGTCTACACCTCGGCCCGGCCCACCCCGCTGTTCGACGAGGTCCCCGAGGTGCGGCAGCTCACCACCGCCGCCGCGCAGAGCGCCGGGACCGCGGTGCAGGGCGAGTTCGCCGCCGCGCTGCTGGCCCTGCCCGGCGCCGAGCAGCACCGCAAGCTGCTGGAGACCGTCCGCACCGAGGCCGCCTCCGTGCTCGGCCTGGCCTCCGCCGAGGACCTCACCGACCAGCGTGCCTTCCGCGACGTCGGCTTCGACTCGCTGACCGCCGTCGGGCTGCGCAACCGGCTCGCGTCCGTCACCGGGCTGACGCTGCCGTCCACGATGGTCTTCGACTACCCGAACCCGGCCGCCCTGGCCGGCTTCCTCCACTCCGAACTCGCCGACGTCCACTCCGCGGGCGCCGTCGCCGTCACCGCGGACGCGCCCGTCGACGACGACCCGATCGCCATCGTCGGCATGAGCTGCCGCTACCCCGGTGGCGTCACCTCCGCCGAGGAGCTGTGGCGGGTCGCGCTGGACGAGGTCGACGCGATCTCCGTCTTCCCGGCCGATCGCGGCTGGGACGCCGAGGCCCTCTACGACCCCGACCCGGACGCGTCCGGCCGCACCTACTCGGTGCAGGGCGGCTTCCTGCGCGACGTCGCCGACTTCGACCCCGGCTTCTTCGGCATCTCGCCCCGCGAGGCCCTGTCGATGGACCCGCAGCAGCGCCTCCTCCTCGAAACGGCCTGGGAGGTCTTCGAGAACGCCGGCATCGACCCGGTCGGCCGGCGCGGCAGCCTCACCGGCACCTTCATCGGCGCCAGCTACCAGGACTACGGCGCCGCCGTGCCCGGCAGCGAGGGCTCCGAAGGCCACATGATCACCGGCTCGCTGCCCAGCGTGCTGTCCGGCCGTGTCTCCTACCTGTTCGGCTTCGAGGGCCCGGCCGTCACCCTCGACACCGCGTGCTCGTCCTCGCTGGTCGCGATCCACCTGGCCTGCCAGTCGCTGCGCAACGGCGAGAGCTCCCTCGCCCTCGCCGGCGGTGCCAGCATCATGTCCACGCCCATGTCGTTCATCGGCTTCAGCCGCCAGCGGGCGCTGGCCGAGGACGGCCGCTGCAAGGCGTACGCCGAGGGCGCCGACGGCATGACCCTCGCCGAGGGCGTCGGCCTGATCCTGCTGGAGCGGCTCTCCGACGCCCGCCGCAACGGCCACGAGGTCCTCGCCGTCATCCGCGGCTCCGCCATCAACCAGGACGGCGCCTCCAACGGCCTCACCGCCCCCAACGGCCCCTCCCAGCAGCGCGTCATCCGCCAGGCCCTCGCCAACGCGGGTGTCGAGGCGGACGACATCGACGTCCTGGAGGGCCACGGCACCGGCACCTCACTCGGCGACCCGATCGAGGCGCAGGCCCTGTTCGCCACCTACGGCCGGGACCGCGACCCCGAGCGGCCCGTACTGCTCGGCTCGGTGAAGTCCAACATCGGCCACACCCAGATGGCCTCCGGTGTCGCCAGCGTCATCAAGCTGGTCCACGCCCTCAACGAGGGTGTCGTCCCCAGGTCGCTGCACATCGACGAGCCGTCCACCCACGTCGACTGGTCCTCGGGCGCCATCCAGCTGCTCACCGAGCGCACCGAGTGGCCCGAGACCGGCCGTCCGCGCCGCGCCGCCGTGTCGTCCTTCGGCCTCAGCGGCACCAACGCCCACACCATCCTGGAGCAGGCCCCCGCCGAGAGCGCCCCGGCCGCCGCCGAGGACGCGCCCGCGCCGCGGGACGGCGTCGTGCCCGTCCTCGTCTCCGGACGCGGCGAGGCTGCACTGCGCGCCCAGGCCGGAGCCCTGCTCGACCTGCTGGCGGACCGTCCCGGCATCCACCTCACCGACCTGGCGTTCTCCCTCGCCACCTCGCGCGCCGCCCTCGAGCACCGCGCCGCGGTCGTCGCCGACGACCACGACGCACTGGTGCGCGGCCTGACCGCACTGCGCGACGGACTCCCCGGCGCCGGTCTCGTCCAGGGCCGCACCGGCCGCGGACGCACCGCCTTCCTGTTCACCGGACAGGGCAGCCAGCGCCTCGGCATGGGCCGCGAACTGTACGAGCGCCACCCGGTGTTCGCCGACGCCCTGGACGCGGTGCTCGCCCGGATCGACGGCACCACCGAACGCCCCCTGCGCGACGTGCTGTTCGCCGCCGAGGGCTCCGAGGACGCCGCCCTGCTCGACCGCACCGGCTACGCGCAGCCCGCGCTGTTCGCCCTCGAAGTGGCGCTGTTCCGGCTGCTGGAGTCGTGGGGGATCACCCCCGACTACCTGGCCGGCCACTCCGTCGGCGAGATCGCCGCCGCGCACGTCGCCGGCGTCCTCGACCTCGACGACGCGTGCGCCCTGGTGGCCGCCCGCGGCCGGCTCATGCAGGCGCTGCCCGAGGGCGGCGCGATGGTCGCCCTGGAGGCCGCCGAGGACGAGGTGCTGCCGCACCTGGAAGGCCTCGCCGACCAGGTCTCCGTGGCCGCCGTCAACGGGCCCCGGTCCGTCGTCGTCGCCGGCGTGGAGGAGCCCGTGCTCGCCGTCGCCGCGCACTTCGCCGAGCAGGGGCGCCGCACCAAGCGGCTGCGGGTGAGCCATGCCTTCCACTCGCCGCTCATGGACGCCATGCTGGACGACTTCGCCGCCGTGGCGCGTACCCTCACGTACCACGCGCCGGCGATCCCGTTCGTCTCCAATGTGACCGGCACCCTCGCCACCCCCGAGCAGGTGTGCGGCGCCGACTACTGGGTCTCCCACGTCCGCTCCGCCGTGCGCTTCACCGACGGCATCGGCTGGCTGTCCACCCAGGGCGGCGTCCAGACCTTCCTGGAGCTCGGCCCCGACGGCGTGCTCAGCGGCATGGCCCGCGAGAGCCTCACCGACGCCTCCCGCACGGCGCTGCTGCCCACGCTGCGCGGCGACCGCCCGGAGGAGCAGGCCCTCGTCACCGCCGTCGCCGCGGCCCACGCCCACGGCTTCGACGTCGACTGGGCCGCCTGGTTCGAGGGCGGCGGCGCCCGCCGCGTGGCCCTGCCCACGTACGCCTTCCAGCGCGAGCGCTACTGGCCCGACACCACCGCCGCCGGCATCACCACCGCCGCCCCCGGCTCCGCGCTGGACGCCGAGTTCTGGGCCGCGGTGGAACACGCCGACGTCGCCTCGCTCGCCGCCTCCCTCGGCCTGGACGACACGACCGTCACCGCGATGGTCCCGGCGCTCACCGCCTGGCGGCGGCGCCGCGGCGAACAGTCCGCGCTCGACTCCTGGCGCTACCGCGTCACCTGGAAGCCGCGCGGCGGCGCCCCCACCGCGGCCCCCACCGGACGCTGGCTCGTGCTCGTACCGGCGGAGCACCGCGACGAGACCACCGCCGCCTGGGCCGCCGATGTCGAGGCCGCCCTCGCCACCGCGACCGTCCGCGTGGAGGTCACCGGCACCGACCGCGCCGCCCTCGCCGCCCGGCTCACCGAGGCCGCCGACGGCGACACCTTCCAGGGCGTGCTGTCGCTGCTGCCGCTCGCGCCCGGCGACGCCGGACACCCCGGTGCCCCGGCCGCGCTCACCCTCACCGCCACCGCCCTCCAGGCGCTCGGTGACGCCGGAGTCGACGCCCCGCTGTGGAACGTCACCCGCGGAGCCGTCGCCGTCGGCCGCTCCGAGCAGGTCACGGCACCCGAACAGGCCGCCGTGTGGGGCCTGTTCCGGGCCGCCGCCCTCGAACTGCCCGGCCGCGTCGGCGGCAGCGTCGACATCCCGGAGAACCTCGACACGCAGGCCGCCCGACGGCTGCGCGGCATCCTTGCCGCGGGCGACGGCGAGGACGCCGTCGCCGTCCGCGCCAGCGGCGTCTTCCTGCGCCGGCTCGCCCACAGCCCCGCCGCCGACACCGTCGGCTCCGCCTTCGACCCGGCGGCCGGCACCGTCCTGATCACCGGCGGCACCGGCGGCATCGGCGGACACCTCGCCCGCCGCCTCGCCCGCGACGGCGCCGCCCACCTGCTGCTCACCAGCCGCCGCGGCCCCGACGCCCCCGGCGCCGCCGAACTCCGCGCCGAACTGGAGGAGTCGGGCGCCCGCGTCACCATCGCCGCGTGCGACGCCGCCGACCGCGACGCGCTCGCCGCGCTCCTCGCGGACGTGCCCGAGGACGCGCCGCTCACCGCCGTCTTCCACACCGCGGGCGTCGTCGACGACCACGTGGTGGACGAGCTGACCCCGGCGAGCTTCGCCACCGTCCTGCACGCCAAGACGGTCGCCGCCCGCCATCTGCACGACCTCACCGCCGGGCTCGACCTCGCCGCGTTCGTCCTGTTCTCCTCGACCGCCGGCCTCATCGGCGCCGCCGGACAGGGCAACTACGCCGCCGCCAACGCCCAGCTCGACGCCCTCGCCGAACAGCGCCGCGCCCAGGGCCTGACCGCCCTGTCCGTGGCCTGGGGCCCCTGGGCCGGCTCCGGCATGGTCGCCGACGCCGCCGAGATCGCCGCCCGCGTCCGCCGCGGCGGGTTCGAACCGCTCGACCCCGCCTCCGGAGTCGCCGCGCTGCTGCGCGCCGTCGACAACGGCGACACCACCGTCGCCATCGCCGACATCGACTGGGAACGCTTCCTGCGCGCCTTCGCGGCCACCCGCCCGCTGCCGCTCGTCGCCGACCTCCCGGAGACCGCCGGCGCCACCGCCCCGGCGGCGTCCGGCACCACCGGGTCGGGCCTGCGGCAGCAACTCGCCCAGATGCCCGCCGAGGAGCGCGCCGCGCACGTCCTCGACCTGCTGCGCACCCAGGTGGCGGCCGTCCTCGGCCACGCCGACGCCCGCACCGTCGACGACGACCTGGCCTTCCGCGACCTCGGCTTCGACTCGCTCACCGTCCTGGAGCTGCGCAACGCGCTCAACGCCATCACCGGCCTGAGCCTGCCCGCCTCCCTCGTCTACGACCACCCCACGCCGCGCGAGATGGCGGACTTCCTGCTCGCCGAACTCCTCGGCACGCTCACGGAGTCCACCGCCCACACCGTCGCCACCCGGGCCGTCGACGACGACCCGATCGCGGTCGTCGGCCTCGCCTGCCGCTTCCCCGGCGGCGTCACCACGCCCGAGGAGCTGTGGCGGCTGCTGACCGAGGGCCGCGACGGCATCACCCGCTTCCCCGACGACCGCAACTGGGACATGGCGGCGCTCGGCGCCGGCGCCTCCGACACGCTGCACGGCGGATTCCTCGCCGGGGTCGCCGACTTCGACGCCCGCTTCTTCGGCATCTCGCCCCGCGAGGCGCTCGCCATGGACCCGCAGCAGCGGCTGCTGCTCGAAACCACCTGGGAGGCCCTGGAGCGGGCCGGCATCGACCCGTCCGCGCTGCGCGGCTCCACCACCGGTGTCTTCGTCGGCACCAACGGCCAGGACTACCCGAACCTGCTGCGCCGCTCCACCTCGGACGTCTCCGGCTACGTCGCCACCGGCAACACCGCCAGCGTGATGTCCGGCCGCCTCTCCTACGCCCTCGGCCTGGAGGGCCCCGCGGTCACCGTCGACACCGCCTGCTCCTCCTCGCTGGTCGCCCTGCACTGGGCGGGCCGCGCGCTGAGCGCCGGCGAGTGCGACCTCGTCGTCGCGGGCGGCGTCTCGGTGATGTCGACCCCCGACTCCTTCGTCGAGTTCAGCACCCAGGGCGGCCTGGCCCCCGACGGACACTGCAAGCCGTTCTCCGACGACGCCGACGGCACCGCCTGGTCCGAGGGCGTCGGCATCCTGGTCCTGGAGCGCCTCTCCGACGCCATCCGCAACGGCCACGAGGTCCGCGGCATCATCCGCGGCACCGCCGTCAACCAGGACGGCGCCTCCAACGGCCTGACCGCCCCCAACGGCCCCTCCCAGCAGCGCGTCATCCGCCAGGCCCTCGCGGACGCCCGCCTCGCGCCGTCCGACATCGACGCGGTCGAGGCGCACGGCACCGGCACCACCCTCGGCGACCCGATCGAGGCGCAGGCCCTGCTCAACACGTACGGCAGGGACCGCGACGCCGAGCGGCCGCTGCTCCTCGGCACCGTCAAGTCGAACATCGGCCACACCCAGGCCGCCGCGGGCGTCGCCGGCGTCATCAAGATGCTGCTGGCGATCCAGCACGGCACCCTGCCGCGCACCCTGCACGTCACCAGCCCCACCAGCCACGTCGACTGGAGCAGCGGCGCCGTGTCGCTGCTCACCGAGGAACGCGAGTGGCCCGGTACCGGACGGCCGAGGCGCGCGGGCGTCTCCGCGTTCGGCGTCAGCGGCACCAACGCGCACGTCATCGTGGAGCAGGCGCCCACCGACGAGCCCGTGGCCGCGCCCGCCGACGAGCCCGCCCCCGCCGCCGACGTCACCACCGTCCCGTGGATCGTCTCCGGCCGCAGCCGCGAGGCCCTCCAGGACCAGGTCGACCGGCTCACCGCGTACGCCGCCGCCCACCCGGAGCTCTCCCCGCTGGACGTCGGCCGCTCCCTGGTCACCGACCGCACCCTCTTCCCGCACCGCGCCGTGCTGCTCGCGGGTCCCGACGGGGTGCGCGAGACGGCCCGTTCGGTCGCGTCCCGCACCCCCGGCCGCACCGCCTTCCTGTTCTCCGGCCAGGGCGCCCAGCGCGCCATGATGGGCCACGGCCTGTACGAGCGGTTCCCGGTGTTCGCCGACGCGCTGGACACGGTCCTCGGGCAGTTCGACACCGCGCTGGACTTCTCGCTGCGGGAGGTTCTGTTCGCCGCGCCGGGCACGCCCGAGTCCGAGCTGCTCGACCGGACCGGCTGGACCCAGCCCGCGCTGTTCGCCGTCGAGGTCGCCCTCCACCGCCTCCTGGAGTCGTGGGGCCTGACCCCCGACCACGTCGCCGGTCACTCCGTCGGTGAGATCGCGGCGGCCCATGTCGCCGGGGTGTTCTCGCTGGAGGACGCCTGCCGGCTGGTGGCCGCTCGCGCCTCCCTGATGCAGGAGCTGCCGCGGGGCGGTGCGATGCTCGCGGTGCGCGCCACCGAGGAGGAGGTTGCCCCGCGTCTGACGGAGCGGGTGTCGATCGCCGCGGTCAACGGTCCTTCGTCGGTGGTCGTCGCCGGTGACGAGGACGAGGTCGCCGCGATCGCCGCGCACTTCGAGGCGCAGGACCGCAAGACCACCCGCCTGCGGGTCAGCCACGCCTTCCACTCGCCGCTCATGGACCCGATGCTCACCGCCTTCGCCCGGGTCGCGGAGTCCCTCACCTACCACGAGCCCCGCATCCCGCTGGTCTCCACCGTGACCGGCGCCCCCGCCGGAGCCGAACTCCTCACCCCCGCCTACTGGGTGCGGCACGTCCGCGACACCGTCCGGTTCGCCGACGGCGTGCGCGCCCTGCGCGAGGCCGGCGTCACCGCCTTCGTCGAGATCGGCCCGGACGGCCAGCTCACCGCCGCCGCCCAGCAGACCCTCGACGCGTCCGCCGACGGGGCACCCGCCGCCGTCGTCCCGCTCCAGCGCCGCGACCGCGCCGAGGAGACCACCCTCCTGGAGGGCCTCGCCACCCTGCACACCCAGGGCAACGGACCCGACTGGACCGCCTGGTTCGCCGCCACCGGCGGACACCGCGTCGAGCTGCCGACGTACGCCTTCCAGCACGAGCGCTACTGGCCCGAGCCCGCCGCGCCCGGCGCCGGAAGCACACCGGACCCCGTCGACGCCGCCTTCTGGGCCGCCGTCGAGCGGGAGGACCTGGAGAGCCTCACGGCCTCCCTGGGCCTGGACGGCGACACCGTCACCACGATGGTGCCCGCGCTGTCGGCCTGGCGCCGCCGCAACGACGCCCACTCCACCGCCCGTGACTGGCGCTACCACGAGAGCTGGACCGCGCTCGGCACCCCGGCGCCCGCCGCGCCCACCGGCCGAGTCCTGGCCCTCGTGCCCGCCGAACACGCCGGCGCCGACTGGGCGGAGACCCTCGTCGCCGCCCTGGGCGCCGACCCGCTCGTCGTCGACGGGACCTCCGGCTCCCTCGCCCGGGAACTCGCCGATCTCGACCCGGCCGGCTGGACCCTGGTGGTCTCGCTGCTCGCCGCGGGCACCGGCGCCCTGCCGGCGCCCGACGCCGCACCGGCCGCCGTCCTGGAGGCCCTGCGGGCCGCCGGTGTCGACGCCCCGCTGTGGTGTGTCACCCGCGGCGCCGTCTCCGTCACCGGGGAGGCACCCGCCGCCGTCGGCCAGGCCGCCCTGTGGGGCATGGGCCGGGTCGCCGCCCTGGAGCACCCCGAGGGCTTCGGCGGCCTCGCCGACCTCGCGCCCGACGCCGACGCGGACGCCGTGGCCCTGCTCGCCGCCCACCTGACCGGTCCCGGCGCCGAGGACCAGATCGCCGTCCGCGCCTCCGGTCTCTTCGGCCGCCGCCTCGTGCGCACGGCCGTCGCCCCCGGCGACGCCGGATGGCGCCCGCACGGCACCGTCCTCGTCGTCGGCGGCACCCGCACCATGGGCGCCCGCGCCGCCCGCTGGCTCGCCCGCGAGGGCGCCGCCCGCCTGGTGCTGACCACCCCGCTCGCCGACGGCGGCACCGACACCGAGGAACTGCGGGCCGAACTCGCCCGGCTCGGCGCCGAGGTCACCGTCGCGCTCTACGACACCGGCGACCGGGACGCGGCCACCGCGCTCCTGGACGGTCTGACCGACCTCACCGCGGTCGTGTACGCCGACGACGCCCCGACGGACGGCCTGGCCGCCGCGCTCGCCCCGGTCGACGCCCTCGCCGAGGCCGTCGCCGGCCGCTCCCTGGACGCCTTCGTGCTCTTCGGCTCCATCGCCGGGGTCTGGGGCGTGCGCGGCCGGTCCGACGAGGCCGCGGGCGGCGCCTACGTCGACGCCCTCGCCCGCGCCCTGCGCGCCGGCGGCACGCCCGCGCTGGCCGTCAACTGGGGCGCCTGGGCCGAGCTGGCCGACCCGTCGACCACCGCCCACCTGCGCATGAACGGCCTGCCGGTGATGGACGCCGACGCCGCCCTGACCGCCCTCGCCGGTGCCGTCGCCGACGGCTCCGCCGCGGTCACCGTCGCCGACGTCCGCTGGGACACCTTCGCCCCGGCCCACCACGAGGCCAGGACCACCGCGCTGTTCGACGGACTGCCCGAGGCCAGGACCGCGCTCGCCGGCGCGGCCCGCGCCCGCGCCGAGGGGGCCGCCGCCTCCGGCGGCTACGGCCAGTGGCTCCTGGAGCAGCCCGCGGCCGACCGGGACGACATCCTGCTCGCCCTCGTCGGTGAGAAGGCCGCCCTGGTCCTCGGCCACGCGGACACCGCGCTCGTCGAACCCGACCTGCCCTTCCGGGACCTCGGCTTCGACTCGCTGACCGCCGTCGACCTGCGCAACCAGCTCACCGCGGCCACCGGCGTCACCCTGCCCGCGACCCTGGTCTTCGACCACCCCAACCCCGCGGCGCTCGCCGCCTACCTGCGCACCGAACTCCTCGGCGGCGCCACGGACACCGCCGCCCCGGTGGCCGCGCCTGTCGCCACCGGCGACGACCCGGTCGTCATCGTCGGCATGGCCTGCCGCTACCCCGGCGGCGTCAACTCGCCCGAGGACCTGTGGCAACTCCTCGTCGACGAGGCCGACGCCGTGGGCGACTTCCCGGCCGACCGCGGCTGGGACCTCGACGCCCTCGCCGGTGACGGCCCCGGCCGCAGCGCCACCGACCAGGGCGGATTCCTCTACGACGCCACCGACTTCGACCCCGGTCTGTTCGGCATCTCGCCGCGCGAGGCCATGGTGATGGACCCGCAGCAGCGGATCCTGCTCGAGGCGTCCTGGGAGGCCCTGGAGCGGGCCGGCATCGACCCTGCGGCCCTGCGGGGCAGCGGCACCACCGGCGTCTTCGTCGGCGGCGGCTCCGGCGACTACCGGCCGCCCGCCGAGTACGGCCAGTGGCAGACCGCCCAGTCCGCCAGCCTCCTGTCCGGCCGCCTCGCCTACACCTTCGGCATCCAGGGCCCCACGGTGTCCGTCGACACCGCCTGCTCGTCCTCCCTGGTCGCCCTGCACCTGGCCGCCCAGGCCGTGCGCTCGGGCGAGTGCTCGATCGCCCTGGCCGGCGGTGTCACCGTGATGGCCACCCCGGTCGGCTTCGTGGAGTTCAGCGCCCAGGGCGCGCTGTCGCCCGACGGCCGCTGCCGCGCCTTCTCCGAGGACGCCAACGGCACCGGCTGGGCGGAGGGCGTCGGCATGCTCGTCGTCGAGCGACTCTCCGACGCCCGCCGCAACGGCCACCGCGTGCTCGCCGTGCTGCGCGGCTCCGCGATCAACCAGGACGGCGCCTCCAACGGCCTGACCGCGCCCAGCGGCCCCGCCCAGCAACGTGTCATCCGCCAGGCCCTCGCCAACGCCCGCCTGGAGAGCGCCGACGTCGACGCCGTCGAGGCGCACGGCACCGGCACCAAGCTGGGCGACCCGATCGAGGCCCAGGCCCTGCTGGCCACCTACGGCCAGGACCGCGAACGGCCCGTGCTCGTCGGCTCCCTCAAGGCCAACATCGGCCACACGCAGGCCGCTTCCGGTGTCGGCGGCGTCATCAAGATGGTGCTCGCCATGCAGCACGGACTGCTGCCGCGCTCGCTGTACGCGGAGAACCCCTCCTCGCACGTCGACTGGACCGCGGGCAACGCCCGCCTGCTCACCGAGGCCACCCCGTGGCCCGAGGCCGAGCGGGTGCGCCGGGCCGCCGTCTCCTCCTTCGGGGCCAGCGGCACCAACGCCCATCTGATCCTGGAGCAGCCGGAACCCGTCCGGCAGCCCGCGCGGCCCAACGACGACGGCTCGCCCGTCCCGGTCCTGCTGTCCGGCCGCTCGCAGAACGCGCTGCGCGCCCAGGCCCGCAAGCTCCTGGCCCACGTGACAGGACACCCCGGGGAGACGCTCACCGACCTGGCCCGCACCCTGGCCACCACCCGCGCCGTCTTCGAGTACCGGGCCGCGGTGACCGCCGCCGACCGGGACGCGCTGCTCGCCGGACTCACCGCCGTCGCGGAGGGCACCACCGCCGCGCACGTCGTCGAGCACCACGTGGAGCGCACCGGCAAGCACGCCGTGCTCTTCTCGGGGCAGGGCTCCCAGCAACTCGGCATGGGCCGGGACCTGTACGAGCGGTTCCCGGCGTTCGCCGAGGCGTTCGACGCGGTCCTCGCCCGGCTCGACGGTCACCTCGGCGCCTCGCTGCGGGACATCGTCTGGCACCGCGACCAGGAGACCCTGAACGAGACCGGGCACACCCAGCCCGCCCTGTTCGCCTTCGAGGTCGCCCTGTACCGCCTGGTGGAGTCCTGGGGCGTGACGCCGGACTTCGTCGCCGGCCACTCCGTCGGCGAGATCGCCGCCGCCCACGTCGCGGGCGTCCTCTCCCTGGACGACGCCTGCCGGCTGGTCGCCGCACGGGCCCGCCTGATGCAGGAACTGCCGCGCGGCGGCGCCATGGTCGCGGTCGAGGCCACCGAGAAGGAGGTCGCCGCCGAACTCACCGACGCGGTGTCGATCGCCGCGGTCAACGGCCCCTCCTCCGTGGTGCTCGCCGGTGAGGAGGACGCGGTGCTCGCCCTGGCCGCCGTCCTCGCCGAACGGGGCCGCCGCACCACCCGCCTCAAGGTCAGCCACGCCTTCCACTCGGCGCTGATGGACCCGATGCTCGCCGAGTTCCGCAAGGTCGCCGAGAGCCTGCGCTACGAGACGCCCCGCATCGCCGTCGTGTCCAACGTGACCGGCGACGTCGCGGGCGCCGACGAACTGTGCGGCGCCGACTACTGGGTGCGCCACGTGCGCGGCACCGTCCGGTTCGCCGACGGCGTCACCGCGCTGGCCGCCCGGGGCGTGCGCGTCTTCCTCGAACTCGGCCCCGACGCGGTGCTGTCCGCGCTCGCCGAGCAGAGCGCCCCGGACAGCGTCAGCATCCCCGCGCAGCGCCGCAACCGCGACGAGGCGGAGACCCTGGTCGCCGCCCTAGGCCGGCTGCACGTGCACGCCGCCGGACCCCGCTGGGACGCCTTCTTCGACGCCGCCCCCGGCGCCTGGCTCGACCTGCCGACCTACGCCTTCCAGCGCGGCCGCTTCTGGCCCGACACCCTGCCCGCCACCCCGCAGGGCGGCGGATCCGGCGCGGAGGCCGACGGCACCGACACCGCCTTCTGGGACGCCGTCGCGCAGGAGGACTTCGGCTCGCTGGAGTCCGTCCTCGACGTCGAGGGCGACGCCCTCTCCAAGGTGCTGCCCGCGCTGCTCGACTGGCGCCGCCGCACGTCCGAGGAGACACGGCTCGACAGCTGGCGCCACCGCGTCGTCTGGAAGCGTCTGACCGGCGCGGCGATGGCCCACCGCAAGCCGCTCACCGGCACCTGGCTGGCCGTCGTCCCCGAGGGACTCGGCGAGGACCCGTGGGTGAGGACCGCGCTGGACGCCCTGGGCACCCGGGTGGTGCGCGCCGAGGCCGGCGACGCCGACCGGGAGACCATGGCCGCCACCCTGCGCGAGGCCGCCGGGGAGGGCACCGGCTTCGCCGGCGTCGTCTCCCTGCTCGCCCTGCGCGACACCGTGCACGGCGACGTGCCGGAGGGCGTCGCCCTCACCGGCACGCTGCTCCAGGCCCTCGGCGACGCCGGGATCGAGGCCCCGCTGTGGTGCGTCACCCGCAGCGCCATGTCCGCCAACCGCACCGACCGCCCGCGCCGGCCGCTCCAGGCCGCCGTGTGGGGCCTGGGCCGGGTGGCCGCGCTGGAGTACCCGCACCGCTGGGGCGGCCTCGTGGACCTGCCGGAACGCGCCGACGAGCGGGCCGCCGCAGGACTCGCCGCCGTCCTCGCCGGACTCGACGGGGAGGACCAGGTCGTCGTGCGCGGCTCCGCCGTCCTCGCCCGCCGCCTCGTACCGGCCCCGGACCGCGGGCAGAGCGGAGCCTGGGACCCGACCGGCACCGTACTGATCACCGGCGGCACCGGCGCCCTCGGCGCCCATGTGGCCCGCCGACTGGCCAAGGACGGCGTACAGCACCTGGTGCTGCTCGGCCGCCGCGGACCCGAGGCGCCCGGCGCCACCGCCCTGCGCGACGAACTCCAGGCACTCGGCACCGGCGTCACCCTCGCCGCCTGCGACGCCTCCGACCGGGACGGGCTCACCGCCGTGCTCGACGCGATCCCGGCCGACCGGCCGCTGACCGCGGTGATCCACGCGGCGGGCGTGCTCGACGATGGCGTCATCGACCGGCTCACCCCGGAGCGGTACCAGCAGGTGTTCCGCGCGAAGGTGACCTCGGCGCTGCTGCTCGACGAGCTGACCCGCGACCTCGACCTGGCCGCGTTCGTCCTGTTCTCGTCCGCCTCCTCCGCGGTCGGCAACCCCGGCCAGGCCAACTACGCGGCCGCCAACGCGGTCCTGGACGCCCTCGCCGAGACCCGCAGGGCGCTGAACCTGCCCGCGACCTCCGTGTCCTGGGGCGCCTGGGGCGGCGGCGGCATGGCCGACGGCCACGGCGCCGACGACGCGGCCCGCCGGGCCGGTGTCGTCGCCATGGACCCGGACCTCGCCGTGGAGTCGCTGCTGCGGCTGGTCAACGGCAAGGAGCCGACCGCGGTGGTCGCCGAGGTCGCCCTCGACCGGTTCGCCTCCGCCTTCGGCGGCACCCGGCCGAGCGCCCTGCTGCGGGAGTTCCCCGGCTACCGGGAGACCGTCGCCGCCGCGGCGCCCGAGTCCCCGGAGGGCACCCTCGCCGACCGGCTGGCGGGCATGGCGCCGGCCCGCCGTCTCGACACCGTCGTGGACCTGGTGCGCACCCGTGCCGCGCAGGTCCTCGGCTACCCGGACACCGGCGCCGTCGGTGCCGAACGGTCCTTCCGGGACCTCGGGGTGGACTCACTCGGCGCGGTCGAGCTGCGCAACCAGCTCGGCGCCGCGACCGGTCTGAGCCTGCCCGCGACGCTGGTCTTCGACCACCCGACGCCGCTGGCACTGGGTGAGTTCGTCCTCGCCCGGCTCGTCCCCGACGAGCCGGCCGTGTCCGACGAGGAGACCGAGATCAGGGCCGTACTGGCCTCCGTGCCGCTCGACCGGCTGCGTGAGATCGGCGTCCTGGAGCCCCTGCTCCAGCTCGCCGGACGCGGCGGTGCGACCGGCGACGACGAAGACGACGAGTCCGTCGACTCGATGACAGTGGCAGACCTGGTGCGGGCCGCGCTCAACGGCCAGTCCGACCTGTAGCGCGAAGTGATGGAGCAGAGATGAACGCCCCTGCTGAGAACGTAGTCGAGGCACTGCGCGCCGCGGTCAAGGAGACCGAGCGGCTGCGGCGCCGCAACCGGACGATCGTGGCCGCCGCCCGGGAGCCGATCGCCGTGGTCGGCATGGGCTGCCGCTTCCCCGGTGGCGTCGACTCCCCACAGGCCCTGTGGGAGATGGTCGCCGACGGCACCGACGTGATCTCCGAGTTCCCGGACGACCGCGGCTGGGACCTGGAGGCGCTGCGCGGCAGCGGCATCGACGACCGGGACACCTCGGTCAGCCAGCGCGGCGGGTTCCTCGACTCCATCGCCGCGTTCGACCCCGGCTTCTTCGGGATCTCGCCGCGCGAGGCCGTCACCATGGACCCGCAGCAGCGGCTGCTCCTGGAGACGTCCTGGGAGGCGATCGAGCGCGCCCGCATCGACGCCACCGGGCTGCGCGGCACCCGCACCGGCACGTTCATCGGCACCAACGGGCAGGACTACGCCTATCTGCTGGTGCGGTCCCTCGACGACGCCACCGGAGACGTCGGCACCGGCATCGCCGCCAGCGCCGTCTCCGGCCGGCTGTCGTACACCTTCGGCCTGGAGGGGCCGGCGATCACCGTCGACACCGCCTGCTCCTCCTCGCTGGTGGCGCTGCACCTCGCCGTGCAGTCGCTGCGCAACGGCGAGTGCACCCTGGCGCTCGCCGGCGGCGTCAACGTGATGTCCACGCCGGGCTCCCTGGTCGAGTTCAGCCGGCAGGGCGGCCTCGCCGGCGACGGCCGCTGCAAGGCGTTCGCCGACTCCGCCGACGGCACCGGCTGGTCGGAGGGCGCGGCCGTGCTCGTCCTGGAGCGGCTGTCCGACGCCCAGCGCAACGGGCACCCCGTGCTCGCCGTCATCCGCGGCTCCGCCGTCAACCAGGACGGCGCCTCCAACGGCTTCACCGCCCCGAACGGTCCTTCCCAGCAGCGGGTGATCCGGCAGGCACTGGCCAACGCGGGCCTGAACGCCGCCGACGTCGACGCGGTCGAGGCGCACGGCACCGGCACCCCGCTCGGCGACCCCATCGAGGCCCAGAGCATCCTTGCCACCTACGGCCAGGACCGTGAACAGCCCCTGCTGCTCGGCTCGATCAAGTCGAACATGGGCCACACTCAGGCCGCGTCAGGCGTCGCCGGGATCATGAAGATGGTCATGGCGATGCGCAACGGGGTGCTGCCGAGGACCCTGCATGTCGACCGGCCCTCCACCCACGTCGACTGGACGGCGGGCAAGGTCGAGCTGCTCACCGAGAACCGTCCCTGGCCCACCGCGGCCGACCGCCCCCGCCGCTCCGGCGTCTCCTCCTTCGGCGTCAGCGGCACCAACGCGCACGTCATCGTCGAGCAGGCGCCCGACACCCCCGCCGCCCAGCCGGAGGAGGCACCGGCCGCGCCCCGCACCGCCGGCGTCCTGCCCTGGGTGCTCTCGGCGCGCTCCGCCGCCGCCCTGCGCGAGCAGGTCGCCGCCCTCGTCTCCCACCTGGACGACCCCGGTGCCCCCGGCGCCCTGGACACCGCGTACTCGCTGGCCACCACCCGCGCGGCCCTGGAGCACCGGCTCGCCGTCGTCACCGACGCGGACGGCACCGCAGGCCGCGAGGCGCTCACCTCCTGGCTGGCGGGCGACCCCGCCCCGGACGCCCACGAGGGCCAGGCTCTCGGCCGCACCCGCAGCGCCTTCCTGTTCTCCGGTCAGGGCGCCCAGCGCCTCGGCATGGGCCGTGAACTCCACGCCCGCTTCCCCGTGTTCGCCGAGGCCTTGGACCGCGTCCTCGACCTGCTCGACGAGGAACTCGGCGCGAGCCTCGGCGACATCATCTGGGGCGACGAGGAAGCCCCGCTGAACGAGACGGGCTTCACCCAGCCCGCGCTGTTCGCGATCGAGGTCGCCCTCCACCGGCTCGTGGAGTCCTGGGGCGTCACTCCGGACTTCGTCGCCGGCCACTCCATCGGCGAGATCGCGGCCGCGCACGTCGCCGGGGTGTTCTCGCTTGAGGACGCCTGCCGGCTGGTGGCGGCGCGTGCGGGTCTGATGCAGGCGTTGCCGCGTGGTGGTGCCATGGTCGCGGTGGAGGCGACCGAGGACGAGGTGCTGCCGCTGCTCACGGAGGGCGTGGCCGTCGCGGCGGTCAACGGTCCTACTTCTGTGGTGGTTTCGGGTGAGGAGGAGGCCACTCTCGCGGTGGCCGAGCGGCTTGCCGAGCGGGGTCGTCGTACCAGCCGTCTGCGGGTGAGTCACGCCTTCCACTCGCCGTTGATGGACCCGATGCTGGAGGAGTTCCGGGCGGTCGCGGAGACGCTCTCGTACGACGAGCCCCGCATCCCGGTCGTCTCCAACCTCACCGGCGCCGTCGCCGTGGACGGGCAGTTGACCGACCCGGAGTACTGGGTGCGCCACGTCCGCGAGGCCGTCCGGTTCGCCGACGGCGTCCGCGCGCTCGCCGAGGCCGGCGCCGACGTCCTGCTCGAACTCGGCCCCGACGGTGTGCTCGCCGCCCTGGCCCAGCAGTCCACCACCGCCGTCACCGTCCCGTTCCTGCGCAAGGACCGCGCCGAGGAGCACAGCGCCGTCACCGCGCTGGCCCGGCTGCACACGGCCGGCGTCACCGTCGACTGGGCGGCGTTCCACGACGGCACCGGCGCCCGTACCGCCGAACTGCCCACCTACGCCTTCCAGCACGAGCGCTACTGGCCCAAGGCGACCGCGACCGCCGCCGACGCGACCGGTCTCGGCCTCGCCTCGGCCGACCACCCGCTCCTCGGCGCGGCCATGTCCGTGGCCGGCTCCGACGAACTCCTGCTCACCGGCACCCTGTCGCTCGCCACCCACCCGTGGCTCGCCGACCACAGCGTCGGCGGCACGGTCCTCTTCCCCGGTACCGGATTCCTGGAGCTGGCCGTGCGCGCAGCCGACCAGGCCGGCTGCGACCGGGTCGAGGAACTGACCGTCGCCACCCCGCTCGCGCTGCCCGACACGGGCGCCGTGCAGATGCAGATCTCCGTCGGCGCCGCCGACGAGAACGGCCACCGCGAGCTGCGCTTCTTCACCCGGCCCGGCGAGGACTTCGACGCCGAGTGGACCCAGCACGCCACCGGCCGCGTCGGCTCCGGCGAGCACCTCATCGGCTTCGACACCACCGTGTGGCCGCCGCGTGACGCCGAGGCCGTCGACATCGACGAACTGTTCGACCGATTTGCCTCGGACAGCCTGGACTACGGCCCGGTCTTCCGCGGGCTGACTGCCGTGTGGCGCGAGGACGACACGGTCTACGCCGAGGTCGCGCTGCCCGAGTCGGTCGAGGACGCCGACGCGTTCGGCCTGCACCCGGCCCTTCTGCACGCCGCCCTGCACGGCACCGCCTTCCTGTCCGACGACCGCAGCCTGCTGCCGTTCGCCTGGGAGGGCGTGTCCCTGCACGCCGACGGGGCGAGCACCCTGCGGGTGCGGATCGCCTCTTGCGGTGAGGACGCGGTGCGGATCGCCGCGGTCGACCCGGCGGGTCAGCCGGTCCTCTCCGTGGAGTCGCTGACGCTGCGCGCCGCGGACGCGGGAGCCGGTGCCGAGTCGCGCCGTTCCGACGCCAACTCGCTGTTCCGCGTGGACTGGACGCCTCGTTCGGTCGCGGCCCCGGCCGCGCCCGCCACCTGGGCGGTACTGGGTGATGACCCGTTCGGCCTGACCGCTGTCCTCGCCGCGGACTCCGAGGCGGTCGCGGGCGTGCAGGCTCCGGCTGCGACGCTCGATGAGCTGGCTGCCCGGACCGGTGCCCTTCCGGACATGGTCGCGGTGACGGTCCGCGGCGACAGCGACCGGGGGCCCGAAGCCGCTCACGAGCTGACGCGTGAGGTGCTTGCTCTGGTGCAGGGGTGGCTGGCCGAGCCCGCTTTCGCCTCCTCCCGGCTCGTGGTGGTCACCCGGAACGCCGTCGCGGACGGCGAGCGTGGGCCGCTCGATCTTGTGGCCGCTCCCGTGTGGGGTCTGGTGCGTTCCGCCCAGTCCGAGAACCCGGGCCGGCTGCTGCTCGCCGATGTCGACGACACGGCCGAGTCCCTGGCCCGACTGCCGCTGCTTACGGGGCTGTTCGACGCGGAGGAGCCGCAGGCGCAGGTCCGCAAGGGCACCGTTCGTGTGGGCCGGCTCGCCCGGCTGGAGTCCTCCGGCTCTCCCGTTCGCCCCCTGGACCCCGAGGGCACCGTCCTGGTCACCGGCGGCACCGGCGGTCTCGCTTCCGAGCTGGCCCGCCACCTGGTCGCCGAGCACGGCGTCAAGCACCTGCTGTTGACCAGCCGCCGTGGACCGGATGCCCCGGGTGCCGCCGATCTCGTTCAGGCGCTGTCCGACCTCGGTGCCGAGGCGACAGTCGCCGCCTGTGACGTCGCCGACCGTGACGCGCTCGCCGCGCTGCTCGCCTCCGTCCCGGCCCAGCACCCCCTGACCGCGGTCGTGCACACGGCGGGTGTCCTCGACGACGGCATCCTCGCCTCCCTCACCCCCGACCGCCTCGACACCGTCATGCGGCCGAAGGTCGACGCCGCCTGGCACCTGCACGACCTCACCCGCGACCTCGACCTGGCCGCCTTCGTCGTGTACTCCTCGACGGCCGGTGTCATGGGCAGCCCCGGTCAGGCCAACTACGCGGCGGGCAACGCCTTCCTGGACGCCCTCGCCGCCCACCGTCACGCCCTCGGACTGCCCGCCACCTCGCTCGCCTGGGGCGCCTGGGAGCAAGGCGTCGGCATGACCGGCCAGTTGAGTGGCCAGGACGCGCGCCGGATCAGTGACGCCGGTGGGATGCCGCTGCTCTCCGTCGAGCGGGGCCTGGCCCTGTACGACGCCGCCCTGCTCGCCGACGAGCCGCTCGTGGTGCCGCTCGGCCTGGGCGGTGGCGGCCCGTTGCCCGCCGGTGCCGGCGTTCCCGCGATCCTGCGCGGACTGGTCCGTACTGGTGGGCGTCGGGCCCGGGCGGCCACCGCCGCGGTCGCCCGCGCCGGACTCGCCGAGCGGCTCGCCGTCCTGCCCGAGGAGCAGCGCCGGCCGTTCGTCGTCGACCTGGTGCGTGCCGAGGCCGCGACGGTCCTCGGGCACGGTTCCGCGGATGCCGTGGACGCCCGCCGCGAGTTCCGTGGTCTCGGCTTCGACTCGCTCACCGCGATCGAGCTGCGCAACCGGCTCGGCAAGGCGACCGGCCTGACCCTGCCCGCCACCCTCGTCTTCGACTACCCGACGCCCCAGCAGCTCGCCGACCATCTCCTGGACGAACTGCTCGGCTCCGACGCCGTCGAGGTCTTCGCCGCTCCCCGGACTGACGGCAAGGTGACCGACGATCCTGTCGTCATCGTCGGGATGGGCTGCCGCTTCCCGGGCGGTGTCGGGTCGCCCGAGGAACTGTGGGACCTCCTGGCGTCCGGCACCGACGCCATCACCGGCTTCCCCGCCGACCGTGAGTGGGAGTCGTCGGCGCTCCTCGGCGGTGAGACCGGTGCCGTGTCCGGGCAGGGCGGATTCCTGCGCGACATCGCCGGCTTCGACGCCGGGTTCTTCGGCATCTCGCCGCGCGAGGCCCTGGCCATGGACCCGCAGCAGCGCATCCTCCTCGAAGTGGCCTGGGAGGCCGTGGAGCGCGCCGGTGTCGATCCGGCCACCCTGCGTGGCTCCCGCACGGGCGTCTTCATGGGCGTCAACGGCCAGGACTACTCCAGCCTGGTCATGAGCTCCCGCGACGATGTCGCGGGTCACGCGACCGCCGGCCTCGCGGTCAGTGTGGTCTCCGGACGTCTCTCCTACGCGCTCGGCCTGGAGGGCCCCGCCCTGTCAGTTGACACGGCCTGCTCCTCCTCGCTGGTCTCCCTGCACCTCGCCGCGCAGGCGTTGCGTGCGGGGGAGTGCACCATGGCTCTGGTCGGCGGTGTCACCGTGATGACCACGCCCGCCAACTTCGCCGGTTTCTCCCGCATGGGCGGTCTCGCCCAGGACGGCCGCTGCAAGGCCTTCTCCGACTCCGCCGACGGCACGGGCTGGTCCGAGGGCGCGGCGGTGTTCGTGGTGGAGCGTCTGTCCGACGCCCGCCGCGCCGGACACCGCGTGCTCGCCGTCGTACGCGGTTCCGCCGTCAACCAGGACGGCGCCTCCAACGGCCTCACGGCCCCGAACGGTCCTTCCCAGCAGCGGGTGATCCGGCAGGCACTGGCCAACGCGGGCCTGAACACGAGGGACGTCGACGCGGTCGAGGCGCACGGCACCGGCACCCCGCTCGGCGACCCGATCGAGGCGCAGGCGCTGCTGGCCACCTACGGCTCCGACCGCGACCCGCAGCAGCCCTTGCTGCTCGGCTCGGTGAAGTCGAACATCGGCCACACCCAGGCCGCGGCGGGTGCCGCCGGGCTCGTCAAGATGGTCATGGCGATGCGCAAGGGGATGCTCCCGCGGACCCTGCACGTCACCGAGCCGTCCACGCACGTCGACTGGTCCGTGGGCGAGGTGCGGCTGCTCACCGAGGAGACGGTGTGGCCGGAGACGGGCCGGGCCCGCCGGGCCGGTGTGTCGTCGTTCGGCATCAGCGGCACCAACGCCCACGTCATCCTTGAGGACGCTCCCGACGAGCCGGTGCCCGCACCGGCCGCCGACCGGCCGGTGCCCGGCGCGCTCGCCTGGCCCGTCTCGGCGAAGTCCGAGGCCGCGCTCGACGAGCAGGTGGAGCGGCTGCGGGAGTCCGCCGACGCGCTGCTCCCGCTCGACACCGCGTACACCCTGGCCACCGGCCGCGCCGCCTTCGAGCACCGGGCCGTCCTGCTCGTCGCCGACGGCACCCTCACCGAGGTCGCCCGGGGCGTCGCCGAACCGCGCCGCAGCGCCTTCCTGTTCTCCGGTCAGGGCGCCCAGCGCCTCGGCATGGGCCGTGAACTCCACGCCCACTTCCCCGTGTTCGCCGAGGCCTTCGACTCCGTCGCCGCCCTCCTGGAGCCCGGGCACAGTACGTCCGTCCGTGACGTGATGTGGGGCACCGACGAAACGGCCCTGAACGCCACTGAGTTCACCCAGCCCGCGCTGTTCGCGATCGAGGTCGCCCTCTACCGGCTGGTGGAGTCCTGGGGTGTCACCCCGGACTTCGTGGCCGGTCACTCGGTCGGTGAGATCGCGGCCGCGCACGTCGCCGGGGTGTTCTCGCTTGAGGATGCCTGCCGGCTGGTGGCGGCGCGTGCGGGTCTGATGCAGGCGTTGCCGCGTGGTGGTGCCATGGTCGCGGTGGAGGCGACCGAGGACGAGGTGCTGCCGCTGCTCACGGAGGGTGTCGCCGTCGCGGCGGTCAACGGTCCGACGTCCGTGGTGGTTTCGGGTGAGGAGGAGGCCACCCTCGCGGTGGCAGAGCGGCTTGCCGAGCGCGGTCGTCGTACCAGCCGTCTGCGGGTGAGCCACGCGTTCCACTCGCCGTTGATGGACCCGATGCTGGAGGAGTTCCGGGCGGTCGCGGAGACGCTCTCGTACGACGAGCCCCGCATCCCGGTCGTCTCCAACCTGACCGGCGAGGTCGCCCCCGCGGGCACGCACACCCAGGCCGACTACTGGGTGCGCCACGTGCGGGAGGCCGTCCGGTTCGCCGACGGTGTCCGCGCGCTCGCCGACCGGGGTGTCACCGCCTTCCTGGAGATCGGCCCCGACGGAGTGCTCTCCGCGCTCGCCGCCGCCTCCCTGCCCGACACCGACGCGGTCATCGTGCCGGCGCTGCGCAAGGACCGCGACGAGACCGTCTCCGTCCTCGGCGGCATCGCCCGGCTGCATGTCGCCGGTGTCGACGTCGACTGGTCGGCCCCCCTGGCCGGCACCGGCGCCCGCATCGCGGAACTGCCCACCTACGCCTTCCAGCACGAGCGCTACTGGCCCAAGACCGCCCCCGCCGCCCTGGACGCCTCCGGCCTCGGTCTGGCCTCGGCCGACCACCCGCTGCTCGGCGCCGCCATGTCGGTGGCCGGCTCCGACGAACTCCTGCTGACCGGCTCCCTGTCGGCCGCCACCCACCCGTGGCTCGCCGACCACGTCGTCGGCGGCATGATCTTCTTCCCCGGTACCGGATTCCTGGAGCTGGCCGTGCGCGCCGCCGACCAGGCCGGCTGCGACCGGGTCGAGGAACTGATGATCGCCGCGCCGCTCGTGCTGCCCGCCACGGGCGCCGTGCAGGTGCAGATCTCCGTCGGCGCGGCGGACGAGGAGGGCTCGCGCGAGCTGCGCTTCTTCACCCGGCCCGGCGAGGACTTCGACGCCGAGTGGACCCAGCACGCCACCGGCCGTATCGGCTCCGGCGAGCAGGTCATCGGCTTCGACACCACCGTGTGGCCGCCGCGTGACGCGGAGGCCGTCGACATCGACGGCATGTTCGAGCGCTACGCCGCCGACGGCCTGGAGTACGGCCCGGTCTTCCGTGGACTGCGTGCCGTGTGGAGGCAGGACGACACGGTCTACGCCGAGGTCGCGCTGCCGGAATCGGTCGAGGACGCCGACGCGTTCGGCCTGCACCCTGCGCTCTTCGACGCCGCCCTGCACTCCACGGTCTTCCTGTCCGCCGAGGGTGACGACCGCAGCCTGCTGCCGTTCGCCTGGGAGGGCGTGTCCCTGCACGCCGACGGGGCGAGCACCCTGCGGGTGCGGATCGCCTCCTGCGGTGAGGACGCGGTGCGGATCGCCGCGGTCGACCCGGGTGGGCAGCCCGTCGTCTCCGTGGAGTCGCTGACGCTGCGCGCCGCGGGCCCGGAACCCGGTGCCGAGTCGCGCCGTGACGACGCCAACTCCCTGCTCCGTGTCGACTGGACGCCTCGTTCGGTCGCGGCGCCTGCTGCGCCCGCCACCTGGGCGGTGCTCGGTGATGACCCGTTCGGCCTGACCGCTGTGCTCGCCGCGGACTCCGAGGCGGTCGCGGGCGTCCACGCTCCGGCTGCCACGCTCGATGAACTGGCCGCCCGCAGCGGGGCCGTTCCGGACGTCGTCGCCGTCACGGTCCGTGGCGACGCCGATCAACGACCCGAAGCAGCTCATGAGTTGGCTCGTGAGGTGCTTGCTCTGGTGCAGGGGTGGCTGGCCGAGCCCGCTTTCGCCTCCTCCCGGCTCGTGGTGGTCACCCGGAACGCCGTCGCGGACGGCGAGCGTGGGCCGCTCGATCTCGTGGCCGCTCCCGTGTGGGGTCTGGTGCGTTCCGCCCAGTCCGAGAACCCGGGCCGGCTGCTGCTCGCCGATGTCGACGACACGGCCGAGTCCCTGGCCCGACTGCCGCTGCTTACGGGGCTGTTCGACGCGGAGGAGCCGCAGGCGCAGGTCCGCAAGGGCACCGTTCGTGTGGGCCGGCTCGCCCGGCTGGAGTCCGGTGTCTCCCTGGTTCCGCCGGCCGGGACGCCGTGGCGGCTGGGCAGCCGCGTCAAGGGCAGCCTCGACGGTCTCGCCCTGCTGCCGCATCCGGAGGCCCTGGAGCCGCTGGCCGGACGGCAGGTGCGTATCGGGATCCGGGCCGCGGGCCTCAACTTCCGCGATGTGCTCAACGCACTCGGCATGTACCCGGGCGAGGCGGGCCTGTTCGGCTCCGAAGCCGCGGGTGTCGTGACCGAGGTGGGCCCGGACGTCACCGAACTGGCCCCCGGCGACCGCGTCATGGGCATGGTGTTCGGCGGGTTCGGTCCGCTGGGTGCCGCCGACGAGCGTCTGCTGACCCGGATCCCCGACGACTGGTCCTGGGAGACCGCGTCGTCCGTGCCGCTGGTGTACCTCACCGCCTACTACGCGCTGAAGGATCTCGCCGGGCTGAAGGCGGGGGAGAAGGTCCTGATCCACGCCGGTGCCGGCGGTGTCGGCATGGCGGCGATCCAGATCGCCCGTCACTTCGGCGCGGAGGTCTTCGCGACGGCCAGTGAGGGCAAGTGGGACGTGCTGCGCTCCCTCGGGGTCGCCGACGACCACATCGCCTCCTCGCGCACCCTCGACTTCGAGGCCGCGTTCGCCGAGGTCGCGGGTGAGGGCGGGCTCGACGTCGTCCTGAACGCCCTGGCCGGGGAGTTCGTCGACGCGTCGATGCGGCTGCTCGGAGCGGGCGGCCGGTTCCTGGAGATGGGCAAGACCGACATCCGGGACAACGGTTCCGCGCCGGACGGCATCAGCTACCAGTCCTTCGACCTGGGCATGGTCGATCCCGACCGCATCCAGCGGATGCTGCTCGACCTCGTCGGCCTCTTCGAGCGGGACGTGCTGTCCCCGCTGCCCGTCCGTGCCTGGGACGTCCGCCGCTCCCGTGAGGCCTTCCGCTTCATGAGCATGGCCAAGCACATCGGCAAGATCGTGCTGACCATGCCCCGGTCCATGGACCCCGAGGGCACCGTCCTGGTCACCGGCGGCACCGGTGGTCTCGCCTCCGAGCTGGCCCGCCACCTGGTCGCCGAGCACGGCGTCAAGCACCTGCTGCTGACCAGCCGCCGTGGACCGGACGCTCCCGGTGCCGCCGACCTCGTTCAGGCGCTGTCCGACCTCGGTGCCGAGGCGACAGTCGCCGCCTGCGACGCCGCCGACCGTGACGCGCTCGCCGCGCTGCTCGCCTCCGTCCCGGCCCAGCACCCCCTGACCGCGGTCGTGCACACGGCGGGTGTCCTCGACGACGGCATCCTCGCCTCCCTCACCCCCGACCGCCTCGACACCGTCATGCGGCCGAAGGTCGACGCCGCCTGGCACCTGCACGACCTCACCCGCGACCTCGACCTGGCCGCCTTCGTCCTGTACTCCTCGACCTCCGGCGTCTTCGGCAGCCCCGGCCAGGCCAACTACGCGGCGGGCAACACCTTCCTGGACGCCCTCGCCGCCCACCGCCAGGCCCTCGCACTGCCCGCCACCTCCCTCGCCTGGAACGCCTGGGAGCAGGGCAGCGGCATGACGAGCGGACTGAGCGACGAGGACATGCGCCGCATCAACGACAACAGCGGGATGCCGCTGCTGTCCGTCGAGCGGGGCCTGGCCCTGTACGACGCCGCCACCCTCGCCGACGAACCTCTCGTCGTGCCGCTGGGCCTCGGCGGTGGCGGCTCGCTGCCCCCCGGCATGAGTGTCCCCGCGATCCTGCGCGGACTGGTCCGCACCGGCGGACGCCGGGCCAAGGCCGGCGCCGCCGCGGTGGCCCGCGCCGGACTCGCCGAGCGTCTCGCCGTCCTGCCCGAGGAGCAGCGCCTGCCGTTCGTGGTCGATCTGGTGCGTGCCGAGGCGGCCACCGTGCTCGGGCACGGTTCCGCCGACGCCGTGGACGCCCGCAAGGAGTTCCGCGGTCTCGGCTTCGACTCGCTCACCGCGATCGAGCTGCGCAACCGGCTCGGCAAGGCCTCCGGCCTCACCCTGACCGCCACGCTGGTCTTCGACTACCCGACGCCCCAGCAGCTCGCCGAGCATCTCCTGGACGAACTGCTCGGCGCCGACGTCGCGGAGGCCTTCACCGCCCCTCAGACGGCTGCCGCCGCGTCCGACGACGACCCCGTGGTCATCGTCGGGATGGGCTGCCGCTTCCCGGGCGGTGTCGGATCGCCCGAGGACCTGTGGGACCTCGTGGCCTCCGGCACCGACGCCATCGCCGGTTTCCCCGCCGACCGCGCGTGGGAGTCGTCGATGATCGGCGGTGAGCCGGGCGACCTGTCCGGGCAGGGCGGATTCCTGAGCGGCATCGCCGAGTTCGACGCCGACTTCTTCGGCATCGCGCCGCGCGAGGCCCTCGCCATGGACCCGCAGCAGCGCATCCTGCTCGAAGTCACCTGGGAGGCCGTGGAGCGCGCCGGGCTCGACCCGACCGCCCTGCGCGGAAGCCGCACCGGTGTCTTCATGGGCGTCAGCGGCCAGGACTACTCCGGCCTGGTCATGCGCTCCCGCGACGACATCGCCAGCCACGCCACCACCGGCCTCGCCGTCAGCGTCGTCTCGGGCCGCCTCGCCTACACGCTCGGCCTGGAGGGCCCCGCCCTGTCGGTCGACACGGCCTGCTCCTCCTCGCTGGTGTCCCTGCACCTCGCCGCCCAGGCACTCCGGGCGGGGGAGTGCACCATGGCGCTGGCCGGCGGTGTCACCGTCATGACCACGCCCGCCAACTTCGCCGGCTTCTCCAAGATGGGCGGTCTCGCCCAGGACGGCCGCTGCAAGGCCTTCTCCGACTCCGCCGACGGCACCGGCTGGTCCGAGGGCGCGGCGGTGCTCGTCCTCGAGCGCCTCTCCGACGCCCGCCGCGCCGGACACCGTGTGCTCGCGGTCGTGCGCGGCACCGCCGTCAACCAGGACGGCGCCTCCAACGGCCTGACCGCTCCCAACGGGCCCTCCCAGCAGCGCGTCATCCGGCAGGCGCTGGCCAACGCGGGCCTGCGGCCCGGCGACGTCGACGCCGTCGAGGCGCACGGCACCGGCACCCCGCTCGGCGACCCGATCGAGGCGCAGGCGCTGCTCGCCACCTACGGCTCCGACCGCGACCCGCAGCAGCCGCTGCTGCTCGGCTCGGTGAAGTCGAACATCGGCCACACCCAGTCGGCGGCCGGTGCCGCCGGGCTCGTCAAGATGGTCATGGCGATGCGCAACGGCGTGCTCCCGCGCACCCTGCACGTCACCGAGCCGTCCACGCACGTCGACTGGTCCGTGGGCGAGGTGCGGCTGCTCACCGAGGAGACGGTGTGGCCGGAGACGGGCCGGGCCCGCCGGGCCGGTGTCTCGTCGTTCGGCATCAGCGGCACCAACGCCCACGTCATCCTGGAGGAGGCCCCCGAGCCCACGGCGGCCGGGCGTCCCGCCGAGGACGCCGTCACCCCCGCCGTCACCCCGTGGGTCGTCTCGGCCCGCTCCGAGCAGGCGCTCGACGCCCAGGTGGAGCGGCTGCGCGCCCATGCCGCCGCCCACCCGGAGGCGTCCGGCGCCGACATCGGCCTGTCCCTCGTGACGAGCCGGTCCGCCTTCGAGCACCGGGCCGTCCTGCTGGCGGGCCCCGACGGCGTCACCGAGGCCGCGCGCGCCGAGGCCGGCACCGCCCGTACCCCGGCGTTCCTGTTCTCCGGGCAGGGCGCCCAGCGCCTCGGCATGGGCCGCGAACTGCACGCCCGCTTCCCGGTGTTCGCCGAGGCCCTGGACACCGCGCTGGACCTGCTCGACGCCGAACTCGGCTTCCGGCTGCGGGAGATCATGTGGGGCGACGACGCGGAACAGCTCAACCGCACCCGCTGCACCCAGCCCGCGCTGTTCGCGGTCGAGGTCGCCCTGTTCCGCCTGGTGGAGTCCTGGGGCATCACGCCGGACTTCGTGGCCGGTCACTCGGTCGGTGAGATCGCGGCCGCGCACGTCGCCGGGGTGTTCTCGCTGGAGGACGCCTGCCGGCTGGTCGCCGCACGCGCCCGGCTCATGGACGCGCTGCCCGAGGGCGGCGCCATGGCCGCCGTCGAGGCCACCGAGGACGAGATGCTTCCGCTGCTCGACGACGGCGTCGCCGTCGCCGCCGTCAACGGCCCCACCTCCGTCGTCGTCTCCGGCCCCGAGGACGGCGTCGACCAGCTCGTCGCCCTCCTGGAGTCGGACGGCCGCCGCACCACCCGCCTGCGCGTCAGCCACGCGTTCCACTCGCCGCTGATGGACCCGATGCTGGAGGACTTCCGCACCGTCGCCGACAGCGTCGCCTACGACGAGCCGCGCATCCCCGTCGTGTCCAACCTGACCGGCGAGATCGCCCCCGCGGGCTCGCACACCCAGGCCGACTACTGGGTGCGCCACGTCCGTGAGGCCGTGCGGTTCGCCGACGGTGTGCGCGCGCTCGCCGACCGGGGTGTCACCGCCTTTCTGGAGATCGGCCCCGACGGCGTGCTCTCCGCGCTCGCCGCCGCCTGTCTGCCCGACACCGGCACCCTCGTCGTGCCGGTGCTGCGCAAGGACCGCGACGAGACCGTGTCCGTCCTCACCGCCCTGGCCCGGCTGCACACCGCCGGCCTCGACGCCGACTGGACCGCCGTCTTCGCCGGAACCGGCGCCCGCACCGTCGAACTGCCCACCTACGCCTTCCAGGGCACCCGCTTCTGGCCCGACACCACCGCCGCCCCCGGCGACGCGGGCGGACTGGGCCTGGACGCCGGAGGGCACCCGCTGCTCACCGCCGCCACGGCGGTCGCGGGCTCGGACGAGACGCTGCTCAGCGGACGCCTGTCCGCCGCCGCACAGCCCTGGCTCACCGGCCGCGTGAGCGACGGCGCCACCACCCTGCCCACCGCGGTCCTCGCCGAACTCGCGCTGCACGCCGCCGACGCCTGCGACCGCACCACCGTCGAGAACCTCACCGTCAGCGCGCCCCTGGTGCTCAGCGAGAAGCGCCCCCAGCGCCTCCAGGTACTGGTGGCCGCCCCCGACGCGACCGGCCGGCGCACCCTCACCGTGCACACCCGCGCGGACGGCGACGGCGCCCCGTGGATCGAGCGGGCCACCGCGGCGCTCACCGACACGCCCGCCGCTGCTCCTACCCCGGCCGACGCCGTATGGCCGCCCGCCGACGCCACCCCGGTCGACGACCTGCTCGAACCCACGGGTGCGGCCGTGCTGCGCGCCGCCTGGCGGCGCGGCCAGGACCTCTTCGCCGAGGTCGGGATCACCGAACAGAGCCCGGCCGAGCAGGCGTTCGCCCTGCACCCGGCGCTCCTGGACACCGCGGTCCGCGCCGCCGCCCTCCTCGACGGAGACGGCGACGGCACCCTCGACGCCGTCGCCTGGGACGGACTCGTCCTGCACGCCGCGCACCCCGCCCTGCTGCGGGTACGGCTCACCGCCACCGGCGACGACACCTGGGCGCTGGAGGCGACCGACCCGCAGGGCGGCCCCGTCCTCTCGGTGGCCTCGCTCACCCTGGGCGCCACCGCCGCCGAACACGGCACGGACGCCGCCGCAGCGGACGACGCCGCACTGCTCGCCCTCGACTGGGTCGCGCCCGCCCCGGCCCCGCGCCTTGACGACAGCGGCCTCTGGACGGTGCTCGGCGACGGACTGCCCGCACTGGACACCGCGCTCGCCGCGGCGGACGGCGTCCTCGCCACGCGCGCTCACTCGCTCACCGAGCTCCTGGACAGCGGGGCACCCCTGCCGTCGCTGACGCTCCTGCCGGTCGAGGGCGGCCCCGCCGCCGGGGACGACCTGCCCGCCGCGGTCCGCGCCGCGACCGCGACGGTGCTCGACCTGCTGCGCGAGTGGACCTCCGACACCCGCACCGCGGACTCCCGCCTCGTGATCGTCACCCGAGGCGCCGTCGCGGCCGGCCGGGAGGACGTGACCGACCTGGCGGCGGCAGCCGTCTGGGGCCTGGTCCGCTCCGCCCAGTCCGAGAACCCGGGCAGCTTCCTGCTCCTGGACCTCGACCCGGCCGCCGGCGCCGACACGACCGACGCCGCCGTCCTGGCCTCGCTGCCCGCCCTGTTCGACGCGGGCGAGACCCAGGCCGCCGTCCGCGACGGCGCGCTCACCGTCGCCCGCCTCACCCGCACCGAGTCCGCCGCCGCCCCGGCCGCCGACCAGGTCCGTGCCTGGGACCGCGACGGCACCGTACTGATCACCGGCGGCACCGGCGGCCTCGGCGCCGTCCTCGCCCGCCACCTGGTCACCGGCCACGGCATCAAGCACCTGCTGCTGGCAGGCCGCCGCGGACCCGACGCACCCGGCGCCCGCGCCCTGAGCGAGGAACTCTCCGCGCTCGGCGCCGAGGTCACCGTACGGGCCTGCGACGTCTCCGACCGGGCCGCCGTCGACGCGCTGATCGCCTCGCTGCCGCCCGAGCACCCGCTGACCGCGGTCGTGCACACCGCCGGTGTCCTCGACGACGCCACGATCGGCTCGCTCACCGCCGACCGGCTCGACACCGTGCTGCGGCCCAAGGCGGACGCCGCCTGGCACCTGCACGAGGCGACCTCGGCCCTGCCGCTCGCGGGGTTCGTCCTGTACTCCTCCGTGGCCGGCGTCACCGGCGGCCCCGGACAGGGCAACTACGCCGCCGCCAACACGTTCCTCGACGCGCTCGCCGCGCACCGGACGGCCCAGGGCCTGCCCGCCCTGTCGCTCGCCTGGGGACCGTGGGGCCAGGGCGCCGGCATGACCGGCACGCTGACCGACGCCGACATCGAGCGCATGGGGCGCTCCGGGATGCCGCCGCTCACCGAACGCCAGGGCCTCGCCCTGTTCGACGCGGCGAACGGCCAGGACCAGGCGCTCGCCGTGGCGATCCGGGTCTCCCGGTCCGCCGCGGTCCCCGACACCGGCGACGTCCCCGCGGTGCTGCGCTCCCTGGTCCGCGCCCGGCGCCGCGCGGCGGCCGCGGCCGGTGCCGACGGGCTCGCCCGCACGCTGGCCGGCCTCGGCGCCGAGCAGCGGCACGAAACCCTCGTCGCACTGGTCCGCCAGGAGACGGCCGGGGTGCTCGGCCACTCCGGCGCCGACGCGGTCCCCGCCGACCGGGACTTCAGCAGGCTGGGCTTCGACTCGCTGATGGCGGTCGAACTGCGCACCCGGCTCTCCGCGGCCACCGGAGTGCGGCTGCCGTCCACGCTCGTCTTCGACCACCCCACGCCCGCCGCCGTCGCCCGGCACCTGGCCGGCTCCCTGCCGGGCGGGGAGCGGAGCGGCACGGCCGCATCCCCGCTGGCGGCGCTCGACCGGCTGGAGGCGGAACTGTCCGCCGACGGCATGGACGAGGCCACCCGACGCGGCGTCGCGGGACGACTGCAGCGGCTGCTGGCCGCCTGGGACGCCACCGGCCCCGAAGGGGACGGACCGGCCGTCGGCGAACGGATCGAGGCGGCGAGCGCCGAGGAGATCTTCGCCTTCATCGACAACGAACTCGGCCGGTCGTCGAACTCCTGACCAGGGCCCACTGCAACTACGCGCGAAACATCTGAGGAAGGTTCACGGACGATGCCGGACGAAAGAAAGCTCGTCGATTACCTGAAGTGGGTCACGGCGGATCTCCACCAGACCCGCAGGCGCCTCCAGGAAGCCGAGGCGGGCCGCCACGAGCCCGTGGCGATCGTCGGCATGGCGTGCCGCTTCCCGGGCGGCGTGCGAACCCCGGAGGACCTCTGGGAGATGCTGGCCGCCGGCCGCGACGCCATCGGCGGCTTCCCGGCCGACCGCGGCTGGGACCTGGAGACGCTCGCCGGTGACGGAGAGGGCGCCAGCAGCACGCAGGAGGGAGGATTCCTGCACGACGTCGCCGACTTCGACCCGGGCTTCTTCGACATCTCGCCCCGCGAGGCCCTGGCCATGGACCCGCAGCAGCGGCTGCTCCTCGAAACCGCCTGGGAGGCCGTGGAACGCGCCGGGATCGCCCCCGGCAGCCTGCGCGGCAGCCGTACCGGTGTCTTCGTCGGTACCAACTCGCAGGACTACGCCCACCTCGTCCTCGCCTCCGACGACGACATGGGCGGCTACGCGGGCAACGGCCTGGCCGCCAGCGTGATGTCCGGCCGGCTGTCCTTCGCGCTCGGCTTCGAAGGACCCGCCGTCACCCTCGACACCGCGTGCTCCTCGGCCCTGGTCGCCCTGCACCTGGCCGCCCAGTCCGTGCGCTCCGGCGAGGCCGACCTCGCGCTGGCCGGCGGTGTCACCGTCATGACCACCTCGGCCGGCTTCGTCGGCTTCAGCCTCCAGGGCGGCCTCGCCACGGACGGCCGCTGCAAGGCGTTCGCCGACTCCGCCGACGGCACCGGCTGGTCCGAGGGCGTCGGCATGATCCTCGTCGAACGGCTCTCCGAGGCCCGGCGCAAGGGCCACCCGGTGCTCGCCGTGCTGCGCGGCTCCGCCGTGAACCAGGACGGCGCCTCCAACGGCCTCAGCGCCCCCAACGGGCCCGCCCAGCAGCGGGTCATCCGCGACGCGCTGGCCTCCGCCGGGCTCTCGCCCGCCGACGTCGACGCCGTCGAGGCGCACGGCACCGGAACCACCCTCGGCGACCCCATCGAGGCACAGGCCCTGCTCGCCACCTACGGCCAGGACCGCGACGCGAGCCGTCCGCTGCGCCTCGGCACGGTGAAGTCCAACATCGGCCACACCCAGGCCGCCGCGGGCGCCGCGGGCGTCATCAAGATGGTCCTGGCGCTGCGCCACGGGCTGCTGCCCCGCACCCTGCACGTCGACGCGCCCTCCACGCACGTCGACTGGGACGCCGGCCACGTCAGCCTGCTCACCGAGGCCACCCCCTGGCCCGAGGGCGAGCAGACGCGCCGGGCCGGTGTGTCGTCCTTCGGCATCAGCGGCACCAACGCCCACGTCATCCTCGAAGAGGCCCCCGCGGCCGACGAGGACACCGACACCGACGCCGAGCCGCGGCCCGAGCCGGTCGTCCCGCGCGCCGTGCCGTGGCCCGTGTCGGCCCGCACCGCCGCGGCCCTCGACGCCCAGCTGGAGCGGGTACGGCCGCTCACCGCGTCCGGCGCCGACCCCGTCGCCGTCGGCCACGCGCTGGCCGCCACCCGCACCCCCTTCGAACACCGGGCGCTGCTCGTCGCCGCGGACGGCGGCCTCACCGAGGCCGCCCGCGGCACCGTCCCCTCCGGCGACCGCCCCGCCCTCGCCGTGCTGTTCTCCGGCCAGGGTGCCCAGCGCCTCGGCATGGGCCGTGAACTCCACGCCCGCTTCCCGGTGTTCGCCGCCGCCCTGGACGAGACCCTCGCCCTGCTCGACGAGCGCCTCGGCCACTCGCTGCGCGACGTCATGTGGGGCGAGGACGCCGAGGCCCTCGACGACACCGGCCACACCCAGCCCGCCCTGTTCGCCGTCGAGGTCGCCCTCCACCGCCTGTTCGCCTCCTGGGGACTGCGCCCCGACCACCTCGCCGGACACTCCGTGGGCGAGATCGCCGCCGTGCACGTGGCCGGCGCGCTGTCGCTGGAGGACGCCTGCACGCTGGTCGCCGCCCGCGCCGGCCTCATGCGGGACCTGCCGGCCGGCGGAGCCATGGTCGCGCTGCACGCCACCGAGGCCGAGGTGCGGCCGCTCCTCGACGAGCGGGTCTCGCTCGCCGCGGTCAACGGCCCCGAGTCCGTGGTGGTCTCCGGCGCCGAGGACGCCGTCCTCGCCATCGCCGAGCACTTCCGCGAGCAGGGCCGCCGCACCACGCGGCTGTCCGTGAGCCACGCCTTCCACTCGCCGCTCGTCGACCCGATGCTCGACGCGTTCCGGGACGTCGTCGCGAAGCTCACCTTCGGCGAGCCGTCGGTGCCCGTCGTCTCCACCCTCACCGGCGACGTCGTCACCGCCGAGGAACTGGCCACGCCGCACTACTGGGTGTGCCACGCCCGGCAGGCCGTCCGCTTCGCCGACGCCGTGCGCACCCTCGTCGACGAGGGCGCGCGGACCTTCCTCGAACTCGGCCCCGGCGGCGTGCTGTCCGCCCTCGTCGGCGAGAACACGCAGGCCATCGAGGTCACCGACATCACCGCCGTGCCCGCGCTGCGCAAGGACCAGCCGGAGGAGGCCTCCGCGCTCGGCGCGCTCGGCACCCTGTGGACCCGCGGCGCCAGGACCGACTGGGACGCCGTGTTCGAGGGCACCCTCCCCGGCCGCCCGGCCCCCGTGGACCTGCCGACGTACGCCTTCCAGCGCGACCGGTACTGGCCGAACGTGCGCGCCCGCTCCGGCGACCCCGCCGGCCTCGGCCTCGGCGCCGCCGCGCATCCGCTGCTCGGCGCCACCGTCGCCCTCGCCGACGCCGACGAGTCCGTCCTCACCGGACGCCTCTCGCCGCTGACCCACCCCTGGCTCGCCGAGCACCGCGTCGACGGCCGGATCACCGTCCCCGGCACCGCCTTCGTGGAGATCGCGGTCCGCGCGGGCGACGAGAACGGCACCCCGCGCCTGGACCGGCTCGACCTGCTCGCCCCGCTGACCCTCGGCGACCGCGACGCGGTCCTGCTCCAGGTGCGCGTCGGCCCCGCGGACGACTCCGGGCAGCGGACCCTCTCCGTGCACGCCCGCCCGGCGAACGCGGACGACGCCCCCTGGACCACGTACGCCCGTGGAGTCCTCGCCCCCGACGAGGGCGCCGAGTACACCGAGGACACAGCCACGGACCTCGTGGAGTGGCCGCCCGCCGACGCCCGCCAAGTCCCGCTCACCGAGCTGGAGTCCGACGGGCGCACCCTCGGTCCGCTCTTCAACTGCGCGACCGGCGTGTGGCGGCACGAGGGCGAGGTGTTCGCCGAGGTCGAACTGCCCGCCGGACCCGACAGCGGCTTCGGACTGCACCCCGCGCTGCTGTCCACCGCCCTGCGCGCCGCCGCCCTCGACGGCACCACGGCCGGCGAACCGGCCGGCTTCGACGGGCTCACCCTGCACGCCACCGGCGCCACCGCGCTGCGCGTCCGGCTGAGCACCACCGGACCCGACACGGTCGCCCTCACCGCCGCCGACCCCGCGGGCAACCTCGTCCTGACCGCCGACACCGTGCGCCTCGGCACCCCGGACGGCGCCGCCGGAACCCCGGCCGCCACCGGCCGCGGCGACCTGTTCGGACTGAAGTGGGCGCCCGTCAAGGCCTCCGGCCGCGCCACCGGCACCCGCTGGGCCGTCGTCGGCTCCGACGAACTCGACCTCGGCTACGCCATGCACCGCGCCGACGAGACCGTCACCGCCTACGCGGACTCCCTGGGCGGCGCCATCGGCGACAGCGGTGTCGCGCCCGACGTGTTCCTCATCCCGCTCGCGGGGGAGAAGGACGCCGGAGCGGACGGCGTGCACGCCCTCACCGCCCGCGTCCTCGGCCACCTCCAGGAGTGGCTGTCCGAACCGCGGCTCGCGGGCACCCGCCTCGTCTTCGTCACCCGCCGCGCCGTCGCCCTCGACGACGAGGACGTCCTCGACCCGGCCGGCGCGGCCGTCTGGGGACTGGTCCGCTCCGCGCAGACCGAGAACCCCGGCAGCCTGCTGCTCGTCGACCTGGACGACACGTTCCTGTCCGCCGGCGTGCTGCCCGACATCCTGACGCTCGACGAGCAGCAGCTCGCGGTCCGCGACTACCAGGTGCGCGCCGCCCGCCTCGCCCGGCTGTCGCAGACGGCCGACGACGCCCCCGCGACCGCCGACTGGAACCCCGACGGCACCGTACTGATCACCGGCGGCACCGGCGGTCTCGGCGCCGCCCTCGCCCGCCACCTGGTCACCGCGCGGGGCGCACGGCACCTGCTGCTGGCGAGCCGCCGCGGCCCCGAGGCACCCGGCACGTCCGAACTGGTCGCCGAACTGACCGGCCTGGGAGCCCGGGTGACCGTCTCCGCCTGCGACGTCGGCGACCGCGACGCCGTCGACGCGCTCGTCGCGTCGGTGCCGGCCGAACACCCGCTGACCGCCGTGGTCCACACCGCCGGTGTGCTGGACGACGCCCTGATCGGCTCGCTCACCCCGGAACGACTGACCGGTGTGCTCCGCCCCAAGGCCGACGCGGCCCTCCACCTGCACGAGGCGACCCTCGGCCAGGACCTCGCCGCGTTCGTGCTGTACTCCTCGATCTCCGGCGTCATCGGCGGCCCAGGACAGGGCAACTACGCCGCCGCCAACGCCTGTCTCGACGCGCTCGCCCACCGGCGCAGGGCGGCCGGTCTGCCCGGTGTGTCCCTCGCCTGGGGCCCCTGGGGCCGCGGCAGCGGCATGACCAGCCAGGTCAGCGACACCGACCTGGGACGGATGGACCGCGGCGGCACCCCGCCGATGAGCGTCGAGGACGGCCTCGCCCTGTTCGACGCCGCCCTCGCCCGCCCCGAGCCGGTGCTCGTGCCCACCCGGATCAACGTCGCCGGACTCCAGGTCCAGCAGTCGCTGCCCGCCCTCTGGCGCGACCTGGTGCCGCGGCCCCGGCGCGCCGCCGCCGCGGACCGCTCGCCCAAGACCGTGCTCGACGGGCTGCGCACGCTCGACACCGCCGGCCGGGAGAAGCTGCTCACCGAGCTGGTCGTCGGCTTCACCGCGGGCCTGCTCGGCCACGCCGACCCCGCCGCCGTCGACCCCGAGCGCGGCTTCCTGGAACTGGGCTTCGACTCGCTGGTCTCGGTCAGCCTGCGCAACCAGCTCGGCGAACTCCTCGGGCTGCGCCTGCCGACGTCGGTGGTCTTCGACAGCAAGACGCCGGTGAAGCTGGCCCGCCACCTCAACGAGGAACTGGGGGACCTGTCCGCTCCCGGCAAGGCGTCCGGCACCGCCGCCGCCGGCACCACGGTGCACCCCGACGACACGCTGGTCGGCCTGTTCCACAACGCGGTGCGCGGCGGCAAGCTCGTCGAGGCGATGCGGATGCTGAAGGCGGTCGCCAACACGCGGCCCACCTTCGACACGCCCGCCGACCTGGAGGAGCTGTCCGAGCCCGTCACCCTGGCCACCGGCCCCGGCTCACCGCGGCTGATCTTCGTCAGCGCGCCCGGCGCCACCGGCGGTGTCCACCAGTACGCCCGCATCGCCGCCCACTTCCGCGGCAGCCGCCATGTGTCGGCGCTGCCGCTGATGGGCTTCGCCCCCGGCGAGCTGCTGCCCGCCACCAGCGACGCGGCGGCCCGGATCGTCGCCGAGAGCGTCCTGATGGCGAGCGACGGCGAACCGTTCGTGATGGTCGGCCACTCCACCGGTGGTTCCCTCGCCTACCTCGCGGCCGGTGTCCTGGAGGAGACCTGGGGCGTGAAGCCGGAGGCGGTCGTCCTGCTCGACACGGCGTCCATCCGGTACGACCCCTCGGAGGGCAACAACCTGGACCAGACGACCCGCTTCTACCTGGCCGACATCGACTCGCCGTCCGTGACGCTCAACAGCGCCCGGATGTCCGCGATGGCGCACTGGTTCATGCTGATGACGGACATCGACGCGCCCGCGACGACCGCCCCGACGCTGCTCCTGCGCGCCACGCAGGCCAACAACGGCTTCATGCTCGACACCTCCGCGGTGCCGGCCGACGCCGTACGCGACATCGACGCCGACCATCTGTCCCTGGCCATGGAGCACTCGGCGCTGACCGCCGAGGCCATCGAGAACTGGCTCGCCGAACTCCCGGACGGCGAGGCCTGAGCCGGGTCCGGCCGGTGCACGCCACCCCGGCCGGGTCCTCCCTGTCCCCCCACCGCATCCGGGGCGCCGCCCACTTCCACGGCGCCGCCCCGGGTGCGACAGCGGCCCCCGGGGCCTCTCGTTCGGATCATGCCGGGCTGATCCGGCCCGATCCGAGCGAAAGACCCCAGCCGGGGACCCGCGCACACCATCACTGCCCCAAGGAGTAGCAGTCCCATGCTCAACCCCACCCCGCCGCCCTCCCTCGAGGACCCCGAGCCCTCGGTGCTCCGCCTCAGCCCGCTGCTGCGCGAGCTCCAGATGCGCGCTCCCGTCACCAGGATCACCACCCCGGCCGGCGACGAGGGCTGGCTGGTGACCCGGCACGCCGAGCTGAAGCAGCTCCTGCACGACGAGCGTCTGGCCCGCGCGCACGCCGACCCGGCCAACGCGCCCCGCTACGTCAAGAACCCGTTGATGGACCTGCTCATCATGGGCGACGTCGAGGCGGCCCGCGCCGCGCACGCCGAGCTGCGCACCCTGCTCACCCCGCAGTTCTCCGCCCGCCGGGTGCTCAACATGATGCCGATGGTGGAGGCGATCGCGGGACAGATCCTGGACGGTTTCGCCGCCCAGGAGCGCCCCGCCGACCTGCGGGGCAACTTCTCGCTGCCGTACTCGCTGACCGTGCTGTGCGCCCTGATCGGCATCCCGATGCAGGAGCAGGGCCGGCTCCTCGCGGTGCTGGGCGAGATGGCCACGCTGAACGACGCGGAGAGCGTGGCCAAGAGCCAGGCGGAGCTGTTCGGGCTGCTGGTCGAGCTGGCCGGCCGCAAGCGGGCCGAACCCGGCGACGACGTCATCTCCCGGCTGTGTCAGACGGTCCCGGAGGACGAGCGCATCGGCCCCATCGCCGCGAGCCTGCTCTTCGCCGGCCTCGACAGCGTCGCCACCCATGTCGACCTGGGCGTCGTGCTGTTCACGCAGTACCCGGACCAGCTCCGCGAGGCGCTCGCCGACGAGAAGCTGATGAAGAGCGGCGTCGAGGAGATCCTGCGGGCCGCGAAGGCCGGCGGCTCGGGTGCCGCGCTGCCGCGCTACGCCACCGACGACATCACCATCGGCGACGTCACCATGCACACCGGCGACCTGGTGCTGCTCGACTTCACGCTGGTCAACTTCGACGAGGCGGTCTTCGACGAGCCGGAGGTCTTCGACATCCGCCGCTCGCCCAACGAGCACCTGACGTTCGGGCACGGCATGTGGCACTGCATCGGCGCGCCGCTGGCCCGGATGATGCTGAAGACCGCCTACACGCAGCTGTTCACCCGGCTGCCCGGCCTGAGGCTGGCCCGCCCGGTGGAGGAGCTCCAGGTGACGTCGGGCCAGCTCAACGGCGGCCTCACCGAACTCCCCGTCACCTGGTGACACACCGCCCTCCGAGACCAGCGGCGGCCCCCACTGCCTGACGGGCGGGGGCCGCCGCCTTGTTTCAGGGAGCCGGTCCGGGCCGGCCCGGCGTCACCTCAGGTGCCGGGCGAAGAACCGGGCTCCGTCCTCCACCTCGAACCACGGGGTGCCGGTGTGCCCGCCGAGATTGGCGTGCAGCGTCTTCTCCTTGGTGCCGAAGGCGTCGAACAGGTCCAGGGCCCGCTGCCGGGGGTTCCCGTCGTCGTCCCACTGCAGCAGGAACAGCAGGGGAATGGTGACCTGCCGGGCCTCCTCGCGCTGGGCGCGGGGCACGTAACCCCCGGCGAAGAGACCGGCGGCCGCGATGCGCGGCTCCAGGACCGCCAGCCGGATGCCGACGGCGGTCCACCCCGAGTACCCGACCGGACCGCCGATCCCGGGCAGTTCGAGAAGAGCGTCCAGGGTGGTCCGCCATTCCGGGACCGCCTTCTCGACCAGCGGGCCGACGAAGGACTCGAAGATCTCGTCGACCGGCTCGCCGGCCCGCATCGCCCGGCGGAGTTCGGCGCGGGCCTGCTCGTCGGCGGCGGAACGGGGCCGCTCACCGCACCCGGCGGCGTCGATGGCGGCCACCGCGTAGCCGTGCGCCGCGGCGTGCCGGGCCCGGGCCACCAGCCGGGCTTCCCCCTTGGGCAGGCCGTTGTTGTGGGCCATCAGGATCAGCGGAGCCGGCGCGGATCCGGGCGTCCACAGGGTGCCGGGGATCTCGCCGAGGGTGAACTCGCGCTCGAGGACGCCGTCGTCGAGGCGCTGTTCAGAAGTGAAATGCATGGTCGTGTCCTTCGGGAGTGCTCTTGAACGGCGCTCCCGGACGACCTATCGCCCGACCGTGACCCCGGAGGGGAGCACCCATGTCGAAACTGCGTTCACGGGTACCACCTCCTCGTTCTCTCGCACGGCCACCGAAAACGTAGCAGCGCTCACCGCGGTCCGCCAAACGGTTTTTGCGCGGGCTCACAGAGTGATCCAGTACCGGCGCTTGCCGCCCGCGTCCGTCGTGCGGACGTCTTCCAGGACGCCGCCGTTGCGTTCGATGCCGCGTGCCGACCCGATGTTGTCGTCGTCGCACGTGACGAGGACCCGGTCCAGGCCGAGCGCACGGGCCTCGGGCAGAACCGCCCCGAGGGCCCACGTCGCCAGGCCGCGCCTCCGGAAGGAGGGCCGGACGCTGTACCCGATGTGCCCGCCGACGTCGAGCAGAAAGGCGTTCAGGTAGTGCCGCAGATCGATGGCTCCCAGGTAGGTGTCGTCCTCGACGATCCACCAATGCGTGGCATGGACGCGCCCTTCTCGTGTCCCGTCCTGGGGGCCGCCCGGAGTCCACTCGTCACGCGCCGCGAGCCATGAGGGGTGCAGCCGGCCGGTGGGCGCGATCAGTTCAGGCATGCGGCCGACGCCAGCACTCGCACGTCCCCCGTCGGTGGGGGATCGCGGTGGGACGACGAGGGCCTCCTGGCCGGCGGTTGGGGATCTCGCGATCCGTACCGGGACCAGGAGGCCCTCGTCTCGTCAGTCCTCCACGACCGTGATCGCCATCGAGGGGCAGACCACCGCGGCCTCGCGGACCGCGTCCAGCGTGTCCGGGTCAGACGGCTGTCCGAGGACGGTCACCAGGCCGTCGTCGTCCTGGTCGAACACGTCCGACACGGTCAGCACGCACTGTCCGGCACCGACGCAGCGGTCGATGTCCACATTGACGCGCACCATCATTCCTCCAGGGTCGTTCCATCGGGCCGGCCGCCGCGGCGGACCGGCCCGTCGCTCAGCTCCAGGTGACGGGCAGCTCGTGCAGTCCGAACAGCACGCCGTCGTACTTCAGGGACAACTCCTCGACCGGCACGGCCAGTTCGAGGGTCGGGATACGCTCGAACAGGGTCCGGTAGGCGATCTCCATCTCGACCCGCACCAGGTTCTGCCCGAGACACTGGTGGACGCCGTATCCGAACGCCACGTGCGAGCGCGCGGAACGCTCCGGGTCGAACTCGTCGGGCCGGTCGAAGACCGAACCGTCGTGGTTGGCCGCGGCGATCAGCGGCACGATGCCCTCGCCGGCCTTGACGAGCTGACCGCCGATCTCCACGTCCTCGACCGCCACCCGGAAGGACACCAGGTCGGCGACCGAGTAGTAGCGCAGCATCTCCTCCACGATGCGGTCGTCGCCGATCCACTTCGGGTTGGTCAGCAACTGGACGACGCCCAGGCCGATGTTGTTCGCCGTGGTCTCGTGCCCCGCGATGAGCAGGAGCATCGCCACCCCGGACAGCTCCTGCCGGGACATGGTGCCGGCCTGGATCAGCCTGCTGATCAGGTCCTCGCCGGGACGGCGGCCCTTGATCTGGATGAGCCGGTTCAGATAGCGCAGCAGCGCCTTGGAGGCCGCGTCGCGTTCGTCGTCGGTGGAGGAGAGGGTCACCAGGACCCTCGTCTTCGCCTCGAAGAAGTCCCGGTCCGCCTTGGGCACCCCGAGCAGGTCGGAGATGACCAGCGACGGCACGGACAGGGCGAAGTCCGCGATCAGGTCGGCCGAATTGCCCGCGGCGAGCATCGCGTCGATCCGCTCGTCCACGATCTGCTGGATCGCCGGTCGCAGCTCCCGCACCTTGCGCACGGTGAACTCCGGGATCAGCGTCTTGCGGAACCGGTCGTGCTCCGGCGGATCCAGCGCCACGAACCAGCCCGGTACCTCCGACTGCGAGGGGGCGCCGCCGGTGCGCCTGGCCCTCGGGAAGCCGGGACGGGAGGGGTCCGCGCTGATCCGGGGGTCCGTCAGCACGGCCCGCACGTCCTCGTGCCGCGTCACCAGCCACACCGGGCCGCTCGCGGGCAGTTCGGAGCGGACCAGGCCCTCGCCCGCCCGGTAGTCGGCGTACTCCGGCGGCGGGAACGGACGCCCCGGCCGCCGCAGCGGGAAGGCGACGGGGCAGCCCGGCGCGTACGTCGTCGTCTCGGCGTCGGCGGTCATCGCTTGACTCCGTGGAAGTCCCGGATCCGGTCGGTGATGAACTCCTGGTCCTGCGCGGTGAGTCCGGTGTGCGTGGGCAGGTAGAACCCGTCCTCGCTGAACCGGGAGGCGTTCAGCGACGGCCAGTCGGCGTCGAAGTAGCCCGGCTGACGGCTCATCGGCTTGAAGAACACCCGCGTCTCGATGCCCTGTTCGGCCAGGTACGCGCACAGCTCGTCACGCCGCTCGGCCCGCAGGTCGTACATCCACAGCACGTCGCGGGCCGGCATCAGCGTGATGCCGGGCACGTCCCGCAGCGCGTCGTCGTAGCGCTTCTCGATGTCGCGGCGGGCCGCGAGGATCGTGTCGAGCTGCTCGGTCTGCGCGAGCGCCACCGCGGCCTGCATGTTCGTCATGCGGTAGTTGTAGGCCAGCTTCTTGTGCAGGAAGCTGTGGTCCCTGGTGAACGCCATCGCCCGCAAGTGGGCCATCTGCTCGGCCAGATGGGCGTCCCGGGTCAGGCACACCCCGCCCTCGCCCGCCGTGATGATCTTGTTGGCGAACAGCGAGAAGCAGGCGATGTCGCCCACCGGCCGTACCCCGTGCGCCTCGGCCGAGTCCTCGACCACCCGCAGGTTGTACTCGTACGCCAGGTTCATGATGGCGTCCATGTCGCACTGCCGGCCGTAGATGTGCACCGGCATGATCACCTTGGTGCGCGAGGTGATCTTCTCCTCGATGCGGGAGACGTCGATGTTCAGGTCGTCGCCGCAGTCCACGAACACCGGGGTCGCCCCCGTGTAGGTGACCGCCCACGCGGAGGCGATCATCGTGAACTCCGGGACGATCACCTCGTCGCCGGGACCGACGCCCAGCGCGCGCAGCGCCAGCGTCAGCGCGGTGGTGCCCGAGGAACAGGCGACCCCGTGCGGCATGTCGTTGTAGGCGGCGAACGCCTCCTCGAACCGCCGGACGTAGGGACCCTGCGACGAGATCCAGCCGCCGCCGACGGCCTCCGTCACATACTCGAGCTCGCGGCCCTTCAGCCACGGCATGGAGACCGGATACGTATAGGACATCCTTGACTTCCTAGGTCAGTCGTTCGCCAGGACGGGGAGTCCGAGCAGCAGGTCCGCGGCGGCGGTACGACCGCCCGCGGCCTTCAGCAGCCCGGCGTAGTACTCGGCGCGCTCGGTGAAGGACGGCTCGTTCAGCACGCGGGTGACCTTGTCGAGGACGTCGTCCGTGTCGACGGTCTCGGGGCGGTCGACGGTCAGGCTCACGCCGAAGTCCTGGCCGCGCACGGCCTGGTCGTCGCAGTCCACCCACAACGGCCGCACCACCAGCGGCTTTCCGAAGTACAGACCCTCGTGGTAGCCGTTGCCGCCGGCGTGCGTGAAGAACAGCTTGACGTTCGGGTGCGCCAGCACGTCGAGCTGCGAGGGCACCCAGTTCTCGATCCGCAGGTTCGCGGGCAGTTCCTCCGCCGGGGGCAGCAGGTGCTGCTGCTCGCTCGGCAGCTTCCACAGGACCTGGTGGCCCTCGCCGTCAAGGCGGCGGGCCACCTCCACGAGCGAGGCGACCTGCTCCCGGGTGAGCCGGGTGATGGTGCCGAAGCCCATGTAGACCACGGACTTCTGCTCGTTCAGCCAGTCCGACAGACCGTCGTCGTCCGGCGCCTGCGGCAGCGGCGGCACCAGCGTGCCCACCAGCCGCACCTTCTCGTGCATCGGGAACGGGTAGTCCAGTTCGGGCACCGAGTAGCACAGCACCTGCTCGGCGTGGTCGACGCGCGCCATCATCTGCCGCGCCTCGGGGGAGATGCCCAGCTCGCCGCGGACCCGGTTGTCCTCCTCGACGACCTCGCGGATCTCCTTCGTCATGAACATCCCGAGCGTGCGCACCCGGAACAGCTCGTTCTCCACCCGCTGGGCGATCGTCATCCTCCCGGGCAGCCCCGAGTGCGGCACCGGGAACCCGGACGGCGTGTACGACTTGGCGAACGGCACGTGCGAGGTGAGCACGTTGCTCGGCAGGAACGGCACCCCGAGCACGAACGGGATTCCCTTGGTGATCGCGAGCTCGTACCCGAACTGGCACATGCTCTCGATCACCATCAGGGCGGGCTCGACCTCCTCGACGACCTTCTCCAGCGCCCGGTACTTCTCCACCCGGGTCTGGGGCGCGAAGGAGTGCCGGATCACCGCGCGGTGCGCCTTGAAGCGGGAGCGCTGCGTCACCTCGGCGTAGGTCTCGTCGTCCCAGGTGACCGCCGACATCTGCGACACGGTGTCGCCGAGCGAGGCGAACCGCAGCGGACTGTCCACCGAGGACGACTCGATCTGGTCCCGCGCCTTCTCGTCCGTGGCGAACCACAGATCCTCCACCCCGCGCCGGGACAATTCCTCGGCCAGTACGAGCAGTGGATTGAGAAGGCCGCTTTCGGCATAACTGACGAACAGGATCGGCCGCCTGTGCGCGCCCATGGACAACACCCTCCGGAAAGTGGCGGGCCACGCGGGCCCGCACGCCTCGCGTCCACCCACCGAATGTCGCCGGATGACCGCATTCGCCGACGCCGCCGCCTGTCGCGCACGCCGTCACAGGACACCGCCGACCCCGCCGCGCGGAGCGCTGTGCCGCGCGGGAGAAGCGTGCCGCTGACTTCTTCTCACGCCACGGTCCGGGGAATCCCTAGTCTTCGCCCCCGAGCGGGGTGTTTTCGTGCCGTCCGGGCGCGGGCGGGCTCCGAACGCCGAGATTCCTTAGGGAAAAGTACAGCCTTTGCGCCCCTACGATCCGGCAGGCAGAGGTGTCCACAGGACCGACTTTTTCCGCAGGGGTGAGCGAGGCATGACGATCGGAGCCGACGAGGACCCGGTAGTGGTCGTCGGAATGGCCTGCCGCTTCCCGGGAGGCGTCGAGGGACCCGAGGACCTGTGGGAGCTGGTCCGCGACGGCCGCGACGCCACCGGGCCGTTCCCCGGCGACCGCGGCTGGGACCTGGCCGCGCTGGCCGGCGACGGACCCGGCCGCAGCGTGACCCACCGGGGCGGATTCCTCGCCGCGGCCGCCGACTTCGACGCCGGCTTCTTCGGGATGTCGCCCCGCGAGGCCGTCTCCACCGACCCGCAGCAGCGGCTCGTCCTGGAGACCTCCTGGGAGGCCCTGGAACACGCCGGCATCGACCCGCACACCCTGAGCGGCACCCGCACCGGCGTCTTCGTCGGCACCGGCGGCCAGGACTACGCGGCCGTCACCAACGCCTCCTCCGAGGACCTCGCCGGACACGCCCTCACCGGACTGTCGCCGAGCATCGCCTCCGGGCGGCTCGCCCACTTCCTCGGCCTCGAAGGGCCCGCCGTCACGCTCGACACGGCGTCCTCCTCGTCCCTGGTCGCCCTCCACTACGCGCTGCGCTCGCTGCGGTCGGGGGAGTGCGACACCGCCCTGGCCGGCGGTGTCACCGTGATGTCCACCCCGGTCGGGTTCGTCGCCTACACCCGGCAGGGCGGCCTCGCCGCCGACGGCCGCTGCAAGGTCTTCTCCGACGACGCCGACGGCACCACCTGGGCGGAGGGCGCCGGCATCGTCGTACTGGAGCGGCTGTCCACCGCCCGCGCCGCCGGGCACCGGGTGCTGGCCGTGCTGCGCGGCTCCGCCGTCAACCAGGACGGCGCCTCCGACGGCCTCACCGCCCCCAGCGGGCGGGCCCAGGAACGCGTCGTCCGCGAGGCCCTCGCCGACGCCGGACTCAGTGCCGCCGACGTCGACCTCGTCGAGGCGCACGGCACCGGCACCCGCCTCGGCGACCCCATCGAGGCCCGGGCCCTGCTCGCCACCTACGGCCAGGACCGCGACGGCGGCCGGCCGCTGCGCCTGGGCTCCCTGAAGTCGAACATCGGGCACGCGCAGGCCGCCGCCGGCATCGGCGGATTCATCAAGGCCGTCCAGGCGATGCGACACGGCCTGATGCCGCGCACCCTGAACGTCTCGGCCCCGACCCGGCACGTCGACTGGTCGGCCGGCGCCGTCGAACTCCTCACCGAGGCCCTGCCCTGGCCCGCCACCACCCGCCCCCGCCGGGCCGCGGTCTCCTCCTTCGGCATCAGCGGCACCAACGCCCACGTCATCGTGGAAGAGGCCCCGACGACCGCCGCCGCTGCCGGGCCCGGCAGCCGCCACGCCGCCTCCGCCGCCGAGCCCGCCCATCGCGGCGCGGCCTCTGCCGCCGCGTCCGGCGAGGGGCGTGCTGCCCCGGCTGCCGGGTCCGCCGGGCGGCCCGCTGTCTCCGCAGTGGAGTCCGCCGACACCTCCGCCGCCGAGCCCGCCGCTCAACTCGCCGCCGCCGTCGTGCCCGCCGCGGGCGCCGTCGTGTGGCCCGTGTCCGGGGCCTCGCCGCAGGCGCTCGACGCGCAGGTCGAGCGGCTCATCTCATTCGTCCGTGCGCATCCCGGGGTCGATCCGCTGGACGTCGGTCATTCGCTGGCCACCGGGCGGGCAGCGTTGCGGCACCGTGCGGTGCTGACGCCGTCCGGGGACGGTGTCGTGGAGCGTGCCCGGGGTGAGGCCGCGCCCCGTTCCGTCGCCGTCCTGTTCTCGGGGCAGGGTTCCCAGCGGCTCGGCATGGGGCGTGAACTCGCCGCCCGCTTCCCGGTGTTCGCCGAGGCCCTGGACGCCGTACTGGCCGCCCTGGACGCCGAGCTGGAGCGTCCGGTGCGGTCCGTGATGTGGGGCGAGGACCCCGCCGAACTCGACCGCACCGGGTGGACCCAGCCCGCGCTGTTCGCCTTCGAGGTCGCCCTCCACCGGCTCGCCGAGTCCTTCGGACTGCGCCCCGGCGCCGTCGGCGGCCACTCCGTCGGAGAGATCGCCGCCGCGCACGTCGCCGGAGTGCTCTCGCTGGAGGACGCCGCCCGACTGGTCGCCGCCCGCGCCACGTTGATGCAGGCGCTGCCCGCAGGCGGCGCCATGTCCGCCGTCGAGGCGTCCGAGGACGAGGTCCTGCCGCTGCTCGGCGACGACGTCTCGCTCGCCGCCGTCAACGGCCCCACCGCGGTCGTCGTCTCCGGCGCCGAGGACGCCGTGGAGCGGATCGTCGCCCACTTCGCCGCCCAGGGCCGCCGCACCAGCCGCCTCGCCGTCTCGCACGCCTTCCACTCGCCGCTGATGGAGCCGATGCTCGACGCCTTCCGGGACGTCGTCCAGGGGCTCACCTTCCACGAGCCGGCCCTGCCGGTCGTGTCCAACCTCACCGGCGAACCGGCCGGCGCCGAGATCGCCACCCCCGACTACTGGGTGCGGCACGTGCGCGGCACCGTCCGCTTCGCCGACGGCGTGACGGCCCTGCGCGAGCACGGCACCGACCTGCTGGTCGAACTCGGCCCCGGCAGCGTCCTCACCGCCCTCGCCCGCACCGTCCTCGGCCCGGACACCCCGGTCGAGGCCGTACCCACCCTCCGCAAGGACCAGCCCGAGGAGACGTCCCTCACCACCGCGCTCGGCCGGCTCCACGTCCTCGGCGTGCCCGTCGACTGGTCCGCCCTCTACACCGGCACCGGAGCCCGCCGCACCGACCTGCCGACGTACGCCTTCCAGCGCGCCCGGCACTGGCCCGCCCCGCCCAGGCCCGGCGCCGGCGCCCCCGGGGGCGGCGGACACCCGCTGCTCGGCCCGGCCGTCGAACTCGCCGACGGCGGCACCGTGTCGGGGGCGACGCTCTCCGTCGCCACCCACCCCTGGCTCGCCGACCACGCCGTCGCCGGACGCGTCCTGCTGCCCGCCGCCGTGCTCGTGGAACTCGCCGTCCGCGCGGGCGACGACACCGGCTGCGACGTCCTGCACGAACTCGCCCTCGTCGAGGCGCCCGTCCTGCACGACGGCGACACCCTGAACCTCCAGGTCCGGGTCGGCCCCGCCGACGAGACCGGCCGGCGCACCGTCACCGTCCACTCCCGGCCCGGCGCCACCCCCACCGAGCCCTGGACCCTGCGGGCCGGCGGCTTCCTCGGCACCGAGCCCGGCACCACCGCCGCCCCCGACACCTCCTACGCGACCGCCTGGCCCCCGCCGGGCGCCGAACCCCTCGACCTCGACGACCACTACGAGCGGCTCGCCGACGACGGCCTCGACCTCGGCCCCGCCCTCCGCGGCCTGCGCGCGGCCTGGCGCCACGACGGCGCCGTCCTCGCCGAGGCCGAACTCCCCGCCGGCACCACCGACGACCCCGGTGCCTACGGAATGCACCCCGCGCTCCTCGACGCCGCCCGGCACGCCGCCCTCACCACGACCGGCACCCTCCCCGTCGCCTGGCACGGAGTCCGGCTGCACGCCGTCGGCGCCACCGCCCTGCGGGTGCGGATACGCACCGCCGACGACGGCACCCTGACCCTGACCGCCGCCGACGCCACCGGCGCCCCGGTGCTCACCGCCGAAGCCGTCCTCGTACGGCAGCTCACCGAGCAGGAGCGCACCGCCCCCCGGCCGCCCACGCGCACCAGGATCCAGGACACCGCCGCGCCCCGCCGCACCCGGCCCGTCGCCGCGGCACCCGGCGCCGCCCCCGCCGAACCGGCCCCGGCACCCGACACCTTCGTCACCGAACTGGCGGCCCTGGGCCCGGCCGAACGCGAACGCCGGCTCGTCTCCCTGGTGCGCGCCCAGGCGGCGGCGGTCCTCGGCCATCCCGGCCCTGACGCGGTCGGACCCCGCGCGGTCTTCAAGGAACTCGGCTTCGACTCACTGGCCGGCGTGGAACTCGGCGACCGCCTCACGGCGCTGACCGGACTACGGCTGCCGGCCACCCTCGTCTTCAACTTCCCCACACCCGAACTCGCCGCCCGGCGCATCGGGGAACTCCTCGTCGCATCCGCCTCCCCGCCGCAGGGATCGTGCGACGACGAACTCACCAGGTTCGAGGCCGTCGTGCGGACCCTGCCGGACGACGACCCCGAACGCCGGGCCGTCGCCGACCGCCTGGACGCACTCGTCGCCTCGCTCCGCCGGAACTCCGCCCCGCGGGAGTACTTCTCCGACGAGGACATCGACTCGGTGCCGGTCGACCGGCTGCTCGACATCATCGATGAAGAGTTCGAAACCACATAGCGGATCTCAGCTTTCGTTCGCGACCCGATGACGAGGACGGACCCGATGCCGGAACCCCAGCAGAACCAGCAGGAAAAAGTTGTCGACTACCTTCGCCGGGTCACCAACGATCTGCGGCGCGCCCGCCGCCGTATAGGCGAGCTGGAATCCCGCGACAACGAGCCCGTCGCGATCGTCGGAATGAGCTGCCGGCTGCCCGGCGGAGTGAGCTCGCCGGAATCCCTGTGGGAACTCGTGGAATCCGGCGGGGACGCCATTTCCGGATTTCCCGCCGACCGCGGCTGGGACATCGAGGCACTCACCGGAAACGGCGAGGGAAGCAGCTCCACGCACCAGGGCGGATTCCTCTACGAGGCCACCGACTTCGACGCCGGTTTCTTCGGCATATCGCCGCGCGAGGCCACCGCCATGGACCCGCAGCAGCGCCTGCTGCTCGAAGTCTCCTGGGAGGCCCTGGAGCGGTCCGGCATCGCCCCCACCTCCCTGCGCGGCAGCTCGACCGGTGTGTTCGTGGGCTCCTACCACTGGGGCGCCCCCTCCGCGGACACCGCCGCCGAACTCCACGGCCACGCCCTGACCGGCACCGCCGCCAGCGTGCTGTCCGGACGTCTCTCCTACGTCTACGGCCTGGAGGGTCCGGCGGTCACCGTCGACACCGCCTGCTCGTCCTCCCTGGTCGCCCTGCACATGGCGGCCCAGTCGCTGCGCCGGGGCGAGTCCTCGCTCGCCGTCGTCGGCGGCGTCACCATCCTCGCCGAGCCGTCCGTCTTCGTGGAGTTCAGCGCCCAGGGCGGCCTGGCCCCCGACGGCCGCTGCAAGGCGTTCTCCGACGAGGCCGACGGCACCGGCTGGGGCGAGGGCGTCGGCGTCCTCGTCGTCGAGCGGCTCTCCGACGCCGTCCGCAACGGCCACCCCGTCCTCGCCGTGCTGCGCGGCTCCGCCGTCAACCAGGACGGCGCCTCCAACGGCCTGACCGCCCCGAGCGGCCGCGCCCAGGAACAGGTCATCCGCCAGGCCCTCGGCAACTGCGGCCTCACCGGCGCCGACGTCGACGCCGTCGAGGCGCACGGCACCGGCACCCGCCTCGGCGACCCCATCGAGGCGCAGGCCCTGCTCGCCACCTACGGCCAGGAGCACCGCCCCGAACAGCCCCTGTGGCTGGGCTCCCTGAAGTCCAACATCGGCCACACCCAGGCCGCCGCCGGTGTCGCGGGCGTCATCAAGATGGTCATGGCGCTGCGTCACGGCGTACTGCCGCCGACCCTGCACGCCGCCTCGCCGTCCACCCACGTCGACTGGGAGTCGGGCCACGTCCGCCTCCTGGACGAGGCCGTCGCCTGGCCGGAGACCGGTCGTCCGCGCCGGGCCGCCGTGTCCTCGTTCGGCATCAGCGGCACCAACGCCCACGCCGTCCTGGAGCAGGCCCCCGTACCCGCCGAGGACACCGGGGCCGAGGACGTGCCGCCGCAGCCGGCCGTCGTGCCGGCCGCCCTGCCGTGGCTGCTCTCCGCCCACTCCGGGCAGGCGCTCCGCGACCAGGCCGCCGCCCTCGTCACCCGCCTCGGCGCCGACACCGAGCCGCGCCCCCAGGACGTCGGCCACAGCCTGCTCACCTCCCGGGCCCTGCTGGAGCGCCGGGCCGTCGTCGTCGCGGCCGGCCGCGACGACCTGCTCACCGGCAGCCGCGCGCTGGCCGAGGGCCAGTCCTGGAGCGGTCTCGTCGAGGGCACCGCCGACGTCGACGGCCGTACCGTCTTCGTGTTCCCCGGCCAGGGCTCGCAGTGGGTGGGCATGGGTGCCCAACTGCTGGACGAGTCGCCGGTGTTCGCGGAGCGGAT
>NZ_JBIVJN010000028.1:0-51548 GCF_044750345.1 Streptomyces sp. NPDC088817
AGTACCAGCTCAAACCCCGCGACTGGGCGGCCGCCGCACGCGAGGGCCGCACCATCGCCCCCCTCATCACCAAACTCAACGACGTCCGCCGACGCCATCCCGCGCTGCACCGCCTGCGCAATCTGCGCTTCCACGCGACCGACAACGATGCCGTGATCGCGTACAGCAAGAGCGAAGGGCCGGACACGGTCGTCGTGGTCGCCAACCTCGACCCCCACCACACCCAGGAGGCCACGGTCTCGTTGGACATGCCGCAACTCGGCCTGGACTGGAACGAGTCGATGCCGGTGCGCGACGAGCTCACCGGCGAGACCCACCACTGGGGCAGGGCCAACTACGTGCGCCTGCAACCGGGCGAACGGCCCGCGCACGTCCTCCACGTCCAGCGACCGTCCACCTCGTCCGAGATCGGAGGGCCCCCAGCGCCATGACTGTCAACGAGCCCGTCCCTGACATCTTCGAGGACGCCCCGGCCAGGGACCGGGACCCGGACTGGTTCAAGCGTGCCGTGTTCTACGAGGTCCTCGTCCGCTCCTTCCAGGACAGCAACGGCGACGGCGTCGGCGACCTGAAGGGCCTGACCGCCAAACTCGACTACCTCCAGTGGCTCGGCGTGGACTGCCTGTGGCTGCCGCCGTTCTTCAAGTCGCCGCTCAGGGACGGCGGCTACGACGTCTCCGACTACACCGCCGTGCTCCCGGAGTTCGGCGACCTGGCGGACTTCGTGGAGTTCGTCGACGCCGCCCACCAGCGCGGCATGCGCGTCATCATCGACTTCGTCATGAACCACACCAGCGACCAGCACCCGTGGTTCCAGCAGTCGCGCGAGGACCCGGACGGCCCCTACGGCGACTTCTACATGTGGGCCGACGACGACAAGGGCTATCCGGACGCCCGCATCATCTTCGTCGACACCGAGACCTCGAACTGGACCTTCGACCCGGTCCGCGGCCAGTACTACTTCCACCGGTTCTTCTCCCATCAGCCGGACCTGAACTACGAAAGCCCCGCGGTGCAGGAGGAGATCCTGGCCGCCCTGCGCTTCTGGCTGGACCTGGGCATCGACGGCTTCCGGCTGGACGCCGTGCCGTACCTCTACGCCGAGGAGGGCACCAACTGCGAGAACCTCCCCGCGAGCCACGCCTTCCTGAAGCGGGTGCGCAAGGAGATCGACCGGATGTTCCCGGACACCGTGCTGCTGGCGGAGGCGAACCAGTGGCCGGATGACGTCGTCGACTACTTCGGCGACTACGCCGCCGGCGGCGACGAGTGCCACATGGCCTTCCACTTCCCCGTCATGCCCCGCATCTTCATGGCCGTCCGCCGCGAAAGCCGCTACCCCGTCTCCGAGATCCTCGCCAAGACCCCCGCCATCCCCGCCACCTGCCAATGGGGCATCTTCCTGCGCAACCACGACGAGCTCACCCTCGAAATGGTCACCGACGAGGAACGCGACTACATGTGGGCCGAATACGCCAAAGACCCCCGCATGCGCGCCAACATCGGCATCCGCCGCCGCCTCGCCCCCCTCCTCGACAACGACCGCAACCAGATCGAGCTGTTCACCGCCCTGCTGCTCTCCCTGCCCGGCAGCCCGATCCTCTACTACGGCGACGAGATCGGCATGGGCGACAACATCTGGCTCGGCGACCGCGACGCCGTGCGCACCCCCATGCAGTGGACCCCCGACCGCAACGCCGGCTTCTCCTCCTGCGACCCCGGCCGCCTCTACCTGCCCACGATCATGGACCCGGTCTACGGCTACCAGGTCACCAACGTCGAGGCGTCGATGTCCTCGCCCTCCTCGCTGCTGCACTGGACCCGCCGCATGATCGAGATCCGCAAGCAGAACCCCGCCTTCGGACTCGGCTCCTACACCGAACTGCCCTCCACCAACCCCGCCGTCCTCGCCTTCCTCCGCGCGTACAAGGACGACCTGGTGCTGTGCGTCCACAACTTCTCCCGCTTCGCCCAGCCGACCGAACTCGATCTGCGGGTCTTCGAGGGACGCAGCCCGGTCGAGCTCATCGGCGGAGTGCGCTTCCCGGCCATCGGGGAACTGCCGTACCTGCTGACCCTGGCGGGACACGGGTTCTACTGGTTCCGGCTCACCGCCGACGTCGCATCCCGGACCGGCCGACGCGGGTGAGCGTTCGGCCGACGAAAGGAGGCGTGACCATGCCGAAGACCGCATCACCGGCGCCGAGCGCCCAGAGCCCGGCCGGGCCCATGACCTCGCTCGGCTCGCTGCTGCGCGAATGGCTGCCGCGACAACGCTGGTTCGCCGGCAAGGACCGGCCCGTCACCGACCTGCGTCTGCTGTCGATGACGGAGCTGTTCCCGGGCTGTCTGCATCTGCTCGTCCACGCCGAGCACGCGGACGTCGCCTCCGGTCCCGGCACGGTCCCCTCCCCCACCGGCACACCCGCCCCGCCGCCCGCCGACTGCTACCAACTGCTGCTCGGCGTACGGCGGGAACTGGCCCCGCGCCTGCACCGGGCGTTCATCGGCCGCCCCGAAGAAGGGCCGCTGGCCGGCTTCGCGGTCTACGACGCGCTGTGCGACCCGCGTTCGGCACAACTGCTCCTGGAGCGGATGCGCCACCCCGGCACCTCGGGCCCGCTGCACTTCGAGGCGGACGCGTCCGTACCGATCCCCGGCGCCCTGGTGCCCAGGCTGCTGGACGCCGAGCAGTCCAACTCCTCGATCATCTACGGGGACGAGTTCATCCTGAAGGTGTTCCGCCGCATCCAGCCGGGCGTCAACCCGGACCTGGAGGTGCCGTGGGCCCTGGCCGGACAGAACTGCACCCGGGTGCCCGCTCCGGTGGCCTGGTTCCGCACCACGCAACCGGAACCGGCCACGCTCGGGGTGCTCCAGCCGTTCCTGCGCGACGCCGCCGACGGCTGGACGCTGGCCCTGCGGGCCCTGGCCACCGGTGACGACTTCACCACCCAGGCGCACCAGTTGGGGCAGGCGACCGCCGAGGTCCACCTGGCGCTGGCCGACGCCTTCCCCACCGGCGCCCACCAGAACATCGCGCGCACCGCCGCGACGATGACCGAGAATCTGGAGGCCGCCGCGCACAGCGTCCCCGCGCTGCGCCCGTACGCGACCCGGCTGCGCACCGCGTTCGCCGCGCTGGCGAGCTGCGACGCCGGGCCGCCCGCCCAGCGCGTGCACGGCGACCTGCACCTCGGTCAGGTGCTGCGGGCCGGGCGGGAGTGGTTCGTCATCGACTTCGAGGGTGAGCCGTCGCGTCCGCTCACCGAGCGCCGCATCCCCGAGTCCCCGGTCCGGGACGTGGCGGGGATGCTGCGCTCCTTCGACTACGCCGCCCGCCAGCGCCGCCCATGGCGCCCGGAGTGGGCGCGCCGCTGCCGGGAGGCGTACTGCGCCGGCTACGCCTCCCGGGCCGGCTGGGACCCCCGTAAGAAACACGCCCTGCTACGGGCCTACGAGACGGACCGTGCCGTGTACGAAGTGCTGTACGAGGCCCGGCACCGCCCCGACTGGCTCGCCGTACCGATGGCGGCGATCGAACGTCTCGCCGTGAGAGGAGGCTGAACCGATGGCACTGCGCGACACGTCACTTCCCGAGCCGTCCGGCCCCGTCCTGCCCACGGCGGTGCGGGGGCACACGGCCCCGCCGCTGGATCCCGCCGACCGTGAGCGCCTGCTGTCCGGCGGCCACCACGACCCGCACGCGCTGCTCGGCGCGCATCCGGGGCCGGACGGGATCGTCCTGCGGGTGCTGCGTCCCTTCGCCCGTGCGGTGAGCGTGGTCGTGGACGGCGAGCGCACCCCGCTCGCCTCCGAGGGCGACGGACTGTTCTCGGCCGTACTGCCACTGGCCGCGATCCCCGAGTACACGCTGGTGGTCGGCTACGAGCGGGACGAGTACGAGGTCCACGACCCCTACCGCTTCCTGCCCGCCCTCGGCGAGCTGGATCTGCACCTGGTCCGGGAGGGCCGGCACGAGCAGCTGTGGCAGGCGCTGGGCGCGGAGCCGATGACCCACCAGGGCGTGACCGGGACACGGTTCACGGTGTGGGCGCCCAACGCCCGGGGCGTGCGCGTGGCCGGCGACTTCTGCCACTGGGACGGTACCGCCTTCCCGATGCGCTCGCTGGGCGCGGCGGGCGTGTGGGAGCTGTTCCTGCCCGGGATCGGGGAGGGCGCGAAGTACAAGTTCGAGATCACCTCGCAGTACGGCGGCCGGTTCCTCAAGGCCGACCCGATGGCACGGCGCACCGAGGTGCCGCCCGCCACCGCGTCCGTGGTGACGGCCGCGCACCACGAGTGGGGCGACCAGGAGTGGATGGCGCACCGCGCGGACGTGCCGGTGCACGAGGCGCCGTTCTCCGTGTACGAGGTCCATCTGCCGTCCTGGCGGCCGGGGTTGACGTACCGCGAGCTGGCCGAGCAGCTCCCGGCGTACGTCAAGGATCTGGGCTTCACCCATGTGGAGCTGATGCCGGTCGCCGAGCACCCCTTCGGGCCGTCCTGGGGCTACCAGGTCACCTCCTACTACGCCCCGACCGCGCGTCTGGGCTCGCCGGACGACTTCCGGTACTTCGTCGACGCCTGCCACCGGGCGGGGATCGGCGTGATCATGGACTGGGTGCCGGCGCACTTCCCCAAGGACGACTGGGCGCTGGCCCGCTTCGACGGGGACCCGCTGTACGAGCCGGGGAACGCGCAGCGCGCCGAGCATCCCGACTGGGGCACGTACGAGTTCGACTTCGCCCGCACCGAGGTGCGCAACTTCCTGGTCGCGAACGCCGTGTACTGGTGCGAGGAGTTCCACGTCGACGGCCTGCGGGTGGACGCGGTGGCCTCCATGCTCTACCTGGACTACTCGCGCGACTCGGACCAGTGGACGCCCAACGCGTACGGCGGCCGGGAGGATCTGGACGCGATGGCGTTCCTCCAGGAGATGAACGCCACCGTGTACCGGCGTGCCCCGGGCGTGGTGACCATCGCCGAGGAGTCGACCGCGTGGGGCGGGGTGACGGCGCCGACCGACAGCGGCGGCCTGGGCTTCGGGCTGAAGTGGAACATGGGCTGGATGCACGACTCGCTCCAGTACATGAGCAAGGAGCCGGTGCACCGCAAGTACCACCACCACGAGATGACGTTCTCGATGGTGTACGCCTACAGCGAGAACTACGTGCTGCCGATCTCGCACGACGAGGTGGTGCACGGCAAGCGTTCGCTGGTGTCGAAGATGCCCGGCGACTGGTGGCGGCGGCGCGCGAACCACCGTGCCTACCTGGGCTTCATGTGGGCCCATCCGGGCAAGCAACTGCTGTTCATGGGGCAGGAGTTCGCTCAGGGCGGCGAGTTCTCCGAGGAGCACGGGCCCGAGTGGTGGCTGCTCGACGAGGACCACTGCGGCGCGGGCGACCACCGCGGGGTGCGGGACCTGGTGCGCGACCTCAACACCGTCTACCGGGCCACCCCGGCCCTGTGGCAGCGCGACACCCGGCCGGAGGGCTTCCGCTGGGTGGCCGTGGACGCCGCCGACGACAACGTCTACGCGTTCCTGCGCCTCGACGCGGCCGGCGGCCCGCTGCTGGCGGTGTCGAACTTCTCCCCCGTGGTGCGCGAGGACTACCGCCTGGACGTGCCGGGCGACGTCATCGCGTGGCGCGAGGTGCTGAACACCGACGCCGGCCGTTACGGCGGGGGCGGCGTCACCAACGCGAAGCCGCTCGAACCGGACGGCGGACCCCAGGAGCGGCACATCCGTCTCACACTGCCACCGCTCGCCACACTCTGGCTGACTCCGCACCCCGCCTGAGCGGGCCGGGGCGCGGGAGACGGGACTACTTCCCAGTTCGGGACCCGTGACGTGCGGACCTGGGCTACATTCGATCCGCGTCGACCGAGACCGTCACCGGCGCAGTCACCTCCGTGAAACCCAGGAGCAGCGCATGCGCGACCTCGCCCTCGCTCCGTCCACTGTCGCCCCGCCGGCCGGTGGACTCGCGGACAGCGTCTTCGAGACCGCGGAGACCCGTCCCGACCTGCCGGTGCTCGCGCGCCGTGCCGCCCCCTCCTCCCCGGTGTGGGAGGAGGTGACCGCCGCGGAGCTGCGGGAGCAGGTGACCGACCTGGCCAGGGGGCTGGTGGCCGCCAGGATCTCGCCCGGCCACCGGGTGGCGGTCATGGCCCGTACCCGGTACGAGTGGACGGTCCTCGCGTACGCGCTGTGGGCGGTCGGCGCCGAGGTCGTCCCGATCCACCCGGCCTCCTCGCGCGAGCAGGTCGAGTGGATCCTGCGGGACTCCGAGTGCGTGGCCGTCGTCGTCGAGGACGAGCAGGGCGTGATGACGGTCGGCCCGCTGTGCGCGACGCTGCCCCGGCTGCAGCATGTGTGGCAGCTCGACGCGGACGCGCTGGCGCACCTGGCGGAGCGGGGAGCGGTGGTGCCGCCGACCACGGTGAACTCGCTGCGCCGGATCGTGCTGCCCGACGCGACCGCGGCGATCGTCTACACCTCCGGCACCACCAGCCGCGCGCGGGGCTGCGCGCTGAGCCATCGCGCGCTGGCGAACCCCTGCGACACGCTGCTGGCCGGCTGGGGGCACACCGCCGCGCCGCCCGGCGAGCAGGCGTCGGTGCTCGCCTTCCTGCCCTTCTCGCACGTGTACGGGCTGATGGTCCAGAGCCTGTGCCTGCGCGGCGGCATCCTGATGGGACACGAGCCGGAGGCGGGCGAGGAGGCGCTGGCGTCGGCGCTGCGCTCGTTCCGGCCGACGTACTTCCACGCCGTTCCCCCCGTCTTCGAGAAGATCTACAAGAACTTCCTGCGCACGGCGCAGCAGGCGGGCCGCGGCGCGCTGTTCGAGCGGGCGGCCGAGACGGCCCGGGACTTCGCCACCGCGCTGGAGCGGCAGCGGCTGGGTCAGGGCCCGGGCCCCGGCCTGGACCTTCGGCTGCAGCACGCCCTGTACGAGCGGACGGTGTACCGCAAGCTGCGGACCGAGCTGGGTGGCAGGGTGGTCCGGGCCGCCTCCGGCGGCTCCCCGCTCGGCCGCGACCTCTCCTTGTTCTTCGAGGGCATCGGCATCCACGTGCACGACGGATACGGGCTCACGGAGACCGGGGGCGGCATCACCATGCAGCCGCTGGGCCGGGAGAAGTCGGGGACCGTCGGCAAGGCCCTGCCGGGCACGGCGATCGAGGTGGCGGACGACGGGGAGATCCTGGTCCGGGGTCCGTCGCTGTTCCAGGGGTACGTGGGCGACGAGGCCGCGACCCGGGCCGTGCTGCACGACGGCTGGCTGGCCACGGGGGACGTCGGCGAGCTGGACGCCGAGGGTTACCTCACCGTCACCGGGCGCAAGAAGGACATCATCGTCACCAGCGACGGCAAGAGCGTGGCCCCGGCCGTGCTGGAGCAGCGGCTGCGCGCGCATCCGCTGGTCCGGCAGGCGGTTCTCGTGGGTGACGGCCGGCCGTGCGTGGGCGCGCTGATCACCCTGGACGCGGAGTTCCTGGCCCACTGGCGCGCGGCGTTGGCCCTGCGGGGTGACGGGCCGGAGCACGAGGCGCGGGAGGAGAACGCGCTGCGGGAGGAGATCGAGCGGGCGGTCGCCGCCGCGAACAGCACGGTGTCCCACTCGGAGTCCGTCCGGGTCTTCCGGGTGCTGTCCGCGCCCTTCGACGTGGCGGGCGGGCTGCTCACACCGTCGATGAAGCCGCGCAGGGACGCCATCGCGGAGCAGTACGCGGTCGAGATCGAAGCCATGTACCAGGCGCGCAGCCGCGCCGCACGCCGGGAGTCCGCGCACGATCCGACGGCCGACTGGGACGAGCCCGACGACGTGTTCCGCTGACGCCTCCCGCCTGCCTTTCCGCCGCCTGCGACGCCCCAAGCGTAGGCTCCTCGCCCCTGGGAACAAGACAGTGGGACGCGAGGGAAAGAAAGGACGACAGCCCGGCGACGAGGGCCGGGCCGGAAGGCGAGATGGCATTCGAGCCGCGTGGGGACGACACACTGGCCAGCGAGGGCATTCCGAGCCGCACCGCCCGCTTCGCGGGCGAGTTGCACCATGTCACGGGTGCGCGACTCGCCGCGGAGGACTTCCTCGACGAGGTGGCGCGGCACGCGCGGCCGGCGGCGCCCGAGCACTGGGACGACATCCTGCTGGTCGTGACGGAACTGGCGGCGAACGCGGTGCAGTACGCGCCGGGCCCGTTCGAGCTGCGGATGCGCCGCACCTTCGACGGGGTCCACGTCACGCTCAGCGACACCAGCACCACGCAGCCGGCCCCGCGGCCGTTCCGCCCCAGCCGGGGCGGCGGCGGTATCGGCTGGCACCTGATCCACACGCTGTGCGACCAGGTGAGCGTGGTGGTCAACGATCGCGGCAAGGACGTGCACGTCTTCCTGCCCTGGTGAGCCCGGATCACCCGGAGCCCCGGCCGCGGACGGGGTCCGGGTTCGGACGCGGCGCCGGGACCCGCACCGCGGGCCTCGCCGCACCGGCTCAGGCGCTGGTCGCCTCGCGCGGCGGAAGGGCCTGGTAGTAGGCGCCCACCCGCGTCAGATACTCCGGGTCCCTGGTCTCGCTGTCGGTCCTGAACCGCGGCGCGGCCTTGATCTGCCCGCGCGAACAGGCCACCGTGATCCTCCGCTCCGCGGAGTCGATGCCGGCGACCATGCCGACCGGGACCATGACGCTCCTGCCGAACACCCACACCCCGGTGTCCACGACCAGGTGCCGCATCCCTGAGTGACCGCCCTCCCGGTCCACGTGGCCCACGGTGCCGTCGTCGGCGACGACGGTGAAACCGGTCAGGTCCTCTTCCTCGGTGCGAGCGACCTGCGGCGGATACGACCAGATTCTGTCTATGGTCACGCTGCTCCTTCCTCCCCGGGCTGACGTGTCACGAGCGTCGGGCCGACATCCCGGCACATCGGCTCCCACCGCACCAACTACCCGTCTGTGACCACGGCATTCGGAGAGACGTTCCCGGGCGGGGAGGCGAGCAGTTCCAGCGTTCCGGTCATGTCCAGCAGCCGCTCCAGTACGGCCGGACGCTCGTCCAGGTGGAGTGCGAGACCCGCCTCGTCCGCGAGGCGGCGGATCCGGAGCAGCGCGGACAGGCCGGAGGAGTCGACGCTCTGGAGCCGCGAGAAGTCGAGGCGTATGCCGACGACCGGGTTCCGTGCCGCGTGGCGCCGGGTGAGCGCGACGGTCACCGCGTCGACGAGTTCGCGACTGGTGAGGTAGTCGAGGTCGCCCTCCACATGTACCGCGACGGCGGTTCCTCGGGTCTCGACGGAGAGGCTGAAGAGTGAAGGCGGCATTGTTGTCATACGGGTGCTTCCGGGGCCGGGGTCTTCGGGTCGTTCCGAAAGGAGCGTCATGCCGAACGGCGGCGCCGTCGGGCATGGGGCGCCCTGCGGTCAAACCGTCCGCGTACCCCTGAACCACGAGGTCATGCACCCCGTGCGGGGGTGAATTCCGGGGTCCGGATATGGACGCGTGAGTTTTGTTCGGGGCGGGCCGAGTGGGTTAGCCTGCCCCGTATTTCTCATCACGCAGATCCGTGAAATCACGGAAATGCACGCACGTCGGCGGGCCTGCCACGGCCCGATGGAGAAGTGCGAGTCCTCGCCGGCGAGGACTCCTGGGGAGCGGGACGAGGGTGCGCATGACCAGCGAGAGAACCGAGGTCCTCGACGCCGTGCCGGGCGACCGGGAGCTTCGGCAGCTCCTGGCCGGCCTGACGGCCGTGCGGGACGGCGACTTCGGCACGCGCCTGCCGGAGGACGCCGACGGGCTCATGGGCGACATCGCGACCGTGTTCAACGGCATGGTCGACCAGTTGTCGGTGTTCACCTCCGAGGTCACCCGGGTGGCCCGGGAGGTCGGCACCGAGGGCACGCTCGGCGGTCAGGCGGAGGTGCCGGGGGTCTCGGGCACCTGGGCCGATCTGACCGACTCGGTCAATGCCATGGCGGGCAACCTCACCACCCAGGTGCGTGACATCGCGCAGGTGGCGACGGCGGTGGCCAAGGGCGATCTGTCGCAGAAGATCGACGTGCCCGCGCGCGGCGAGATCCTTCAGCTGAAGGAGACCGTCAACACGATGGTCGACCAGCTCTCCGCGTTCGCCGACGAGGTCACCCGCGTCGCCCGCGAGGTCGGCACCGAAGGACGCCTCGGCGGACAGGCCAAGGTGCCCGGCGTGGCGGGTGTGTGGCGGGACCTGACCGACTCGGTCAACTTCATGGCGGGCAACCTCACCGCCCAGGTCCGCAACGTCGCCCAGGTGACGACCGCGGTGGCCGAGGGCGACCTCTCCCAGAAGATCACCGTCGACGCCCGCGGCGAGATCCTCGAACTCAAGAACACCATCAACACGATGGTCGACCAGCTCTCCGCCTTCGCCGACGAGGTCACCCGCGTCGCCCGCGAGGTCGGCACCGAAGGACGCCTCGGCGGACAGGCCGACGTCCAGGGCGTCAGGGGCACCTGGCGGGACCTGACCGACTCGGTCAACTTCATGGCGGGCAACCTCACCGCCCAGGTCCGCAACGTCGCCCAGGTGGCGACGGCGGTCGCCGAGGGCGACCTCTCCCAGAAGATCACCGTCGACGCCCGCGGCGAGATCCTCGAACTCAAGAACACCATCAACACGATGGTCGACCAGCTCTCCGCCTTCGCCGACGAGGTCACCCGCGTCGCCCGCGAGGTCGGCACCGAAGGACGCCTCGGCGGACAGGCCGACGTCCAGGGCGTGTCCGGGACGTGGAAGGACCTCACCGACAACGTCAACGTGATGGCGTCCAACCTGACCGGGCAGGTCCGTTCGATCGCCCAGGTCGCCACGGCGGTGGCCCGGGGCGATCTGTCCCGGAAGATCACGGTCGAGGCCGAGGGCGAGGTCGCGGCCCTGGCCGACGTGATCAACACGATGGTCGACACGCTGTCCGCGTTCGCCGACGAGGTCACCCGCGTCGCCCGCGAGGTCGGCACCGAAGGACGCCTCGGCGGACAGGCCCATGTGCCCAACGTCGCCGGCACCTGGAAGGACCTCACCGACAACGTCAACTCGATGGCGAACAACCTCACCGGCCAGGTCCGCAACATCGCGCTGGTGACGACCGCGGTGGCCAGGGGCGACCTGTCGAAGAAGATCGACGTCGACGCGCGCGGCGAGATCCTGGAGCTGAAGACGACCATCAACACGATGGTCGACACGCTGTCCGCGTTCGCCGACGAGGTCACCCGCGTCGCCCGCGAGGTCGGCACCGAGGGACGCCTCGGCGGACAGGCCGAGGTGGAGGGTGTGTCGGGCACCTGGAAGCGGCTCACGGAGAACGTCAACGAGCTGGCCGGCAACCTGACCCGGCAGGTGCGGGCGATCGGCGCGGTGGCCAGCGCCGTGGCCGAGGGCGACCTGACCCGCTCCATCACCGTGGAGGCCTCCGGCGAGGTCGCCGAACTCAAGGACAACATCAACTCCATGGTGGAGTCCCTGCGCGAGACCACCCGGGCCAACCAGGAGCAGGACTGGCTCAAGAGCAACCTGGCGCGGATCACCGGTCTGATGCAGGGCCACCGCGACCTGCCGGTCGTCGCCGAACTCATCATGGACGAGCTGACCCCGCTGGTGTCGGCCCAGTACGGCGCCTTCTACCTGGCCGAGGACGGCGAGCGCGGCCCCGAGCTGCGGCTCGTCGGCTCCTACGGCAGCCCCGACGACGAGCGGCCCACCCGCTTCTCCTTCGGCCGCTCGCTGGTCGGCCAGGCCGCGCGCAGCCGCCGTACCATCACGGTCGACGAGCTGCCTGCGGGGTACGTCACCATCTCCTCGGGGCTCGGCCGGGCGGTGCCGAGCGCGCTGATCCTGCTGCCGATCCTGTTCGAGGACCAGGTCCTCGGCGTCATCGAGCTGGCGTCGGTGGCCGCGTTCACTCCGGTGCACCGGGACTTCCTGGAGCAGTTGCGCGAAGCCCTCGGGGTCAACGTCAACACCATCGTGGCCAACGCGCGCACCGACGAACTGCTGGACGAGTCGCAGCGGCTGACGGCCGAACTCCAGGCCCGTTCGGCCGAGTTGCAGTCCCAGCAGGACGAGCTGCAGCGCTCCAACGCCGAACTGGAGGACAAGGCCTCGCTGCTGGCGGAGCAGAACCGCGACATCGAGGCGAAGAACCTCCAGATCGAGCAGGCCCGGCAGGAACTGGAGGCCCGCGCCCAGCAGTTGTCGCTGGCCTCGAAGTACAAGTCGGAGTTCCTGGCCAACATGAGCCACGAGCTGCGCACCCCGCTCAACAGCCTGCTCATCCTGGCCCAGTTGCTCGCGCAGAACCCCTCGCGCAACCTCACCCCGAAGCAGGTCGAGTACGCGGGGATCATCCACTCCGCGGGCAGCGACCTGCTCCAGCTGATCAACGACATCCTGGACCTGTCGAAGGTCGAGGCGGGCAAGATGGACGTCACCCCGGAGCGGGTGTCGCTGCGCCAGCTCATCGACTACGTCGAGGCCACCTTCCAGCCGATGACGACGCAGAAGGGCCTCCAGTTCGCGGTGACCACCGCGGCGGGCGCGCCCGCGGACCTGCTCACCGACGACTCCCGGCTGCGCCAGATCCTGCGCAACCTGCTGTCCAACGCGGTGAAGTTCACCGAGCAGGGCGGCGTCGAGCTGCGCATCGAGCCGGCCGCGGACGGAGAGGTGCCCGACGGTGTCGTGCGGGGCGGCGCGGTCGTGGCCTTCCGGGTCAAGGACACCGGCATCGGCATCCCGGAACAGCACCTGGAGACGATCTTCGGCGCGTTCCAGCAGGCGGACGGCACCACCAGCCGCAAGTACGGCGGGACCGGCCTCGGGCTGTCCATCACCCGGGAGATCGCGCATCTGCTCGGCGGTGCCGTCGCCGTGGACAGCGTGCCCGGCCGGGGCAGCACGTTCACGCTCTTCCTGCCGGTGGCCCGCCCCGACTTCGAGCAGGTGCTCGGCGGCGGCCGGGCCCCGCACAAGGCGCCGGCCGAACTGGTGCCGGCCGCCGCGGCGGACCGGGAGGCCGGGCGTGCGCTCCCGGTCGGCGACGGGCCGCGCAGGCGGCGGCTGCTGGTCGTCGAGGAGCGCTCCCGCGGGCTGCTCACCCTGGTCGCGGAGAGCGTGGTCGCGGACGTGGTCCGGCACGGCGCCGACGACACGGGTGCCCTGCCCACCATCGACGTCATCACCGCCATGGGGGCGCAGGAGGCCGCGGGGGCGCTGGCCTCCGAGCCGTGCCACTGCGTCGTCCTCGACCTGGACATGCCCGAGGGGGAGGCGTCCCGGTTCCTCCAGGCGCTCCAGGGCGACTCGGCGCTGGCGGGCGTGCCGGTGCTGGTGCACAGCGGCCGGCGTCCGGAGGTGGCCCGCGCGGAGGCGCTGCGCTCGCGCGGGGACGACGGCTCGCTGGAGTTCCTCTCCAGCCTCGACGAGCTGCGCGAGCGCATCGCCCTGCACCTGTCGGCCGAGGAGCCCGGGGACGTGCTGTCGCTGGTGCGGGCGGAGGAACCGCAGGACCTCGCGCCACCCGTCGACGGCGCCTTCGCCGGGCATACGGTCCTCGTCGTCGACGACGACGCGCGCAACCTGTTCGCGCTCAGCGGGATCCTGGAGCTGCACGGCTTCCGGGTGCTGCACGCGGAGAACGGGCGCAAGGGCATCGAGACACTGGTCGGCAACCCCGACGTCGCGCTCGTCCTGATGGACGTGATGATGCCGGAGATGGACGGCTACACCGCGACGGCCGAGATCCGCAGGCTGCCGCAGTACGCGGAGCTGCCGATCATCGCCGTCACCGCGAAGGCGATGCCGGGGGACCGGGAGAAGTCGCTGGCGTCCGGGGCGAGCGACTACGTCACCAAGCCCGTGGACACGGACGACCTCATCGCCTGCGTCCGGCACTGGCTGTCCGCGTGAGCGCGTCGGTGCCCGCCCCGCGCACCGGCGGGGCGGGCCCGCCCCTCCGCGGCACCTCCCGCACCCCCGCGCCGTTCAGCCGAGGAGCTTGTCGATCGTGAGCACGTCCGAGCAGCAGCGCGATCCGGCCGCCGCCGGGCCGGGTCAGGAGCCGTCCGTGTCCGGGGCGCCGTCGCCCGCCGGCGACGCGGCGCCCAACTCCACGTCTCCCGTGGGGCGGTTGGCCGCCACCGTGGAGCGGCTGCGCCGCGAGGTGCGGGCGGCGCAGGCGGAGGCCGAGGGCCGGGCCCTGGTCGAACTCGCCAAGGGCATCCTGGTGGAGCGGCTGGGCTGCGGTCCGGCGCAGGCCGCCCGGCAGCTCGCCGAGCTGGCCGAGCAGGCCCGGCTGACGCCGCTGGAGTTCGCGGTGGAGGTCATCAACCAGGCCGCGCGCGACCGTGTCTCCGAGGTCACCGACGCCTTCCTGGCCGCCGCCGAGGGAGCCCTGGAGCGCGCTTCGGCCGTGCGGCTGCGCGCCGCGGAGAGCGGCGCGCTGGCCGCGGACGACACGCAGGCCGTCGCCGACTCGCTGCTGGAGCACGCGCTGTGCCCGCTGGGCGCGGTGGCCGTGGCGGTCTGGGCGGCGGGCGCCGACGGCTCGCTGACCCTGTCGGGCAGCGCGGGTTTCTCCCCGGCGGAGGCCACCCGGTGGCGCTATGTGCCGCCGGAGGTGTCCACGGTGGCCCGCCGGGGGCTCAGCGAGCGCACCGGGCAGTGGTTCTCCTCGCTCGCCACGACCGGACTGCCCACCATCGGGCGGCACCTGCATCCGGACGGGGGCCGGGTGGCGGTGCCCGCGGGCACCGGCGGCCGCATCCACGGGGTGCTGGAGATCGCCTGGCCCGGACCGCTGGAGCCGCAGCCGCCGCAGGTCGTACGCCAGGTGGAGGCCCTCGCCGAACTGTGCGCGCACACGCTGGAGACGTCCACGCTGCCTCAGGAGGTGGGGCAGGAACCGCGGGTGCTGCCGGACGCCGCCGAGCTGATGGACCTGGCCGACGGACTGCACGACCCGGCCCTGGTGCTGGTCCCGCACGTCGACGGCGACGGGCAGCTGGTCGACTTCCGCATCCAGCACGTCAACAGCCGCTTCCTGGACCCGGCCGGCCGGCCGCGGGCCGTGGTCAACGGCGCGCTGCTCCTGGAGGCCTTCCCCATGGCCGCCGGGAAGAGCGAGCTGTTCCAGCGGGTGGAGCGGGTGTACGCCACAGGTGAGGCGTACCGGGCGCAGCGGATGCATCTGACGGCGCTGGTCGACCAGGTGCCGCTGTCGGCGGTGGCGGACATCAGCATCAGCCGGCACGGCGGCTGCGTGCTGCTGATCTGGCGCATCGAGGACGAGACGGCCCGGCTGGCGAGTCTGCTCCAGCACGCGCAGCGCCTCGGCCGGATCGGCGGCTTCGAGGAGAATCTGCTGACCAGTGAGATCACCTGGAACGACCAGCTGTTCGGCCTCTACGGCCGTGACCCTTCGAGCACGCCGGTGCCGCTGGAGGAACTGCCCGCGCACGCCCACCCGGACGACGCCGCGGCCATCCGGCGGTTCCTGCGCACGCTGCTGCACCACCGCCGTCCGGCCTCCGCGGCCTTCCGGCTGCAGCGGCCGGACGGGGTGACCCGGCACATCCGGGTGGTGGCCGAGCCGGTCCTGGACACCGACGGGCGGCTGTTCGTGGTGCGCGGGGCCTACCAGGACATCTCCGCGCAGCACTGGACGGAGGTCGCGCTCGCCGCCACCCGCGACCAGCTCGCGCACACCGAGCAGCAGGCGACCGAGCGCAACCGGCTGACGCTCCAGTTGCAGCACGCCATCATGCCGCCGGCCCAGGCACCGCTGCGGGTCAGCGGCCTGGACGTGGCGGTGCGCTACCGGCCGGCGGAGACCGAGCATCTGGTGGGCGGCGACTGGTACGACGTGGTGGTGCTGCCCTCCGGGCTCGTGCTGCTGTGCGTCGGCGACGTCGCCGGGCACGGCATAGAGGCGGCCACCAGCATGGTGGTGCTGCGCAACGCGCTGCGGGGCCTGGCCGTGACCGGGGCCGGGCCCGGCCAGCTGCTGTCGTGGCTCAACATCGTGGCGCACCACCTGACCGGCGCCGTCACCGCCACGGCGGTCTGCGCCCTGTACGACCCCGCGCGGCGCACCCTGCGCTGGGCCCGGGCCGGGCATCTGCCGCCCGTCCTGGTCCGCGGGGCGGAGGCGGCCCCGCTGCCGCTGGTCCGGGGCATGCTGCTGGGTGCGGTGCCGGAGGCCGTGTACGAGGAGGCCGAGCTGCAGTTCGCGCCGCAGGACACGCTGCTGATGTACACCGACGGTCTGATCGAGCGCCGGGACCGCTCCGTGGAGGAGTCGCTGAGCCATCTGCTGACCACGGCCCGTTCGGCGCCCAGGACCCTGGAGCAGCAGCTCGACCGGTTGCTGACGTACAGCAAGTCGGACACGGACGACGACACCTGCATCGTGGGCATCCGCGTCGCCTGACGGCGAGCGGGCGCGGACGGGGTGCGAGGCATGGGAGCCCGGTTCAGGGGTAGACGCGGGGGCGCGGTGCGGGTTGCTCCCGTCGCCGGTGATGAGAAACGGATCACGTCACCGGTGCGGGCCCGGTGTGCGTCGAAGGCGTCGCCGGGGGGTAACCGGCACTGGCCGGCGTCAGCATTCGTTGGAGGTATTCGTGCCCCTTGCCCACAATCCGCTGTCCGTGGAGGTCACCCTGCCGCGGGAGGATGTCGCCCTGCTCACGGTCGAGGGTTACCTGGACGTCGACACCGCCACCGAGTTGCAGGCCCATCTGGCCAACCAGCTCCATCACGGCCGACGGCACTTCCTGCTGGAGCTGTCCGCCGTTCCCTTCATGGACTCCTCGGGCATGAACATCATCCTGCGGGTGTACCAGGAGGCCCGGGAGCGGGCGGGCAGTGTGCACATCATCGCCCCGGCCCCGGCGGTGCTGCGGATCCTGGAGCTCACGGGCGTCAGCATCACGGTGCCGGTCTCGCGGACCGCCGAGGAGGCGCTGGCCCTGGTGGACCGGCAGCCGGAGGAGCCGGGGGCGAAGTGAGCGCGGGGGCGGGCGCGGAGGCCTCGGGGTGCGCGGGGGGAGAGCGTCGGACGGGGCCGTCGTCGCCCGCCGCGCCGACGGCGTGGATCAGCGCCGACGCGACCGCGCAGAACCCCTCCAGCCCGGTCAGCAGCGCCATCCGCTGGCCCGTCGGCATCCGCTCCACGACCGACCGCAGCTCCGCCTCCCGGCGCGCCCGCACATCGGCGAGGAACGCGCGGCCGCGGCGGCTGAGGCGCAGTTCCACCTCGCGGCGGCTGGTGGCGGCCACCTGCCGCCGTACGAAGCCCACCGCCTGCAGCCGGTCGCACAGCCTGCTCGTGGACGGTGGCGTGGAGCCCAGGGCGGCAGCGAGGGTGCGCAGGTTGACGCCCTCGTTGCGTTCGAGGACGAACAGCACCCTGAGCTGGGAGGCGGAGACGGGTGCCGTGGACGCGCGGCCCCACAGCACCTCCAGCAGCTCCGCCGCCGCGGAGGTCGCGCGCGCCGCCTCGCCGGGCGACCGCGGGCGCGGGTGGGAGGACGTCACGCTGACACTCTCGCAGGGTTGAGAGAGGCTGTCAGCTCGCCCCTCTGGGCCCTCACGAGGTGTCGTACGCGGTCGGCCTGTGGTTACAGTTGTCGCCCGGCAAGAGTCGCACCGCGGTGCCGCCCGGGGGGCGGATTCGGAACGGTGCAACGCGGATGAGGAGTGGAACAGGTGCCGGAGCACGCAGCGGGAGCACAGCACGGATCGCCGGCGCGCGAGGTCGGGGACTTCCTGCGCCGTCGCACGGAGCAGATCGCCCAGCGGTGGGCCGAGGAGCCGATCTTCCGAGCCGTGTTCACCGTCTCCCGCGACGAGGCCGTGGAGGCGGGCCGCGCGGTCGTCGACGCCCTGGCCGCGGTGGCCGCCTCCGAGCGGGTGTCCGACCCGGACGCCGACGGTTTCCTGCCGGTGCGCGAGCAGCTCGCGCGGATGGGCGCCGTGCGCGGCAGGACCGGTCTGACCGCCGCTGAGGTCTCGCGTGACGTGGACGCCCTGCGGCCGCCCGCGCTGGAGCTGCTGACCGCCGAGCTCGCCGGCACCCCGGAGGAGTACCTGCGGGAGTGCGCCAACGTCCTGTCCGTGCTCACCGGCACCCTGCGGCTCGTGGTGATGCAGACGGCGCTCAGCGAGGGCCAGGACCTCATCGACCGCCAGCGGCTCCAGCTCCTCGAGGTGGCCACCCCGGTCATCAAGCTGTGGGACGGCATCGTCGCGGTACCGCTGATCGGAACGCTCGACAGCGCCCGCAGCCAGGTGGTGATGGAGTCGCTGCTCGAGGCGGTCGTCGACCAGCAGGCCCGCTTCGCCATCCTCGACATCACCGGGGTGCCCACCGTCGACTCGCTGGTCGCCCAGCATCTGATGAAGACCGTGGCGGCCGCCCGGCTGATGGGCGCCGAGTGCGTGGTCTCCGGCATCCGCCCGGCCATCGCGCAGACCATCGTCCACCTCGGCCTCGACCTGGGCTCGGTCGTCACCCGCGCAACCCTCGCCGACGCGCTCGCCCACGCCCTGCACCAGCTGGGCGCCGACATCGTGAGCCGGGCGCCCCACGGTGCGGGTGAACGGTGATCGACCGTCTCCCCCCGCCCGGCACGGGGCAGGTGCCGGTACTCAGACTCGGCGACGTCCTCCTGGTCACGCTCCAGGGGGATCTGTACGACAGCACCGCCGAACAGCTCCAGCAGGACATCGGCGAGGCCATCGCCCACCACACGGCCACGGGAGTCGTCATCGACGTCTCCGGAGTGGAGATCGTCGACTCCTTCCTCGGCCGGGTGCTGGCCGAGATCGCGACCAAGGCCGGGCTGCTGGCCGCGCAGACCGTGGTGGCCGGGATGCGTCCGGCGGTGGCGATCACCATGGTCGAACTGGGTCTGACCCTGCCCGGGCTGCGGACCGCGCTCACCACCGAGGACGCCCTGCGGCTCGTCACCGCCCGGCCGAAGCTGCCACGCCCCGGCGGCGCACAGGCGGGGAGCCGGTGATGGAGACAGCAGCGGGCGTCGAGACCTGCCTGCCGATCCGGTCGGACATGGACCTGGTGTGGGTGCGGCAGCATGTGCGCCAGGCGGCCGGGCGGCTCGGCTTCAGCCTGGTCGACCAGACGAAGCTGGTCACCGCGGCCAGCGAACTGGCGCGCAACACGCTGGTGCACGGCGGGGGCGGACAGATGCAGGCGGCCCACGTGGTCGACGGACAGGTGCACGGGCTCCGGCTGGCGTTCGGCGACGAGGGGCCCGGCATCACGGACCTGGACCGGGCGCTCAGCGACGGCTACACCTCCGGCGACGGCCTCGGCATGGGTCTGGGCGGCGCCCGGCGGCTGGTGCACGAGTTCGCGATCGACAGCACCCCCGGTGCCGGCACCACCGTCACCGTCACCTCCTGGGCGACCCGGCCGGCGCGGCCGTACGGGGGAGCCTGATGCCGCGCGTCTGGGAGGTTCCGGTGCCCGACTCGACCCGGGTACGCGACGCGCGGGTCGCCGCCGAGGAGGCGGCCGCGCTGGCCGGTCTCGACGAGTCCCGCACCGCCGCCGCGGCGCTGGTGGCGACGGAACTCGCCACCAACCTGCTCAAGTACGCCCAGGACGGGCGGCTCCTGGTCGAGGTGGTGCCCCCGCCGCGCGCTCCGTACGGGCACGGCGATCCGGCGCCGGTGGTGCAGATGACGGCGGTCGACCACGGTCCCGGCATCGCCGACGTCGCCGCCGCCCGGCGCGACGGGTTCTCGACCAGCGGCTCGCTCGGGGCCGGGCTCGGCACCTGCCGCCGCGCGGCCGACGAGTTCCATCTGCACAGCGTCATCGGCCGGGGCACGGTGGCGCTCGCCCGGCTGGGGGCCACCGTGCCCCGGCCCAGGGCGGTTCGGGCCGAGGAGGACGACACCCTCCCGTACGCGGGGGCGGTCCGGGCGGGCGGCGTCACCGTCCCGTACGCCGGGGCGGAGTACTCGGGTGACGCCTGGTCCTGGGCGGGCGCCGGGGACCTGGTGACCCTTCTGCTGGCTGACGGCCTCGGCCACGGCCGGGAGGCGGCCCGCGCCTCGTCGGCGGCGGTCGAGACGCTGCACCGCTCGGCCCGTCTCACGCCGACCGAGCTGCTGCGGCGGCTCGACACGGCGCTGCGCGGCACCCGGGGCGCGGCCGTCGCCGTGGCCCAGCTGGATCTGCGGGCCGGACGGCTGCGCTTCTGCGGGATCGGCAATGTCGGGGCGCGGCTGCGCGAGGGCGATTCCTGGCGCCACCTGCTGTCCCGGCCGGGCATCGTCGGTGTGCACCGGCCGACGACGCTGCCCGAGACCGAGGTGGCCTGGGCTCCCGACCGCCTGCTCGTCCTGCACAGCGACGGCCTGCCCAGCCGGTGGGCACCGCCCGGCGCGGCCGCTCTGCCCACGGCGGCCGATCCCGCGGTGACGGCCGCCCTGACCGTGCGCGACACCGGCAGCTCCGCCAGCCCGGTCCGGGACGACACCACCGTGGCCGTCCTGACCTCCGCCCCGCCGGACCGCCCATGACGAGCACCTGGCAGATCAGCACGGCAACCGACGCGGCCCGGGCCCGTATCGCCGCGGCCCGTACGGCGGTCGCGTACGGCGTCCCCCCGCTCGAACGCGCCCACCTGACCACCGCCCTCGGCACCCGTCTGCGCCACTGCCTGACCAAGGGCGGCACCTGGACGGTCACCGTCCGGACGCCGGTCCCCGACACGGACGGGGACGCGGACGCGGGGGCCCTCCACATCACGGTCGCGTCGGCCCCTGACCGGGAGGGCGGTGGGGAGCCGGCGTGGCGGATGTCCGCCCTCTGTCCCGGGGGCGGGGCGTCGCCGGAGCCGCAGCCGGAGCCCGAAGCCGGCGACGACGCGTCTGCTCTGGCCGAGGCGCTGCTCGGGGCCGACGACGACACGGCGGCGGTCCTGGAGAGACTCACCGAGCAGGAGGAGTTGGTCGCCTTCCATCGGGAGGAACTGCATCAGACCAACCAGGGCGTCCTCGCCCTGCACGCCGATCTGGACGCCGCCTGGCGGGCCCAGCAGGAGGCGTTCGCCGCCGAGCGCGCCGCTCGCACCGAGGCGGAGGAGGCCCGCCGCAGACTGAGGTTCCTGGCCGACGCCAGCGCTCTGCTGACGACCTCGCTCAACCACGAGGAGATCCTGCGGCGGCTGCCGGGCCTGCTCGTGCCCCGGTACGCCGACCGTGTGGACGTATGGCTGTTCGACCACGAGGGGGACCGGCACCGGCCCGCCCCGCACCCGGCGGCCGCGGTGCTCGCGGCCCGTACCGGCCGCCCGCAGTACGCCGCCGACCATCCCGGCGATCTGCCGGGCGTCGACGACCAGCCGCCGTCGGCGCTGAACCCCGGCCGACCCGTGCTGTGCGTCCCGCTGCTCGCGCGGCGGACACCTCTCGGTGTGCTGACCCTGTCGCCGCCCGGCGCCCGCTGGGACCCCGACGACGCCGTCATGCTGATCGAGCTGGCCCGGCGGGCCAGCGTCGCCCTCGACAACGCGCGCCGCTTCGAGCACAACCGCGACATCGCCGAGACGCTGCAGCGCGCCCTGCTCACCGACCTGCCCACCACACCGGGCCTGCGCCTGGCGGCGCGCTATCTGCCGGCCACGCACGGGCTGAACATCGGCGGGGACTGGTACGACGCCTTCCGGCAGCCGGACGGGAGCCTGATCACCGTCATCGGCGACGTCACCGGGCACGGCCTGCACGCCGCCGTGATGATGAGTCAGCTCCGGACCGCGCTGCGCGCCTACGCGGTCGACGGCGGCAGCCCCGGCCGGCTGCTGACCCGGCTGCATGTGTTCCTGCACCATTTGCAGCCCGACCTGTTCGCGACCGCGGTCATCGCCCGTTTCAGCCCGGACGACCCCACGGTCACCTGGGCCGCCGCGGGCCATCCGCCGCCGGTGCTGCGCCTGCCGGACGGCCGGGTGCACGTCCTGGACGCCAAGCCGGGCGCCATGCTCGGCATCCCGCTGCGGCAGGAGATAGAGGACCACACGGTGCGCCTCTCCCCCGGCGCGACCCTGGCGCTGTACACGGACGGCCTCGTGGAGCGGCGGGCGCTGGGCATCGACCCCGGCATCGACCGCCTCGCCGCCGCGCTGGGCGCTTTCGACCCGGCCGAGCTGGACGCCGACCTGGACGGCTCGGCCGACCGCCTCCTCGGCCCGCTGCTGAGCGACTCCGAACGCGACGACGACGTCTGCCTCCTGCTGTGCCACATCGACAGCGCGGCCGGCGGCGAACCGGACCGGATCCCGGCGGGCGTGGACCACCTGCGGTAGCACCGCGCGGCGCAGGCGCGCCCGAACGTCCGAGCACCCGAGCGCCTGGACGCCTGGAGGCCGGGACGGCCCATAGGACAGCGGATCCCGGGAACCCGCCGGGGCGGCCCCCGCCGTCCGGCCGCGTTCCCGGCGGCGGGGACGGCGGTGTCCGGTGCGCGCGCGGCCCGGTGGGGGCATCGTGGTGCTCGACGGACGGGATCGACCCGATGGACCGGTGAGGTGCGAAGCAGCCGTCCCCGGGCAGACGGTAGGACGTCGATGCAGCCGCCCGGAGCCCCGCAGAAGGGATGAAACATCGTGACACGACCCAGGATCCTGGTGGTCGGCGCAGGCTTCGCCGGAGTGGCGTGCGTCCGCCGTCTGGAGCGCAGGCTCTCCCCCAGCGAGGCGGACATCACCCTCGTGACCCCGCAGTCCTACCAGCTCTATCTGCCGCTGCTGCCCCAGGTCGCCTCCGGGGTGCTGACGCCCCAGTCGGTCGCCATCTCCCTGCGCCGCAGCAGGAAGTACCGCACCCGGATCATTCCGGGCGGCGCCATCGGCGTGGACCTGAAGGCCAAGGTGTGCGTCGTCCGGACGCTCACCGACCGCGTCGTCGACGAGCCGTACGACTACCTCGTGCTGGCCCCCGGCAGCGTCACCCGCACCTTCGACATCCCGGGGCTGCTCGACCACGCATTCGGCATGAAGACGCTGGCCGAGGCCGCCTACATCCGCGACCACGTCATCACCCAGCTCGACCTCGCCGACGCCAGCGAGGACCCGGCCGAACGCGCCTCGCGACTGCAGTTCGTGGTGGTCGGCGGCGGGTACGCCGGCACCGAGACCGCGGCCTGCCTGCAGCGCCTCACGCACGCCGCCGTCAGGCGCTACCCGCGGCTGAACCCGGCGCTGATCAAGTGGCACCTGATCGACATCGCGCCGAAGCTGATGCCGGAGCTGGGCGACAAGCTGGGCCGCAGCGCCCAGGAGGTGCTGGGCCGCCGGGGCGTCGAGATCTCGCTCGGGGTGTCCATCGCCAAGGCCGGGCCGGAGGAGGTCACCTTCACCGACGGCCGGGTGGTGCCGACCCACACCCTGATCTGGACCGCGGGCGTGGTGGCCAGCCCGCTCATCGCGACCCTCGGCGCGGAGACGGTCAGGGGCCGGCTCGCCGTGACAGCCGAGATGTGCCTGCCCGGACACGACGGGGTGTTCGCGCTCGGGGACTCCGCCGCCGTGCCCGACCTGGCCAAGGGCGGAGGCGCCGTGTGCCCGCCGACCGCGCAGCACGCCACGCGACAGGGCCGGCGGGTCGCCGAGAACCTCATCGCGACGCTGCACGGGCAGCCCCTGCGGCCGTACGAGCACAAGGACCTGGGGCTCGTCGTCGACCTCGGCGGCGCGGACGCGGTCTCCAAGCCGCTCGGCGTGGAACTGCGCGGTGTCCCGGCCCAGGCCGTGGCCCGCGGCTACCACCTGGGGGCGCTGCGCACGAACGTCGCCAAGACCAGGGTCGCGACCAACTGGCTGCTCAACGCGGTCGCGGGGGACGATTTCGTCCGCACCGGATTCCAGGCCCGCAAGCCCGCCAAGCTGAAGGACTTCGAGTACACCGACGCGTACATGACGCCCGAGCAGGTACGGGAGCACGTCGAGGGGGCCCGCCCCCGGCAGATGTGACACCGGGGCGCGGGTACCGGGGCGCGGGCACCAGGGCGGGGCCTCTCCCGCCGGGCACGGCCGGGCCGCGACGGGTGGTCCGGCCGTGGCGTGCCATGCTGGTCGGGCGGATCATGGCGGGAGACGAGGGACGGGAAACGGGAGGGTACGGCGGCGTGGGAGCAGCACAGAGGCCGGTCCGGTCGCGGCTGCGTGATCGCTTCACGGCGTCCGATCCCGGCCTGCTGCGACTGGCGGCCGGATCACGGACGGCGGGCTCCATCGCGCTGACGCTGGCCGTCCTCGGCGCGCTGCGCGTGCCCGTGACGCATCTGGTGGCCGGGGCGATCGCGTCGATGGCGGCCACCTTCGCCATCCGGGAGAAGCAGCGCTCGCGGCAGGCGGTCACGCTCGCCCTCGGCCTTCCGGTGGCGCTGGTGTCCGTCTCGCTCGGCGCGCTGCTCAACCCGCTCGTGGTGGCCGGGGACGTCTTCTTCGTCGTCCTGATTTTCTGCGCGGTCTACAGCCGGCGGTTCGGCGACCGCGGCAACGCGCTCGGTCTGATCGGCTTCCAGCTTTACTTCATGTCCCTGTTCGTCGGCGCCACGGCGTCGGCGCTGCCCGGGCTCTACGGTGTGATCGCGGTCGCGTTCGGCTCCAGCGCCCTTGTGCGGTTCGTGATCGTGTATGAGACGCCTGCGGGTGTCCTGCAACGCCTGCGCGAGGCGTTCCGGGTGCGGCTCGCGCAACTGGTGACGGCGCAGCGGGAGCTGCTGGACGCCGGTCCCGACGAGGTGGAGAAGGTCGTGGAGGCGGTGCGCCTGGGCACGGCCCGGCTGCACGACACGGCCATGATGATCCAGTCGCGGCTGGCGGACGGCACCTCCGACGAGGCCGTGGCGCGGCTGGTGCAGCGGCGGATCGCGGACGCCGAGATCGCCGCCGAGCGGCTGGGGCTGCTTCTGCTGAACGCCCGCAGCGCCGAGCGGACCGACACGCTCACCCTCCATCTCCCCGGCGCGTCCGTGCCCTCCAGCGGCCGGCTGCCGGTGCGGGACGAGGCGACCGAGACGCTGCGCCGCGACCTGGGGGCGCTGGCACTGCTCGTGCTGCGGCCCGTCGGGGAGGGCGGCGGGACCGCGCTGGCGCATGTGCGCAACCGGCTCCTCGGCTACCGGGACGAGGAGAACCTGCCGCCCGCCTCGCCCGCCGTGCAGGACGTCTTCCGCGGTATCGGCGAGACCGCGCGGGCCGTGCTGGGTCTGCGGATCGCGCTGGACGGCCCGCAGGACGAGTCCGACGACGCGCCGGCCACGATCCGCTCCCGGGAGGAGCTGGACGCGGAGAACGCCGCCATCGAGGGCTCCGAGGAGGCCGAGCGGGAGGAGCAGGCCCCGACCGGGTGGCGGCGGCCCACCACGCGGTCGGCCGTGCAGGTCGCGGTGGGCTCGTCGCTGGCCATCGTCGGCGGCGAGTTCCTCTCCGGCCAGCGCTGGTACTGGGCGGTGCTGACCTGCTGGATCGTCTTCATCAACACCTCGTCGACGGGCGAGATCCTGGTCAAGGGCTACCGGCGTCTGGTGGGCACCGTGCTCGGCGTGGTGGCCGGGATCGTGCTGGCGGGGCTGGTCGGACCGCACACGTGGACGGCGCTGGCCCTGGTGCTGCTGTTCGTCTTCGCGATGTTCTACACGGCCCCGCTGTCGTACACGCTGATGTCGTTCTTCGTCACCGCGGCGCTGGGGCTGCTGTACACGCTGCTGCACAGGTACAGCGCGGCGGTGCTCGTGCTGCGTGTGGAGGAGACGGCGCTCGGGGCGGCCTGCGGCATCATCGCGGCCGCGCTGGTGCTGCCGGTGCACACCCACGGCCGTACGAACGAGCTGCTCGGCCGGGTGCTGGAGCGGCTGACGGACGTCACGGCCGCCGCCGTCGAGCAGCTCAGCGGGGGTCCGGTGGTCGATCTGCTGGACCGGGCGCGCGAACTGGACCAGGCGCTGGCCGACCTCCGGGCGGGCACGCAGCCGCTGACGCATCCGATCACCCCGCTGCGGGCCCGGCGCAACACCGCCCAGTACGTCGTGGCGCTGCTGGAGACCTGCGCCTACCACGCGCGGTCGCTGGCGGCGACCGCGGAGCTGCTGCCCACGCATCCGTCGATAGCCGCGGATCCCCGGCTGCGCCAGGCGTGTGCCCGGATCACCCGCAACATCGAGACGATCCGCGCGCACGTGACCGAGGAGTCCGCCACCGCGGAGGTCGAGCGGGGGCCGAGCATCGCCTCGCTGCTGGAGCCGGACGGTGCGCCCGGCGTCCCGCGGTTCGGGCGCATCACCGACCGGGTGCTGCGGCATCTCCAGCGCCTCGACGAGGCGGTGGTGGGCCTGGCCCGTCCGCTGGACGTCCCGGTGTCGAAACCGGCACAGTGACGGGCCGGGGCAGGTGCCCCGGCCCGTCACCGCGATCGTCAGAAGTCGGTGGGCAGGTCGCTGGCCTCGGCGATGCCCCGCAGCTCCTCGGTCTCCCGGTGCCGGTCGCGGATGTAGTCGGCGATCTCGGTCAGGCGTGCCGGGTCGGCGGCGGTCGCCGCGTCGGTGACCACCCGGACCGGGCCGGTCTCCTCGATGTCGAGGACCACCAGCTCGTTGTCCAGCCTGCCGGTGACGGCGGTCGCGATGACCAGCGCGGCCTCGTCCCGTATCTCCTGGGGAAGACCTTGCGCCTGGGCGCCCTCCAGCGGGAAGTCCGCGGAGGGCACGCCTCGTTCGTCGATGGCCCGCAGCACCGGGTCGACGACGTCGAGCAGCAGTTCGTAGTCCTCTTCGGGCATCCGGACGCGGAGCAGATCGAGATAAACCTCCACGGCCCGGCCGTCGGGCGGAAGCTCGTCTTCGTTCATTGGTTCCGTGTTCCCCGCGAACGCCCGCTCAGACACGGAAGGGGCCACCGGCGGCACGAGCCGGGGAGAGCTGCCCCTCACGGGGTGGGATCGGTCGTGGTGTCGGTCGCCGCTCGCGGTCCGTCGCCGGGGCGTTTCGCCCGCTCCGCCAGCACCTCGTCGCGCACCCGCGCGCAGCTGCGGCTGATGAGCCGGGAGACGTGCATCTGGGAGATGCCGAGCCGGTCGGCGATCCGGCTTTGTGTCATGTCCTCAAAGAAGCGCATGTAGAGGATGGCACGCTCCCGTTCGGGGAGCCGGCGCAGGCCCTCCTTGGCCGACTCGCGGTCGACGACGGTGTCGTAGGAGGAGTCCGACGCGCCGAGGCTGTCGGCGAGGCTGTAGCCGTCGCCGCCGGCCGAGAGTTCGGCGTCCAGGGACAGGGTGCTGAAGCTGTCGATCGCCTCCATCCCCGCGTTGACCTCCTCCTCCGTCAGTCCGGCGTGTGCGGCGATCGCCGCGACCGAGGGTTCGGGGCTGCCCGGGTTCTGGGTGAGTTCGCGGCGCGCCACCCGGACCTTGTTGCGCAGTTCCTGGACGCGGCGGGGCACGCGAAGGGCCCACATCCGGTCCCGGAAGTGCCGCTTGACCTCGCCGGTGATGGTGGGCACGGCGTAGCTTTCGAAGGCGCCGCGGTCCGGGTCGAACCGGTCGATGGCCTTGACCAGCCCGAGTGCCGCCACCTGCCGCAGGTCCTCCAGGGACTCGCCGCGGTCGCGGAAGCGGCCGGCGATGCGGTGGGCCATGGGCAGCCACGCGCTGACGAGTTCGTCGCGGACGGCTTCCCTCTCGGGGCCGTCACCGGCGGCGGCCAGGCGTTGGAAGAGGGCGGCGGTGTCAGGGGCGTCGTCGTGCGGCCGGCGGGCGGGCGCCGCCGGGTCCGTGGGAATGTCGGGGCGGCTTGTCGATATGTCGATGAGCATGCGGTATGGCTCCTGAACGGCGTTTCAGGGACTGACCGCGGAAGAGGTGGTGCCGTCCGGTCCGTCGGGAGACCTCCCGGAGCAGCAGGTACAGCTTCCGCTGACGCGCCTCCGGTCCGAAGCACGAGGTTCCATCTGCCCGGCAGCGGGAGCGGCAAACTCCGCTTCCGGCAGTTCTTCTCCCCTACCGCTCCCCCGCCGGCTCCCGCCCGGCCCCACACTGGCTGCTTCGCGCCGCCATCACGGCGCGTCGGAGCGGGTAGGTGCAGGACATGACGGATGTGGTGCACTCGGACGAACTGCTGCGGCGGATCCAGCGCGCAAGGGCGTGCGCGGCACAGGAGGAACGCCGATGGCAGGAGCGCCGCGACACCCTCGGGGCGACGGATCCGGACGCCGCGCGCGAGGCGGCCGTACGCGTCCTGACCTACGAGGCCGTCCTGAGGGTGCTGGACGAGATCCTGGTCCCGGGCCGGCATCCCGACCGGAGCTGAGGGGCGGAGTGAGTCCGCTCACGTGACCCTGCTCCGGCTGCGCGAAACACTCATGGATGGTTTACGGTTCACCCATACGCGGCGGCGGGGTCGACCCGGCGTGTCCCCCGCAAGCCGCCCTGTACGGCCCTGGCTGGCTTCCCCCGTCCAGCCAGGGCTTTTTCCATGCGATCACCCGGAAAATGGGCGAAGAATCCCGGTTCGGGCAGCTTCAGCCGGGTACTGGCAGTCCTCGTGATGCGCGCTCTGCTCTCCGGTCCGGCGGTACTCGCCGTGGACGCGGTACGCCGCGCGACGGAGGGAGACCTCGCGGCGGCGCGGGCGCAGATGGGGTTCTCCCTCGCCTGGCACATCATCGTGGCCTGCCTCGGGGTCGGGCTGCCGGTGCTGACCCTGCTCGCGGAGTGGTACGGCATCCGCACCGGGAATCCGGCCCACCGGCTGCTCGCCCGCCGGTGGGCGCGCGCCATGGGCGTGCTCTTCGCGGTGGGCGCCGTGTCCGGGACCATCCTCAGCTTCGAGATGGGGCTGCTGTGGCCCGGGCTGATGGGCCGGTTCGGCCAGGTGATCGGGCTGCCGTTCGCCCTGGAGGGCATCGCCTTCTTCCTGGAGGCGATCTTCCTCGGGATCTATCTGTACGCCTGGGACCGGCTGCCGCCCCGCCGCCATCTGCTGACCGGCATCCCCATCGTCGTCGCGGGCACCGCCTCGGCCTTCTTCGTGGTGTGCGCCAACGCGTGGATGAACCAGCCGCGCGGCTTCACCCTGCGCGACGGCAAGGTGGTGCACGTCGACCCGTGGGCGGCGATGCTCAACCCGGCCAGTCCCCCGCAGACCGTGCACATGATCCTCGCGGCCTTCATGGTGGCCTCGTTCCTGGCCGCCGCCGTGTACGCGGTGGCCCTGCTGCGCGGGCGCCGGGACGCCTACCACCGGGCCGGCTTCTTCATCCCGTTCACGCTGGGCGTGATCGTGGCCCCGTTCCAGATCGTCGTGGGCGACTGGGCGGCACGCTTCCTGTCCCGTTACCAGCCGACGAAGCTGGCCGCGATCGAGGGCGTGTACCGCACCGGCTCCCATGTCCCGCTGACCATCGGCGGCATCGCGGGCGACAACAGGCTGAAGTACGGCCTGGAGGTCCCCGACGGGCTGTCGCTGCTGGTCGGCTACCGTCCCGGCACCGTCGTACAGGGCCTGGACCGCGTACCGGTCGCCCTGCGTCCGCCGGTCACCGGTGTGCACTGGGCCTTCGACCTGATGGTCGCCATCGGCTTCTTCCTGCTGCTCATGGGCGTGTGGCTGCTGTGGCAGTGGTGGCACCGCCGCCGCACCGGCGGAGGGGAGCTGGGCACGCCCCGCGCGTTCCTGGCGCTCGCCGCCGTCGCCGGCCCGGCCGCCGTGGTGGCGCTGGAGTGCGGCTGGACCGTGACCGAACTGGGCCGCCAGCCGTGGATCGTGTGGGGCGTGATGAGCGTGCGGGACGCCGTCAACCCCGCCCCGGGGCTGATGACCGGCCTGTGGCTGGTGCTGCTGGTGTACGCCGCCATGACCGCGGCCACCGTGTACGTCCTGCGCCGCCTGGCCCGGGGCACCCCGGTGCCGCAGGCCCCGCAGGAGGCGGACGTCACCGGCTACCCCGTCGTGTGAGGCCCCGCCGGGCCCCGCCGTACGACCCCCTGGAGGTGACCGTGCTCGCGGACGCGGCGCTCGCCGTGATGTGGCTGGGCCTGACCTGCTACGCCCTGTTCGGCGGGGCGGACTTCGGCGCCGGGGTGTGGGACCTGCTGGCCGGCGGGGCCGAGCGGGGCAGGCCCCGGCGCGCGCTGATCGAGCACAGCATCGGGCCGGTGTGGGAGGCCAACCATGTGTGGCTGATCTTCGTGGTGGTGCTGCTGTGGTCGGCGTTCTCCCCGGTGTTCGCCGCCGTGATGTCGACGCTGTACATCCCGCTGACCCTGGCCGCTCTCGGCATCATCGCGCGGGGCGCCGCCTTCGCCTTCCGCAAGGCCAGTACCGAGCTGTGGCAGCAGCGGCTGTTCGGGGCGTGCTTCGCGCTGTCCTCGCTGCTCACGCCGTTCTTCCTCGGCACGGTCGCCGGCGGTGTGGCATCCGGGCGCGTGCCGCCGGGGCTCGCGGCGGGCGACGTGATCACCGGCTGGCTCAATCCGACGTCGGTGCTGGGCGGGGTGCTGGCGGTGGTGGCCTGTGCGCACCTGGCGGCGGTGTACCTGTGCGCCGACGCGGACCGCGAGGGCCGGCCGGAGCTGGCGGCGGCCTTCGCCCGCGACGCCGTACTCAGCGGGCTGGCGGCCGGAGTCGTGGCCCTCGCCGGGATCGCGGTGCTGCACGCGGACGCCCCGGCGCTGTTCCACGGGCTGACCCACCGGGCGCTGCCCCTGGTGATCGTCAGCGCGGTGGCCGGGCTCGCCGGCCTCGGCCTGTCTGCCCGGCGGCGTTTCGTGGCCGCCCGCGGGGCCGCCGCCCTGGCGGTCGCGGCGATCCTGTGGGCGTGGGGAGCCGCCCAGTACCCGGCCATGCTGGTCGGCGGCACCACCGTCGCGCAGGCCGCGGCGACCTCCTCCGTGCTGACGGCGGTCCTGGTGTCGCTGGGCGTCGGCGCGGTGCTCCTGGTCCCCTCGCTGTGGCTGCTGTACGCCACCTTCCAGCGTGGGTCGGCCGGACAGCCCTCGTCGCGGTGAGCGGAGGATGAGCGGAGAGTGACGAGCCGTCCCCGCGCGTGAGGACGGCTGAGAAGTCGTCTCCGCCGAGGTGCCCGAGGGATCCGCAGCGGCTGAAATGGGGAGGAGGCACATGCGGGGAACCCATCGCCGGCGAGGAGCTTCGGGTCATGACCAAAGCGATAAAACTGCTGACCGCCCTCCCCCAGAAACAACGCGAACGGCTGATGGAGGTCGCGCGCGAAGTCTCCTTCCCCGAGGACACGAGGATCTTCGAGGCGGGGGGCACGGCCGACCGCTTCTGGGTCATCCGCTCCGGGGCCGTGCACCTGGACCAGCAGGTGACGCCCACCCGCCGGGTGACGGTGGCGTCCCTCGGCGCGGGCGACCTGCTCGGCTGGTCCTGGCTGTTCCCGCCGTACCAGTGGGACTTCGGGGCGTCGGCGTTCAGCCAGGTCCGCGCCTACGAGTTCGACGCCTCGGCGGTTCTCGCGCTGTCCGTGGAGGATCCGCTGCTCGGGCTGTCGCTGGTGCGGACCGTCGCCGAGGTCCTCGCCCACCGGCTGGAGCTGACCCGGGGCAAGCTCCTGGAGCAGTACACCATCCCCCGGCGCACCCACTGACCCGTCGACCGCTGGGTCAGATCCGGTAGCGGCGCAGCGCGGGGACGGCCGCCGCCAGGCCCAGCATCAGGGCGACCACCAGCAGGCCGCCGCCGGCCACCGCCATGCGCGGGCCGAAGGCCGAGCCGGCCGTGCCGTGCAGTACGTCCGCGAGGCGGGGACCGCCCGCGACGACGACCGTGAAGACGCCCTGCATCCGGCCGCGCATCTCGTCGGTGGCGGCGGACAGCAGGATGGCGCCGCGGAACACCATGGAGACCATGTCGGCGACTCCGGCGGCCGCCAGGAACACCACCGCGAACCACAGGCTGCGGCTCAGCCCGAACCCGGTGACGGCCGCGCCCCAGGCGGTGACCGCGCCGATCACCATCCAGCCGTGCCGGCGCGCCCGGGAGAAGGCGCCGGAGAACAGCCCGCCGACCACGGCGCCCACCGGGATGGCCGCGAACAGCAGGCCGAGCGCGTGCCCTTGCCCGTAGGAGGCGTACGTCTCGGCGGCGAGCTGCGGGAACAGGGCGCGGGGCATGCCGAAGACCATGGCGATGATGTCGGCGAGGAACGACAGCAGCAGCACCTTGTGCCCGGAGATGTAGCGGAAGCCGTCGGCTATCTCCCGCACCCCCGCGCGGCGCACGGCGGCTCCGGCCAGGGGCGGCAGCGCGGGCAGGCGCCATACCGCCCACACGGTGAGGCACAGCGCCACGGCGTCGATGAGGTACAGCTCGGGCAGCCCGATGACGGGGATGAGCACGCCGGCCAGCAGCGGGCCCGCCACCAGGCCGGTCTGCATGACGGTCGACCCGAGGGCGTTGGCGGCGGGCAGTTCCCCGGCCGGGACCAGCCGGGCGATGGAGGCGTTGCGGGCCGGTGAGTTCAGTCCGAAGAAGGCCTGCTGCACGGCGAGCAGCACCATCAGCACCACGACCGAGTCGAACCGGGCCGCGGCCTGCAGCCAGAACAGCAGCGAGGTGACGGCGATACCGCTGTTGGTGACCAGCAGCAGCTTGCGGCGGTCCACCGTGTCGGCCACGGCGCCGCCCCACAGCGCGAACACGACCATCGGGACCAGGCCCGCGAGGCTGGCGTAGCCGACCCAGGCCGAGGAGCCGGTGCTGTCGTAGATCTGCTTGGGCACGGCGACGGCGGTGAGCTGGCTGCCGACCGCGGTCACGATGGTCGAGGACCACAGCCGGCGGAAGGCGGGGCGGCGCAGCGGCCGGGTGTCCATGGCCCAGCGGCGCCAGCCTCGCCGGCCCGCTCCGGACGGGTCGGGGGCGTCGCTGTGCGGTGCGGTGCTGCTGCCGGTGCTCTCGCTGGTGTCCACGGGCTTCCTGGTTGTTCGTTACATCTATCGGTGCGGTGTTCAGTGTCGCAGCAGCGGCCGGGTCCCCGGACCCTTCGGATCCGGACCGCTCGCGCGCACGCGCTCCAGTCGGGCGGCCGCGCTGTCGAGCAGCATGTCGAGGGCGGTCGGGTAGGCGCTGATGACCATGCGGGTGGCGAGCAGGGGCGCCGCCTCGGCGATGCGCGGATGCGTGGTGGCGGGCAGCCGGGCGTAGGTCGAGCGCCACATCTCCTCGTCGGCACGCAGGGCGGCGCTCGGCAGGGCCAGGGAGGCGGCGTCGAGCGCGGCGAAGGCGAGGGTCTGGTCGACGAAGGCGTGGTAGATCCGCACCGTGTCGGGCAGCGGGAAACCGGCGCCGCGCAGCACGCCCAGGACCGCCTCGTCGGCGGCCAGTTCGTGGGTCCGGCCGGAGACGCGGTTGGCGGTGACCACCGCGGCCTGCGGATGCGCGGTGTACGCGGAGTGGATGCGCAGGCCCACCTCGCGCAGGTCGGCCCGCCACCGCCCGCTCGGCTCCCAGCCGGCCAGCGCCCGGCCGATGAGCGCGTCCCCGATCGCCAGGGTGAGGTCGTCCATGCCGCGGAAGTAGCGGTAGAGGGTGCTCGGGTCGCAGTCGAGCGCCAGGCCGAGGCGGCGGGCGGTCAGTCCCACGCTGCCGTGCTCCCGCAGCAGCCGGAGCGCGGTGTCGACGATCAGTGTCTCGGACAGCACGGTGCCGCTCCGGGTGGGGCGGCGGCGCCGTCGCTTCTCCTCGGGGACCACCGGTTTCGGCATCCCGACCTCCTCGGACTCCTCGCCAGTCTTATGCCAACGCCATTGACCTTACGTGCCGCGCGGCGTTGTCATCGACGCTCAGCGAAGAAAAGCCGAGAGGGAGTCCAGGTCATGCGTGTACTGCTCGTGGGTGCCGGTGGTGTGGGTACGGCGATCACCCGGATCGTGGCCCGTCGTCCGTTCCTTGAGTCGATGGTCGTCGCGGACTACGACCGGGGGCGGGCCGAGTCCGCCGTGGCGGCCGTGGACGACGCCCGGTTCACCGCCGAGCGCGTCGACGCGAGCGACGAGGCGGCGGTGGCGGACCTGCTTGCCCGGCACCGCTGCGACGTGCTGCTGAACGCGACCGATCCGCGCTTCGTGATGCCGCTGTTCCGCGCGGCCCGCACGGCCGGCGCCGGCTACCTCGACATGGCGATGTCCCTGTCCCGGCCGCACCCCGAGCGGCCGTACGAGGAGTGCGGGGTCAGGCTGGGCGACGAGCAGTTCGCGCTGGCCGAGGAGTGGGAGAAGGCCGGCGCGCTGGCGCTGGTCGGCATGGGGGTGGAGCCGGGCCTGTCCGACGTGTTCGCGCGGTACGCCGCCGACGAACTCTTCGACGGGATCGAGGAGATCGGCGTCCGCGACGGCGCGAACCTGACCGTCGACGGCTACGACTTCGCGCCGTCCTTCAGTATCTGGACCACCATCGAGGAGTGCCTGAACCCGCCGGTGGTGTACGAGGCGGGGCGCGGCTGGTTCACCACCGAGCCGTTCAGCGAGCCGGAGGTGTTCGACTTCCCCGAGGGCATCGGCGAGGTCGAGTGCGTGAACGTGGAGCACGAGGAGGTGCTGCTGGTCCCGCGCTGGGTCGACGCGCGGCGGGTGACCTTCAAGTACGGTCTGGGCCGCGAGTTCATCGACACCCTCAAGACGCTGCACCTGCTGGGTCTGGACCGCACCGAGCCGGTCACCGTGCCGGGCCCGGACGGGCCGGTCGCCGTCTCGCCGCGTGACGTCGTCGCCGCCTGTCTGCCCGACCCGGCGACCCTGGGCGAGCGGATGCGCGGCAAGACCTGCGCGGGCACCTGGGTGCGCGGCACCCGGGACGGCGCGCCCCGCGAGGTGTACCTGTACCACGTGGTCGACAACGAGTGGTCCATGGCCGAGTACGGATGCCAGGCGGTGGTGTGGCAGACGGCGGTCAACCCCGTGGTCGCCCTGGAGCTGCTGGCCACCGGCGTCTGGTCGGGAGCGGGCGTGCTGGGCCCCGAGGCGTTCCCGGCCCGCCCCTTCCTGGACCTGCTGACGGAGTACGGCTCGCCGTGGGGCGTCCGCGAGCAGTGAGCGCGCCCCGGCGCCGTCCGGGTCGTGCCGGGCCTCCTCGCCCGCGGGGTGCGGCCGGGTCCGGGGCGTACCGCTGTACGCTCCGGGCAGAGTCCCCCGCACCCCCGAGGAAGGCCCGGCCGTGAGCGTCCGTGTGCGCCGCATCTACGATCCGCCCGAGTCCGAGGACGGCGTGCGGGTCCTGGTCGACCGGCTCTGGCCGCGCGGGGTCTCCAAGGAGGACGCGCACATCGACGAGTGGCCGAAGGCCATGACGCCGTCCACCGAGCTGCGCCGCTGGTATCACGGCGGCGAGGGGTCGTACGAGGAGTTCCAGCGCCGTTACGAGGCCGAACTGGCCGAGCCGGAGGCGGCCGAACTCCTCGACCAGATCAGGAAGTTGGCCCGCCGTGGCGGGGTGACCCTGCTGACGGCCTCCAAGCACCCGGAGCAGAGCCAGGCCTCGGTGCTGGCCGATCTGCTGAAGAGGAAGTGAGCCGGCCCGCCTCCGCGCCGTGCGGGGGCGGGCCGTGACACCCGTTCAGGCGGTCTGGCGTGCGGCGGCGCGTCCCGCCGCACGTCCGGAGAACAGGCACCCGCCGAGGAAGGTGCCCTCCAGGGCGTTGTAGCCGTGGACGCCGCCGCCGCCGAAGCCGGCGACCTCACCGGCCGCGTAGAGGCCGTCGATCGCCTGCCCGTCCCGGCCGAGGGCGCGCGAGTCCAGGTCGGTCTGGATGCCGCCGAGCGTCTTGCGGGTGAGGATGTGCAGCTTGACGGCGATCAGCGGTCCTGCCGCCGGGTCCAGGAGGCGGTGCGGGGCGGCCACCCGGCCGAGGCGGTCGCCGATGTAGCGGCGGGCGTTGTGGATGCCCTGGACCTGGGTGTCCTTGCTGTAGGGGTTGGCGATCTGGAGGTCGCGGGCCTCGATCAGGCGCCGCACTCCGGCGGCGTCCAGGAGGGGCTTGCCGGTCGACTGGTTCATCTTCTCGACCAGTTGCTCCAGGGTGCGGGCGATCAGGAAGTCCTCGCCGTGCCGCAGGAAGTCCCGTACGGGGCCGGGCGCGCCCTTGCCGAGCAGCCGGTCGCGCAGCACGGCCCTGCGGTCCCCGGCCGTGATGTCGGGGTTCTGCTCGGAGCCCGACAGGGCGAACTCCTTCTCGACGATCCTGCGGCTCAGCACGAACCAGGAGTGGTCGTACCCGGCGATGTCCTCGGTGGTGCGCAGGTGTCTGAGGGTGCTGAGCGTGTCGTAGCCGGGCAGGCACGGGTCGGGCAGCCGGCGGCCGAGGGCGTCCAGCCAGAGGGAGGAGGGGCCGGGCAGGATGCGGATGCCGTGGCCGGGCCAGACCGGGTTCCAGTTCCGCAGTCCCTCGGTGTAGTGCCACATGCGGTCGCGGTTGACCAGCCGTGCGCCGGCCTCCTCGCTGATGTCCAGCATCCGGCCGTCGACGTACGCCGGGACGCCGGTGACCATCCGGGACGGCGGGGTGCCGAGCCGCTTCGGCCAGTGGCGGCGCACCAGGCCGTGGTCGGCGCCGATGCCGCCGCTGGTGACGACGACGGCCTGCGCGGTGAGCTCGAACGCGCCGGTCTCCTCGCGGTTGGAGGCGACGCCCCGGGGCGCGTCGTCCTCGGCGAGGACCGTGCCCCGCACGCCCTGGACGGCGCCGTCCTGGACCACGAGTTCGTCGACCCGGTGACGGTGGTGGAAGGTGAGCAGCCCGTCGCGCGCGGCCTGGAGGGCGTACGCGGCGAAGGGTTCCACGACGCCCGTGCCGGTGCCCCAGGCGATGTGGAAGCGGGGTACGGAGTTACCGTGGCCGTCGGCGCGCAGGTCGCCGCGCTCGGCCCAGCCGACCGTGGGCAGCAGCCTGATGCCGTGCCCTTCGAGCCAGGACCGCTTCTCCCCCGCCGCGAACTCGACGTAGGCGCGCGCCCAGCGCACCGCCCAGGAGTCCTCGTCGCCGAGCCGGTCGAACCGGGCACTGCCCTGCCAGTCGTTCCAGGCCAGCTCGAAGGAGTCCTTGACGCCGAGTCTGCGCTGCTGCGGGGTGTCGACGAGGAACAGCCCGCCGAAGGACCAGTAGGCCTGGCCGCCGAGGTTGGCGGCGTTCTCCTGGTCGACGAGGGCGACCCTGCGGCCCCGGCTGGTCAGTTCGTGCGCCGCGACCAGGCCCGCCAGGCCTGCTCCGACGACGATGACGTCGGCGTCCATGGTGACCGTCCCCTTCCTCGGTTTCCTGGGCTTTCTAAGCGTCCCGGGTGTTGCGTGCGGCGGTGCCGCCGTCGGTGAGCAGCGCCGTGAGCAGTTGTCCGAGCCAGGCGCGGGCGCCCTCGACGTCCCGGTCGAGCAGCAATTGGGTGGTGACTCCGTCGTACGCGGCGACGACCGCGTGGGCGGCGTCTTCGGCGTCGCCGAGGACGGCGGGCAGCGGGGTGCGGGCGCGGGCGAGCCGGTCGGCGACGGCACGGCGCAGCCGTGCGCGGTGCTCCAGCAGCGTCCGGGCCACGGCCGTGTCGCGGGCCGCGTGCACCAGGAAGTCCGTCTTGACCAGGAGCCAGTCCCGGTCGAGGAGCAGGACGTCGGTGACCCGGTCGACGGCGGCGGGCACGTCGAGGTCGGGGCCGTCGAGGGCGAGCGCCCCGGCCACCTGGTCGGCGATCAGCTCGGCCCGTTCCCGGTACAGGGCGAAGAACAGCTCGTCGAGGGTGGCGAAGTTGGAGTAGAAGGCGCCCCTGCTGTAGCCGGCGGCCTCGCAGACCTCCTCGATCGACACTCGGCCGAAGCCCTTGGCGGCGAACACCGTGAAGGCGGCGTCGAGCAGGTTGGCCCGCGTTCGCTGCCGGCGCCGGGTGACGCGCTTCTCCGTGCCCTCGACCGTCATGTCGCCACCCCCGTTCGATACAGGAATGTATCCGATGCGCTGATGTATCGAAAGGGCCGCGAACAAGGAGTGCCCGAAGGGGAGCGAGGTTTCGCCGCGGCGCCCGTGGTCAGTCGGGCCGGTGGGCCGTGTGCACGTCACGGCGGCCGACCGGGTACCGCGGGCGCGCCGGGGCCGGGAAGGAGTGGGAACCGTGAACTCGTCCGGCGACGTACCCGCCCCGCACACGCTGCGCGACTACGCCCTGCTCGCGGACGGCGAGCGCGGCGCCCTGGTGGGGCCGCGCGGCGACCTCGTGTGGATGTGCGCGCCCGCCTGGGACAGCGAGGCCGTCTTCGCCGCCCTGATCGGCGGCCCCGGCTGGTACACCGTCGCGCCCGCCGAGCCGTTCGTGCACGGCGGCTACTACGAGCAGGGCGGGCTGATCTGGCGCAGCCGCTGGATCACGACCGGCGGCATCGTCGAGTGCCGCGAGGCCCTCGCCCTCCCCGGCGATCCGCACCGCCTCACGGTGCTGCGCCGGGTCATGGCCGTCGACGGGGACGCCAGGGTCGGCGTACGGCTCCACCCGGCGGCGGGGTTCGGACGGTGGCCGCTGAACGAACCGCACCGGGACGAGGAGGGCCGGTGGACGGGCCGGGCGGGCGAGTTGCACCTCCGGTTCACGGGCGCGCCCGGCGCCGGACCGGCGGACCCGGACCACCCGGGGCTGGGCGCGGAGCTGCGCCTGGCCGCCGGTACCCACCACGATCTCGTCCTGGAGATCTCGGACCTGCCGCTGCCCGCGCCCGAGCCGGCCGACCGGCTGTGGCGGGCCACCGAGTCCGGATGGGCGGCGCGTGTGCCCGATCTGCGCGGCGCGCTGGGCGTGCGCGACGCCCGGCACGCGTACGCGGTGCTCAGCGGCATGACGGGCCCGGGCGGCGGCACCGTGGCCGCCGCGACGACCAGCCTGCCGGAGCGGGCCGAGCAGGGCCGCAACTACGACTACCGGTACGTGTGGATCCGCGACCAGGCCTACATCGGCCAGTCCGCCGCGGCGACCGGCCCCTACGAACTCCTGGACGGCTCGGTACGGTTCGTCACCGAACGCCTGATCGAACACGGCCCCGGTCTCGCGCCCGCCTACGCTGCGACGGGCGGGCCGGTGCCCGACCAGCGCACCCTCGACCTGCCCGGCTACCCGGGCGGCTTCGACGTCGTCGGCAACCGGGTCAACCGCCAGTTCCAGCTGGACGTGTTCGGTGAGGTCCTGCTGCTGATCGCGGCCGGCGCCCGCCACGACCGTATCGGCGCCGAGGCCTGGCGCGCCGCGTTCATCGCCGCCGACGCCATCGAGGCCCGCCACCGGGACGGGGACGCCGGGATCTGGGAACTGCACACGGACCGCTGGGCGCACAGCCGGCTGATCTGCGCGGCGGGACTGCGCGCCGCCGCGGCAGTGGCGCCCTCGGGCAGCGCCGGGACGGCGGCGCGGTGGGCGGCGCTCGCGGACCGGATCGTCGCCGGCACCGCCGCCGACAGCCTGCATCCGTCCGGCCGCTGGCAACGCTCCCCGACCGACCCCCGTGTCGACACGGCGCTCCTGCTGCCCGCCCTGCGCGGCGCCGTGACCGCCGGGGACCCCCGTACCCTCGCCACCCTGCGCACGGTCCGCGCCGACCTCGTCCAGGACCACTTCGTCTACCGCTTCCGGCACGACGCGCGACCGCTCCAGGACGCCGAAGGGGCCTTCCTGCTCTGCGGGTTCGTCATGGCCCTGGCCGAGCACCAGCAGGGCGACGCCGTGGAGGCGGTGCGCTGGTTCGAACGCAACCGGGCCGCCTGCGGCCCCGCCGGACTGTACGCGGAGGAGTTCGACGTCGCCCAGCGCCAACTGCGCGGCAATCTGCCGCAGGCGTTCGTCCACGCCCTGCTCCTGGAGGCCGCCACCACGCTCGCCGGCGCGGACTGACCCGGCCACGACCGGCCCGGCGGCCGCGTCCCCGCCCCTCCGTTTGCCCCCGCGCATCGAGGAGAACCGGACCGTATGACATCTGACGAACCCGATTGCCGCACCGTGGTGGTGACCGGAGCCAGTGGCGGGATCGGCCGCGCGGTCGCGGTCGCGTTCGCCGCCCGCGGGGACCGGGTGGCGCTGATCGCCCGCGGCCGGGCCGGCCTCGACGGCGCGGTGCGCGAGGCCGAGCGGGCAGGTGCCGCGAAGGCGGTCGCCATCGAGGCGGACACGGCCGACCCGGAGGCGGTGGAGGCCGCGGCCCGGCGCGCCGAGGAGGAGCTCGGCCCCGTCGACGTATGGGTCAACGACGCGTTCGCCTCGGTCTTCGCGCCCTTCACCGAGATCGCCCCGGACGAGTTCCGGCGCGTCACCGAGGTCACCTACCTCGGCTACGTCTACGCCACCGGCGCCGCGCTGCGCCGGATGCTGCCCCGCGACCGGGGTGTCGTCGTGCAGGTCGGCTCGGCGATCGCCTATCGCGGCATCCCGCTGCAGAGCGCCTACAGCGGCGCCAAGCACGCCATCCAGGGCTGGCACGAGGCGCTGCGCTGCGAGCTGCTCGCCTCCGGCACGCGGGTGCGCACCACCATGGTGCAGATGCCCGCGGTGAACACCCCGCAGTTCGACTGGGTCCGCTCACGCCTGCCCGAACGGGCGCAGCCGGTGCCGCCGATCTACCAGCCCGAGGTCGCCGCCCGCGCCGTGCTGTACGCCGCCGACCACCCGGGCAGGCGCGAGTACTGGGTCGGCGGCAGCACCGTCGCCACCCTGCTGGCGAACGCCGTCGTACCGGGCCTGCTGGACCGCTACCTGGCCCGCACCGGCTTCTCCTCCCAGCAGGACGGCCACCCGAGGCAGGCCGGGGAGCCGGACAACCTCTTCCAACCGGCGGACGCACGACGGGACTTCGGAGCGCACGGCCGGTTCGACGGACGGGCCCGTGCCCGCAGCGTCCAGCAGCGGGCCGCGCACACCCTCGGCACCGCCGCGGACGGTGCCCGACGCGCGGCAGCGGCCGTGCCCCGGCTCGGCGCCGGGTTCGCGGCACGGATGCGGGGCACCCGGGCCCTCCGAGCACAGGACAGGAGCGTGTGACCATGCCCCGCGGATCGAGCCCCAAGCGGGAACGGCAGTACGAGCACATCAGGGAAAGCGCGCTGGAGCGCGGCGAGACGGAGGGGCGCGCCGAGGAGATCGCCGCCCGGACCGTGAACAAGGAACGCGCCCGGCACGGGGAGTCGAGGACCGCCAGCCGGACCTCGCTCCAGGACATGTCCTCCTCCCGCCGCGGCGGGCAGCGCTCGCACAGCGGCGCCCAGGGCCCCACCTACGACCAGCTCTACAACGAGGCCAGGCAGCGCGACATCCACGGCCGCTCGAAGATGACCAAGGCGCAACTGCGGGACGCCCTCGGGCGCCAGGAGTCGTGATCATGGTCTCCGTGGCCGAGCCGCCCGTTCCCCGCGACCCGCCGGCGCCGCCCGGCACGCCCGTGCCGCCGCCCGAGCCGTCCGCTCCGCCCCGTCCGGCGGAGCCCGGCCCGGAGCCGGCCGCGCCGCCCGAGCCCGTACGGCCCCGCCCGCCGGAGCCGCCCGACTGACTCCTGGCCGCTCGACGGCGTTCAGCCATGCGGGTGATGCCCGGGACACGCCGCCGTCCGCTGTGGTGGGCGGTGCTGACCGGCGTGACGGTGGTGTCGATCAGCACCGTGTCGCCCGTCGAACTGACGGTGGCCGGCCTGGCCGCACTGGCCGGGGCGTTCGCGGCACGGCGGATGCGCCCGGCCGGCGGGGTGCGGGTCACGGGGTTCCGCCACGCGGCCCGCGCCGCCCTCGCGCTGCCGTACGGGCTCGCGCGCGGCCCGGCCGTCCTGGTGTCCTCCGTGGCCGCGCGTCCCGCGGAGGCGACCGTGCGGTGGGTAAGGCTGCGGCCCGGAGCGGACGCGGCATGGGCCGGCACGCTGATCGCCGCGTCGCCGGACACCTGCGTGATCGGAATCCCGGGCGACGACGTGGTGCTGGTGCACGCCCTGCGACCGGACGCGGGGCCGGTCGAGGCGGCGGTGGCCGGGACGGACGGGAGGCGGTGAACACCTGGACGGCGGCCGCGCTGGTCCTGGTGGCCGACACGGTGCCCGCGTACCTGTGGGTGGTGTCCCGCGGCACCGCGGTCCGCCGTCTCACCGGGGCCGCGCTGCTGCCGACCACGGTGGGCGCGGTGTTCCTCGTCCTGCCGCAGGCCTACCACCGGCCCGCCTACCAGGACCTCGCGCTGATGCTGGCCGTCCTGGCCCCGGCCGGCACCCTCGTCTTCACCCGCTTCGTGGCGGGCAGCCGCCACGAGACCCGTCCGACGGACGTGGCGCTGTCCCAGCTGGCCGTCGGCACCGCGCTGACCCCGCTGCTGATCCTCCTCACCGTCCGCAAGGTCGCCCGCCGCTCCAGCGGCGCCGGCGACCTTGCCGGCACGGGCGACGGCGAGGGCCGGGAGTGACGGCGCGCACCCGGCTATTCCTCTTCCTGGTCTCCGCCGCGGTGATCGCCGCCTTCTTCACCGGCGCCTGCCTCCGGCTCCCGCGGTTCCGGTCGGCCCGGCACCCCTACGGCGACCGGGCGGTGGCGGCGGCGATCGCCCGGCACACGGCCAACGTCGTCTCGTCCGTGAACTTCGACATCCGCGCCTTCGACACCCTCGGCGAGGAGTCCATCCTCTTCGGCACCGTCCTCGGGGCCACCCTGCAGTGCGCCACCTGCATTCGGGACGCCTCGGCGACTATCTGGCCTGGCTCGCCCTCGGCATCGCGGTGCTGTGCGCCGCGCTCGCCGCCCAGTCCTGAGCCGGTCCCCCACGCACGCGGGACGGGGCGGCGTCATGACGTGAAGTCCACTTCGTCGGCCGTGACGATCCTGGCGCCCATGTTGCGCTCCATCATCTCCAGGGCCGCCGCCTCCAGGTGGGGGTGGATGGACGCGACGGCGTCCCTCGGCACCGTGACCGACAGATGGCGGATGTGCGCGTCCAGGGCGGAGTAGAGCACGCACTGCTCGGTGACCTGACCGCACAGCACCACGGTCCCGATCTCCAGTTGCCACAGCAGATAGGACATCGGCGTCTCGTAGAAGACCGAATGGCGGGCCTTGACCACGAACAGCGAGTCGTCGTCGGGCCGTATCGGCTCCACCAGTTCGGCGTGCGAGCGGGCGAGCGCGGTCTCCACCAGCTCCCCGTGGTGGGAGCGCCACAGCCCGAAGTTGTCGTTGGCGTAGATCACCGGCGCGTCCGCGGCGCGGGCCCGCCCGATCAGGCGCGCCACGACGGGAACCACCCGGCGGGCGGAGGGGAGAAGCAGTTCGGCGTCCTCGTGGTCGTACGTGTTGATCATGTCGATCACGATCAGCGCGCGTCCACCCTGCCGTCGCCCCCGGTCCGTGGGCCCGGGCACCGCGTCCACCACCTCGTACGTCGGTCAGTCGCGGAGCCGCGGCAGGACCTTGGTGCGGTAGAAATCGAAGAAGCCCTGCTGGTCCTTGCCGATCTGACTGACGTAGACCGTGTCGAACCCGGCCTCCACGTAGGCGTGCAGCCCCTCGACATGGGCCTCCGGATCGTCGCCGCACGGGACGGCCGCCGCCACCTGGTCCTCGGAGACCAGCTCGCACGCCTGCTCGAAGTGACGCGGGGTGGGCAGGACCTGCGGCAGCTCCCCGGGAAGCTGTTCGTTGGCCCACAGACGGTGCGCGGTGCGGACGGCCTCCTGCCGGTCCGTGCCCCAGCACACCTTGAGCCCGCCGCACACCGGGTGGGTGCCGCCGCCACCACGCCGGAAGCGCTCGACGAGGGCGGGGTCGGGCTTCGTCGTGATCAGACCGTCGCCGATCCGCGCGGCGGCCTCGGCTGCCTGCGGGCCGAACGCGGAGACGTCGACGGGCACCGGCTGCTCGGGCAGGGTGTACAGGCGGGCGTTCTCCACGGTGTAGTGCTTGCCGCGATGGCTGGTCTGTTCGCCGGTGAACAGCTTCCGGATGATCTGGAGCGCCTCCTCCAGCATTTCCAGGCGCACCGAGGTCTCGGGCCAGGGGCCGCCCAGGATGTGCTCGTTGAGCGCCTCACCGGTGCCGACCCCCAGCCGGAACCGGCCGCCGAGCTGTACGGCGCTGGTGGCGGCCGCCTGCGCGATCACGGCGGGATGCGTGCGCACCAGTGGGCAGGTCACCGCCGTCTCCACCGGCAGGGAGACCGCCTGGGAGAGGGCGCCCACCACCGACCACACGAACGGGCTCTGTCCCTGGCGGTCGTTCCACGGGTGGTAGTGGTCCGAGATCCACAGGGAGGTGAAACCGGCCTGCTCGGCCATCCTGGCCTGTTCGACGAGTTCTGCCGGGTTGTGCTCCTCGGACGACAGAAAGTATCCGAAGTCAGCCATCAGCGCTCCTGACCGGTCGTTCCTGCGGCTCTGCGACGGTGTTGCCGAGTACCCGGAACGGGCCGGGGCGCACGTCGTGGCCGCGGGGACCGCCAGCACGGCGGTGCCGCCGGCCCGGTGCCCTGCCGCTTCGGGGACGGGGAGCCGGGCCGGCCGCCGCTCACTCGGGGTCCTGGGCCGCGCTCATCAGCAGGTGGCCCCGGCGGAACCGCTCCCCCTCGCCGGGCTCGCGCAGCATCCGGCCGGTCTCGGCGAACCCGGCCGCCCCGGCCAGCTGCGCGAGGTCGTCGATCGGCCACCGGTAGGCCGTCGTCACCTTGTGGTCGAACGGTGTGACCGGCTCCCCCTCCGACTCGAAGAAGCCGAGCAGGAGGTGGCCGCCCGGCGCGAGCACCCGCCGGAACTCGGCAAGGTACGCGGGAAGGTCGCGCGGCGGGGCGTGAATGACCGAATACCAGGCCACGATGCCACCCAGGGTGCCGTCGGCCAGGTCGAGGGCGTCCATGGAGCCGACCTCGAACCGCAGGTCGGGGTAGGCCTCGCGGGCCAGCTTGATCATCACCGGTGACAGGTCGACGCCGAACACGTCGAGGCCCAGGTCCCGCAGGTGCGCGGTGACCGGTCCGGGGCCGCAGCCCAGATCGGCGACGGGCCCGGCTCCGGTGGTCCGGGCCAGCTCGGCGAACGCGCGGATCACCGCGCGGTCCAGTGGAAGCGCGTCGAGCGCGTGGCGGAAGAGGTCGGCGTAGAGGACGGCGACGGCGCTGTAGGCGTCGGCGGTCGCGTCGAGGTGGGAGAAGGATCGGGTCACGAGCGAGAAGCCTAGAGCCCACTACTTGCACGAACACGCAAGTATGCGGCTATGCTGCTGAACGGCAGCAGGAGGCGCTTCGTCATCCCGTCCCGCGCGCCTCCATCGTCCTCCGGCGCGACGAGCGAACACGGAAAGAGGAAAGGACGGTTGGTGATGAAGGCTTTGCCGCACCCGCGAGGCGGCGCCGGCGCCGCCGTCCTCGGCGTGCTCGCGTTCACCACACTGGAGATGACCGTCCTGGCCACCGCCCCGGCGGCGTACCGTCCGGTCATCAGCGGCGCCCTGCTGGGCGCGGCAGTCACGGCGTTCGCCCTGCTCGCAGCGGTGCTGCGCGCGGATCGCAAGGCCACTCGGCAAGCACGGCGCCGGGCTCTGGAGCTGATGGACGAGTCGTCGTTCACCGCCCGCGCCCTGGAGGGTTTCCCCATGGAAGCGGTCCGGCCCCGTCTGCTGGGGCCGAACGCTCCCTCCCTCAACCACCTCTACACCGCGTGGGCCTTCGCCGCCCGCGGCCACGACACGGCCTGGCTCGTACGCCACCTCGACCTGCCCGCACCGCTGGCCCGGTTGCTGACCGACGCCGCCGCGGCCCGCCTGCGGGACTGATCACGGCCGTCGGCGTGGTCGCGTGATCAGCCCCAGTCGCCGCCGAAGTCACCGCCGCCGTCCGACCCGAGACCACCGTCGAATCCGCCCGCGAAGTCGGACGCTCTGAAGTCCGCCCCGGAGAACTCACCGCCGTCCGGCAGCTCGGGGGTGGACGAGACGCCTTCGCCGGAGCCGGCGAAGGCGGACGGGGCGCTGAGCAGGCTCCCCAGCAGCGTACCGGCGAGCAGCCCGCCGGCCACCGCGCCCGCGCCGCCGAAGTAGCCGCCCGCCCACGGCGCGTACGCCGGGCCGGCGTTCCAGTACGGCTGGGCGCCCTGGCCGGTGTCGACCATCCGCGCCATCGGCTCCCCGCCCCGGGCGACCCGGGCGGCGTCCTCCGCACAGGCGGGGACCAGCCGCGGAACGCCGCCGGGCGGGGACCAGTTCACATCGTCGGCCGAGGGGCCGTGACGGGGGTCGAAGAAGCAGGGCACACGGCGCTCGGGCAGCGGGGTTCCACCGCGGCGGGCGGCCAGGGTGGCGAGGGCGAAGCGGCCGTCGGCCAGCGTGGCGGTCACCGGCTGCACGTCCTGCGGCCCGGCCGCCGCGGCCATCTGCCGCTTGGCCAGCTCGTAGGCGTCGAGGGCGTGGGAGTAGTCGTCGCGCATCTCGTCGGTGGCGCCCGGCTCGGACGGGGAGAAGGCCAGCCGGTCCAGCTCCTCACCGAAGGCGGTGATGTCCTCGTCCACCACCACCCGCAACGCCTCCAGTTCCCTCCGCTCGGCCTCCCGCCGCTTCCTCGCCCGCCGGTACAGCGCGTATCCGCCCCCGGCCGCACCGGCCGCGAGCAGGCCGCCGACCATCAGCCCGCCGTTGCCGGAGCCGCCCTCACCGCTGTCCTTCCAGGACGCGGGGGCGTGCCCCTTCGCCTGCTGGACGGCCTGGTCGACGAACGCGTTCAGCTGTGTCTCCGTGTCCGAGGCGTAGGAACGCCGCACCGCTCCCCGGAGGTTGTCGACGGCGCTCTGCGACATCACCTGATGGTCCGCCTTGGCGTTGAACGACTCGCCCAGGCGCACGGCGTACACCCCGCTGATGCCGGTGAGTGAGCGCAGGTCCGGCATCAGGGACGCCTGCGGGTAGTCGGCGGACCGGGGCAGTACCGCGACGAAGACCGGCTTGTCCGCGGCCTCGATCCTCGCCGCGAGCTTGTCGGCCGCGGACTTCGGCAACTCCCCCGCGGCTCGCGGGTCGACGTACACCGGCCCCTTCTTGAAGGCCTCCGCCACGGCACCGGTACCCGCGTCCGTGGCCGCCGACGCGCCGAAGGCCGGCGGGGCGAGTCCCACAAGAGCCGTCACACCCACGACGGCGAGGGCCCGGGCGAAGCGGGACCACGGCGAAACACGCACGACTGAGACCTCCTTGAACCCCAAAACTTGTTCAATTGCGCAATAAGGAAAGTATGCCAGACGGGCCCACGGCCAGGTGGAGTTCGGCACGAGTGTCAGCGACTCGAGAGCCGGGCCGGAGCCCTACTTGCATACATACGCAAGTAGTGGGCTACCATGTGGGACGTTCGAAGGCTGAGTTGGGGTGAGCCGGGATCCGCCCGGCCGCTCCTTGCCGAGTCGCACGGCGCACCGCGCGCCCCGGCCGGAAGGAGGCGAGAGACATGGACCGCGACAGCAATGGTCCGAGTCACAGTCGTTCCGCCTCGACGGCCCCTTCGTTCCGGCGGCGTTGACCGACCCGCGCACGCCCGCGCACCGCGCACGCGCGGCCCTGTGACCCACGGCTGAGCCCCGCCCGCGGTGGCCGCACGGACACCCGCGCGCTTCGGGGCGCGCACTCGCGTCGCGGCGGCGTCCTTCCCGGCCTTCCTGATCCCGACTGCCCATCACTTCTCCACCCGGGGGCGGCACTCCCGCCGCCCCGGTGTCTTCCTGACCGAACTGCTCCGCGCCGCGGCCGGCCCAGCCGTGTGCTCACGCCTGCCGTCGTGCGCGGAGGGAGGTACTTCGATGACCGACACGTTGACCACCCCGGAGCGCCTGGCCCCGCCCGGCCGCAGCCGCCGCGAGCGCCGGACCGCGGAACTGGAGGCCCGCACCCGTGCGGCAGGCAGGCGGCTGGCGCAGATCAGCCGCACACCCGCCGCACAGGTCCTGCGGGACACCGGCAGCCCCGGGCCGGGCCTGACCCGCGCCGAGGCGGCGGCCCGGTTGGAGCGGGACGGCGCCAACGTCGTCGCCCACGAGCGGACGCCCAGGTGGTACGTCCAACTGGCCAAGGCCTACGGAAACCCCTTCATCGCCGTCCTGGTCTTCCTGGCCGGCGTGATGCACTGGCAGGACCCGGCCGACCCCGGCGTGCTGATCCTGTCGACGATGGTGCTGATCAGCGGCGTGCTCCGGTTCTGGCAGGAGTACCGGTCCGCGAAGTCGGCCGCCACGCTCAAGGCGCTGGTCACCACGACTACCAGGGTGCGGCGTTACACGGCGGAAGGTTCCACTCCCTCCTCCCGCGAAGTGCCGATGGAGCAGGTCGTCCGGGGCGATGTGATCCAGCTCGCAGCCGGCGACCTGGTGCCCGCCGACCTCAGGCTGCTGACCGCCAAGGACCTGACGGTCAGCCAGGCCGCCCTGTCCGGCGAGTCACTGCCGGTGTCCAAGGCCGACACCCGCGCGATCGACCTCGGGCAGCAGGAGACCGACGACCCCGTCGAAGCCGGCAACCTCTGTCTGATGGGCACCTCCGTGACCTCCGGCACCGCCACCGGCGTCGTGGTGGCCACCGGGTCCGACACCTACTTCGGGTCGATGGCCGGTTCCCTGGTCGGAGCGCGCCCGCAGACCAACTTCGACAACGGCGTGCGCAGGGTCAGCTTCCTCCTGATCAAGTTCATGCTGGTCATGGTCCCGGTGGTGTTCGCGGTCAACGGCTTGACCAAGGGCGACTGGAATGAGGCGTTCCTGTTCGGTATCGCCGTCGCGGTCGGGCTCACCCCCGAGATGCTGCCCATGGTGGTCTCGGCCAATTTGGCGCGCGGAGCGGTGGCCATGTCCAGGCGCAAGGTCGTGGTCAAGCGGCTCAACGCGATCCAGGACTTCGGTGCGATGGACGTGCTGTGCACGGACAAGACCGGCACCCTGACCGAGGACCGCATCGTCCTCGACCGCTACCTGGACGCGCACGGCCAGGAGGACGACGAGGTGCTGCAGTACGCGTACCTCAACAGCCACTTCCAGACCGGCCTGCGCAACCTCATGGACCAGGCGGTGCTGGACCTCGTCGACGAGGCCGAGGAGATCGTCGTCGACGCCCGCTTCACCCTGGTCGACGAGATCCCCTTCGACTTCGCCCGCCGCCGTATGTCCGTGGTGCTGAGCCGCACGACGTACGCCGACGCCGAAGCCGCCCGCTCGGCCGAGCACACCCTGATCACCAAGGGCGCGGTCGAGGAAGTCCTCGCCCTGTGCACGCACATGACGGACCGGGGCCAGCGGATCGAGCTGACCGCGGAACTGCGCGAGCAGGTCACCCGTATCGCTCAGGACCACAACCGGAAGGGCCTGCGAGTCCTGGCCGTCGCCACCCGCTCACTGCCCGCCACCCGCGGCACCTACACCGTGGCCGATGAGGACCAGCTCACCCTGGCCGGCTTCCTCGCCTTCCTCGACCCGCCCAAGGCCGACGCCGCCCGGGCGCTGCGCGCCCTCGCCGACAAGGGGATCGCCGTCAAGGTCGTCACCGGCGACAACGAACTGGTCGCCGCCCGGGTCTGCGCCGACGTCGGCATCGTCGTGGGCGAGGTCGTCACCGGGGCCGTCGTCGAGGACCTCGACGGCGGCGAGCTGACCGAACTGGCCGCCCGTACCACCGTCTTCGCCAAGGTCAACCCGGTGCAGAAGGCGCGCATCGTCCGCGCCCTGCAGCGCGGCGGACACACCGTCGGCTTCCTCGGCGACGGCATCAACGACGCCGCCGCGCTGCGGGACGCGGACGTCGGCATCTCCGTCGACACCGCCGTCGACATAGCCAAGGAGTCGGCCGACATCATCCTGCTGGAGAAGGACCTCACCGTCCTCGAACAGGGAGTGCTGCAGGGCCGGCAGACGTTCGGCAACACCATCAAGTACATCAAGATGACGGCCAGCTCGAACTTCGGCAACGTCTTCTCGGTCCTGGTCGCCAGCGCGTTCATCCCGTTCCAGCCGATGCTGCCGCTGCACCTGCTGGTGCAGAACCTGTCCTACGACATCTCACAGCTCGCCACCCCCTGGGACCGCATGGACCCGGAGTACCTGCGCAAGCCGCGGAACTGGGACGCACGCGGGATCGGCCGCTTCATGGTGTTCATCGGGCCGATCAGCTCGGTCTTCGACATCACGACCTTCCTGGTGATGTGGCACGTCTTCTCCGCCAACACAGTCGGCAGCCAGAGCCTGTTCCAGTCGGGCTGGTTCATCGAGGGCCTGCTCTCCCAGACCCTGATCGTGCACATGATCCGCACCCGCAGGATCCCGTTCATCCAGTCCAGGGCGTCCGTACCGGTGATGGTCATGACGGCAGCCGTGATGGCCTTCGGTATCGCACTGCCCTTCACCCCGCTCGGTGCGTCCATCGGCCTGCAGCCGCTGCCCATGAGCTACTTCCCGTGGCTGATCGGCACCCTGCTCGCGTACTGCGTCCTCACCCAGCTGGTGAAGACCTGGTTCATCCGGCGGTTCGACAGCTGGCTGTGACCGGTTTACCGGCACTGTCGCGTCCGCGATTGCACCGCCCCCGGACCGATCTGATTGGCTGTCCCCGTCGGGCAGTCACCCGGGAGCGAGGAGAACGATGCGCGTGGACGTGCAGCAGGTCGCGGACGGCACCTATCTGGTGCACGGCAGCAACACGAACTGGGTCATCCTGACCGAGGGCGATGCCGCCACACTGATCGACACCGGCTACCCCGCCGACCGGCAGCAGTTGCTCGAATCGCTGACGGCGGTGGGGAGTTCACCCCAGGCGGTGGCGGCCGTGCTGCTCACCCACGCGCACAACGACCACCTGGGCTCAGCCGAGTACCTGCGCCTCACCCATGGCACCCCGGTACACCTGCACGAGGCCGAACTTCCGCACGCCCGGCGGGAGTTCCTGCACCAGGTGACCGTCGGGCAGGTGCTGCGCAACGGCTGGCGGCCGGGCGTGCTGCCCTGGGCGGTGCACGCCCTGCGCCTCGGCGGCACCGCGCACGTGCCGGTCGCCGCGCCAGAGCCGTTCCCGGCCGCCGGCCCGCTCGACCTGCCGGGGCGACCCGTGCCCGTGCACACGCCCGGCCACACCCAGGGCCACACCGTCTTCCACCTCCCCGACACCGGCGTGGTGGTCTCCGGCGACGCCCTGGTCAGCGGCCACCCCACCTCACGGCTGACCGGACCGCAACTGCTGCCCGACATGTTCCACCACCAACGCGCCCAGGCACTGGACTCGTTGGACCGGCTCGGAGGCCTGGAGGGCGACCTGCTGCTGCCCGGCCACGGCCCCATGCACCGCGGTCAGGTGGGGCAGGCGGCGCTGCAGGCCCGGGAACGCGCCCTCCAGTGACCGGAGAGGTCCGCCGTCGCGAGCCGGTGAACCTTTTCCGGTCGCAGCACTAGTAGTGCTTGGTCAGGTTGCTCTTGGGGTCGGTATGTCGCGGTGGCAGGTGGGGCAGGCGCCGGTCCAGGTCGCGAGGAGTGTCTGGAG
>NZ_JBIVJN010000029.1:0-50098 GCF_044750345.1 Streptomyces sp. NPDC088817
GAAGCTAAGCCTCACAGCGCCGATGGTACTGCAGGGGGGACCCTGTGGGAGAGTAGGACGCCGCCGAACAAATTGTGGGAAAACCCCCGTGCTTTTCAGCACGGGGGTTTTCTGCGTTTATAGCCTGCCGGCCGGTACTCGCTTAGGCTCGTACTCATGCGCTACGACCTCGTCATCTTCGACAACGACGGCGTCCTTGTCGACAGTGAGCCCATCTCCAACCGGCTCCTCGCCGCCTACCTCACCGAGCTGGGACACCCCACCTCCTACGAGGACTCCATCCGCGACTACATGGGGTCGGCCATGCACCGGATCCACGACCTGGTCCTGGAGCGGACGGGGAAGCGGCTGCCGGACGACTTCGACGACGTCTTCCACGCCCGTGTGTTCGCCGCGTTCCAGCGGGAGTTGAAGCCGGTGGCCGGTGCCGCCGACGTACTGGAGAAACTGACGGTGGACGGGACGCCGTACTGTGTCGCGTCCTCGGGGAGTCACGAGCGGATCCGGGTGGGGCACCGGGCGACCGGCCTGGACCGGTGGTTCGACGAGGAGCGGATCTTCAGTTCGCAGGACGTGGGCCGGGGCAAGCCGGCGCCGGACCTGTTCCTCCACGCGGCCGACCGGATGGGAGTGGCCCCCGAGCGCTGCGTCGTCGTCGAGGACTCCCCCCTGGGCGTCCGTGCCGCCGTCGCGGCCGGGATGGACGTCTACGGGTTCACCGCGATGACCCCGGCCGCCAAGCTCGCGGATGCCACCCAACTCTTCTCCCGCATGGAGGAGTTGGCCGACCTGCTGACATGACGCCGGCCACCGCCGTGGCACTGACAATTGTCATGCGGACCTCCGGACGATCGTTTCTACCGGCGGACCCCCCTCGCCCGCGAAGCTTTGAGCATGACGACGAACACGAAGCGCGCGAGCCTCGCCCCCCTGCTGGTCGATGTGGCGGTTCCGGTCGGCGGGTACTACCTGCTCAAGAACGGCCTCGGGATGAGCACGCTGGCCGCCCTGGGGTGGAGCAGTGTGGTCCCGGCCGTGCGGACCGGCTGGGCCGCGGCGCGGGAGCGCAGGGTCAACGCGCTCGCCGCGCTCATCCTGTTCGTCAACGTGGTCGGGCTGCTGCTCAGTCTCGTCGCCGGTGACCCGCGGCTGATGCTCGCCAAGGACAGCGGCGTCAGCAGCGCGATCGGCCTCGGCATCCTGGTGTCCGTGGCGCTGGGCAGGCCGATGATGACGGAGGCCATGAAGCCCTGGCTGGTGAAGGGCGACGCGGGGCGGGAAGCCGCCTGGGCCCGGCTGGCGGCCGGATCCGCGGCCTTCCGGCGGGCGGAGAAGGTGTTCTCGCTGGTGTGGGGTGTGATCCTGCTCGCGGAGTGCGTGGTGCGGGTCGTGGGCGCCTACACGCTGCCGGTGGACACCATGGTGTGGCTCGGCACCGTGATCCTGGCGGTCAGCATGGTGCTCGGATTCCTCCTGAGCGGTGCTCTGGCCGCCGGGCCGATGGCGCACCTGCTGATCGCCGAGACGAACGCCGCGGCCGAGGGGTCCGCGCAGGTCCAGGAGCCCGCCGGCGTCCGGCAGCCCGCGTCGGCCCGCGAGGCCGCGAGGTCCCCGAAGGGACTCGCCCTCGCCGGAAGCTGAGCGGAATTCACCTTTCACCGGACCTACCCACAGGTAGCCCAGGGCCCTACGCTCGCCGCCATGACTGATGTGCTGCGGCGCGGTAGGGCCTCGCTGGCGTTCAGCTTCTTCGCACAGGGCGTCGCCTTCGCTCTCCTCGTGACGCGCATTCCGGCCGTCCAGAGCCGGTACGGGGTCTCCGACGCGCTGCTGCCGGTCTTCCTGGCCGCCGTGCCGATCCTCGCCGGTGTCGGCAGCACGGCCACCGAGCAACTGGTGAAACGCGTCCGGCCCGGCCGGCTGCTGCGCTGGTCCCAGCCCGTCGTCCTCCTGTCCCTGCTCGGTGTCGGGGCGGGCGACCGCGTCGCCGAACTGGCCGTCGCTCTCGCCGCGTTCGGGCTGGCCGTGGGGATGCTGGACGCCTCGATGAACATGCTCGGCGTGAGCCTCCAGCGGGCGTACGGCCGCAGCATCATGCTCGGTTTCCACGCCGTCTACAGTCTCGGCGGGATCCTGGGTGCCTCGCTGGCCTGGGCCGGGGCGCACTGGCACCTGGCCCTGTGGGTGTCGTACCTGCCGGTGGTGGCGGTGCTGCTGCCGGCGGCCCTCGTGGGCAGCCGGTGGTACGTCGACGCCGACAGCTCCGCCGCACCCGGGAAGGCCAACGGGAAGGCCGACGGGAAGGCGAGTGGACAGGCCGGTGGCGAAGAAGGCGGGACCGTCGTGTTCCGGCTGCTGCTGCCGCTCTGCCTGGTGATGACCTTCGCGTACATCGGCGACTCGACCGTCTCCAACTGGAGCGCGAAGTACCTCCAGGACACCCTGGGCAGCTCCGAGCAGCTCGCCACGGTGCCGTTCAACGTCTACATGGTCACCACCCTGCTGGGGCGTGCCCTCGGGGACACCGGGGTGCGGCGGTTCGGCGCCGTGGCCGTCGTACGGCTGGGCGCGCTGGTGGCGGCGCTCGGCTTCGCGGTGGTCGCCGGGGCGCCCGGCCCCTGGGTCGGCATGCTCGGGTTCACGCTGCTGGGGCTGGGGCTGTGCGTGCTGGTGCCGCAGACCTTCGCCGCGGCCGGCCGCCTGTTCCCGGGGGCCTCCGACCAGGCCGTCGCCCGGCTCAACATCTTCAACTACGTGGGTTTCCTGGTCGGCTCCCCGCTGGTGGGCGCGCTCGGTGACGCGTGGGGCTACCGCGGGGCGATGCTGGTGCCCATGGCCTTGGTGCTGGTGACGTCGGTGTGCGCCGGGTCGTTCGCGCCGCGGCCGGACCGATACGGTGACGGGCATGAGCGGCCGCGCACAGCTGATGTGGGACGAGGCGGTAACGGGCTATGACTTCGGCCGGGACCACCCGATGGACCCGATCCGCCTCGTCCTGACCCGGAAACTCGTCGACGCGCTCGGACTCGACCGGGAGGCGCGGGTGGTGGCGGCCAGGCCGGCCGGCGACTCGACGCTGCGGCTGGTCCACCGGGAGGACTACATCGCCGCGGTGAGGGCCGCGTCGGCGGATCCGGGATCGGCGGACACGGCGTACGGCCTGGGGACACTGGACGATCCGGCGTTCGCCGGGATGCACGAGGTGTCCGCGCTGATCGCGGGGCAGTCGGTGGCGGCGGCGGAGGCCGTGTGGCACGGGGACGCGCTGCACGCGGTGAACTTCGCGGGCGGGCTGCACCACGCGATGCCGGGCGCGGCTTCGGGCTTCTGCGTCTACAACGACGCCGCGCTGGCCATCGCCCGGCTGCTGGAGCTGGGCGCCGAGCGGGTCGTGTACGTCGACACCGACGTGCACCACGGGGACGGGGTGCAGACCGCGTTCTGGGAGGACCCGCGGGTGCTGACGATCTCGCTGCACGAGCATCCCCGGACGCTGTTCCCGCAGACGGGATGGCCGCAGGAGACCGGGGCGCCGTCCGCCGAGGGATCGGCCGTGAACGTGGCGCTGCCGGCGGGGACCGGGGACGCCGGGTGGCTGCGGGCGTTCCACGCGGTGGTGCCGGAACTCGTCGCCGAGTTCCGGCCGCAGGTGCTGGTCACCCAGCACGGGGCCGACACGCACTTCGAGGATCCGCTGGCGCATCTGACGGTGTCGCTGGACGCGCAGCGGGCGGTGCAGTCGGCGTGCCACGAGCTGGCCCACGAGCACGCCGAAGGACGGTGGATCGCGCTGGGCGGCGGCGGGTACGAGGTGGTGGACGTCGTCCCCCGGTCGTGGACGCATCTGGTGGGGATCGCCGTGGGGCGCCCGGTGGAGCCGGAGACGGTGATCCCGGAGAGCTGGCGGCAGGCGGTGTACGCGCGGACGCGGCGGCTGGGCCCGATGCGGATGACCGACGGGCGGTGGCCGGTGTCCTGGGCGGACTGGGAGGCGGGGTACGACCCGGCGGACCGGCTGGACCAGGCGATCCTGGCGACCCGGCGGGCGGTGTTCCCGCTGCGGGGCCTGTTGCCGTAGGCCTGGCCCGCGCTTTTCGGGGTTAGGCCGACTGTGCGGTGTTCCCGGGTTCCCGGGACGGCCGCGGAGGCCGTGCGTCAGCATCGCTCGGGTGTTGAGCATCGCGGCGCTGCGCGCCCATCTGGTGCGGGCCCGTCTCGCCGGGGTGGTGGCCACGACGCGGGAGGCCGGTCTGCGCAGCTATCGGCTGTTCGCGGCCCGGGATCCCCGGGCGCTGATCGGAATCGACCCCGAAGGGCCCTGGCAGCAGCGGGACTTGATCGAGCTGATGGCGCGCAGGTGCGGTGTTTCGGCCGATCCGCTGCACACCCTCGGCCCGGATGTCATCGACCCGGATCTCACGCTGGCCGCGCTGGACGCCTTCGCGGACCGGCTCGGTGCGGCGGCCCGGCGGGGTGCCCCCGTGCTCCTGGGCACCGGGCACCCGCACCGGCTGCTCGGTTTCTACGCCGCGCTGGCGGACGCCCTGTCGGCGGCGGGATGTACCGTCCTCACCCCCGCGCAGGGTCGCTCTGTCGACATAACGACCCGGTTCGGTCTACGCACGTACCGCCTCGAGTACGTCCGGGGAGTCGCCCTGGTCCGGCTTCACGGCGCCGAACGCTCCGGTGGTGAGCCCGGCGCGCACACGCATTCACCACTGCCGGTTCGGCTGGCGCTCGCGGCGGCGGCCGACGCCGGCGGACCGCTGCCCGGTCTGGTGATCGGCGATCACGGCTGGGTCTGCGGCGCAGGTCAGCTGGGGTTCGAGGCGATGGGCCCGGCCGACACGAACGACCCCGCGCTCTTCGTGGGGCAGGCGGAGGGAAGCGTGTCCGTGGTCGTTCCACTTGATGACGGCGTACGGTCCGCCTACTACCGCCCGGTGGCCCGCTACGTACTCAATCGCGCCTGTCTGTCACAGTAGGCCGCCGATGGTCCACCTCTTCCCCACTCGCATCACACGCCCCTACCCTGGGGAGTGAGCACGCAGCGACGAAGAGTCACCGGAAGGGGAAGCCGGTGGCCGTCGAGTGCGGAAGGTTCAGGTGTGTCATGGCTGCAGCTGGCGAAAGGCCTCTGAACGAGGTTCAGTTCCTTACCGTGGCGGAAGTCGCCTCGGTCATGCGAGTGTCGAAGATGACCGTGTACCGCCTGGTGCACAGCGGTCATCTGCCCGCGATCCGGGTGGGGCGGTCCTTCCGCGTCCCGGAGCAAGCGGTTCACGAGTACCTCCGCGAGAGCTACGTGGGGGTGGACACCGCCTGACGACGATCGGGAGGGGTCCGTGAAGGACAGTACGGAACACTTCCGGATCCCTCCGGACACCTCGATTACGACCTCAGCCCTCGGGCGGGTAGGCTAGCCCCTCGTAGGTCGTGTGGGCCCATGGCGCCCAAACACCGAGTGATGAGAAGTGAGCGAGGGTAGTCGTGGGCTCTGTTATCAAGAAGCGGCGCAAGCGGATGGCCAAGAAGAAGCACCGCAAGCTGCTCAAGCGCACCCGCGTCCAGCGTCGCAACAAGAAGTAGACGCCGGTCGCGCGCGGTTGCGCGCCAACGCGAAAGCGTGTCTGTGACCCCCCACCGTCCGGTGGGGGGTCGCGTGCGTCCGGGGCCGGTCGCCGTGGTGGCTCGATCCCGTTCGCACGCACGTACCTTCCGTCACGCGCGCATCGAGCCCCGCCGTGGCGCCGTCCCGACCCGATAGGTTGGCCGCACACGGGGAACCCGGCGGGAATCCGGGCGGGAAGGAAGGCGCTGATCTTGGGACAGGTCGTGCTCGTGACCGGAGTGGCCCGTCAGCTGGCGGGCCGGTTCGTGCGCCGTATCCAGCGGGACCCGCAGGTCGACCGGGTGGTCGGCGTGGACGCGGTCCCGCCCGAGCACCATCTGGGCGGCGCCGACTTCGTCCAGGCGGACATCCGGCAGCCCACCATCGCGCGGGTGCTCGCCGAGACGTCCGCCGACACCGTGGTGCACATGGACGTGACCGGCACCGCGCTGGGCAGCGGCAGCCGGGCCCTGGTCAAGGAGACCAACGTCATCGGCACCATGCAGCTGCTGGGCGCCTGCCAGAAGTCCCCGTCCGTCAAGCGGCTGGTGGTCAAGTCCAGCACCAACGTCTACGGCTCCGCTCCCCGCGACCCGGCGGTGTTCACCGAGACCACCCCGCCCAAGTCCCTGCCGTCCGGCGGCTTCGCGAAGGACACGGTCGAGGTCGAGGGGTATGTGCGGGGCTTCGCCAGGCGGCGGCCGGACGTCGCCGTGTGCGTGCTCAGGTTCGCCAACATCCTCGGCCCGACGGTGGACACCCCGCTCGCCTCGTATTTCTCGCTGCCGGTGCTGCCGACGGTGTTCGGATACGACCCGCGGTTGCAGTTCGTGCACGAGGACGACGTGATCGAGGTGCTGCGGATCGCCTCGCACGAGCCGCGCCGCGCCACCCTCAACAGCGGCACGTTCAACATCGCCGGCGACGGCGTGCTGCTGCTCTCCCAGTGCTCGCGGCGGCTGGGACGCCCCACGGTGCCGCTGCTGCTGCCCGCCGTGACGTGGGCGGGCACGCTGGTGCGTACGCTGGGAATGACGGACTTCTCACCCGAGCAGATCCGCCTGCTGACCCACGGCCGGGTCGTGGCGACGGACCAGATGCGCGAGACACTCGGCTTCGTGCCCAAGTACACGACCGCGGAGACCTTCGCGGAGTTCGCCCGCGGCCACGGCCCCGGGCTGCTGCCGCCGGAGGCCCTCGCGGGGGCCGTCGACCGGATCGCCGCGCTGTCCCTCCCGGGCAGTGGCCACCCCCAGACGCAGAGCGCCAACTGAGGAGCGCAGCACCATGGCGGACGCCAAGGTCATCCCGTTCGACGACGACCGGTCCCGTGGGAGCGCCGGACAGCGGCCGTCGCGGCGCCGGGGCACGGGGAGCCGCCGCGGCGGCGCCGAGCCGGCGGCGGCCGGCGAGGTGCAGCCCCTGCCCGGCATGGGGCCCCAGGAGGACGTCCCCGTGACCGGTGGGGAGCAGCCGCAGCCGCCCGGCGGGCCGGCGGAGGACGGCGGCCTGGAGCGGCGCATCGCGAGCGGTCTCTCGTTCCTGCGCCGCCGTCTCACCGGGGACTACGAGGTCGACGACTTCGGCTACGACGCCGAGCTCACCGACCAGCTCCTGATGTCCCTGCTGCGGCCGCTGTACGAGAAGTACTTCCGGGTCGATGTGAAGGGCATCGAGAACATCCCCGCCGAGGGCGGCGCCCTGATCGTCGCCAACCACTCCGGCACGCTGCCGCTGGACGGGCTGATGATGCAGGTCGCCATCCACGACCGGCATCCCGCGGGGCGGCATCTGCGGCTGCTCGCGGCCGACCTGGTGTTCGTGCTGCCGGTGGTCAACGAACTGGCCCGCAAGCTCGGCCACACCCTCGCCTGCACCGAGGACGCCGAGCGGCTGCTCGGGGAGGGCGAGCTGGTCGGGGTGATGCCGGAGGGCTTCAAGGGCATCGGCAAGCCGTTCAGCGAGCGCTACAAGCTGCAGCGGTTCGGCCGGGGCGGCTTCGTGTCGACCGCGCTGCGCCAGGGCGTGCCGATCATCCCGTGCTCGATCGTCGGGGCCGAGGAGATCTACCCGATGATCGGCAACGCCAAGACCCTCGCGCGGCTGCTGGGCATCCCGTACTTCCCGCTGACGCCCACCTTCCCGTGGCTGGGTCCGCTGGGCGCGATCCCGCTGCCGACGAAGTGGACGATCCAGTTCGGTGAGCCCATCGCGACGGACGGGTATCCGCCGGAGGCGGCCGAGGACCCGATGCTGATGTTCAACCTGACCGACCAGGTCCGCGAGCAGATCCAGCACACCCTCTACAAGCTGCTGGTGCAGCGCAGGTCGGTGTTCTTCTGACGGTGCGACGACTGCGGGGGCGTCCCTTGGTGGGGGACGCCCCCGCAGTCGTGGGGCGGCTCGGCACCGCCTACTTCGCGTCCTCCGCGTTGATGCCGAGGCCGGGCAGCAGGCCCGGGAGGAGCGGCGGGATCGTCACGTCCGGGCCGCTGGGCGGCGACTTGGTCGCGGACGGGGAGGCGCTGCCACTGGGCTTCGGCGGGTCGAGCAGGCCGCCGGTGGAGCCGCCGAGCAGCCCGTCGCTCTCGCTGCCGGAGCCGGCCGGCGCGCTGGGGTCCTCACTGCCGGAGTGGGGGCTGCCGGAGGACGCGTCGGCGCCGGTGCTGGGCTGGGCCGAGTGCCCGGCGCCGGGCGAACCGGCGGACGGCGTCGGCCGGGGGCCCTGCTGCTTGCCGGCGCCGCCCGGGGCTGCGGGCTGGGGCAGCATCGACTGCAGCGGGGCGACCTCGTCGTCTATTGCGTCGAACACCGACGACACCTGCTGGCTGACGTCGCCGAGCTGCACGGGCAGCCGGTCGCGGAGCGCGCCCCAGGCCTCGCGGTGGGACCGCGAGAAGGTGGAGAGGGCCTGGATGGGACGCAGGGAATCGGGGTCGCGCTCGTACGCCTGGTGCAGCAGCCGGTGGCCCTCGGTGGCGTCGTGCTGCATCCCGGACAGGGTGCGGCGGATCTCGCCGATCGACTCGTGGTCGAGCTGTCCGCCGCGGCCGCGCTCCATCAGCCGGCGCGCCTCGCTCAAGCGGGTCGAGGCCAGATCGAGGTACGCCTGGCCCTGCTCGTCCGCGCCGTCGGTCAGGTAGCTGAGCTTGAAGTCCTCGATGCCGCGTTTGAGCCCGTACAGCGAGTCACCGGGGAGGGCGCTGGAGCTGGCGGCGGCCACTCCGCCGAAGGCTCCCGCGGCCACACCCACGCTGAGTCCGCCGGCGGCCAGCGACTTGCTCAGCCGCGTGCGCGGCCGCAGTTTCCCCAGGCCGCTCGCCCGGTGTGCGCCGCGCGCCCGCCCGCCCGTCTCCCGCCGCCGCCCTTCCGAGGAAGTCGCTTCGCTCCCCCTCTTCTGGGCGGGCACCGGTGGGTCACTCGCCTCGCCCGCCGCGGCGCTCTCCTGGAGCATGGCCTCCATCGCGGCCACCAGGCGGGCCCGCTGGACGACCTTGACCTCGGGGTCCAGCTCCGGCCGTGGCAGCGCGTCCAGACCGGTGGCGAGGGCCAGCATGCGGCCCTGCCCGGTCTGTTCCGCGGCAGCCGGTGCCGGTGCCGGTCCTTCGGCCTCTTCGGCCGCCGTGCCCCGGTCGGACAGCTCTTCCAGGGCCTGGGCGAAGGCGTTCGCCCGCCGGTGTGCCGATACTTTCGCGATCACTGGCGGCACCTCCTCTCGTCATGACGGTCGACTCCCCGGGGGTCCTGAGGGTGCACGTCCGCAGCCGCCTCTCCCGATCGGTCGATCAGGATTGGCCAGGGCGTGACCACAGGGAGCCTCTATCCCGCACAACGAGCGGCGCGGCACTTGGGTTACGGACCCGGGCGGATCGGATCGAGAAGTCAACACGCTTCGACGGAGCGTGAGTTGGAGGTCGCTGAGCGTGTTCGCGGCTCAGCGCGCGTCGTCGGGGAGAAGCCGGGCCAGGGTGCGCACTGCCCGGTACTGGAGGGTCTTGATGGCACCCTCGTTCTTGCCCATCACCCGGGCGGTCTCCGCGACGGACAGGCCCTGCAGGAAGCGGAGCGTGACGCACTCCTGCTGCTGCGGGTTGAGCCGTCGTACGGCGTCCAGGAGGGCGGCGTTGGACAGGGATTCGAGGACGGAGTCCTCGGGGGAGCGCTCGACCTCGTTGGCGTCGAGCATCTCGCCGGTGGTGACCTCGAGCCGGAACCGGCTGGACTTGAAGTGGTCGGCGACGAGGTTGCGGGCGATGGTGACCAGCCAGGCGCCGAAGTCGCGGCCCTGCCAGGTGAAGGTCCCGATGCGGCGCAGGGCGCGCAGGAAGGTCTCGCTGGTGAGGTCCTCGGCCGTCGCCTTGCCGCCGACGCGGTAGTAGATGTACCGGTACACGGTGTCGCTGTACTGGTCGTAGAGCCGTCCGAAGGCGTCGGCCTCACCGGCCTGCGCGCGCTCGACGAGCTCCATCATCCGGGCGCTGTCGCTGTCCGCGGCCGGGCGGCGGACGGTGGCCGCGGCGGCCGGGCGTCCTCGCCTGCCGGTCGCGCGCGCCTCGCCCGTGCGTCGCCCCGCGACCACGGCGCTGCGAGTCGGCACCTGTTCCATGCCGTCGGCCAGCGCGTAGCACGGGCCGACCGGCGCGGCGGTGGCGAATGCGGGGCCGGCGTACCCGGTGGGGACGAGACCGCGCAGCAGGTCCAGAACCGTGGCGCGGAGCGCAGCCAGGCCCGAGGCGTCAACCCCGACGTATGGGTACACGGGACTCCCAGAGGCAGAGCTTCCATCACGTGCAGTGCGGAACCGTTCACCCGTCGTAGCGACGATGGGGGACCGGTTTGCGTCTGAGGAGAATAACGCTTCGTGCAGGCACCGCTACACCGAGTTGCTCAAATCATCGATTCCGTCGCTTCCGTAACCGATTGGCATGCGTTCAGGCGTCGGAGAGTGACCGGTTGGTGACCGATCAGTTCCGTTTTGGGCTCATGTCTGGGGCGCTTCCTGGCGATGCACCGCCAAGTCGAATGGCCGGAACGGTATGGGCGTACGTTCGGTCAATTGCCCGCGGTTCCGGTGCGCCGTACGAACGCGATCGCCGAAGGCCCGTGCGGCCATTGGGCGGCACGGGTGCGGGCGGGGATCGCCTTCGGAGGCGGGGAGGAGCGGCGCGCCGGTGTCAGCGGCGGCGGCGGTGCAGGGCGATGGCGGCCGCGGTGCCGCCGGCCACGGCGCCGACGCCGGCCGCCGCGGGGATGCCGACCTTGGCCGCCTTGCGGCCGGTGCGGTAGTCGCGCAGGCGCCAGTCCATCTCGCGGGCGTGGCGGCGGAGTTTGGCGTCCGGGTTGATGGCGTAGGGGTGGCCGACCAGGGACAGCATGGGGATGTCGTTGTGGGAGTCGCTGTAGGCGGCGCAGCGGCTCAGGTCCAGGGCCTCGGCCGCGGCCAGGGCGCGGACCGCCTCCGCCTTCGCCGGGCCGTGCAGCGGCTCGCCGACCAGGCGGCCGGTGTAGACGCCGTCGACGGACTCCGCCACCGTGCCGAGCGCGCCGGTCAGGCCCAGGCGGCGGGCGATGACCTGTGCGATCTCCACCGGCGCGGCTGTGACCAACCACACCTTCTGACCGGCGTCCAGATGGGCCTCGGCGAGCGCGCGCGTGCCCGGCCAGATCCGCTCGGCCATGTACTCGTCGTAGATCTCCTCGCCGATCGACTTCAGCTCGGCGACCCGGTGGCCCTTCACGATCGACAGCGCCGAGTCGCGGGCGTCCTGCATGTGCTCGGGGTCCTCGACCCCGGCCATCCGGAACCACGCCTGCTGCCAGGCGAACTTGGCGAGGTCGCGCGTGTCGAAGAACTTCCGCTTGTACAGGCCCCGGCCGAAGTGGAACAGCGCGGCGCCCTGCATGACGGTGTTGTCCAGGTCGAAGAAGGCAGCGGCCCTCTCGTCCCCGTGCACCGGGAACTCCGAGGCCTCCTGCGGGGAGGGCGGGGCGCCTGCTTCCTGCGAGGATTTGCGCGCTGCCTCCGCCGAGGCCTCGCCTGCCAACACGCTTCGCGCCGTGGCGGAGCGCCTACGGGAAGTGAGCCATCCGAGAGCGGCCATGGCGTGAGCATAGCCAGTTGGCGGGGTGGTTCCGGAGTCGAGAGGTTTCGCGGGCCGTGAACTCTTCGCGACGGCGGCGTTGCGCCGGTCCGCGCAGACCGGGTTCCTCGGCCCCGCGCCGACCGGGTTCCTCGGCCCCGTGCCGGAGCGACAATGGCCTACATGAGTCCCATCTTCCGCCGCAAGTCCCCCGGGCCCCAGGGGCGGCTCGTCACCCTGGTCCGCAAGCCGGGCTGTCATCTGTGCGACGACGCGCAGGCCGTCGTGGAGAAGGTGTGCGCCGATCTCGGTGTCGTCTGGGAGCAGAAGGACATCACCCAGGACCAGGAGCTGTACGACCGGTACTGGGAGCAGATCCCGGTCGTACTCGTCGACGGTGAACAGCACACCTTCTGGCGGGTGAACGAGGACCGGCTGCGAAAGGAGCTCGCGGGGTGATCGAAGACTGACCGATGAGTTCAAAGTGGCCGGAAGTCGCCTAGGATCGATGGCGTCTTGGTCTCGGGGGTGGGGATCGTAGAGGAGAGTGTGCGGTTTTGCCCCCAACAAGAAAGGCGCAGCGGTGTGGATGCGCCGGCTCCGGGCATCCGCGTCGGACATGCGTGACCCCGGTCACGTTGGCCGGGCAAATCGGACACCATCTTTGTGCACACGTTCACAAAGACATAGCCTGCTGTCGACGGGGCGGTCTGGGGACATACGACCGCCCGCAGCCCCGCTCTACCCGCAGGAGCACCGTGGCAACTGGCCGAACTCACCGACCGGCGACCCGTAGCCGAGGGATTCCCGAGGCCACCGTCGCCAGGCTTCCGCTGTACCTCCGAGCCCTGACCGCACTGTCGGAGCGCTCGGTGCCCACGGTCTCCTCCGAGGAGCTCGCGGCCGCGGCGGGGGTCAATTCCGCCAAGCTGCGCAAGGACTTCTCCTACCTCGGCTCCTACGGGACCCGCGGGGTGGGTTACGACGTCGAGTATCTCGTGTACCAGATCTCCCGTGAACTCGGCCTCACCCAGGACTGGCCGGTTGTGATCGTCGGCATCGGAAATCTCGGTGCCGCCCTCGCCAACTACGGCGGCTTCGCCTCCCGCGGCTTCCGCGTCGCCGCGCTCATCGACGCCGACCCCGCGATGGCCGGCCGGCCCGTCGCCGGCATCCCGGTCCGGCACGCCGACGAGCTGGAGCGGATCATCCGCGACAACGGGGTCTCGATCGGCGTGATCTCGACCCCCGCGGGCGCCGCCCAGCAGGTCTGCGACCGGCTGGTGGCCGCCGGAGTCACCTCCATCCTGAACTTCGCGCCGACCGTGCTGTCCGTCCCGGACGGCGTCGACGTGCGCAAGGTCGACCTCTCCATCGAGCTGCAGATCCTCGCCTTCCACGAGCAGCGCAAGGCCGGTGAGGAGGCCGTCGCCGACCGCTCCGTCCCGACCGCCGCCGCGGTCCGTGAGGAGTCCACCGACCAGGGCCCGGACGGGGATGTCCCCGCCGTGATGCCGGCATGAGCCTTCTCGTCGTCGGACTGAGCCACCGCAGCGCCCCGGTCAGCCTCCTGGAGCGCGCCTCGCTGAGCGTGGACGGCCAGGACAAGCTGCTCCAGGACACGGTCGCCGCCGAGCCGGCCACCGAGGCCGCCGTGCTCGCCACCTGCAACCGCATCGAGCTGTACGCCGACGTGGACAAGTTCCACGCCGGTGTCGCCGAGCTGTCCACGCTGCTCGCCCAGCACAGCGGGGTCGGCCTCGAGGAGCTCACCCCGTACCTCTACGTGCACTACGAGGACCGGGCCGTCCACCATCTGTTCTCAGTGGCCTGCGGTCTGGACTCGATGGTCGTCGGCGAGGGACAGATCCTCGGCCAGATCAAGAACTCCCTGGCCCGCGCCCAGGACCAGCACACCGCCGGGCGGCTGCTGAACGACCTGTTCCAGCAGGCCCTGCGGGTGGGCAAGCGCGCCCACTCCGAGACCGGCATCGACCGCGCCGGGCAGTCCCTGGTCACCTTCGGCCTTGAGCAGCTGTCCGCGGGCGCGGACGTGCGGGCCTGGGCGCGCGGCCAGAAGGCCCTGGTCATCGGCGCCGGTTCGATGTCGTCGCTGGCCGCGGCCACGCTCGCCCGGATCGGCGTCGCCGAGATAGTGATCGCCAACCGTACGCAGGACCGGGCCGAGCGCCTCGTCCGGATCCTCACCGAGGGCGACGACACGGACGTGTCGGCCCGCGCGGTACCGATGGACGCGGTGCCGTTCGAGCTGACACGTGCAGATGTCGCCGTCTCCTGCACCGGCGCGACCGGACTCGTGCTGACCGCCGAGACGGTCACCGCCGCGGTCGAAGGCCGTACCGGAGCGCCCGTCACCGGGGCGCGGACGGCCGGAGAGGAGCACGGCAGCGCTCGTACGGCCGTGCGCACGGACGTCCGCGAGACCCCCGTGCCGCTCGTGGGCGCCGCCGGTGCCGACGAGAACTGCCCGCTGGACCTCGCCGCCGAGCCCGGGTTCTCCCTGATGGGCGAGTCCGCCGTGGCCGGCATGGACGCGGCCACCCTGGAGCAGCACGGCACCTGGGTGGACAACGGGGACGTCGACCGCCGCGAGTCCGCCCGCGCCGGGACCGACCCGGAGACCGACGCCGAGCTGATCACCGCGCTCGCCGCGACCGCGGCCAGCGCAGGCCGGGTTCCCGAGCACCGCAGGCCCGAGCCGGTCGCCGTCGCGCCGCGCCGCGAGCCCGTCCTCTTCGTGCTGGACCTCGCCATGCCGCGCGACGTCGACGCGGCCGCGCACCGGCTCGCCGGGGTGCGCCTGGTGGACATCGAGTCGCTCGCCGAGGCCTCCGCCGACGCTCCGATGGCCGCCGATGTCGACCAGGTCCGCCGTATCGTCTCCGACGAGGTCGCCGCCTTCGGGGCGGCCCTGCGGGCGGCGCACATCACGCCCACCGTCGTCGCGCTGCGCACCATGGCCGCCGACGTCGTGAGCAGCGAGATCGCCCGCCTGGAGGGGCGGCTGCCCAGCCTCGACGACAAGCACCGGGCGGAGATCACCCAGACCGTCCGGCGGGTCGTGGACAAGCTGCTGCACGCGCCGACGGTCAGGGTCAAGCAGCTCGCGGCCGAGCCCGGCGGCGTCGGGTACGCGGACGCCCTGCGCACCCTGTTCGACCTGGACCCCGAGACGGTCGCCTCCGTCTCCCGGGCCGACCGCGATTCCGACGACTCCGAGAAGCACGACGACTCCGAGATGCACAGCAAGAACCGAGGGCCAGCATGACTGAGAAGGCACTGAGGCTCGGGACCAGGCGGAGCAAGCTCGCCATGGCCCAGTCCGGGTTGGTGGCGGACGCCGTGAGCCAGGTGACCGGACGGCCTGTCGAGCTCGTCCCGGTCACCACCTACGGCGACATCTCCCGTGAGCACCTCGCACAGATCGGCGGCACGGGCGTGTTCGTGGCCGCGCTGCGCGAGGCGCTGCAGCGGGGCGAGGTGGACTTCGCGGTTCATTCGCTCAAGGACCTGCCCACCGCGCAGCCCGAGGACCTGGTCCTGGCCGCCGTGCCCGAGCGCGAGGACCCGCGTGACGTGCTCGTCGCCCGGGACGCGCTGAAGTTCACCGACCTGCCCCGCGGGGCGCGCATCGGTACGGGCTCGCCGCGCCGCATGGCCCAGCTCAACGCGTACGCCCGCGCCCACGGCCTGGACATCGAGACGGTCCCGATCCGGGGCAACGTCGACACCCGCATCGGCTTCGTCAAGAACGGCGAGCTCGACGCGGTGGTCCTGGCCGCCGCCGGGCTGAACCGGGTCGGCCGGAGCGACGAGGTGACCGACTTCCTGTCGGTCGACACGATTCTGCCGGCCCCCGGCCAGGGGGCCCTGGCGGTGGAGTGCACCGCGGTCAACGCTGCCCTCGCCGCCGAGCTCGCCCGGCTCGACGACCCGCTCACGCGGGCCGCCGTGACCGCCGAGCGTTCACTGCTCGCCGCCCTGGAGGCCGGCTGCAGCGCCCCGGTGGGCGCGCTGGCCGACCTCGACCAGCCGGGCGACGGGCAGATTGTCAAGGAAATGCGCCTGCGGGGCGTCGTCGGCAGGCCCGACGGCTCCGCACTGGTGCAGCTGTCCACCACCGGTCCCGTGCCCCAGACGCACGAACAGGCGATGGCACTCGGTCGCGAACTCGCCACCGAGATGCTCGCCCAGGGCGCGGCCGGTCTGATGGGGGAGCGAGCACAGTGAGCCCCACCACCCTTCCCGCCTGTCCCGAACACGGGCACGTCACCTTCCTCGGTGCCGGACCCGGAGATCCGGGACTGCTCACACTGCGCGCCGTGGAGGCGCTGGCCAACGCGGATGTCCTCGTCGCCGAGCACGAGGTGCTCGACGTCGTGCGCACGCACGCCAGGCAGGGCGTCGCCGTCGTGCACACGGACCCGGGTCCTTCGGCGGACTCGCATCCGGGCACGGGCACGCCCCAGCTCACGGTTGTTGACGGCACGTCAACAACCGCTGGGATCCCCGCGGTGCGGGATGCCGCACATCTTGTCATGGAGGCCGCGCGGGGCGGCAGGCGGGTCGTCCGTGCGGTGTCCGGGGACCCGGGACTCGACACGTACGCCGCGGAGGAGATGCTCGCCTGCGCCGCCGCGGGCGTTCCCTTCGAGGTCGTCCCCGGCATCGCGGCCGCCGTCGGCGTGCCCGCGTACGCCGGGGTGCCGCTGCGTGACGCCCACGGCACCGACGTACGGTTCGTCGACGCGCGTACGGCCTCGGACCGCTGCTGGACCGAGGTCGGTGCCTCGGACGGCACGGTCGTGGTGTCGACCACGCTCGACTCGGTCGCCGCGGCGGCCGGCGAGCTGGTCTCGGCGGGCCGCAAGCCCGACACCCCGCTGACGGTGACGGTCGCCGGTACGACCACCCGCCAGCGCACCTGGTCGGCGACGCTCGGCACGATCGCGCAGACCCTGAAGCAGGCCAAGGTCCTGCCGTCCCCGGACGGCGGGCGCCCGGTGATAGCCGTCGTCGGCGAGCGCAGCGCGACCGCCCAGCGCGACCAGCTCTCGTGGTTCGAGTCCAAGCCGCTGTTCGGGTGGAAGGTCCTCGTGCCGCGCACCAAGGAGCAGGCGGCCTCACTCTCCGACCAGCTCCGGTCCTACGGGGCCGTGCCGCACGAGGTGCCGACGATCGCCGTCGAGCCGCCGCGCACGCCCCAGCAGATGGAGCGCGCGGTCAAGGGCCTGGTGACCGGACGCTACGAGTGGATCGCGTTCACCTCGGTCAACGCGGTGAAGGCGGTGCGGGAGAAGTTCGAGGAGTACGGCCTCGACGCCCGGGCCTTCGCCGGCATCAAGGTGGCCGCGGTCGGCGACCAGACGGCCAAGGCGCTGATCGCCTTCGGCGTGAAGCCGGACCTGGTGCCGAGCGGCGAGCAGTCGGCCGCGGGCCTGCTGGAGGACTGGCCGCCGTACGACCCGGTCTTCGACCCGATCGACCGTGTCTTCCTGCCCCGCGCGGACATCGCCACGGAGACCCTCGTGGCGGGTCTGATCGAACTGGGCTGGGAGGTCGACGACGTCACGGCCTACCGCACGGTCCGCGCCTCCCCGCCCCCGGCGGAGACCCGCGAGGCCATCAAGGGCGGCGGCTTCGACGCGGTGATGTTCACGTCGTCGTCCACGGTGCGGAACCTGGTCGGCATCGCGGGCAAGCCGCACAACGTGACGGTGATCGCCTGCATCGGTCCGGCCACGGCGAAGACCGCCGAGGAGCACGGCCTGCGGGTGGACGTGATGGCCCCCGAGCCGTCCGTCCACAAGCTGGCCGAGGCCCTCGCCGACTTCGGCGCCCGCCGCCGCCTCGCGGCCCTGGACGCGGGCGACCCGGTGACCCGCCCGAGCGAACGCCGCCCGGGGGCACGGAGGCGTCGTACCTCGACGTGAGTTTGCCGGCGCGGCCCGCACCCGGAAGTCGGGTGCGGGCCGCGTTCGTTCGTTCGGTCAGCGGCCGGAGGCGTACGGCAGGAAGGCCGCCCAGGTGGTGGGAGGCAGGGCGAGGCGGGGGCCGTCCGGGTTCTTGGAGTCGCGGACGAGGATGTGGTCGGGGAGGGTTGCCACCTCGACGCAGTCGGGCCCGTCGGCGGTGCTGTAGCTGCTCTTTATCCACTCCATCTCGGCTTCAGCTCCGGATGCCTTGAGCGTCATGTCGTTGTGTCTCCCAGTAGCTTTTCGATGAAGGTCAACGACTCCTGTGGGCTGAGGGCCTGGGCGCGGATGGCTCCGTAGCGGATGTCGAGGACCGTCGTTTCTTTGGGGTTGGTCATTACCCGACTGCTGAGCGGTGCTTCGCTGAACGCGACTGTGGCTCCGTCCCTGAGCTTGAGGAGCCTGAACGAGCCGTCGGTTCCCGAGTTCTCCTCGCGATCGAGGGGCAGGACTTGGAGGTCCGCGTTGCGGCACTGCCCCACCTCCAACAGTCGTTCGAGTTGCCGCCGCATCACCATCCTGCCCCCAATGGGCCTACGAAGCGTCGACTCGCACTGAACAAAACTGAACATGCGTCGTCCGGTCATGGGGTCGAGGATTTTCTGGCGTGTCAGGCGTGCCATGACCTGCTGTTCCACCTCCTCCTCGGTGAATCCCGGTCGACGGGCGTTGAAAACTCCCCGTGCGTATTCCTCCGTCTGCAACAACCCATGGATCACGGAGTTGTTGTAGGCGCACAGCTCGACCGCCTCCGCCTCCAGCTTCTTCAGGTCCCGTACCTTCTTCGGGTACCGGGCCTCCGCCACGTCCTCCTTCATCGCCGAGATCCTGCCGCCCGCGCCCAGGGCCGCGTCCGCCGCGTCCAGGTACTCGGGCCGGGGGATCCGCCGCCCCCGTTCCACGGACGAGACCAGCTCCTGCCCGTACCCGATCGCCGTCCCGAACTCCGCCTGGGTCATGCCGGCGGCCTCTCGCCACAGTTTCAACTGCCGGATGACCGTCCGCGTGATGCCCTCGGCCTCGTCGTCCTCCGGCTCCGCGTTCCAGTTGTCCACGTCCGCCACCACCCTTCGCCGCGCTTCTGTGCTCAACTCCGGCCGTACGCGGGCCGTCACTGCGGACGAGCCGGACGGAATCCGGACCGGGTCCGGACGGCCGCCTTCCGCACGGATGCCGGATCTTCACAGGTTAAGTACAGTCGAACACGCTGAGTGACGTGACTGAGGAAATCACCCGACCCGGCAACTCCGTGAGACGTTCTCCCCTACCGGAACCCGGAGAAGCGGGAGTCGGCGGTTCGGGGGTCGGGGCTGCGGGCGGTAAAAGACCAAAGAACCCTGGGAAAAAACCTACCCAACCAACCAAACCTTGACTCGATCACTCGGGTGGGTGAAACCGGGCGGTACGAGTGGCGCGTGGGCGGATCGGACGGGCAGTCTCGGGCCGAGGCGACTCCGCGTCGCCTCCACAACCCCACACATGCATCGGCCCCCGCCGGGACTGGCATCCCAGTGCGAGGGCCTGACCAACGAGGAAGCAGGACCTTCCCCATGGCTGACGAGAAGCTTAACGCTGCCCCGCGCCCGAATCAGGGTGTTCGGCGAACCGCCACCCACTCCGGTGTCACGCACGTACGCACGTACCAGTCCGGCCGGTACGTGGTCGTGGGCAACCACCTCGCCCAGCACCGTGAGCTGTCGCTGACCGCGATCGGACTGGCCACGCACGTCCTGTCGCTGCCCGAGGGCGCACCGGTCGACATCCGCAGCCTTGCGGACCGCTTCCCCGAGGGACGGGACCGGATCGCGTTCGCGCTGCGGGAACTGGAAGCCCAGGGCTATCTGGAGCGGGTGCGCGAACGGACGGACGCGGGGCGTCTGTTCACGCGGACGTACGCCCATCACACGCCCGCAGTGACGGACACGGATCCTGTCCACGGCCGTACCGCGGCGGTCCGGGGCCCGGTGTCCGGCCTCCGGGCCGGCGCGCAGGAACCGCCCCAGGAGCACGACCGGGCCCGGCGGCAGCCGCCACCGCCCCCGCCGACCGAGCCCATGCCTTCCGACGTACGCGAGGATCGCCCCGAAGTACCTGAAGTGCCCAACCCGCCCGCACCGCCGGAAGGCGACAGCACGCCACGCGATCGGTACCACGACGAGGCCGTCGCCCTCCTCGCGGGGCTCCGCCGCAGCGACGCCCGCCTCACCCTTTCCCTCCGGGACGTGAACAGGTTGGCCCCAACTGTCGTCGCCTGGTTCAAGGCGGGTGCCAAGGCCGCGGTCGTCCACCGGGCCCTGACTTCCGACGTGCCGGCAGACCTGCGGCACCCGGCCGGACTGGTGGCCCACCGTCTTCGCGAACTTCTGCCCCCTCCGCTTCCTCCGGTCCCCACGCTTCCTCCGCAGACATCAGCGACCACCGGGACCCGCCACCGTCCTCACCCGCTCCAGAACTGCGACGGCTGTGAGCGAGCATTCCGCGCCTCCGAGCCAGGCCGCTGCCGCGAGTGCCGAACCGCTTCGAAGGCAACGGCAGAGGTGGTCAGAGCGGCCTGAGCGCGTACCGCTCACCGGCGCTGGAACGCGTCCTTGGGCGGCACGGAGGTCTTCGCGCGGGCCAGTTCGCGGAGTATGCGGGTCAGGTCCGCGGGTTCGGCGGCGAGGCGGATCGGGGTGCCGGCGTCGTCGAGTTCGGCGATGTCCCAGTGTCTGTCCACGGGGTCGGTGTGCCGGGCGCGTCGTACGGTCTTGAGGGTGAGCCGCCGCACCGGTATCGGTTTCGCCGCGAACCGGCCGGGACCGGGCGCGACCGCGAGAGGGCCGCCGTCCAGGACGATGTGGGTGCCGAAGCCGTGCGGGTTGTAGTCGGTGTCCTCCAGGAAGCGGGCGGGCACGAACTCCTCCTCGGTCTTTTCGGCGGCGGACTCACCGGTCGCCGTGTCCGGAGCGGAGGCGGTGGTGGTGTGCCAGGCTCCGATGAACAGGCCCAGCGTGACCAGCGAACCCACGGCCAGCCACGTGATCGCCGCGGGGGAGGAGAACAGGGTCGTGGGGTGGAGGTAGCAGAGCGGCAGGAGCCACAGGGCGGTGGCGGCGAGCGCGCCCCCGAACGCGAGGGCCGGCGGGAGGTCCTCGGCGTCGCGCAGCCGGCGCCCGAGCAGGCTCAGCACCGAGTGGGCCGCGGCGTAGCACGCGGCGAGCACGAACGCGGCCGCGAAGACGGCGGCGGTCCCGGCAGTGGCGACGTTCTCGTGCCACGCGTAGCTCTTTCCGACGACCTTCATCACCTGGCCGCGCCAGAAGGTCAGTTCGACGCGGTCGCCGGCCTGGAACTCCAGGGCGGCATCGCGGGAGACCTCGGCTCGCACCAGCGGTCGGCCGTCGGTGAAGTACAGCCAGCTGGGCTGCCGCGCGCTCCGGCCGTCCTCGGTTCGCGAGATCACGGCCGGCGTCGTGGTCAGGCACTCGCGGCGCTCCGCGGCGGGCGTCCGGGCGGTGCACGCGGTGGCCGACTTCCACGCCCGCTCGTCCGACGCGGTGCCGGACACGGACCCCGCGGCCATGGCCGCGAACACGAGCAGCACAGGGCACAGGACCAGCACCCCTGCCCAGCCGCGCCGGGGGGTGCCGTACGACACGGCGGAGACCTTGCTCGGACCCGTGGCCGCGTGGCGGCGGTGCAGCGCGCGCAGCGCCTCCACCTCGGCGTCGAAGGCCGGGTCGTCGGACGAGCGGCTCCGTGGCAGGGGCAGGAGCCGCTCACGTGTGTAGTGCGGGATCAGGCTGACGCGACGGGGCGTGCGGGTCCAGGGAGTTCGCGCGGGCCTCTGGTGCACGCGCAGTTCGGCGATGTCGCCCCACGGCACGCTTTGACGGCGCAGCAGCGTTCGCACGTGCAGACCCCGGGCGTCGGCGCTCACCCGGACGAACGGCCGCAGGGCGCGTCTCCAGCGGGGGCGGCAGGTCAGGTTCCACACATCGGCCATGCGCGCCATCGTGTCATCGGCCGGGCCGCGCGCCGACGGGGTGGTCCGGGCCGCCGGTCGGAGGCCCGGACCCGTCCACGAGTCGTTACGCCACGGTCCGGATGAGCTTCTTGTTGACGAACTCCTCGATTCCCAGGCGGCCGAGTTCGCGGCCGAAGCCGGAGCGCTTGATGCCGCCGAAGGGCAGTTCCGCGCCCTCGGCGCCGACGCCGTTGACGAAGACCATGCCGGCCTCGATGCGGTCGGCGACGCGCTCGGCCTGCGCGGGGTCGGTGGTGAAGACGTAGGAGCCGAGCCCGTAGGGGGTGTCGTTGGCGATGCGCAGGGCGTCGTCCTCGTCGGCGGCCGGGAAGACCATCGCGACCGGTCCGAAGAGTTCCTGGCGGGCGGCGGTGTGTTCGGTGGTGAGCCCGGTGAGGACCCCGGCGGGGAAGTAGGCCCCGCGCCGCTCGCCCTCGCTGTGGAGCGTGGCGCCCTGGGCGACCGCCTCGTCCACCTGCCGGGCGAGGTTCTCGGCGGCGGCGGCCGACGACAGTGGGGCACCGGTCTCGCCCGCGAGCAGCCGGGCGGTGAACTTCTCGACGAACGCGTCGTAGAGGTCCTGGACGACGACGAACCGCTTGGCGGCGTTGCAGGCCTGGCCGGTGTTGTCGAGCCGGGCGGCGACGGCGGCCTCGACGACCGCGTCGAGGTCGTCGGTGGACAGCACGATGAACGGGTCGGAGCCGCCGAGTTCGAGGACGACGCGCTTCAGGTTCCGTCCGGCGATCTCGGCGACGGCGGCACCGGCGCGCTCGGAGCCGGTGAGCGAGACGCCCTGGACCCGCGGGTCGGCGATCACCTCGGCGATCTGCTCGTTGGTGGCGTACACGTTGACGTACGCGCCGGCCGGGAAGCCGGCGTCCGCGAACAGCTTCTCCAGGAGCGCGGCGGTGGCCGGGCACTGGGGGGCGTGCTTGAGGACGATGGTGTTGCCGAGCGCGAGGTTCGGGGCGGCGAACCGGGCCACCTGGTAGGCGGGGAAGTTCCACGGCATGATGCCGAGCAGGACGCCGACCGGGCCGCGCCGGACGACGGCGCTGCCGGGGCCGGAGGTGACGTCGAGCGGCTCGTCGGCGAGGAACCGCTCGGCGTGGTCGGCGTAGTAGTGGTAGATGTCGGCGCAGAAGCCGACCTCGCCCTCGGCCTCCGCGAGCGGCTTGCCCATCTCGCGCACGATGCTCGCGGCCAGCTCGGCCTGGTGTTCGGTGTGCAGGTCGCCGAGCCGGCGCAGCAGCGCGGAGCGCTCGGCCACGGTGCTGCCGCGGCCCCAGGCGGTGGCCGCGTGGGCGGCGGCGACGGCCGCCTCGATCTCGGCGTCGGTGGCGGTCGGGTAGGTCTCGGCGACTTCGCCGGTGGTGGGGTCGGTGACGGCGTACATCAGGCCTCCTGAAGGCGGTTGGGTGCGGGGCGGCTGTCGGGCTCGACGCTGCTCACGGCGTCAGGATCGTGCGGACCCCGGTGTTCGACCCGAGGTCGTCGAACGCCTCCGCCGTCTCCCGCAGCGGCCGGGTCCTGCCGATCAGGTCGTTGCAGCCGAGGATACGTTTCCCCTGGTCGGCGAGGTCGAACAGGTCGAACGAACCGGTCGGACCAGGCCGCGACGTCGGTCCCGGCGCCGTCGAAGTGTGTGGGTGGCGCCGAACCTCTCGGCCACGGCGGGACGTTCGGCGAAGAGGCCGACGCGCGGCGGCGGGACGGCGGGGCGGCGCCGACGCGGCGCCCCGCACCGGCCGACTTCCCGTCGGCAAAGGCACCGGGACGGCGGGCGTAGCGTAGAGGGCATGACGAAGTACGGATCGTTCCCCGGTACGCGTCCTCGCCGGCTGCGCACCACCCCCACCATGCGGCGCATGGTCGCCGAGACCCGGCTGCACCCGGCGGACCTCATCCTGCCCGCGTTCGTCCGCGAGGGTGTGAGCGAGCCCGTGCCGGTCTCGGCGATGCCCGGCGTGGTCCAGCACACGCGCGACAGCCTGAAGAAGGCCGCCGCCGAGGCGGTGGAGGCCGGGGTCTCCGGGATCATGCTGTTCGGGGTGCCGGAGGAGGACAAGAAGGACGCCCTCGGCACGGCGGGCACGGACCCGGACGGGATCCTCCAGGTCGCGCTGCGCGATGTGCGCGCCGAGGTCGGGGACGAACTGCTCGTCATGTCCGACCTGTGCCTCGACGAGTTCACCGACCACGGCCACTGCGGCGTCCTCGACGCCGGGGGACGGGTCGACAACGACGCCACGCTCGAGCGGTACGCCGAGATGGCCCAGGTCCAGGCCGACGCCGGCGCCCACATCGTGGGCCCCAGCGGCATGATGGACGGGCAGATCGGCGTCGTCCGGGACGCGCTCGACCAGATCGGGCGGGACGACGTGGCCGTCCTCGCCTACACCGTCAAGTACTCGTCCGCTTTCTACGGCCCCTTCCGGGAGGCGGTCGGCTCCTCGCTGCAGGGTGACCGCAAGACCTACCAGCAGGACCCGGCGAACCTGCGGGAGTCGCTGCGGGAGCTGGCCCTCGACCTGGAGGAGGGCGCCGACATGGTGATGGTCAAGCCGGCCGGCCCCTACCTCGACATCCTCGCCCGGGTCGCCGACGCCGCCGACGTGCCGGTCGCCGCGTACCAGATCTCCGGCGAGTACGCGATGATCGAGGCCGCCGCCGAGAAGGGCTGGCTCGACCGCGACCGGGCCATCCTGGAGACCCTCACCGGCATCAAGCGGGCCGGGGCGCGCAACATCCTCACCTACTGGGCCACCGAGGTCGCGCAGAAGCTGCGCTGACGTCGAAGCCCGGCCGCAGTGACGCGGTCCGGGCCCGCGCTCAGTCGTAGCCCTGCGATGTGATACGCACACCCCCCGCGGCCGTCGCCTCCGGTACATCGGGGGCGGGGTCCGGCCCGGGGGCCGTGTCGAGGATCGAGTGGGCCTCGTTCAGCAGGGCCGCCAGGTCATGGACGAGGCCGAGTTGCAGGGCGCGCCACGCCTCCGCGTCGCTCTCCGGCGGAGCGTAACTGCCGGTGTGCTTGTGGATGATGACGCCCGCGATGCGGTTGTGCTCCGCGCGCTCCTCCATGTCGCGGTCGTGGTGGTAGAAGTTCCGCAGCTCGTGCAACTGCGCCATCCGGCCGTCCCAGAACGGCATCGACAGCGCCGGCAGGTCCAGCACCGCCGGGTCCTTCCTGGGACGGCGCAGCGGAGCGTGCAGGCGCTCGTTGAAGACCTGGTACGTGACCGACAGCCAGGCCGTGAAATCGGCGCGGTCGGCGCACTGCCTGCGCAGCCGGGCGAAGTCGTCGGGCGGCGACGAGCGCAGCAGTTGGTAGCCGAGGCGGGCCCGGGACGCCTCGCACACCCTGCTGTAGGCGATCAGGGCCTCCTCCACGGCCGCCTCCCAGGTCCGCCGCTGCCGCGGGTCGGCGGCCGCGCGTCGCGGCGGCCCGGCGGCCAGTTCCCGGGCGGTGAGCTGCAGCCTGGGCAGACGGGGGCGCGCGGGGCGGCCCACGGCGCGTACGACACCGCTGCCCAGCTCGGCGAAGTACTCCTCCAGGACGTCGAGGCCGCCGATGCGCTGCCGGTCGCCGCCCGCGACCGCCACCAGTTCGCCCAGCATCCGATGGTTGGGCACCATGCTCTCGTGAGCCTGCGGCGCCCAGCCGGGGCGGTGCCGCTGCGCCTGCCACCAGCGGTCGAAGAGCGAGTCGTCGCTGATCCCGACGGCGTGCAGCCGGATGTCCAGACCGGAGTGCAGGTCCTCCATCAGCGACACGGGGTCCTGTGTGCCGGACAGGGACTCGCCGCTGCGCTCCTCGGGCAGCGGCGCGAAGTGAGCGCCGTCGCTGACCAGGACGACGAGCCGGTCGTTGCCCGGGACGCCGTAACGGTGCAGCAGCTCACCGGCCTTGTGCAGCGCCCTGCCGATGTCCGTGCCCGACTGGCGGAAGTCCAGCAGCGACACGGCCCCGCGCAACTGCTGCACGGAGTGGGCGTCCGAGACCTCCTCCATGCCCCACCGCGCCGGGAACACCGGTTCCTGGTCGTGGTCGAAGCGCACCAGGGCGAAGCGGGTGCCCACCCCGTCGTACCGCGTCCGGGCGTCGATCATGGCGCCGAGCGCGTCCTTGAGCGCGTTCATCCGGGAGATCGTGGAGTCGGCCGAGCCCGAGCGCAGCCTGCCCAGCCACTTGCCCTGGTCGCGTGCCGCCGCCGGGATGTCGTCGATGCTCATGGAGCCGCTGCAGTCCGCGAGCACGACGATGTCCACGCCGCTGCGCTCGCCCGGCGCGAACAGCGTGAGCCGGGTCTCCGCGCCGATGCGCAGCAGACCGCGGAGCACCTGCCCGCCCTGGTCGAGGGCCTGCCGCACCCGGAACAGGGTTCCCGACGCGTCGACCCACGCGTCGGGCAACGCCTCCAGGCCGTGCGCGAAGACGTGCCCGCACAGCAGGGGCGCCTCCCGCAGAATCGTCGTCGCCTCGTCGAGCGAGGGGCCCGACGGCAGTTCCAGCTCCAGCACGGCCGGTGTCAGCGCGTCCGCCGACACCAGCTCCCAGCCCTCGTCGGGCGTGAGGCGATGCTCCTGTACGAGGGCGGCGGGCGCCACGACGACATCAGCGGGCACCCCGGGCGCGGGCACCAGCCGTACCGCCACCGATCGGGCGGGCGCGCCACCGATGCCGTGCACCTGGAGGACGCCCGCCGACTCGGTGGTCAGCCGCGTCTCGGACACGGCGAGCCGGTTGTCGCCGACCAGGCCGTCCCCGGTCGCCGTGACGAGCCGGGTGTCGGCCGCCGAGTGCTTGAAGGCAGTCATCCGCGCTCCAGATTGATGTCCACGCCCACGCGCTGCCGCAGACGCTTGATGGTCGCACCGCCGGTGCCGATGAAGGCGCCTTGGAGCTGTTGCGGCACCTTGACGAAGAGGATCCGGCTGCGCGGGCGGAAGTCGGAGAACTCCACCGCGTCGGCGAGTTGGTGCCGGCCCAGGAGACGCAGCTCCTGCACCAGGCGGTCGAAGTGCCCCCGCCCCTCGACGTGCTGCTCCCGGAACCGCTTGATGTCCTCCTGCCGCGACGGGCGGTGCCCGGCGAGCAGTTCCAGCGCCGACGAGACCGTGGCGTCGCGCGGTGTCCGGTCGCGCAGCCGTTGTTCGAGGCCGCTGAAGAGACGGTCGATGGCCTCCATGTCGAGCACGGTCCCGCGCGTGTTGATGAGGATGTGCCGCACGACGCTGATGCGCGGCACCTGCACCCGGCGGCGGCTCGCCGACTGCCCGCGGTGGCCCTTCGCGCGGGCCACGGTGCCGGCCACGACGATGTCGATCAGGCCCTCGGGCGGGGTCGACCTCAGCTCCTGGTGATGACGGGAGCACAGGGCGACGCCGCGGCTGTAGGGCCCGTACACCTGCCAGCGCTGGGCGTGCTCGACGCAGACGCGCCGGCCGCACGCCTTCATCGCGGACAGGGTGCGGTGCTCGCAGCGGATGTAGCCGGTGCCGCGGCACCCGTCGCGCTCGCACACGGGGAAGCGCTCGTCGTAGCAGTCGGCGCAGTAGGAGACGGTCGCGTCGGCGGGGTGCCCGCGCAGATGCGTCCGGCACCAGGCCCTGCGCCCGCGGCACCGCACCCCGTCGCACCAGGCGGCGGCCTTCGTGCCGCACCGGCACTCGGGCACATGGCGCGGGCAGGAGGCGCGCAGGCCGCCGTCCAGGAAGACGGCGTGCGCCTCGCAGACCCGGCCCGTACGCCGGTCCTCGTCGCACCCGGCGCAGCGGTAGGGCGCATACGTCGTGGTACCTGCCGCGCGGCAGGTGGTGCAGGCGTGCCGGACCTCGGGCGGCTCCAGGACGCCCCGGATCGCGAACCGCGTGCCGGGCCCGAGCGGCCTCGGAGCGGTGGCCGGATCGAGGAACCAGATGCCGACCTCGCCCTCGTCCCCCAGATCGATCCGCACCCGCGGGCCCGCCAGCGGGTCGACCGTCACCACGGCCGGTTCGAGCCGGTCCCACAGCGCGACGCACTCGTCCGTCGACCGGGGAACGCGCTGGAAGTCCCGCAGGTCCAGGGTGACGGGCACGACCGGATGGGCCGGAGCGGGCAGGGTCATCGGTCGGCCTCCTCACGCGGAGCCACGAGCAGCACCTCGACCGTGCCACGGCGCTCGTCCCCGCTGCCGGTGTAGGTCGTGTCGGTCAGCAGGACGTGCCGCATCCCGCCCGGTGCCCGGCCGGCGCTGCGCAGGCCCTCGCGCACCCGGGGGCGGTCCTGCGCGGGCAGGTCCCAGTGCAGCAGTGCCACGCCCTGCTCGCCCGCCACGCGCACGGCGCGGTCCGCCGCCCCGTCGTCCCACGACGACAGCGGCTCCTCGCACCGCACACGCTGCCCGGCGCGCGGGCGCAGCGCGCGGCGCAGCGCCCGCGCCTCGTCCCGCCCGCGGGTGCGCAGCGGACGGGTCAGGTCCAGGGCGCCCCTGGCCAGACAGTAGGAACGCAGCGCGTCCAGCACCTCGGGGACGCGGATGTCCGGCTTGCCGACCAGATCGAGGAGCTGGTCGGCGGTGAGCGGCGCCGGCTGTCCGGTTCCGGGCTGCCCGGCGCTCGACCGCCCGGTTCCGGGTCGGCCGGTGCTGGATCGCCCGGTTCCGGGCTGCCCGGTGCTGGACCGTCCGGTGTTGGACCGTCCGGCGTCGGACGGGGCCTCCTGGCGGGGACGGGGTGCGGGCGGGCCCGTGACGTGCTCCGTGAGCCAGATCCGTGCCGCGGCCCAACTTCCCCGCGCGATCGCCTGGTTGGCGGCGCTCAGATGGTCGGTGGTCAGCCAGCCGGGCGTGGCGAGGCCCTGCGCGAGCCGCTCGGGGGCGAGGGCGCTCGCGTCGTCCGCCCGCCACCGGGCCAGCAGATCGTTCTCGTTGCGCACGAAGGCGGAGGCGGTGGCCGAACCGGCGAGTTCCATGCCGATCGACAGCGGGGCCAGTTCGTCGACCGTGGCATCCAACTGCCGGAAGTACGGCATCAGTTCGTGCAGCAGTCCCAGCATCGCGCGCCCGGCGGACCGCGGTTTCGCGGGCCCGTCGCCGCGTTTGCCCTGCTCGACGTGCAGCTCCGCGGCGAGCCCATGGGCGACGGCTCGCGCGCGGTCCCGTTCGATCAGCGGCTGCGGCACCTGGCGCACCCGTCGTCCGGTGCGCTCCAGATCGCGGGACCACATCGACAGCGCCTGCACCAGCAGCGCGTGCGCCATCGTGGTGGCGACGGTGACCTGCGCGTCGAACAGCCGCAGGGTGACATCGCCCTCGGCCCCCGCCTCCGGCTCCCCGAGCGGACTGACGTCCATGGCCTCCAGGCGGCTGAGCCGTTCCTCCTGCCGCAGCCTGGTGCGCACCCGCTCCAGGTGCTCCGGCGCGTACGACTCGATGTAACGGGTGCTGGCCTGATCGACCGAGCGCGAGAGCCGGGCCGAACCACCCGGTGACACCCCACCGGGGCCGTAGAGCTGACGGCCCGCCAGTGCGATGAGGGGTGCTGTGTGTTCGCGTACGAGATTGCCGAACAACTCCCGCTGCACCGGGCCCAGTACCTCGGCGGAGTGCAGATCGGCGCACAACCCGGCGGTCGGATCGGGCTGCTGCTGCCAGCCGGTGGGCAGCAGCAGCCCGCCACCGCGGCGTACCTCGGCGGCCACCTGGGCGACCGCCACGGCCAGCGCACCGGCGACACGTTCCCGGGTCTCGGGGCCGTGCAGCGAGACGCGGCCGGTGTCGATCCACAGGGCCGCCGGGGCACGCGCGCTGCCCCGCAGGGCGAACGGCGGGCCCGCCGGTCCCGGGGGCAGCGACGGCGGGGCGGCCAGCAGCGCGGCGACCAGTTCCGGCGCGCCACGGCCCGGGCGCGGTCCGGGAACGTACACGCTGTAGCCCTTGGCGATCCGCTGCCTGAGCGGACCGGAACGGCTGAGTGCCACCAGGACCATGGCTCAGTCCTCCGTCCTGTCCCACATCGTGTTGGACCACAACCCCCGCAGTGGTGGGAGCAGTACGAAGAGCACGACGGTGACCAGCACCGCCACGAGGGTGGTGACGAGCAGGGTCCATGGCCCCGACCCCCACAGGGCCCCGGCCGCGTACGCCACACCGAAGGGCAGCCCCACCGACGACAGCAGCCCCAGTGCGACCGAGATCCGCCGCGAGCGCGCCGCCTCCACATGGCGCGCCGTGCCGGCGAGGCCCACTGCGGTGTGTGACAGCAACTGATCCAGGCAGAGCTGCTCCTGGAAGCGTTCGAGCAGTTCGTTGCCCTTGCCCTGGGAGGTGATGTGCGACGACCACAGGGCGCGGCGCAGTTCGGTCAGGCGTCCTTCGAGGCGCAGCAGCCGGTTCGCGTCGGACTCCCGCGCGGTCAGCGCGGAGACGGCGTTGGCCAGGGCGTTCGCGCCGAGGTACTGAAGCCGGGCCAGCAGGAACACGTCGAGGTAGATGGTGTGGACGTGGTGGGCGGCGGTGGCGTGGAACGTCTCCTCGCCGCCCGGGTCGGGGGAGGTCCCGACGAAGGCGGCCCCGTCCCGCAGCACCAGTGCCTGCCAGTCCGCGGAGAACCGCACCCTGCCGGCGAACAGGGCCGTGTCCTCGGGGTCCGGCGCGAAACGCTCCAGAGGGCTTCGGGAGGCCAGCAGCCACAGCCACTGGTCGCGCGTGCTCCACGAGGTGTACGCGGTGGGCATCACCGGCGGCGGGCGACCCTGCTCGAACGTCACGTGCGCCAGGGTCCAGGCGCGTGCCGTACCGGCGGCGACCTCCACCCCGCTCGGCAGGATCTTCGCCAGACGGGCGTGGTCCGTGGGGAGCGCGGCGAGCTCCGCCAGCTCCGCCACCGGATCGTCCCCGAGGCGTACATGCAGCACCGCCAGCGCCGCCCGCCGGTCGTCCAGGCCCGCCGCGGCGGGGACGCGGAGCAACTCCACCGCCTCGACCGCCGGTTCGTCCGCATCCGGAGGGCGCCGCAGGTGCCAGCGGGACGGACGGCCCGGATCGCCGAAGAGGGACGTGCCGACCCGGGGTTCGAAGTACGTCAGCCGCCGCTCACGGTCGGCGGCCGTCCCGTCGGCGAGTAACGCGGGCAGGGGGCCTTCGGCCCACTCCTCGGGCAGCGGCTCCGCGGCGGCCAACCCGACTTCGAACACGACACATGACGAACTCCGCCGCACCGGCCGTCCCCCCGGACCATGAGCAGTCGTTCCTGACGATGCCTAACAGTCTCAAAAGTAACAGCACGGACGTCGCTGAGGGTTCACCTGTGGAAACTGATGGCGACGAGCAGCCGGCTGCCGCTCGTCGCCATCGGACGGTCAGAGGCGTTCGGGCGTCCGGATGCCCAGCAGGGCCATGCCCTGGTGCAGGGTGCGGGCCGTGACGTCGCACAGGAACAGGCGGTTCTCCACCTGCTCCGGCGTCTCGGCCTTCAGCACCGGGCACTTGTCGTAGAAGGACGTGTACAGGGACGCCAGCTGGTACAGGTACGCGGCCAGCTTGTGCGGGGCGTACTCCTCGGCGGACTCCCGCACCGCCTCCGCGAAGGCGTCGGTGTGCAGTCCCAACGCGCGCTCCGCCTGCGTCAGTTCCAGCTCCGGGTGGGCAGCGGGCCGCACCTCTTGGGCCTTGCGCAGGATCGACTGGATCCGGGCGTAGGCGTACTGGAGGTAGACCGACGTGTCGCCGTTCAGCGAGACCATCTGGTCCAGGTCGAACTTGTAGTCCCGGTTCGCCGAGGTCGACAGGTCCGCGTACTTCACCGCGCCGATGCCCACCTGGGCACCCCGCTCGGTGATCTCCTCCTCCGTGAGGTCCTGCGCCTTCTCCCGGACGACCGCGGAGGCGCGGTCGATCGCCTCGTCGAGCAGGTCGACCAGGCGGACCGTCTCGCCCTCACGGGTCTTGAACGGCTTGCCGTCCTTGCCGAGCACCGTGCCGAACGCCAGCTGGAACGCCGTCACGTCGTCGTTCAGCCAGCCGGCCCGCCGCGCGGTCTCGAAGACCATCTTGAAGTGCAGGGACTGACGGGCGTCCACCACGTACAGCAGGGTGTTCGCCTTGAGGTTGAAGACCCTGTCCCGGATCGCCGACAGGTCGGTGGCCGCGTAGCCGTAGCCGCCGTCGGACTTCTGGACGATCAGCGGGACCTGGTTGCCGTCCGGGCCCTTGATGTCGTCGAAGAAGACGCACAGGGCGCCCTCCGAGCGGACCGCCACGCCGGACTCCTCCAGCAGGCGGCAGGTCTCGGCGAGCATGTCGTTGTAGCCGGACTCGCCGACGATGTCCGCGTCCCGGACGTCCATGTCCAGCTTCTCGAAGACGGAGAAGAAGTAGATCTTCGACTCGTCCACGAACTTCTGCCACATGGCGACCGTGCGCGCGTCACCGGCCTGGAGGTCCACCACCCGGCGCCGGGCCCGCGTCTTGAACTCCTCGTCGGAGTCGAACAGCCTGCGCGCGGCCTTGTAGAGGCGGTCGAGGTTCGACATCGCCTCCTCGCCGCTCACCTCGGACGCCTTGTGGTCCAGCTCGTGCGGGTGCTCGTCCAGGTACTGGATGAGCATGCCGAACTGGGTGCCCCAGTCGCCGATGTGGTGCCGGCGGACCACGTTCTCGCCGGTGAACTCCAGCAGCTGGACGACGGAGTCGCCGATCACCGCGGACCGCAGGTGACCGACGTGCATCTCCTTCGCCACGTTCGGCTGGGCGTAGTCGATCACCGTCGTGCCCGGCTGCTCCGCGTACGGCACGCCGAGGCGGCCGTCGGGGTCGGCCGCCCGCGCGGCGAGGTTCTCCGTGATCGCCCGGTCGGTGACCGTGACGTTGAGGAAGCCGGGTCCGGAGACCTCGACGTCCTTGATCACGTCACCCGTGACCACGTGCCCGACGACCTGCGCCGCCAGCTCGCGCGGGTTCGCCTTCGCCTTCTTCGCCAGCGCCAGGATCCCGTTGGCCTGGAAGTCCGCCCGGTCGCTTCGTCGCAGCAGCGGGTCCGCGGCGCCGGTCTCCGGCAGGGTGGCCGAGAGGGCGGACGCGAGGCGCTGGTGGACGGAAGCGGTGAGGGACGTGACCGAGGCCATAGGAAAGGGTGCCGTTCTCCTCGTGGGGATGGATAGACAGGCCCAGTATCCCACGCGGGGTAAAGCGAATTTTCCGGTCGCCCGGCGAACCCCGGGCCGTCCGCGCCCGTCCAACGCGTTGAAAAGGCGTTTTCACGGATGCCGACCCGCCTGGGACAATGGAGCGGTCAGCCGTGCGACCGCTGCGGCTGCCCACGGAGAACCTTCAGAGAAACTTCAGGGAAAGAGGACGTGCCGATCGTGGCTCAGAGCAACGAGACCGCCGACTGGGTCTCCCGTTTCGCGGACGACGTCATCGAGGAGTCGGAGCGTCGGGCCCCGGGCAAACCGGTCGTCGTCGCGTCCGGCCTGTCGCCGTCCGGCCCCATCCACCTGGGCAACCTGCGCGAGGTCATGACCCCGCACCTCGTCGCCGACGAGATCCGCCGCCGGGGCCGCGAGGTACGGCACCTGATCTCCTGGGACGACTACGACCGGTACCGCAAGGTCCCGGCCGGTGTCACCGGCGTCGACGAGTCGTGGGCCGAGCACATCGGCAAGCCGCTGACCTCCGTCCCGGCGCCGAAGGGCTCGGAGTACGCCAACTGGGCCGAGCACTTCAAGGCCGCCATGGTCACCTCGCTCGCCGAGCTGGGCGTGGAGTTCGACGGCATCAGCCAGACCGAGCAGTACACCGCCGGCGTGTACCGCGAGCAGATCCTGCACGCGATGAAGCACCGCGGCGACATCGACGCGATCCTCGCCCAGTACCGCACCAAGCCCAAGGCGGGCAAGAAGCAGCAGAAGCCCGTCGACGAGGCCGAGCTGGAGGCCGAGGAGGGCTCGGGCGCCGCCTCCGAGGACGACGGCAGCTCCGGCTCCGCCGGCTACTTCCCGTACAAGCCGTACTGCGGCAACTGCGAGAAGGACCTCACCACCGTCACCGCCTACGACGACGACTCCACCGAGCTGACCTACGCCTGCACCGCGTGCGGTTTCTCGGAGACGGTCCGGCTCAGCGAGTTCAACCGCGGCAAGCTGGTCTGGAAGGTCGACTGGCCGATGCGGTGGGCGTACGAGGGCGTGATCTTCGAGCCGAGCGGTGTCGACCACTCCTCGCCGGGCTCCTCGTTCCAGGTCGGCGGGCAGATCGTCGGGATCTTCGGCGGCAAGCAGCCGATCGGCCCGATGTACGCCTTCGTGGGCATCTCCGGCATGGCGAAGATGTCGTCCTCGCGCGGTGGCGTGCCCACCCCGGCCGACGCGCTGCGGATCATGGAGCCGCAGCTCCTGCGGTGGCTGTACGCCCGGCGCAGGCCGAACCAGTCCTTCAAGATCGCCTTCGACCAGGAGATCCAGCGCCTGTACGACGAGTGGGACAAGCTCGCCGCCAAGGTCGCTGGGGGCACCTCCCAGGCATCAAGCACTGGGGGAGGCTCCGCCCTGCCCGGTGACATCGCCGCGTACACGCGCGCCGTTGGCACCGCCGCCGCGGAGCTGCCGAGGACGCCGCGCCCGATGCCGTACCGCACGCTCGCGTCCGTCGCCGACATCACCGCCGGCCACCAGGACCAGGCGCTGCGCATCCTGTCCGAACTCGACCCGGCCGACCCGCTGGGCTCGCTCGACGAGGCCCGCCCGCGGTACGACAGGGCCGAGGCGTGGATCAACACCCACGTCCCCGCCGACCAGCGCACCATCGTCCGCGACGAACCCGACACCGACCTGCTGAAGTCCCTCGACGAGCCCTCCCGGCAGTCCCTCCGGCTGCTGCTCGACGGCCTCGGGGACCACTGGTCGCTCGACGGGCTCACCCACCTCGTGTACGGCGTGCCCAAGGTCCAGGCCGGCTTCTCCGCCGACGCCACGCCCAAGGAGCTGCCGCCGGAGATCAAGACCGCCCAGCGGTCCTTCTTCGCGCTGCTCTACCACCTGCTCGTCGGCCGCGACACCGGTCCGCGCCTGCCCACGCTGCTGCTCGCGGTGGGGCAGGAGCGGGTGCGGACCCTGCTCGGGCAGTAACGGATACGACGAGGGGCCCTCATACGAGGGCCCCTCGTTCGTGCTCCGCGGTTCGCGGTTCAGGCGATGTGGTCCTCCTCCAGCTCCGTGTTGAAGCGGTGGGAGAAGTCGGTCACCATCTGCTTGGCCTCGTTGTCGGGCAGCGAGATCCCGTATGTGGCCTCCACCCCGTCCGCGAACTCACGGGGTGTGGGCAGGCTGCCGTCTATCGACTTCTTGAAGACCAGGTAGAAGTCTTCCTCGGTCGGTTCCGGGGCGCCGCCGCCCTCTCCGAGCTCACGGGTGCGACCCGGACCCGAGGGGATGGGGAAGCTGCTGGTCGTCTCCGACGGGGATTCCTCGGGGAAGGGCTGCCGCTCCTCGCGGAACTGGTGCCGGGGGAACTGTTCCTGCTGGTACTGCTCCTGCTCGTACCAGGCCGCGTACTGCTCCTCGGCGTAATGAGGGTCGTAGGGCGGCTCGTAGGTGGGGTCGTAGTCGCCCTGGTACTCGATCTGCTGGGGGTTCCTGGCGTGCAGCCAGGGGTTCGCCTCAGGATCGGGTGCCGGCACCGGCGCGGGTGCGGGCTGTTCGGCGGGGGGAGCGGCGGGAGCGGGGGCCGACTCGGGGCGCTGCTCGCTCTGAGGCGCCGCCGGGGCGGGCGCGGGAGCGGGCGTGGGTGCCGGCAGGAGCGCCGGGAGTTCTATGCCCGCCGCCGCCAGGCCCTCCGGGGCCGTGGCCGAGAGCGGGACGCCGTACCGGGCGAGGCGGAGCGGCATCAGGGACTCCACCGGGGCCTTGCGGCGCCAGGCGCGGCCGAAGCGGGAGCGCAACCGGGCCTGGTAGACGAGGCGTTCCTGTTCCAGCTTGATGACCTCGTCGTAGGAGCGCAGCTCCCACAGCTTCATGCGCCGCCACAGCAGGAAGGTGGGCACGGGGGAGAGCAGCCAGCGGGTCAGCCGGACGCCTTCCATGTGCTTGTCCGCCGTGATGTCCGCGATCCGGCCGATCGCGTGCCGGGCCGCCTCCACGGCGACCACGAACAGCACCGGGATCACCGCGTGCATGCCCACGCCCAGCGGGTCCGGCCAGGCGGCGGCGCCGTTGAAGGCGATCGTGGCCAGCGTCAGCAGCCACGCGGTCTGACGCAGCAGCGGGAAGGGGATCCGGATCCAGGTCAGCAGCAGATCCAGGGCGAGCAGCACACAGATGCCCGCGTCGATGCCGATCGGGAACACATAGCTGAAGTTCCCGAAGCCCTTCTTGATGGCGAGTTCACGGACGGCGGCGTACGAACCCGCGAAGCCGATACCGGCGATGATCACGGCGCCCGTGACGACCACGCCGATGAGAACGCGGTGCATCCGGGTCAGCTGTGGCGTGGCCACCCGTAACTCCCTCCCCTTGCGTGTTGTTGCGCGCAACAGGGTGGCACATCTGTGCGAGGGATGGGGTACCGGTCCGGTTGCTTGCCCCTACCGGCCGTCCGGGGCTCAGCCGTTGGACGCGGACGCGGACGGCGAGGCCGACTTCGACGGCGACGACGGCTTCGCGGGGGACCCGGACGCCGAGGAGGAAGAGGAGGACGAAGAAGGGGAGGAGGACGACGAAGTGCTCGGCGCCGTGCCGCCGGACGCGCCGTTCGCCGCCGCCACCGCGGTCACCGTCTCCTTGGCGGCCTTCTCCGCGGCCTTCGCCAGGCCGTCGGCGTCCGGGGTCCTGTCACCGGCCAGACCCGCGCCGTTGTAGTCGAGCGTGACGACCACGTTCTCCACCCGCGCCACGACCGTCTGCTGCTTGAAGTCGCCTTCCTTCTTCTTCAGGTCGTAGCGCACCAGCGTGGCCTCGTCGCCCGTACCGGCGGCCGGCCCCGACTTGACGTTCCGCGCGTCCTCCGCGTGCTGCGCGTCCTGCACCTGCCGCTGGTAGAACTCCTGCGCCTGCTTCTCGCCCGAGCCGCGGGTGACATCGGACTCGAAACGCAGCAGCGAGACGTTCAGCCAGCGGAACTGAGAGCCCTTCACCCCGTTGTTGTCCAGGCTGTTCCAGGCGCAGCCGGCCCGCGTGGAGAGATCGCTCGACGCGCTCTCCTTGCCCGACTTCGCGCCCTTCGGGACCAGTTCACCGAGGGTCTTGTCCGACAGCACCTTGCACGCCTGGGGCAGCTTCCCGTACGCCGCCGCCTGCACCGTCGGCGACGGGCCGGCGCTCGCGCTCGCGGAGCCGTTCACATCGGCCGCCGTGGTCTTCCCGGCATCTCCGCCGGAACCGGAGTCCGAGGAGGAGCAGGCCGCGGCGAGCAGCATCACGGGGACGGCCATCGCGCAGACAAGGGCACGGTGCGGACGCCCTCCTCGCGGGGTACGCGGGGCTCGGTCTTCTCGCTGGGCTGCTCGCTGCATGGTTCCTTCACTCATGACGCTCGTGGTTCCTGCGGTGGGATCGGGTCCGAGGGGCCACCGTACGCGGTAGGACAGCCCTACGGTCCCACTTGTCCCACTGAGCGCAGTGGCACCGGGTGCCGCACGAGCGCCGTCAACCACCCAGGGAATCGGCCAGCCGAGCCGCCAGTTTCCTTGCCTTGTCCTGCATTTCCTTGCTGTCCGGGACGATTCCGACGGTCGCCGGCTGCTCCTCGTAGACGATGGTCACGACCACGTTGGACGTGCGGAACGCCACAGTCACGGTGCGCTGCCTGGCGGTCGAACCGGCGTTGCCGAGGTCGTCGTCCACGAACGCCTCGTCGCCGAGGTCGCTCAGGACCCGGGGCCGGAGATCGGGCGGGGTGGCATCGCCGGAGGTGGACGGGGAGGAGGGGGAGTCGGGGGACGACGACGAGGACGAGGAGGACGACGGGGACGACGAGGCGGAGGGGCTGCCGCCGGAGCCGGCGTCGGGGCCGGCCTGGGACTCGGTCGTGGAGGCGGAGCTGCTCTCGGTGGCGGTCGGCTCGGGAAGGTGCGCGGCGTCCTGCTTGCCGGCGAACACCGACTGGGCCTGGCTGTCGTCGCTGACGGTGTTGTCGTAGGAGACGACGCGCTCGAAGTCGACGTAGAGGTGGTCGGTGGCGTCCGAGGACTCCACCTTCCAGCGGCATCCGACCTTGCGGTCGGTGTCGTACGTGAGCGTCGCCTGGCCCTCGTAGGCCTTGTCCCGCTGGTCCACGTCCATGATCTGCCTGATGCCGGGCAGCAGTGAGTCGAGGGTGTTGTGACCGACCGCGTGGCAGGCCTCCGGAAGCGTCCGGTACCGGCCCGGCTGGGCCACCGCGGTCGTCGCGTCGGAGCCGCCGGGGTTGGCGTTGTCCGCCCCGCCGTCACTCGACGAACCACCGGTGCAGCCGCCCAGCAGCAGCGCCGCGAGCGCGGCAGCGCCGGGTACGTACGCCTTCCGCAGCACGGTCAGGCTCCTCTCGTTCTCGACGGCCCCGCTGGTTATTCGCTTGCCGGGCGGGGGCGCACTCCGGAGACAATGTGTATCGCACGCACTGCCGTGGACGCCGGTCCGTTGCCCTGTTTCGTAGACCTTGGCGCCGGTATTGCGTTTCCGTACTTCCATGCTGTTTTCCGGGGGATGAGGGCGATATGTCGTATGTGGAGATGCCGGGCGCGAAGGTCCCGATCCGTATGTGGACCGACCCGGCGACGGTGGAGAACGCGGCGATGCAGCAGCTCCGGAACGTCGCGACCCTGCCCTGGATCAAGGGCCTCGCCGTCATGCCGGACGTGCACTACGGCAAGGGCGCGACGGTCGGCTCGGTCATCGCGATGCGGAACGCGGTCTGCCCGGCGGCGGTGGGTGTGGACATCGGCTGCGGAATGTCGGCGGTGAAGACGTCACTGACGGCGAACGACCTCCCCGGCGACCTGTCCCGCCTCCGCTCGAAGATCGAGCAGACGATCCCGGTGGGCCGCGGCATGCACGACGACCCGGTCGCCCCGACCCACTTCCACGGCCTGCCGACCGCGGGCTGGGACGGGTTCTGGGGGCGGTTCGACGGGGTGGCGGAGGCGGTGCGCTTCCGCGAGGAGCGCGCTCTCAGGCAGATGGGCACGCTGGGCAGCGGCAACCACCATCTGGAGGTGTCGGTCGACTCGGAGAACGCGGTCTGGCTGACCCTGCACTCCGGCTCCCGCAACATCGGCAAGGAACTCGCCGAACACCACATCGGTGTTGCCCGGAAGCTTCCGCACAACCAGGGTCTCGTCGACCGTGACCTCGCCGTCTTCGTGTCGGACACCCCGCAGATGGCCGCGTACCGGCACGACCTCTACTGGGCGCAGGAGTACGCGAAATACAACCGCTCGATCATGATGGCCCTCCTCAAAGACGTGATCCGCAAGGAGTTCAGGAAGGCGAAGCCGACCTTCGAGGCGGAGGTCAGCTGTCACCACAACTACGTGGCCGAGGAGCGGTACGAGGGGATGGACCTCCTGGTCACCCGCAAGGGCGCGATCAGGGCGGGTGCCGGCGATCTCGGCATCATCCCGGGCTCGATGGGAACTGCCACGTACATCGTGAAAGGGCTTGGCAACGAGAAGGCGTTCAACTCCGCGTCGCACGGCGCCGGTCGGCGCATGAGCCGCAGCGCCGCCAAGCGCCGCTTCTCCACGCGGGACCTGGAGGAGCAGACGCGGGGAGTGGAGTGCCGCAAGGATTCCGGCGTCGTGGACGAGATCCCGGGCGCCTACAAGCCGATCGAGCAGGTCATGGACCAGCAGAGGGACCTCGTGGAGGTCGTCGCGAGGCTGAAGCAGGTCGTCTGCGTGAAGGGCTGAGGCGCGGCCGTACGGCTACTTCGCGTGGCGGACCGCGTAGATCATGACGAAGGCGACCACGTGGATGCCGAAGAGGAAGTAGCCGAGGTAGTACCAGACGTAGCGTTCGCGCTTCTTCTCCAGGGCGAGGCGGGCGCGGTCCGGGTTCTGGTCGGCGGCGTCGGTCATCACTGCTCCCGGTGGACCTTGGTGTTCGACGCCTGGGCGCGGGGGCGGACGACCAGGAGGTCGATGTTGACGTGGCTGGGGCGGGTGACCGCCCAGGTGATGGTGTCGGCCACGTCGTCGGCGGTCAGGGGCTCGGCCACACCGGCGTAGACCTTGTCGGCCTTTTCCCGGTCGCCGCCGAAGCGGGTGAGGGCGAACTCCTCCGTCCTGACCATGCCGGGGGCCACCTCGATGACGCGGACCGGCCTGCCGACGATCTCCAGGCGGAGGGTCTCGGCGAGGACATGGGCGCCGTGCTTGGCGGCGACGTAGCCACCGCCGCCCTCGTAGGTGCCGTGGCCCGCGGTGGAGGAGACCACGACCACCGTGCCGTCGCCACTGGCCTCCAGCTTGGGCAGCAGCGCCTGGGTGAGGTTGAGGGTGCCGAGGACGTTCGTCTCGTACATCGTGCGCCAGTCGGCCGGGTCGCCGGTGGCGACGGGGTCGGCACCCAGCGCCCCGCCCGCGTTGTTGACCAGGACGCCGACGGACTTGAAGGCCGTGGCGAACTCGTCCACCGCCGCGCGGTCGGTGACGTCGAGCTGGTAGGCGGTGGCGGAGTGGCCCGCCGCGTTGATCTCCTCGGCCAGCGCCTCGATGCGGTCCTCGCGGCGGGCGGTCAGGACGACCCGGTAGCCGGCGGCCGCGAGCTGCCGGGCCGTGGCGGCGCCGATGCCGCTGCTCGCACCGGTCACGACGGCGAGGCGGGAGGCGGCGGACGGGGCGGCGGTGGCCATGACGGCTCCTCGGGGCGGAGTGCGATGCGTGCGCCCCCAGCCTAGGTGAACGTCAGCCGCCGTTCCGTGGCGCCCACATGATCACGGCCATGCCCGCCAGGCAGATCAGCACGCCGGTCACGTCCCACCGGTCGGGCCGGTAGCCGTCCGCGGCCATGCCCCAGAGGATCGAGCCGGCGACGAAGATCCCGCCGTACGCGGCGAGGACGCGGCCGAAGTGGGCGTCGGGCTGGAAGGTGGCGACGAAGCCGTACGCGCCGAGCGCGAGGACCCCGCCGGCGGCCCACATCCAGCCGCGGTGCTCGCGCACGCCCTGCCAGACCAGCCAGGCGCCGCCGATCTCGAACAGCGCGGCGACGACGAAGAGGGCGGCGGAGCGAAGGATCAGCATGGGGGCAGCCTCGCACGGAGCCCTTCGCGCCCTCCGCGCGGAGTGGCCCGGGCCCGGCGGAATACTTCCCGGACGGGGACCGTTGGGCGGGTATAGTTGAACCATCAACCAATTGGAGGGTGAGTGGCCATGCAGTTCGGGATCTTCAGCGTCGGAGACGTCACGCCGGACCCCACCACGGGGCGTACGCCGACCGAGCGCGAGCGGATCAAGGCCATGGTCGCCATCGCGCTGAAGGCCGAGGAGGCCGGCCTGGACGTCTTCGCGACCGGTGAGCACCACAACCCGCCGTTCGTGCCGTCCTCGCCGACCACCATGCTCGGCTACATGGCCGCCCGGACGGAGCGGCTGATCCTGTCCACCTCCACCACCCTGATCACCACCAACGACCCGGTGAAGATCGCCGAGGACTTCGCGATGCTCCAGCACCTGGCCGACGGCCGGGTGGACCTGATGATGGGCCGCGGCAACACCGGACCGGTCTACCCCTGGTTCGGGCAGGACATCCGCCAGGGCATCAACCTCGCCATCGAGAACTACGCCCTGCTGCACCGCCTGTGGCGCGAGGACGTCGTCGACTGGGAGGGCAGGTTCCGCTCGCCGCTTCAGGGCTTCACCTCCACGCCCCGCCCGCTGGACGGCGTACCGCCCTTCGTCTGGCACGGCTCCATCCGCTCCCCGGAGATCGCCGAGCAGGCCGCGTACTACGGCGACGGCTTCTTCCACAACAACATCTTCTGGCCGGCCGACCACACCAAGCGGATGATCGAGCTGTACCGGACCCGGTACGCGCACTACGGGCACGGCACCCCCGAGCAGGCGATCGTCGGGCTCGGCGGCCAGGTGTTCATGCGGAGGAACTCCCAGGACGCGGTGCGCGAGTTCCGCCCCTACTTCGACAACGCGCCGGTCTACGGCCACGGGCCCTCCCTGGAGGACTTCACCGCCCAGACCCCGCTGACCGTCGGCTCCCCGCAGCAGGTCGTCGAGAAGACGCTGTCCTTCCGCGAGTACGCCGGCGACTACCAGCGCCAGCTGTTCCTGATGGACCACGCGGGCCTGCCCCTGAAGACCGTGCTGGAGCAGATCGACATGCTCGGCGAGGAAGTCGTGCCGGTGCTGCGTGAGGAGTTCGCCAAGAACCGCCCGGCGGACGTGCCGGACGCGCCGGACCACGGCTCCCTGCTCGCCGCGAACCGGTCCGGGAACGAGGAAGAGGTGACCACCGCATGAACGACCACCGCATGAGGCTCCTCGTCGTCTCGGCGGGGCTGAGCGTCCCGTCCTCCACGCGGCTGCTGGCCGACCGGCTGGCGGCCGCGACCGCCGGGCACGCCGCGGTGGACGCGCGCGTGATCGAGCTGCGGGACCTGGCCGTGGAGATCGCCCACAACTTCACCGGCGGCTTCCCCGGCCCGGCCCTGGCGGACGCGCTGGACGCGGTCGCCGAGGCGGACGGGCTGATCGTCGTCACGCCGGTGTTCTCCGCCTCCTACAGCGGACTGTTCAAGTCCTTCTTCGACGTGCTCGGGGTACGGGACGGGAACGCGCTGGCCGGCAAGCCGGTGCTGATCGCCGCGACCGGCGGCACCGCCCGGCACTCCCTGGTCCTCGACCACGCGCTGCGCCCGCTCTTCGCGTACCTGAAGGCCGTCGTCGTCCCCACCGGCGTCTACGCCGCCTCGGAGGACTGGGGCAGCGCCGAGGGCCTGCCCGAGCGGATCGGGCGGGCGGCCGAGGGGCTGGCGGCGCTGATGACGGGGCTGTCGGTGGCACGGCGCCCGGACCAGACCGCCGTGCCGGACCAGGCCGCGCCCCCGCAGACCGCGCCCCCGCAGGCCGGCGGTTTCACGGTCGTGCCGTTCGAGGAGCAGCTGGCCGCGCTGCGGAGGTGACGGGTGTCCGCCGCTCGCGGGGGCCGCGGCCGGACGGGCCCGCCGACGACGGGGACGACGGGGACGACGGTGAGAGAACGGTAGGCGGCCCGTCGCGTTGCCTCCGAGTCGGTGAGAGGCGGGTAAAAAGGGTGATCGTAGGCCCATTCGTCTCGGTCGCGGGCCCGCGGCCTTGGCAGACTGGACGGGTGCCTCAGACTGTGCTCCTCGCCGAAGACGACCGTGCCATCCGTCACGCCCTGGAGCGTGCCCTGACCCTGGAGGGCTACGACGTGACGGCGGTCGCCGACGGCGTCGAGGCACTCGCCCACGCCCACAAGAGCCCGCCGGACGTCCTCCTCCTCGATGTGATGATGCCGGGCATCGACGGACTCCAGGTCTGCCGGGTGCTGCGCGCCGAGGGCGACCGCACCCCGATCCTCATGCTCACCGCCCTGGTGGAGACCGCCGACCGGATCGCCGGCCTGGACGCCGGCGCCGACGACTACGTCGTCAAGCCGTTCGACGTCGAGGAGGTCTTCGCCCGGCTGCGCGCCCTGCTGCGCCGCACCAGCCCGGTCGGTGTGGGCGCGGGCGGCGCGGGGGACGTACCGGCGAAGGAGCCGCAGGTGCCCGAGCGGCAGATCGAGGCGGCCGGGATCCGCATGGACCTCCAGGCCCGCCGGGTGTGGCGGGGCACGCGCGAGCTGGAGCTGACCCGCACCGAGTTCGAACTGCTCGAGCTGCTCGTCCGCAACGCCGGGATCGTGCTGGACCACTCCACCATCTACGACCGCATCTGGGGCTACGACTTCGGCCCCGGCTCCAAGAACCTCGCCGTCTACGTGGGCTACCTGCGCCGCAAGCTCGACGAGCCGAACGCGCCGCAGCTCATCCACACCGTCCGAGGCGTGGGCTACGTGCTCCGGGAGGACTGAGTGGGCCGCCTCGCGCGGCTGCTGGACAGACCGCGGCCCCGGCTGTCGTCGCTGCGGACCACGTTCGCGGTGTCGTTCGCCGCGGTGACCGCGGCGGTCACCGTCCTGGTCGGCATCCTGTCGTACAACTCCGCCGCCCGGCTGGTCCGGGTGGACCAGCAGTCGGTGTTCACGCAGGTCGTGCAGGACGTACGGGACGAGGTGCGGCGCTACCAGCTGATGCCCGCGGACTTCACCTCCTCCCGTCCCGGGCACGAACTGGTCCGGCCCCACCGCACCAACGTGCAGGTGCTCGGCGCCCGCGGCGAGATCGTCGACCACGGCACTCCGCCGCTGCCCGTGACCGCCGGGGACAAGTCCGTCGCCGCCGCCGCGAAGGCCGGCACGGCCGTCGAGTACAAGGACGTGAACGTCGGGGGCGAGGTGTACCGGGTCGCGACGGTCGCCCTCGGCAGCGGCCACGGCGCCGTGCAGGTCGCCCAGGAGTTCAGCGACACCGAGGACCTGCTCCACGCTCTCCAGCAGCGCACGCTGATCCTGATGGTCGCCGTGGTGGTCGCCGCCGGTCTGTGCGGCTGGTGGCTGGCCCGCCGCATCACACGCCGGCTGGTGATCCTCACCTCCGCCGCCGAGGGCGTCGCCCGCACCCGGCGGCTCGGCGTCGAGGTGCCCGTCACCGGCTACGACGAGGTGGGCCGCCTCGGCCGCTCCTTCGACCGCATGCTGGGCCGGCTCGCCCAGTCCGAGGAGGACCAGCGCCGCCTGGTCCAGGACGCGGGCCACGAACTGCGGACCCCGCTGACCTCCCTGCGCACCAACATTTCCCTGCTGCGCCGCATCGACGAACTGCCGCCCGCGACCCGTGAGGAACTGGTCGCCGACCTGACCCAGGAGGCCCGCGAGCTGACCGACCTGGTCAACGAGCTGGTCGACCTCGCGGCCGGTCAGTCCGACACCGAGCCGGTGCAGCGGGTCGACGTCGCCGACATCGCCTGGGACGTCGCGGGACTGGCACGCCGGCGCAGCGGACGCGACATCGTGGTCCGCTCCAGCGGCGACACGACGATCCAGGGCCGGCCGGGCATGCTCCAGCGGGCCATCTCCAACCTCGTGGAGAACGCCACCAAGTTCGACCGCGAGGGCAGGGCGCCCATCGAGATCGTCGTCGCCGGGCCCGCCAGGCCGGGCATGGTCCGCGTCGAGGTCCTGGACCGCGGGCCCGGTATCGCCGCGGGCGATCTGATACGTGTCTTCGACCGTTTCTACCGCGCCGCCGACGCCCGCTCCCTGCCCGGTTCCGGCCTCGGCCTGTCCATCGTCCGCGAGGTGGCGCTGGCCCACGGCGGCGCGCCGTTCGCCTTCCGCCGGGAGGGCGGCGGATCGGTGATCGGGTTCACGGCGGGGGCGGAACGGGGCCACCAGGACAGGGGCGGAACGGCGACCGGGTCGCCGGGCCCGGGCCGGGACGGGGGCTAGGAACGCGTGTCGGCGTACTCCCCGGCGCGCCCGGACTCCTTGCGGCGGGTGAGGGACGGGAGGGCGGGCGGGGTGAGGAAGCCCTCGGCGCGGGCGCTGGCGAGGCCGATGCGCGGGATGTCGCTGCTCTTGGCGAACAGCAGGAAGCGGGGCTCCCAGACCGGCCGGTACTTGGCGTTGGCGCGGTACAGCGACTCGATCTGCCACCAGCGGGAGAAGAAGGTGAGCACCGAGCGCCACAGCCGCAGCACCGGACCGGCGCCGAGCCGTGCCCCGCGTTCGAAGACCGAGCGGAACATGGCGAAGTTCAGCGACACCCGCCGCACCCCGAACTCTCCGGCCCGCAGCAGCAGTTCTACCACCATGAACTCCATCAGGCCGTTCTCGCCGTCGCGGTCGCGGCGCATCAGGTCCAGCGAGAGGCCGTGCTCGCCCCACGGGACGAAGCTCAGCAGCGCCCGCGGGACCCCGTCGGCGTCCCGGCACTCCAGCATCACGCAGCGGCCGTCGGCCGGATCACCCAGCCGTCCGAGGGCCATGGAGAAGCCGCGCTCGGTGGCGCCGTCGCGCCAGCGGTCGGCGCGCTCGACGAGCAGGGCCATCTCCTCGTCGGGGATGTCCTCGTGCCGGCGGACGCACACGGTGTAGCCGGCCCGGCGTACCCGGTTGTGGGCCTGCCGTACGACGCGCATGGCGCGGCCCTCCAGGCTGAAGTCGGCGACGTCGACGACGGCCTCGTCGCCCAGTTCGAGGGCGTCCAGGCCGTGCCGGGCGTAGATCGTGCCGGCTTCCTCGCTCGCGCCCATCACGGCGGGCGTCCAGGCGTGCCGGCGGGCCTCGGCCAGCCAGGCGTCGATGGCGCCGGGCCAGGCCTCCGGGTCGCCGATGGGGTCGCCGGAGGCCAGGCTGACCCCGCCGACGACGCGGTAGGTGACGGCGGCCTTGCCGGTGGGGGAGAAGATCGCGGCCTTGTCGCGGCGGAGCGCGAAGTAGCCGAGGGAGTCCCGTTCACCGTGCCTGTCGAGCAGTTCGCGCAGCCGCTTCTCGTCCTCCTCGCCGAGCAGGGCGCGGCCGCGCGGGGAGCGGAAGCAGGCGTACAGGACGAGCAGGAAGGTCGCCGCCATGGAGACGTTGAGGGTGATGTCGACCCAGTGAGGCACGTGCACGGCCGGGACGCGCTCGGCGAGCGGGCCGACGCTGACGCCGCGCAGCAGGACGTAGCCGATCCGCTGGGCGAGGGAGGCGCCGCCGTGCGCCTTGTTGGTGGCGTCCACCAGCAGGGTGCCGAGGCCCGCGCTGACGAGGAGGCCGCCGGCGCCGACGGCGAGAGCGAGTCTCGGGTTGGAGCGGTCGCCGACGGCGTGGAACTCGCGACGGCCGATCAGTAGCGCGGTCACGAAGAGTCCGGTGAGCGCGGCGGAGACCCAGTTGAAGACGTGGTCGTTGAACCGGTCCTGGGTCAGTGCGAGGACGTAGAGGGCGAACAGGGGCCCGGCGAGCAGCATGTTGAACGCCCAGGCGGCCCGTTTGCGGCGTCGCATCACCACGGCGAGGAACAGCGCGAGCGCCGCGGAGACCAGGCCGGCGGTGGCCAGGTACGGGGTGAAGAACTCGCCGCCGTTGTGCTCGTGGACCTCCTCGCGGAACGGCAGCGAGAGCACCGCGACGATGTTGAGCACCGCGAGCAGTCGCAGGTACCAGACGGTGGCCGCGGCGGCCCGTACCTGTGGCCGGACGCCCCGCGAGGGACGTGCGGAGGCGTCGGCGTCACGCTGGGCGGGGACGAGGGGCGGCTGCTGTGCGGGCATGGGTGACACGTCACCTCGGAGCGGGCCGGGCAAACCGGCGGGGACGGAACCGGCGGGGATCAGGGGACCCCAGGGGGACAGCCGGACGGACGAGCGGTCGTACGTCCACGGCGATGGCGCCGACCCTACGCTCTGTAGGGTAACGGGGCCGGGTCGGCTCTTTGTCCGTTGTGCGTACGGAAAAGGTAAGGAAAGGGAACGAAGACGCGAGGCGGTGCGGGGCCGGTCCCGCTCGGCGGGAGGCGGAGTCGCTGCCGCTCCCTAGTCGGTGGGAAGCGAGGCCGGTGCGCGACGGCCCTCGGCGGGAGCGCGGCGCGGGCCGCCGCCCGCGGCCTCGCGTCTGCGGGACGCCGTCAGCAGCCACGCCAGGTTGCCCACCGCCGCACCGGCCGCCACTGCGGCGACGATCACCCCGGCCGTGGCGAAGCCGGCCCGGAACAGCCGCGGCCGCGGGTTGAGGCTGTGCAGCCCGAAGCCGCAGAGCAGATAGACCCCGACGGCGGCGGCGGTGAGGCTGACGACGAGCAGGACGACGGTCGGCCCGAGCCCGCCCTGCGCGTTCTCCCCGGGCGAAGCACCGGGCCGCCCCGTAGCGCGTGCTTCCTGCATGGGTCCCCCGTCGATGGTTGAATGGCGAGCCGACCCCCTACAGTACGTAGGGCCGCTGCCGGAGGGAAACCCGTTCGGTCACCGGCCGTGTCCGACCGCAATGCCATCGTCACCTCCGGCCGTGCTCCGCCGCTCCGGGCAGGGGCCCGCCGGACTGTGCTACGGTTTTGGTGTTGCAGTTGTGGTACCCATGAACCTATGTGCGCCTGACGGGAATGTTCCTCACAGGCGCATTATTTGTTTTCCCGGCATCTCCGGATGGGGCCTCTGCCTACAGAAGGAGAAAGTCATGGCACAGGGAACCGTGAAGTGGTTCAACGCCGAAAAGGGTTTCGGCTTCATCCAGCAGGACGGCGGCGGCCCCGACGTCTTCGCCCACTACTCGAACATCGCGACCCAGGGCTTCCGTGAGCTCCAGGAGGGCCAGCGGGTCTCGTTCGACGTCACGCAGGGCCAGAAGGGCCCGCAGGCGGAGAACATCGTCCCCGCCTGATCGCCGGGCGCGTATCTGCTCACCGGGGTCGGCACCGACATGGTGCGGACCCCGGTTTGTGCTGTTTCGAGGAAGGCAGACCACCGCATGTCCCGCAGACCCCAGAAGTCGACCAACCGGCGCGCCTCGTCACGTCCGTCATCGCCCTCGTCGCCGTCGACGCCGAGGGAATTCCGGCTGCCGGAAAGTACGACACCCGCTCTTCCCGCCGTCGAGGACTTCGCCGCTCTGGACATGCCCGCGGAGCTGCTGAAGACCCTCACCGCGCAGGGCGTGACCACGCCCTTCCCCATCCAGGCCGCCACGCTCCCCAACTCCATCGCGGGACGTGACCTGCTGGGGCGTGGGCGTACCGGTTCCGGCAAGACGCTCGCGTTCGGGCTGGCGCTCCTGGCGCGTACGGCCGGGCTGCGCGCGGAGCCCAAGGCGCCCCTCGCGCTGGTGCTGGTGCCCACCCGTGAACTCGCCCAGCAGGTCGCGGACGCGCTGAGCCCCTACGCGACGGCGGTCGACGTCCGGCTCACCACCGTGGTCGGCGGGCTGTCCATCACGAAGCAGGCCGGTGCGCTGCGGCGCGGCGCCGAGGTGCTCGTGGCCACCCCCGGCAGGCTCAACGACCTCGTGGAGCGCGGGGACTGCGTGCTCGACGACGTACGCATCACGGTGCTGGACGAGGCCGACCAGATGACCGACATGGGCTTCCTGCCGCAGATCACCAAGCTGATCACGCAGGTGCGGCCCGACGGGCAGCGCATGCTCTTCTCGGCCACCCTGGACCGCAACATCGACCGCCTGGTGCAGCGGTTCCTGACCGACCCGGTGGTGCACTCCGTGGACCCGTCCGCGGGCGCGGTGACGACCATGGAGCACCACCTGCTCCACGTCCAGGACGAGACCGACAAGAAGGCGGTCACCACGCGCATCGCGGCCCGTGACGGCCGGGTCATCCTCTTCCTCGACACCAAGAGGTCCGCCGACCGGCTGGCCAAGCGCCTCCTCGCCGTCGGTGTCCGCGCGGCGGCACTGCACGGCGGCCGCTCGCAGCCGCAGCGCAACCGCACCCTGGAGCAGTTCAAGAACGGCCAGGTCACCGCGTTGGTGGCGACGAACGTCGCGGCCCGCGGCATACACGTCGACGACCTCGACCTCGTGGTGAACGTCGACCCCCCGACCGACCACAAGGACTATCTGCACCGGGGCGGCCGCACGGCTCGCGCCGGCGGTTCCGGCAGCGTGGTCACGCTGGTCCTGCCCGACCAGAAGCGGGACGTCACCCGGCTCATGTCGGACGCGGGCATCCGCCCCCGGACGGCGAGCATCAGGTCGAGCGACGCGGAACTGGCCACCCTCACGGGCGCCCGCGAGCCGTCCGGCGTGGCCGTCACCATCGAGATCCCCCAGCCCACGACACCGCCGGCATCCGGCACCGACCGCAAGTCCGCCACGGAACCGGGCAGGCGCCCCAGCCGCCGACGCCGGAGCGGCGGCGGGTCGGGCCCGGCGAGGAACGGTGCCGCCGGTACGGGCGGCGCGAGCGGTCCGGCGAAGGGCGGTGCCGCCGGCACGGGCGGGCGTGGCGGGGCCGGATCGGCCAAGGACGCCGGCGTCGGTACGGGCGGTCGCGGCCGTCGTGCCTCGGCCGGATCGGCCGGAACCGCCGGTGCTGCTGGTGGTTCCTCCGCGTCGGGGTCGGGCGGGCGCGGCGCCGCTGCCCGCCGGGCGGGAGCGGCCGGAGCGAAGGGCGCCGCCGGTACGGGCGGCCGCGGTTCCGACCGCCGGACCGCGCCCGGCGCCGCCTCCGGCACACCGGCCCGCGGCTCCGGCCGCCGCCCGGCGGCCGGTGGAGCCACGCGCGGCACGAGCGGCCGCGGTTCCTCGGGCACCGGCGGCCGCCGGGGCTCCGCCACCTAGTAGTGCTTGGTCAGGTCGGCTGTGGTGGTGCGTGTCTTTCGGGTTCGGTGTGGCGTTGAGGGGGTGTGACTCCGGACGAGATTGCTGCCG
>NZ_JBIVJN010000030.1:0-47609 GCF_044750345.1 Streptomyces sp. NPDC088817
GAGGCCCTCCTCGTATGCGCCGAGCACCCGACGACCACCCGATCGGGACGACCGTTCGATCACCAAGTCCCAGGAGCGGTACGACAACGGCTACTAAGAAAGTGCGTTGTGTGGTGAGCCGCCCCGTCAGCGATCCACCGCAGCGACAGGGGAGCCCGAAGCCGTGTACGAGCTGTGCGGCTATGGTGCTCGCATGGCTCAACCCACCCTCATACCCGCCAAGAACCGCCTCCAACCTGTCCAGTTGACTGCGGCCACCACGCCCGGGCTGGTAGCCGGAGGCCGGCGATGAACCGGCCCGTGCGGGCGATCGCCGTCTTCTGCGGCGTGCTGATGCTCGCTCTGCTGGTCCGGGCGAACTGGCTGCAATACGTGAATGCCGAGGAGTTGGCGTCGGACACGAACAACCGCCGCGTGCTGATCGAACGGTTCGCCTCCCCGCGGGGTGACATCATCGTCGGTGGCGAGGCAGTGACCGGGGCGAAGGCCGTGGCGGGCAGGGAACTCAAGTACAAGCGCACCTACGCCGACGGTCCGATGTACGCGCCGGTGACCGGCTTCGCGTCGCAGGCGCAGGGCATGTCGCTGCTGGAGAAGACCTACGACGGCATCCTGTCGGGGCAGGACGACCGTCTGGCGTTCCAGCACTTCCTGGACGTGGCGACGGGCAAGGAACGTGGCACGGGAGCCGTGGTGACCACGATCGACCCGCGGGCGCAGAAGGCGGCGTACAAGGGCCTGACCGGCCTGAAGGGTGCGCGAGGAGCCGTGGTCGCTCTGGATCCGAAGACCGGGAAGGTGCTGGCCCTGGCGTCGGCGCCGTCCTACGACCCGTCGGTGTTCGCGGGCAACACCTTCAAGGAGTCCGACAGGTTCGTGGCCCTGGACAAGGACAAGCGCAAGCCGCTGGCGAACCGGCCGCTGCGGGAGACCTATCCGCCCGGATCCACGTTCAAGATCCTCACGGCTGCCGCGGCCCTGGAGCACGGCGTGGTCACGGACATCGACGCTCCGAGCGGGGCGGTTTCCCCCTACCCGCTGCCCCAGTCGACGAACCGGATCGGCAGCGAGGCCGGCGACGCGGTCTGCGGCAACGCTTCCATGAAGACCGCGATGCAGTACTCCTGCAACAACGTCTTCCTCGACGCCGCCGCCAAGCTGGGGCAGGACCGGATGCGCGAGACGGCGGAGAAGTTCGGGTTCAACGAGGACGTCTACTCGCCGGACTTCGGAGACCTGCGCGCCACCAAGAGCATCTATCCGCAGGACCTGGACAAGCCGGGAACCGCTCTGACCGGCATGGGCCAAGGCAGCCTCACCAGCACCCCCATGCAGATGGCCATGGTCACCGCGGCACTGGCCAACGACGGCAAGCTCATGCAGCCCTACATCGTCGACGAGATCCGCGGACCGGATCTCAGCGCTCTGGAGAAGACCACGCCGACCGTCATGAGCCAGGCCGTCTCCGCCGCCACCGCCCTCAAGGTGCAGCAGATGATGGAGCACACAGCCAAGGAAGGCAGCGCCCAGCGCGCGCTGATCGACGGCATCGTGGTCGGCGGCAAGACCGGCACCGCGCAGCGAGGCGTGAACGTCGCCGACGCAGTGCCTTACGGCTGGTTCGTCTCCTACGGCAAGAAGCCCGACGGCGCCTCGGTCGCCGTCGCCGTGTTCATCGACCCCACCGACATGGACATCTCCCGCCAGGACATCTCCGGCGGCCGGCTCGGCGCTCCCATCGCCCGCAGCGTCATGCAGGCCGTACTGCGGTAGGAGAAGGGCTCGCGGCAGGCGGCGCCAGGGTTCCAGGACAGACCTCGGCGCCGCCACGGCCACGGGAAGCCACGCCGTCGGACCTACGCGAGCAACCGCTCCACCAGCAGCAGGAAACCGATCACGATCATCGCGGCTCCAGAGAAGCGGGTCACGGCCGGCGACGGCTGGACGTGTGCGCAGTACCCTTCGCGCCGCGGTGCCCACGCCGGTGTAGACCACGGCGCAGTTGGCGGTGTGCACCAGACCCAGCGCAGCGATCTGAGCCATGAACGGCCAACTCGCGCCACGGGCGACGAACTGCGGCAGGAGGGCCAGGAACAGCACCAGGGCCTTCGGGTTGAGCCCGCTGATGCCCGCGCCCCTGGTGGCCCGACCCAGCCACGAGCCGGCGCTCTCGTCCTCGGCCGCACGGGGCGTCGACGGGGATATCACGGTGGTGACCCCGAGGCAGACGAGGTACACCGCACCGACGGCAGTCAGCACGGTCAGTACCAGCGGTGAGCGGGCCACCAGCGCGGCCACACCGGCCGCGACCACAAGAGTCAGCAGCAGGTAACCGGCCAGCAGTCCGCCGACGGCGGGCACGATCGTCCGATGCCCCAGTCCAGCCGTGATCGCATAGGCCCAGTCCGCACCCGGGACGAGCATCAGCAGCAACGACACCGTCCATGGACGACGTGGACCGGAGAATCCTTGCCGAGCTGCAACAGGACGGGCGTCTGACCCTCTCCGAACTCGCCGAGCGGGTCCGCCTGAGCATGTCCCCCTGCCACCGCCGCCTCCGTGCCCTGGAACGCTCCGGCGCCATCGCCGGCTACCACGCCCGGCTCGACGCGGCCGCTCTCGGTTTGACGTTCGAGTCGCTGGCCTTCGTCACCATGCGCTACGAGGACCGCGAGACCGTCGCGGCCTTCGAGGAGGCCGTCGCCGACATTCCCCACGTCATCCAGGCCCAGCGCCTGTTCGGTGACCCCGACTACCTCCTGCGCGTCGTCGCCCGTGACCTGGAGGCGTACCGACAGCTCTACGACGAGCGTCTCGCCACCCTGCCCGGTGTCCAGCGCCTCAGCTCCACCCTCGTCATGGCGGGCGTCGTCTCGGCCCGCCCCCTGCCCTTGTGACACGCGAGTGCGGCTCGGGCCCAGCCGCAGCGGCGAGCCACGCCCTCAGGAACCGTCCTGATCGATCAGGAATCGAGAAGCGCTTGCACAGTGCCGCCTCTAATCTGGCCGTCATGAACATCACCATTCACGCGAGTGCCCTCCCGCACGACGACCCGGATGCGTCGCTCGCCTTCTACCGCGACGTCCTCGGGTTCGAGGTCCGCAGCGACGTGGGTCAGGGGAAGATGCGCTGGATCACGGTCGGCCCGGCCGGTCAGCCCGACACGTCGATCCTTCTGGCGCCGCCGGCTGCCGACCCGGGAATCACGGAGGACGAACGCCGCACCATCACCGAGATGATGGCCAAGGGGACCTACGGCTGGATCCTGCTTGCCACCCCGGACCTCGACGCCACGTTCGAGAGGGTGCAGGCCGGGGACACGGAGGTCGTGCAGGAGCCGACCGAGCAGCCGTACGGAATCCGCGACTGCGCCTTCCGCGACCCTGCGGGCAACCTGGTCCGCATTCAGGAGCTTCGCTGAGCCGGAAGGCCGAAAGAAGGGGGAGTGTGTGCCCATGTGCCAGCCGGAGTGGCGGCGTGCACGCGTCCAGGCGCAGCGCCTGGCTGATCTCGCGCGGCTGCGCCGCGTCCGTGACCGGATCGACAGGGAGTACGCGCAGCCGCTGAACGTGGAGGCGCTCGCCCGGGACGTGAACATGTCCGCCGGGCACCTGAGCCGGTCGTTCCGGGCCGCCTACGGCGAGTCGCCGTACGCGTACCTGATGACGCGGCGCATCGAGCGCGCGACGGCGCTGCTGCGGCGGGGCGACCTCAGCGTCACCGAGGTCTGCTTCGAGGTCGGCTGCGCGTCGCTGGGCACGTTCACCACCCGCTTCACCGAGCTCGTCGGCATGCCGCCCGGGGCCTTCCGGCGCCAGGCGGCGGAGGCGGCGGGCCACGCGAATGCGGTGGGCGCGTCCCACGACGCGGTTTCCGCGATCACGGTGGAGGGGATGCCGGCATGTGTGGCGAAGCAGGTGACAAGACCGGTCAGGAATCGAGAAGCCCCGGCCCCCGGGCAGCCCCTAGCGTGATGGTCATGGCAACCACTACTTCCACCGCATCCACCACGTCCATCGCATCCGTCACCCTTGAGGTGGCGGCCCCCGAGGCCGCCCACCGCTTCTACACCGCCTTCGGAGTGGACACGTACGTACGCCTACGGGCGTCCGAGGCGCACTCCACGGGGTTCCGCGGCTTCACCCTGGCGCTCACGGTGTCCGGGCCCGCCACCGTCGACAGCTTCCTGAACGCTGCCGTGGAAGCGGGCGCCACGGTGCTGAAGCCCGCCGCGAAGTCGCTGTGGGGCTACGGCGGCGTCGTCCAGGCCCCCGACGGGACGATCTGGAAGGTCGCGACCTCGGCGAAGAAGGACACCGGCCCGGCCACTCGCGAGATCGACGAGGTCGTCCTCCTGCTCGGCGTCGAGGACGTGAAGGCCAGCAAGCAGTTCTACGTCGGCCGCGGCATGACCGTGGCCAGGAGCTTCGGCGGCAAGTACGCCGAGTTCGCCGCCGGCGACTCCAGCCCCGTCAAGCTGGCGCTGTACAAGCGCCGCGGCCTGGCCAAGGACCTCGGCGTCCCCGACGACGGCACCGGCTCCCACCGCATCGTCCTCGGCACCACCGCCGACCCCTTCACCGATCCGGACGGATTCACCTGGGAGACCACCGGGCCGCTCGCCCCCGAGCCGCCGACGGCGCCCGCATCGTCCTGACGCCGGACCGGTAAACCGGTGGACCGGCGGGCGGGAACCTCAGGATCTCCGACAGCCGGGCTGGACCTGCCGTCGACATGATCAGGTCCTGGACCCGCATTCGCTGTCGAACTCCCTCGGAGGGTGTCCGAGGAGCTCGGTGATGTCGTTCGTGGCGCGGTCGTAGCGGTTTTCGCGGTGCAGCCGGGCCATGGTGGCGATGTGATCGAAGACGTGGGCCGGCAGATCCTGCTTCTTCAGGTCGTTCTCCAGCCACTCCTCGTACGGCACGTCCACGTAGGTCACGGTACGGCCCAGGACGGTGGAGACCTCGGCGGCGATGGCTGCCATGTCGCGGGAGTGCGAACCGGTCAGTTCGTAGACCCGGCGGGAAGGCGGGGCCGGGTCGAGCAGGAGGTGCGCGATCACATCCGCCACGTCGGCCGCGGCGACCGGAGAGGTCCGGGCGGAGCCGAACGGGAGGCGGATCGTGCCGTCCCGCTTGACGGACGCGGCGGCGACCTGGGTGAAGAGCGGATTCTCCATGAACACCGTGGGCCGCACGTGCACGACCGGCGCCCCCGACCAGTCGAGGACGTGCTCGGCCAGCCAGTGCAGTCGCTGCTGCCTGGATTCGGCGGCGCTGGTGAGGCTCATCTGCGACACCGTCATCTGCGACATGCTCACCAGCAGATCGAGGCCGTCGCTCTCCCGGACGGCGGCCGCGACCGTGGTGGCGGCCTCCAGGTAGACGGGGGACACGCTCATGCCGAAGTAGGCGCGATGGCAGCCCGCCAGCGCTCGCACCACGTCGGCGCCGCGTGTGAGGTCGCCGACCACCACCTCCACCCCGTCCAGGGCCCGCAGCGCCGAGGTCCTCTCGTCGTCGTGATGCACCAGAGCCCGCACCGGCACCCCCTGCGCACGCACACGGTCGAGGACCATGCCTCCGACTCCGCCGACCGTGCCACCGACACCGGTGACAAGGATGGGTCCTACGCCCATGTCGATCGCCTCCTGTCTTCCGGACCGGGATGTCCGGTCCGCTCACTACTCCGCGCCGGCGAGCTCTCCAGCCGTACCCGAGCGTGCGTGGCTCGGTAAGTGGTCATGCTCGACGATCCTCTGGGAAGTCGTCGCCGTACATCGGCAGGCCGCTCAGGGACTGCTCACGGGTGGCCTCCACCTCGATCACGTCCCAGTGCTCGGCGAGGACACCGTCCTCGATGCGGAGGAAGTCGACGGCGATCCACGGGGCGGACTGCCCGTGCCCGGAGAACCGGCCGCGCACCATGACCATGTCCCCGTCGGCCATGATCAGCTCGCGTTCGTGCCGCAGCTCCGCCGGGAAGCTCCTCACGAGGTCGAAGAGTCCCTCGCGGCCGGGCGCGATGTGGGCGCTGTGCTGGATGTAGCCGGGGGACCAGAACCGCTCGGCGGCTGCGTAGTCCCGCTTGTTGAACAGCGTGTCGAACGCCTCGCGGACGATGGCCTTGTTGCTGTCCTCGACGGTGCTCATGAGCTGGTCACCTTGTTCCTACGGAGACGGGTGTCTCGTTGATGTTTCCCGCGGACCGGCTCAGTGGTGTCTGCCGATGCGGTACCGCGCCAGGAACCCGAGGGCCATGGCGGCGACGCCGTAGCCGAGGACGGTCCCGAGCGGACCGACCAGAACGACCAGGAGGCCCGCGACGACGGCCGGGACACCACCGGCCCTCCGGTGCAACCGGGAGCGACCGTCTCACCGACGAAATCACCCAGCCTTCGAGGAAGCGGCAGACGATCCCGCACACGAACGGCTCGCCGGCCTGGGCCCGGGCGTTGCCGAAGACAAGAATGAGCTTGCGGCTCAGGAGTCGATCTCCCAGTGGAGAGCGCCGGCTTGGGCGGGTGCCTCCAGGGTGTTCACGAGTGCTGTCGCATCCGTGCCCGGCGGGAGGTCCGCCGCGAGGTAGGTCCCCTGGAGCCATTCGTGAGGCAGGTCGGCATCGACGACCATGCCGTGCAGGCTCCTGGAGCTGCGTCCCGACCTGAAGATCCTGTACCAGTGGCTTCGGCCGGAACAACGCGGGGCTCGTTCAGGCGTGGCCGGCAGGAGACGCTGCATCCGAGGGCGGGGAAGTCCGTATCTGGCATGGCTGCTTCAAGATTTCGGCGCATAACGCGATTTGAGCGACCGGCAGCCCCCGTGGTCCGTGACAGCTCCGAAGCTGAGACGGCTGTCTTCGCGCTCGTGTGCGCAGGTTCAGCCCGTGTGAAGTCCGGCTCGGCTTCTGCTCCGCCGGCTGCGGATCTCGCTCACCGACAGGACGAGGGCCGCGAGGGTGAAGGGGAAGGCGATGGCGCCGGCAATCTCGGCGATGCCGAAGGCGCGCAGGAGGCTGGCGCCGAGCGCGATCAGGAAGAGGGACAGGGGGAGGTATCTGCGCCAGGCGGGAAGGTTCCGCATCCGGGCAACAGCGAGTGAGCACCAGAGCGTGAGGCAGAAGACCGTGATGCCCACGGCGGCGGTTGCGATCAGCATGAGGAGACGTTTCTCTGCGGGGAGTGGAGGCGCTCCCTTCGAGCGCGGCGCCCGCGCGGCGGGGGAGGGAGGGCGGCCCGACGGAGCGTCTCCGTGGGTGCGCCATCCTATGGTCGCAGGTGTGGCGAAGCGGCAACCACACAGCCTTGCCAACGGGCCCTACCGGAAACCGTGTTGATGGTCACGTGACCATGGTCGGAGTTCTCGTGCAACCCTCAACTCATCTTGATCGTCTTGGGAGTTGCGGCTTGGCGTGGGCCGCTGATCGGCGGCCCATGCCGGCTGCTTGACCTGACCGTCTCTCACCTGGAGATGTCATGAGAGCTGACTCCGTGCGCCGCCTACTGCGGCTCGGAGCCTGCACGACGCTCGCCGCCGGACTCGTCGCTTTGGGGCTCACCACTGCTCCCGCGTTCGCCGAGACCGAGCCCGAGACCGACCAACTGTGGATCACGGCCCCCTACGAGCCGAACCTGCCGCTCGGCATCGACGGTGGGACACCGCTGACCCGCACGCTCGACGTCCGGCTCAACCACGACAACGACCACTTCAAGGTCACCGACGGCCGCCTCACCGTGAACGCCTCCGGCATTGCCGGGGTCGCGGAGATCACCTGGCCGGACAACTGCACGCCGAGTGGCGCGAGCGCGGTGTGCGACGTGTCCGAGGTGCCGGCGACCGGGAACACCGGCGGTGAGGTGCATCTCAAGGTCCGCGCGGCCGACGGGGCGGCCGTCGGGGCGCGGGGCCGCATCACCTTCAAGGCGACGGCGACCGGTGGCCTGAACGGTACGCTCACCGCCCGGGGCAGCACCACGGTCACGGTCGCGTCGGGACCCGACCTCGGGCTCACGGCCGGCGGTGACATCGAGCACGCCCGGCCGGGCAGCACGCAGACGCTCCCGTTCACGCTCACCAACCACGGCAACGAGACCGCGCACGGGTTCACCATCAGGGCGATGGCCTCGTACGGAGTGCGGTACCTCAACCGGTACGACGACTGCGTCTACACGACGTCGAGCGGGGACGAGTACGCCCCGATGTCGTACGCGACGTGCACCTTCGACCAGGATCTGGCTCCGGGGGCTTCCTTCCAACTGCCCGAGCCGCTGCGGATCGCGCTCACCCAGCACGCGCTCCAGGAGCGGGTGGACATCTCGGCGGAGCCGGTCGGCGCGACCGACCTGGGGGGCTACGACGACTATGTGGCGCTGCAGATCGGCGCCGACAACACCGCCGACTTCTCGGTGACCGACGCCTCGGTCACGGGCGCCGCGGGCGAGACGGTCACCGCCTCACTCACCTTCAGGAACAACGGGCCCGGCTGGCTGGGCAACCTGAGCTCCGGGGACCCGGTCGCCGTGCTCCGGCTGATCGTTCCGCCCGGTACCACGGCCACGGGCGTGCCGGAGAGCTGCCTTCCGCGAACCCTGTCCGGCGACGCCTACTACCAGGGCCGTCTGGGCGCCCCGCGCTACGACTGCCGACTGCCGTACTGGGTGCTGGAGAACACGGAGCAGTCCTTCGCCTTCAAGCTCCGCATCGACACGGTGGTGCCCTCAGCGACTGGTGAGGTCAGCATCCATCCGCCGTTCGGCGAGTTCCGCCACGACCCGGACCTGACGAACAACACGGCTGTCCTCACGGTGAACTAGCTGTTCTGTCCACGGAGGTTGGTGACAGCGGTCACTGACGTGTGATCTTGAAATGGGTGAGGGCCTTCTGGCTCGGTGTGGATTGCGACATCTGCACCGGCGACCAGAAAGGCCCTCTTAGACAGCGGTTAGCTAAAGAGGGTCAAACCGGCCCCGGGAACGCCCCATCCGCGGCTGCGGAGGCGCACCGCCTCCGCGCCGCAGCGCACGTCACACGGTGACCCTCGGCCCCGAGCCGGGATCGCGGCCCGGTGTGGCGCACGCGTGAGCGGAGACGTCGCGGAGCCGGACGAGGCGTGGCCGTGGCCCCCGGAACACGGACGGCAGGGTTCCCTGCCAAGTGAGCGGCCGCCGCGGTGCGCAGCCGTTCAGTGGCGTCGTCTTGGTGGCCGGTCCAGGCGAGCACGCAGCAGCCGCGCCCGGCCCGTACGGTGCGCTGGGACGGTCGCGAGTGGAGGAGGCCGTCGGCACTGGCCGGCCTGAGCCCGGCGGCCAGACCTGCCAGGACGCCGAGCATACCGGGGACGAAGACCGATACCGCCCAGCCACCAGCCCGAACCCGAGCACCGGAGCCACGGCCGCCGTCGTCGCCCGGACCAGGAAGAGATGCAGGGCCGTCAGCGCCGCTCTGCCACCGTCACATCTTTCAGGCTGTCAGTCGGCGTTGCGGCGCACATGAGTACTCGTACTCAGCACGCAACCCCGCCACCCGTCCCTGTACGTGCTCTTCCTGCCCGCTGGTGAAGGAGGGCATTGCGGAGCGAAGCTGCCAGGAGGGCGCCCACCATCGGGGCGAGCAGGTAGACCCAGAGGTAGTCCAGTCGGTCTGCGGCGATGGCCGGTCCGAACTGGCGGGCGGGGTTGACCGAACCGCCCGTCGTCGTGCCCAGCAGTGCGATCGCCGCTCCGATCAGGATTCCGACGAGCCATGGGACCAGCGGCGCCAGTCTGGGCACCGCAACAAAGAGCCCGACGAGAAGCACGATGATGCCCATCGAGGCGGTCTCCGCCGCGAACAGCGCCCCGGTGGACCAGCCGATACCGGGTTGGAGTGACGTGTCGTCGATCGGCGGCCTGCCCACGACGGGACCCCACGCGGCGAGGCCCGCGAGTGTGCCGAGAAGGGAGCCGACGAGCTGGCCCGCGATGTAGGGCGCGACCGCGGCGCCGGGGAAGAGACCGAAGCGCCACATGGCGACGGAGATGGCGGGGTTGATGTGTCCGCCCGAGACTTTCCCCGCCGGGCTGAGGATGAGCCCTGCCAGTAGCACGCCCACGCACGCACCGATGACCAGCAGTTCCTCATGGGCTCTGGGGATCGCCGCCGAGACGGGGGAGGGCCCGGCGACCCAGCGCACGATCGTGGTGACGCCGAAGAGCAGCGCGGTGGCCAGCAGGCATTCCAGGGCGCTGCCTCGGGTCAGCGTCCGCCAAGTGACCGGGCCGGTCGGGGCGGGGCCGTCCGGGGGGCCGTACGGTGCGGCGGTCTGGTCCATGATGGTGAGCCCTGCCTGAGGTGTGTTGGAGCCCGGTCAGGGGCAGATGACGACGCGGCCGCGTATCCGGTTCTCCACCGCGAGGTAGGCGTCCTGGCCGTTCTCCAGGCCGTAGCGGTTGGCGATGGGCAGGGGACGGAACTCTCCGGAGTCGAAGAACGGGGCGAGCTGTCGGAGCCTTGCGCCCGACTCGACGACGTCGTAGTGCCCGCTGTTGCACCCGTAGACCCGGATCTCGTCGCGGTACAGCTCGACCAGGTCGATCTCCACGGTCCGCGTGCCCACGGCGCTGATCACCACGAGTCGGCCTCGGCAGGCCAGCGAGGCCAGCGCCGCCGGCGTGGTGACGCCACCGACGGCGTCGTACACCACATCGACACCCCTGCCCGCGGTGAGCCGCTTGATCTCCGAGGCGGTGTCCCGCGCACTGCCGTCGAGCGCGACGAACTCCTTGATGATCGACGCGGCGGGCGTACCGTCGGCGGGGTGGACCCGGTCCACGCCGATCACCCGCGCTCCAAGGGCGTGGGCGATCTGGGCGACGGCGCCGCCGACTCCGCCGGAGACGCCGAAGACGCCGATGGTCTCACCCTTGGCCAGTCGGGCGGCCTCGACGGCGCCGAGCCAGCCGGTGACGAAGTTGACCCCCACGGCCGAGGCCTCCTCGAAGCTCAGCCGGTCGGGCTTGCGGGCCAGTGCCGCCGCCGGAACAGTGATCATCTGCGCATGTGAGCCGTCGCGGGTGAACCCGACATCCCCTCCGGTGCCCCAGACCTCGACGCCGACCCAGTCGTGCGGCCCGTCGACGACAACGCCGGCGAAGTCGCGCCCGGGGACACGGGGAAGGGTCGTTCCCTCCATCTGACCGGCGACGTTCTTCAGGTCCGACGGGTTCACCGAGGCAGCCTTGACGGCTATGACGGCCTCGCCGTCCCCCGCCACGGGGTCCGGCACCTCGGTCAGGCCCAGGACGTGCGGATCGCCGAAGCGGTCGAAACGCAGAGCACGCATGACGGCACCTCTCTGAGCTGGGACGGGTCATTCGCCCGCCGTGCGAAAGCCCCCGTACCACCGAGCATCGCGCAGCCCCCTCATCACGTCCAACGACAGTTTTCGATCAGCTCCATCTCCATCGGAGATAATGGGAGGCATGGAGCTCCGGCAGTTGGAGTACTTCGTCGCGGTCGCCCAGGAGATGAGCTTCTCCCGGGGGGCACGACGGCGGAACGTCGTCCAGTCAGCGGTTTCCACCGCTGTCGGGAAGCTGGAACGCGAACTCGGTACGCCGCTCTTCGACCGGTCGAAGCTGCGCATCGAGCTCACGCCCGCCGGACGGGCCTTCCTGGCCGAGGCCAGGTCCACCCTGCACGCCGCCCAGCGGGCGAAGGATGCGGTGACCGGCTTCCACGGGCAGCTCAGCGGCACCGTCGATCTGGGAACGCTCATGTCATCCGGCCCGGTCGACGTCCCCGCCGCGCTCGGCCGGTTCCACGCGGCGTATCCGCTGGTGTCGGTGCGGCTGCGGCAGAGCCCCGCGGGATCGGCCGGGCATGTCGCGGCGATCGCCGAGGGCTCCCTCGACCTGGCCCTGGTCTCCCTGAGCGGCAAGCCCGCGATGGTCTCGCTACGACCACTCGTCGAAGAACCGATGGTCTTCCTGTGCCGCCCGGATCATGCCCTGGCCCGCCGCAGACAGATCCGGATCACCGACCTGGCGGATGAGACGTTCGTGCACTTCGTCGCGGGCTGGGGCGTCCGCCGCCAGGTGGACCAGGCGTTTCGGGACGCCGGCGTGGAACCCGGCGCACCCTACGAGGTCTCGGACTACGCCACCGCCGCCGGGCTCGTCCGCCACCGGCTCGGCACCACGCTCGTCCCCAGATCAGCGGCCACCCCCTGCGCCGAGCTGCGTGCGCTGCCCCTCGTCCCGACCGTGACATGGCGTCTGTCCCTGGCCGTCCCCGACGGACGGAAACCGTCCCCCGCCGCTGCGGCTCTGGCCGACGCACTGGTTCGTCAGGCGGGCGAGGCCTGAGACCATCGAGCAGACGGGAGACGGGCCCGGCTGTCGCGGCCGCCACCCCGGAGCCCCTGATCGGGGCCTCCGGTCCCGGACCTTGTCGACTACGAGCCCGACTGAGCCAGATCGTAGACGAGCTCGGCCGTCCCCCCGAACACCGCGGTGCGTTCGTGCTCGGTGAGTGCGGAGGTCAGGTCCCGGGCCGTGGTCAGGACTTCCTCGTACGGGGCCGTGAGGGTGCACACGGGCCAGTCCGAGCCGTACAGCAGGCGGTCCGGGCCGAAGGCATCCAGTGCCACCTCCGCATAGGGGCGCAGGTCGGCCGGCGTCCAGGAGGTGAGGTCGGCCTCCGTGACCATGCCCGACAGCTTGCAGACGGTGTTGGGCCGGCCGGCGAGCGCACGTACGGCGCCCGCCCAGGGCTCCAGCTCTCCGGAGACGATGGGCGGCTTGCCCAGGTGGTCGAGGACGAAGGTGAGTTCCGGGAGGATCGCGGCCGCCTCCGCGCAGGCCGGCAGCTGGTGGGGCAGGACGACCAGGTCGTAGGCGAGGCCCGCGTCGGCCACGGCGGCCAGGCCCCGCCGTACGTCGGCCCGCAGCAGCCATCCCGGGTCGGGCTCGCCCTGCACCTGGTGGCGGATGCCCTTCAGGAAGCGGCCGCCTGGGAGTGCGCGCAGGCGGGCGAGTTCGTCGGCGACGTCGGGGCGGGTGAGGTCGGTCCAGCCGACGACACCCGCGATCAGATCGTGCCCGGCGGCCAGAGCCAGCAGTTCGGGGGTCTCCTCCGGCACGGTGACCGTCTGGACGAGGACCGTGCGGGCCACTCCGGCCGCCTCGGCACGGGGCACCAGGTCGTCCATGGTGAAGTTCCTTCTGAGCGGCTGGAGTCGGGGTCCCGCGATCCATTCCTGGTCGCGGATCGACAGGTCCCAGACGTGATGGTGGGCGTCCACGGTCACGGCAGCTCCCATACGACGGGCAGCCCCGCGTCGGCGCCCCCGCGGGAGCAGTCGTGCACGACGCCGAGCGGCTCGGCCGGTACCTCCCGGTGCGCGGCCTCGTGGTGGTTGATCCGGTCGGGCCGGACCTTGGTGTGCGCGGCGACTCTCATGACGTCTCCTCGGTGGTCTGCAGCCCCGTCTCGCGCACTCCCCTCCGGCCTCGACGCCGCTGCGGCAGAGGGCGGTCACCGGCCCGCCGGGCGTAGCCGCAGGCCCTGCATGCCGCCGTCGACGGCGAGTGCGGTACCGGTCGTGGCGCCGGACAGTGGACTGGCCAAATAGGCGATGGCGCCCGCGACTTCGGCGGTGGTGACGAGCCGGCCGGTGGGCTGGCGGGCCTGAAGGGCGGCGCGCTCGGCGGCCGGGTCGGGAGCGGCGTCCAGTAGACGGCCGACCCACGGCGTGTCCACCGTGCCGGGATTGACGCAGTTGACGCGGATGCCCTCGCGGACGTGGTCGGCGGCCATGGCCAGGGTCAGCGAGTAGACGGCGCCCTTGGTGGCGCTGTACAGGGCGCGCTGCGGCAGTCCCGCGGTGGCCGCGATGGAACAGGTGTTGACGATCGCCGCGTGCGAGGAGCCGCGAAGGTGAGGCAGGGCGGCGCGGGCGGTGCGGACCATGCCGAGGACGTTGACGTCGAAGACGCGGCGCCACTCCTCGTCGTCGTTGTCCTCGACGGTGCCCTGGGCGCCGATGCCGGCGTTGTTCACCAGAATGTCGAGTCCCCCGAGGGCTCCGGCGGCCTGCTCGACGGCCCTGCGCACCGAGATGTCGTCGGTGACGTCGGCGCGGAAGGCGAGCAGCGGCTTCACCACGGACGCCGGGTCCAGGTCCAGGACGGCGACCTGCGCGCCCCGCTCGGCGAGAAGTTCGGCACTCGCCTGGCCGATGCCGGAGGCGCCTCCCGTCACCAGCGCCCTGAGCCCCTGGAAGTCGCTCATGCCGCCTGTCCCTTCTGCGGGTCGGGGTCGGTGGCCCAGAAGGTCCCGCCGGGGAACGTGTACCGCGCGATGGACTCAGGCCGCATGGCGGCCGAGAAGCCCGGGGCGGTGGGGGCCGCGTAGTGACCGTCCTGGATCACCACCGGGTTCAGGAAGTGCTCGTGGAGGTGGTCGACGTACTCGATCACGCGGTCCTCGGTGGTGCCGGAGACCGCGACGTAGTCGAACATCGAAAGATGCTGCACCAGTTCGCACAGGCCGACCCCGCCCGCGTGCGGGCAGACGGGGACTCCGTACTTGGCGGCCAGCAGCAGGATCGCGAGGTTCTCGTTGACGCCGGCGACGCGGGTCGCGTCGATCTGGAGCACGTCGAGAGCGCCTGCCTGGAGCATCTGCTTGAAGATGACGCGGTTGTGCACGTGCTCGCCGGTGGCGACCTTCACGGGCGCCACGGCCTTGCGGACCGTCGCGTGGGCGAGGATGTCGTCGGGGCTGGTGGGCTCCTCGATCCAGTACGGGGCGAACACGGCGAGCGCCCGGGTCCAGCGGATCGCCTCGGCCACGTCCCAGCGCTGGTTGGCGTCGATGGCGATGCGGACATCCGGCCCGACGACCGTCCGGGCCACCCGGCAGCGGCGCACGTCGTCGTCGAGGTCCGCACCGACCTTCAGCTTGATCTGGGTGAATCCGTCGGCAACGGCTTGGGCGGCGAGCTGGCTGAGCTTGTCGTCGTCGTAGCCGAGCCAGCCCGCCGAGGTCGTGTAGGCGGGGTAGCCGCGCTGGAGCAGGCGCGTCGTGCGCTCCTTCATGCCCTCCCGGCCGCCGCGCAGGATCTGGAGCGCCTCCTCGGGGGTGAGCGCGTCGGTGATGTAGCGGAAGTCGATCTGGCTCACCAGCCACTCGGGGGCGGCCTCGGCGAGCAGCTGCCACAGGGGCTGCCGCGCGCGCTTGGCGGCGAGGTCCCACACGGCGTTGACGACCGCGCCGATCGCCATGTGCATCACGCCCTTCTCCGGTCCCAGCCAGCGCAGTTGACTGTCGCCGATCAGATCCCTGGACAGCGAGCCGGGGTCACCGCACACGTCGTCGACCAGACGTCCGACCACGTGGTGGCGCAGCGCATGGATCGCGGCGACCTGGACGTCGTTGCCCCGTCCGATGGTGAAGGTGAAGCCGTGTCCCTCCGCTCCGCCGTCCTCATCCGTGCGCAGCACGACATAGGCCACCGAGTAGTCGGGGTCCGGGTTCATGGCGTCGGAGCCGTCGAGCTCGCGCGAGGTGGGGAAGCGGATGTCGTGGGTGTCGACCGCGATGATGCGGGCGGGCGTCGCAGACACGGATGGCCTTTCGGTCGGTGACGGGGGAACCGGCGGGTCAGTCCCGTCCGCGCCTGTCCTGCCGTCCGTTCCGCGCTGTGTTGCCGGTCATCTGGCGGCTCCTCGTCAGCGAAATCGAGCAGTTGACGCATGCTTATCAGACCACTTGGCGCCCACGACACCCTCTGGATTCAATATTTGCGATGTTCCGACCGTAGTGGTCGGACCACATTGACAACTAAGCTGCGGCGCACGGCGACAGGAGGAGTGGCGTGGGCGAAACCGTTGCGGGGGAGACGGAACCGGAGAGCACTGCGGCCGCTCCGCGGAAGGGCACGGTGACGCAGCGCGCCATCGAGCGGATCAAGGCGATGATCGCCGAGGGTCTCCTGCAGCCCGGGCAACGCCTGCCGACCGAGCGGGACCTCGCGGCGCAGCTGGGCATCTCCCGCAGTTCGATGCGTGAGGCGATCCGCGCTCTGACCGCGCTCGGCGTGCTGGACGCCCGGCACGGCTCCGGCATCTACGTCACTCGGCTGGAGGCCGGTGACCTGCTGGAGACGTTGGGAGTGGTCGCCGACCTCTCCCGCGGCCCGCGCCTGGTGGAGCTGCTTGAGGTGCGCCGCATCCTGGAGTCGACGGCGACCGCGCTGGCGGCGGCCCGGATCACCCCGGACCAGCTCGCCGAGGTGGAGAAACACCTGACGGCGATGAACGCCACCGACGATCCGGAGGAGATCCTCGCCCACGACCTCGCCTTCCACCAGGAGATCGCGGTGGCTGCGGGCAACGAGACGATGGCCGCGATCCTGGACGGCCTGTCCTCGCGCACCCTCCGCGCCCGCGTCTGGCGCGGCTACCAGGAGGAGGGGGCCTTCGCCCGGACCCGCCGCGAACACGCCGCGATCCACCGGGCACTGACCGCCCGGGATCCGGAGGCCGCAAGGGCAGCCGCGGCCGCGCACGTGGGCGAGGTGGAGGAGTGGCTACGGGCGCAGCTGGACCGGTAGCGGAGGGCGGTCGTGGCCGGCTGGGTGCGTGTTCTGGACGCGGCGGCCGGGGGGCGGTTCACGCGGCGCCGGAGGTGCATCGGTACAGCTCGCCCGTTGCGCCGGAAGGTCTCGAGGTGTCGGCGGATTCCGATCCACCGTAAGCGGAGGCCGGTACGAGGGCGCAGGCGGACCGGACCCAGGCGGTGATCTGCATGGCACCGGTGCCGTTGCCGGTGCGGTTGCCGGACAGGGCACCCCTGCCGCGACCGCCGGCGCCCAGCAGCACGTACCGGAGCTTGCCGGAGTCGACCAGATGCCGGAACTGTGCCTCGGTCGGGAACGGCACACTGCCGCTGTAGCCGCCCAGCGGCAGGACATGGGCGCCGGTGGCGAGGATGTAGGGGGAGGCGCCTCTCCACCCGGTCGTGGCGAAGACGTAGGTGGCCGAGCCCTGGTGCGAGGTGGTGTACCGGAGCAACTCCTTTTGGGGACCAGTGAGTCGGCCGTCGTCCTGGAGGACGCTGAAGCCACCCTGCGCGCCCGGCGCGCCCCGGGTCACCCCACGGCTGCCGGCACCGGTCAGGGGGCGCTGCCCCGTCCGGCCGCCGGCCGTCGTCACCGAGCGGTGGCCGCGGTGCTGGCCGGACGGGCCGACCGCGCCCCTGCCGGTACTGGCGTAGGCGGGGTTGAAGACCTGCGCTGCCCACGCGCTCGGCGCGAACAGCAAGGCGGCGAGGGATACGGCCAGCCCGACGAGGCCGAGGCCGCTGCCGGAGGCGCTACGGCCCCGACGGCCCAGCACCAGCAGGACGACGGCCCCCACGCCGAGCAGCCCCACGACGAGTGCCAGCCAGGGCAGGAACGACGGGAACTCTCCAGCGAGATACACGCTCCACGCCGCCGTGGCCGCCACCGCGCCCGGCAGCGCCCACGCGCGGGGGCCGCCCGCACGGTAGGCGCGCCACATCAGTGTGACGCCGCCGCCGGTGAGCGCGGCGAGCGGTACGGCGATGACGCCCATGTAGTACGTGTGGCCACCGACGCTGCCCGCGCTGAACACCAGGAAGTACGTGGCCAGCCAGGTACCCCACAGGAGGAATCCGGCACGGATCCGGTCGGTGCGTGGCCGGCCACGGCGCCACAGCACACCGCAGGCGACGGCGACGGCGGCGACCGGGTAGAGCCAGCCGGTCTGCGAGGCGAGCGACGTGCCGAACATCTTCGACCAGCCGTCCTGGTCCCCGCCCCTGCCGCCGGACCCGACCTGGCGCACCTCGCTCGCCGAGGCCGCCGTGGCCTGGGCGGTTTCCGGCACATGGGTGACCGAAGGGGTGTCCCGCGAGCTTCGGGCGCCCGGAGTACCGACCGTACCGGTTTCACGGTCGGCGGAGCCCCCGTGGCCGCCTGCGCCGTTCCGCGTCGCGCTCACGCTGCCCGTGGAGGCCGCGCTGATGCCCAGTGAGGAGAAGCGGTTGAGGAAGTTGTAGCCGACGACCATGCTGAAGGCGGAGTTGTCGGTGGTGCCGTCGACGTAGGGCCGGTCCTTGGCCGGGGTGAGGGTGACGGCGAGCATCCAGGACATCGAGACCGCGGCCATCACCAGGGCGGACAGGCCCAGGTGCGCCAGCCGCCTGCGCAGCGCGATCGGTGCCGACAGCAGGTGGACGAGGGCGAGCGCGGGAAGCACCGCCCACGCCTCCAGCATCTTGGCCTGGAAGCCGAGACCGACCCACACCCCGGCGAGCAGCAGCGGGCGCAGCCGGCCGTCCCGGGCGGCCCGCTGGGTCGCCTCGGCCGCCAGCAGCACGCACAGGGTGAAGGCGGGGTCCTCGACGGCAGTCCGGAAGAGCCCCACGGCCACCGGGGTCAGCAGGAACGCCGTGGCGGCGATGAGCGCTGCCGCGACTCCGGCCCAGCGCCGCACCAACCGGTACAGGACCAGCAGGCTCGCCACGCCCTCGATGACCTGAGGAAGAACCAGTGCCCAGGGGTGGAATCCGAAGACGCGGACGGAGAGGGCCTGCGGCCAGAGGAATCCCGGCAGTTTGTCGAGCGTGATGGAATTTCCCGGGTCGAAAGACCCGTAGAAGAAGGCCTTCCAGCTCTCCGTCATGCTGCGGACGGCGTTGGCGTAGAAGGTGTGGTATTGGCTGTGGCTGATCCCCCAGGCGTAAAGCACGGCGGCCAGCACGGTGATGGCCAGCAGCGCGGGGCGCGCGTACGCCGGCTGGTCCGCCGGCGCTCTCCAGGGTGCTCGGCGGTTGGCCCCTGCGGCGGTCGGGTCGAGGACTGTCGTAGCCATGCACAGCAGTCTTCGACACCACGCGAGCCCACTACGCCAAAGAAACCCGCTTCAAGGTAATTCTCATCCCCCGAGGGAAATCCTTTAACCGCGACGGACAGGACGTGGCTCAGAGCGCATCTGAACTGGATAGTCGGTAGTCAGGGATGCTTATGTGACTGGCGGCGTTGGCCCCCTTGGTTCGATCAGGACCGGCAAACGTGCCGTGGGGGCCGTCCCGGCGGACGGCCCCCACGGTTGGAACACAGGTCAGCTGACCGTCAGGGCGGTGTCATCGACGACGAAGCCCGTGTACAGGATGGAGTCCTCCACACCCGTGAACTTCAGGGTGACCGTGGAGCCCGCGAACGAGGACAGGTCGAAGGACTTCAGCTGGTAACCGGGGGCGGCGTTGAGGTTCGAGTACGTCGCCAGCGTGGTCGACCCGGCGGTCACCGTCAGCTTGTCGTACGCGGAGCCGGTGGTGGACTCCGCGGTGTCGATGTGCAGATAGAAGCTGAAGGTCGCCTTGCAGCCGGCCGGGATCGTCACCGACTGGGACAGCGTGTCGGTGTGCGTGCTCCCGTACCCGTCGAGCCAGGCCTTCCACGAACCGCTGCGCGCCGGCTGGCTCTGGTTGTTGTCGATCACGCCGCTGGTCGTGCTCCAGACGGTGTTGCCCGACTCGAAGCCCGGGTTGCCCAGCAGCTGGGCCGAGGTGCACGAGCCGCCGCCGGAGGCGCTGACCGTCCAGGTGAAGGAGGCCGAGTCGGACGAACCCTTGCTGTCGGTCGCCGTCACCTTGGTGTTGTAGGTGGTCGCCGTGCTCGGGGTGCCGGAGATGACACCGGTCGAGCTGTCGATCGACAGACCGGCCGGCAGACCGGTCGCGCTGTAGGTGAGCGCTCCGCCGTTGGTGGTGGAGGCCGAGATCTGCAGGCTCACCGCCTTGCCCGCGGTGGAGGACTGGTCGCCGGGGTTGGTGATGGTCACGCCCGAGGTGGGCGGCGTGATGTGGCTGCCGACGTTGATCCCGGCGAAAGCGTTGCCCACACCGGCGTACTGGGTGGAGTTGGTGCCGTACAGCGCCGCGGCAGCGTTCAGGGCGGCGGTGCGGGCACCGGCGTAGTTGGTGCTGGACGTCATGTACGTGGTCAGCGCCTTGTACCAGATCTGCAAGGCCGCAGCCTGGCCGATGCCCGTGACGGCGACGCCGTCCGAGGTCGGGCTGTCGTAGCTGACGCCGTTGATGGTCTTGGCGCCGCTGCCCTCGGCGAGCAGGTAGAACATGTGGTTCGCCGGACCGGACGAGTAGTGCACGTCCTTGCTGCCCACGGTCGAGGACCAGTAGTCGGCGGAGGCGCCGTCCTTGCTGGGCTTGTCCATGTAGCGCAGCGGGGTGCCGTTGCCGTTGATGTTGATCTTCTCGCCGATGAGGTAGTCACCGGGGTCCGCGGGGTTGTTGGCGTAGAACTCCACGCCGGTGCCGAAGATGTCGGAGGTGGCCTCGTTCAGGCCGCCGGACTCACCCGAGTAGTTCAGCTTGGCGGTGTTGGCGGTGACGCCGTGGCTCATCTCGTGGCCGGCGACGTCCAGCGAGGTCAGCGCGTGCGTGTTCCCGGAGCCGTCGCCGTAGGTCATGCAGAAGCAGCTGTCGTCCCAGAAGGCGTTGACGTAGTTGCTGCCGTAGTGGACCCGGGAGTAGGCCGCGACACCGTTGTTCTTGATGCCGCTGCGGCCGAAGGTGTTCTTGTAGAAGTCCCAGGTCATCTGGGCGCCGTAGGCGGCGTCCGCGGCCGCGGTCCCGGTGTTGGACCCGGATCCGTTGCCCCAGACGTCGTCGGAGCTGGTCATCAGGGTGCCGGTGCCCGAGGTGCCGCCGTTGAGGGTGTTCGTCTTGTGGCCGCCGCGGGTGGTGTCGTACAGCTGGTACGTCGAGCCGGACAGCGTGGTGTTCAGCGTCACCGTGCCGCTGTACTGGGTGTTGCCGGTGCCGGTCATGACGGACTCGAAGCGGTTCAGCTCGTCGCCGGTGGTCGCGTCGGTGATGACATGCAGCTTGCTGGGCGTGCCGTCGTCCTGGAAACCGCTGACCACCGTCTCCCAGGCGAGCTTCGGGGTACCGTCGCCGGCCCAGATCACCTTGCGGGCGCTGTCCGTCGCGGGCTTCTCGGCGTCGAGGGCCCTGGCCGTCTTGAGCGCCTTGGTCTCGGCGGCCGACTTGGTGACCGTCGCGGTGGTGGTGGACACCTTGAGGGAGCGCTTGTTGTTGAAGGTGGTGCTCACCGTGCCGGACGCCTCGGAGGCCGGCGGGGTGTGTACGACCAGGTCGCCGCCGAGGACGGGCAGACCGTCGTAGGTGCGCTCATAGCGGGTGTGCACCGTACCGTCGTTGTCCTTGACGACGTCCTTGACGACCAGCTTCTCCTTCGAGCCCAGGCCGAGGGAGCGCGCCGTCCGCGCCGAGTTGTCATGCGCGCTCTTGATCAGCGCGGTGCGCTGGGCGCCGGTGAGCTTCGCCTGCAGCGCGCCCGTTCGCAGGGAACCGGTGTGGGGGGCGGGTTTGGCGGTCGCGGGGACGACCTGAGTGCCGAGGACGAGCAGGGTGGTGGACGCCACCAGAGCGCCTGCCGCCATCGCCCGACGGGGATTGTGTCTCACTCGTACTCCTCCTGCTGCGGCCGCGAGTCCTGCGGCCGTTGAGAGACCGGGCAGACGGGACGTGCTGTCCGGAACGAGCTGAACGGTGCGTGGGGAACCGTCACACCGCGACGGTCCGGTCGTGGCTGGAGGAAGAGTGGCAGCATTGATCGGTTCATGTCACTCGGCGAACGCCGATTCGAGGGTTATCCCTCACCTCGAGAGCTTCCGCGGAGCAGCAGCGTGCCGAAGCCATCTCCGCGCTCGGTCGATGCGCCGGAGAGCTCGCCGCGGGTGCCGGCCCGCCGGAGACGACGACGGCTATGCCGACCGGACCGGCACCCGTCTCGGAGGCGGCGTCCGATCCGGGTGCCGGGCGTACGACGTCAGTGAGAGTGCCCGAGTTGGGCGAGGGCGTGGTCCAGCATGTCGACGAAGAAGTCCACCGCGGTGGTGTCGATGCACAACGGCGGCTTGATCTTCAGGATGTTGAGGTGGTCACCGGTGGGCTGGACGACGACGCCGAGGTCGAGCATGCGGTCGCAGAGTTCGGCGGTCTCTTCCGTGGCGGGTTCCAAGGTGACGCGGTCGCGGACGAGTTCGAGGCCCAGGTAGAGGCCCGAGCCGTGGACGGCGCCGATGATGCCGTAGCGGTCGGCCAGGGCCTCCAGCCGGCTCTTCAGACGGCCACCGACGCGCGCCGCGTTGCCCTGGAGGTCCTCATCCCGCAGGGCGTCCAGGACGGTGAGGCCCACGACGCTGGAGACCGGGCTGCCACCGGTGGAGGAGAAGAAGTAACCCTGGTCGCGGTACCGGTCCGCAACCGACTTGGACGTGATGACGGCGCCGAGGGGGTGCCCGTTGCCCATGGCCTTGGCGACACAGACGATGTCGGGGACGACCTGCTGCTGCTCGAAACCCCAGAACCAGTGTCCCAGGCGGCCGTAGCCGACCTGGACCTCATCGGCGACGGCCAGGCCACCGTGACGCCGGACCGCCGCGTACACCTCGGCGAGGTAGCCGTCGGGCAGGGCGACTCCTCCGGCGTTGCCGTAGAAGGTCTCGCTGAGGAAAGCCCCTGCCGGGCGGCCGGAGGCGGCCAGTTCGTCGATCACCGCGGCGGCCTCGGGCCCGTAGCGCAGCGCGTCCGCCCCGCGGTGCAGGCCGCGATAGGAATTGGGCGAGTCCACGGTGTGCACCCAACCCGGCCTGGTTGCCAGAGCGTTCGGGTTGTCCTGGAGTGAGGTGGAGACCGCGTCGGAGGCGTAGGTCCAGCCGTGGTAGGCCTCTCGCAGTGCGACGACGTCGTCCTGTCCGGAGGCTCCGATGGCCAGCCGCAGGCCCAGATCCACCGCCTCGGAACCGGAGTTGACCAGGAACACCGTGTCCAGAGGCTCGGGCAGGAGGGCGGCGAGGCGTTCGGTGAACTCCACCACCGAGGCGTAGTGGAATCGCGAGTTGGTGTTGAGCCGCCGCAACTGCCGGGAGACCGCCTGCTCGACGCGGGGGTGCGCATGGCCCAGCGGGGTGACGTTGTTGACGATGTCGAGGTAGGAGCGGCCGTCGGTGGAGAGCAGATGGTGGCGCCAGCCACGCTCGATGCGGGGAGGTTCGGCGTAGTAGTGCTCCTGCACGGTCGCGAACACGGCGTCACGTCGGTCGAGCAGGTCTCTGTCCTGCGCACGGCCGGCGGCCCGGAGGCCGATGAGCGGGGCGGGGTCCGCGGTGAGCGCGAGCCAGCCGGCGGCGTACTCGGGGCGCACCGAGGCGGGGACGGAAGGGCCGTCGGCGTTGCGCAGCGCAAGGTGGAGCGGGGTTCCGGAGGGGAGCTGGGCGAGGTCCTCGCCTGCCTGGAGCGTCGAGCCGGTGGAGACCACTGGGTGGACCGTGCGGGGGAAGGACAAGGTCAGTGTCCGCGGGCCGTAGGTGATCTCCACCCGGCCCGGTGCCGCGGCGAGGACCTTCCCCGCGGCCGGGGCCTGCGCCTCGGCGGGCCGGCCGAGCCACAGGTCGATGCCGGTGGGCACCGTGGGAGCGGAAACGGCCGACAGTGCCGGAGCCTGAGTGAGCCGTGGGTGCGCGTACCGGGTGGCCACCGCGGCTGCTCCGTCCGCGAGCGCCGAGGCCGCGAGCCGGTCCTCGGTGCCGGCTTCGAGCCAGGCTCCGTGGTCCATGGAGTCGGCGTTGGTGGACAGGTCGAGGAGGGTGATGTCGTCGGCGGCGAGGCCGCGCAGCAGGAAGCGCGCCGGTGAATCGGCGCGGGCAGGGACGTCGGCCAGGCCGATCGCGTCCTTGACGAGGTGGACCATCACTGGCATGGGCAGACGCGTGGCCTGCTCGAATATGCGCCACTCGCGGTCGAGCGCGGCCGTGGCGTAGGCGTTCTCCTCGTCGACGGCGGCCTGGTGCCGGCCGCTGGCGACCAGGCCGGCCGCGCGCAGGACCACGAGCGGCCACAACGCCTCCGCCTCCTCCGGGGACAGCGACCGAACAGCGTGGAAGGCCCGGACGGCGGGCAGCAGGTGATGGGGCTCGACCCCGTCGTGGTGGAGCATCGAGGAGAGCGAGACGGCGAGTTCGCCGACCGCCCAGCTCGTGGTCACGTCACCGAAGTCGATGACTCCGTCGGGCATGGGTAGGCGTTCGTCGGGAGAACGGATCAGATTGTCGTCGGTGAGGTCCAGGTGCACCGCCTGCGACGGGAGCGCGGCGGCAAGCTGTTGGACCCGCGCCCAGGCGTCGGCGGTCGCGACCTGAACGGCGGCGCGCCGGTCCGGCTCGTCGATGTGCTCTGCGAGCTTGGCGACGACGCGATCGGCGTGCCGCAGGTCCCACTGCAGAACGCGTTCGAGGCCCGGGTGGTGGAAGTCGCGCAGGGCGGTGCTGACCTTTCCGACGATCGTGCCCATGGCCGCCACGGTGCTCGGGGACAGGTGCCGTGGTCCCGAGAGCGCGCCGCCGGGCAGGTATCGCAGGAGCCGCGCGAGGGCCGGCCCGCTCTCGGTGTCCACCGTTGCGCGGTACGGGGAGCCGTCGGGCTGGCGCAGGACGGTGGCGACGCGCAGTTCCGTGTGAGCCGCGGCGATGAGGTCGGCGGCGGTGTCCTGGGCCTCGATCTCCGTGGGGCTGAAGGCGGGGTTGGCGATCTTCAGAATCGCCAGAGCCGTCCCGTCATCGCCGCGCAGCAGGAAGTTGGCGTCCTGCTGGCTTCCCAACGCCTCCGCGCGAGCGTTCATGCCGAAGTGCCGGGCGGCGATGTGCTCTGCCTGAGTGGCTGTCACCTTGGGCACGGGAAGCGCTTCCTGGGCGAAGAAGTCGATGGTGCGGTGCTCGTCGTGCGGCATGCGAGGTTCCTCGGCTGGTGTGGAGCGTGGTGTGGGCGGGCTGGGCTCGGACGCTCGGATGCCTCAGTCGACTTCCCACAGGAAGCGGTGCGTGTGAATCGCGAAGTAGGGGAAGCTCTCCACGGACGCGACGCCCTCGACGGCCCGTACGACGTCGTTGATGAAGTCCAGAAGATCACTGGGGCGACTGCACACGACCTCGGCGAACAGGTCGTAGCGGCCGGAGGTCAGGACCGTGTACACGACTTCTTCATGCCGGGACAGCTCATCGGCCACCGCCCGGGAATCGCCCCCGATGCGCAGGCCCAGGAGAGCCATCGTCTGCTGGCCCATGGTCATCGGGTCGGTCACCCCGACGACCTGGACCGCCTTGCTGTCCAACAGGCGCTGCAGCCGGTGCCTCGCGGCCGAGGGCGACAGTCCCACCTTCGGCCCCAGCTCGGCATAGGGAATGCGACCGTCGACCTGTAGCTCCCGCAGGATGGCCCGGTCGATGTCGTCCATGAAGGACCTCCCTCGTCTGCGTGAACGGCAAGTCGTGTCATCGTTTCAAGTACGATGACGCATCGCCTCGCTCGAATCAAGTGTGCAAACGACGGAATCGAGCACATTCCGGCTCGCAGCCCGAGGCCACCTCGCCTACGCCCTGCACGGCCTTCTCCGCACTTCACCCGGCTGGATGGGCCTGAGGGCGGAGGGTGCTCAGAAATGCGGTCGCAGTGAGTGATCTGGTTCTGCAGACTCTGGTCTGTGGATCGTCTGATGGAGATGGCGGATCGGTTGACCGGCGTCGGCGGAGTGGCCGGGGTGTGTCTGGGCGGCAGCCGAGCGACGGGAACGCACCGGCCTGACTCGGATGTCGACCTGGGCCTGTACTACCGGCCGCCGCTGGACACTGCTGCCTTGCGTTTCCTCGCGTCCGAGCTGACTGGCGAGTCGGTCGGCGTGACGGAACCGGGCGGCTGGGGGCCGTGGGTGGACGGTGGGGCCTGGCTGACCGTCGACGGCTGCCGTGTCGACTGGATCTACCGCGATCTGGAGCGCGTTCACCGGATCTGGGAAGACTGCCGGGCGGGGCGCTTCGAGGTGGGCATGCAGGCTGGTCACCCGCTTGGGGTGTACTCCCATGCCTATGTCGGCGAGGTGTCCGTTGGGCGCGTTCTCGCCGATCCCGGTGGCGAACTGCGGGCCCTGCAGCAGGAGACCCGCCGCTATCCGGAGCCGTTGCGCGAGGCGCTGATCGCCAACGCGCAGTGGGAGGCTCCCTTCACCCTGGCCAACGCCCGCAAGGGAGCAATTCGCGGAGACGCCTTTTATGTCGCCGGCTGCATCTTCCGCGCGGTAGGGCTTCTCGTGCAGGGCCTGCATGCCCACGCGGGTCGTTGGGTGCTGAACGAGAAGGGAGCTGTTCAGGCTGCGGGACAACTCCCGGCTGCTCCGGCGGACTTCGCGGCGCGGGCTCACGGACTGTTCGCCATGCCCGGCACGACCTCAGACGTTCTGCACACCGTGCTCGATGCCGCTGACGGGCTGGCTGCCGAGGTATGCGGGCGGCTCACGTCCTGAGCCTAAGGGTGGGCGCAGTTGCCGAGTTCGACAGGAGGTCGCGTAGTAATCGCAGTGCGGCGCGAGCAGGCGTGCCGCAGACTTCCCGCGTGATCGTTCTGCAGCCCGTCCTGGAGATCCACCCCACGGACGGTTTGACCCTCTGGCCTGTCGCGGAGTCCGCGCCGTACGGCTTCCTACCGCTCAGCGGCGTACTCGATCCTGCCGAGGTCGGCACAGCCGTCATGAGCATTGCCGACTGCAACAACATCGACCCTGAGGACGGTGGTCGCCCGCCGCGTCCCGCCGACCCACTCGGGGGCTTCCTGCACGGACTGCTCACCACGGACGACCTCTTTGTATCGGGCGGCCTGCGGATCACTGACACCGAAACCGGCACTACAGTCCTGCCGGGCTGCTGTAACGGGCTGGGCGAGAGGCGCGACTGGCTTGAGGTCGTCGACGGCGATGGCCGGGCCTCCTTCGGTCACGACCCGTCTCCGCTCGCTGAACGTGACCGCGAAGTCGTCCGATTGACCGTCGATGCCGAGCACGACGACAGCCCAGTGATCGAGCTACCCGTCACCGACCTGCGACGCCTGCTTGCCGGCGCGGAGCGCGACCTGACCGACTTCCTCCAACTGGCCGCCGCTTGGGCCGCCCTGCACCTGCGTGACTACGCCACCCCTGTCACCGCCGCCCTCGGCCGGGCTCTGGACCTGCCCGCACCACAGACACCGCCGCACCCGTAGGGCTCGTGCCGGCGCACCCGCCCACCCGCCTTCCTGAGCAACCAGCCCCCAGAGTCGATGGCGGCGGTCGGGTGGCTGACAGCGTCGACGGTGTCGGAGATGCCCTGGGTCTCCTCCATGACCTGCAGGGAGACACGGACCGAGGTGGGCGATGCGCTCTGGTCGGCGACGACCAGGTGGCAGGCTGGCGCGATCTAGCAACCGCCTCCCATGGCGCGGGCGGACTCCGACCCGTCCTCCGCGCTCATCCAGGACTCACCCGCCGGCTGGCCCAGCTCATCGACAAGGGGCCGATGCACCTCTGACCACCGGCCGCTGGCCGCGCCGGCCGCGCAGGCCGGGGCTTACGCGGTGCACCCCGGCGACACCCCCACCACCGTCACCTTCTCACCGGGCCGCTGCCTGGTCATCGAGGGGGATGTCCAGTCGGTCGGCGACGATGGTGAGGGCGGCTCCCAGAGGGAGTGCGATACGGGTGAGGGCGTGGCGGTCGCCCCGGGTCGGGTCGCGGTTGACGATCAGTACCGGCTTCCCGGCCTGGGCCGCCTGGCGGACGAACCTGAGCCCGGACATCACCGTCAGTGAGGAGCCCAGGACCAGCAGCGAGGCCGCCTCACGGACCAGTTCGCGGCAGTGCTCGACCCGCCGCTGCGGAACCGCTTCGCCGAAGAACACCACGTCCGGTTTGAGGATGCCGCCGCAGATCGTGCAGGGCACCACGTGGAAATCCCCGACCTGTTCGTCGGTGAGGTCGGCGTCACCGTCCGGGTTGATGCCGGCGGCCACCGGCTCGAAGCCCGCGTTGGCCTCCTCCAGTCGCCGGGCGAGTTCGCTGCGCGGGCTGAGGACGCCGCAGGAAAGGCAGACGACCCGGTCCAGGCCTCCATGGAGTTCCACGACGTCCCCGCTGCCGGCGGCCTGGTGCAGGCCGTCGACGTTCTGGGTGATCACGCCCGAGAGCAGACCGTGCCGTCCGAACGCGGCCACGGCCCGGTGCCCGGCGTTGGGGCGGGCGCGGCCGAAGGTGCGCCATCCGAGGTGGCTGCGCGCCCAGTAACGGCGCCGGGCCTGGGCGCCGGCGGTGAAGTCCTGGTAGGTCATCGGGGTGTGCCGGCTCAGGCTGCCGCCCTCGCCCCGGTAGTCGGGAATGCCCGACTCCGTGGAGAGGCCAGCCCCGCTGAGTACCAGCACCCCGCCGGTGCCGAGGGCATCGGCGACCGGCTCCGGATCCGTGGTGCCGGGCGGTAGGTCCTCGGCAGGGGTCCAACTCAGCGTGGGGCGCATGCGCATACCCGCCAGGGTACGGAACAGGCCCCGGAGGGCATCGCGGATGCCTGCCCGATATATCCGTGACCAGCGAACCAATCACATTGGGGGACACGGCCTGGAGGCGATGTGAGCAGCTGAGCTCACAAGCTGGCACATATGTCCCTTATTGTGGCTTTCGGTTTAGGGTCTCCGCGGAAGGGATGGAGTTGGGGCCGTGACGTTCGCGGAGTCGGCCGGTGGCGGTCGGTCCATGCCCTCGCCCGAGTCGGCCCCGAAGTCCCGGCCACGGTCCTGGGCGCCGCTGCTGGCGGTGTGCACCGGGTATTTCATGGTGATCCTGGATGTGACGGTCATCAATGTCGCCGTGCCGGTGATCGGCCGGGAACTGTCGGCCTCGCTCACCGGCATCCAGTGGATCACCGATGGGTACACCCTGGTCTTCGCCGGCCTCCTGCTGACCGGTGGCGCGCTGGGCGACCGGCTGGGCAACCGCCGCGTCTTCTGCTCGGGCGTGGCGGTGTTCACCGTGTCCTCGGCCGCGTGCGCGCTGGCGCCGAACGCCCCCTTCCTGGTGGCGGCGCGGCTGGTGGAAGGGCTCGGCGCGGCGCTGATCGTGCCAGGGTCCCTGGCCCTGCTCCAGCAGGCCTACCCGGCGCCGGCCACACGCTCGCGCGCCTTCGGGCTGTGGGGTTCGATGGCGGGCATCGCGGCCTCCGCCGGGCCGCTGCTGGGCGGGCTGCTCGCCTCCACGGTCGGGTGGCGCTGGGTGTTCCTCATCAACCTGCCCGTCGGTACGGCCTGCCTGGTGCTGACGCTGCGGCATGTGGCACGCTCGCCCCGGCACGCCGCGCGACGCCTGGACTGGCCGGCGCAGTGCGCGGTCGTGGCGGCGGTGGCGCTGCTGACCGCGGCGCTCAACGAGGCCGGACGGCGGGGATGGTCCGCTCCGGCTGTTCTCGCCGGGGTGGGCCTGGCCGGGCTGGCCGCCGCGGCGTTCGCGGTGCGCGAGCGGCTGGCCCGGTCTCCTGCCCTTCCGCTGAGCCTGCTGCGGTCTCGTACGATGATCGGCGGAGCCGTCATCGGCCTGCTGTTCAACTTCGGTTTCTACGGCATGGTGTTCACCGCGAGCCTGGAATTCCAGCACCAGCGCGGCTTCAGCGCCCTCGGCACCGGACTGGCCCTGTTCCCGGCGGTGGCGATGACCATGTTCGCCTCCGTCCTGTCCGGGCGGCTGAGCCGCCGCACCGGCGATCGTCCGCTGGTGATCTCCGGCATGCTCGTGGCTGCCCTGGGCCTGGCCGGCTGGGCCTCATCGGGAGCCCACCCCGCCTACCCGGTGCTGGTGGCCCCGATGATGGCCGCGGGGTTCGGTACCTCCTTCGCCCTCACGGGTTCGACCGCGACCGTGATGGGCGCCGCGCCCCCGGCGTATTCAGGGGCCGCCTCCGCCCTGTTCAACACGACTCGCCAGGTCGGCAGCGCGACCGGCGTGGCGCTCGGCGGCAGCCTGCTCGCCACGGCCACCCACTACGACACCGGGCTGCGCACCAGCATGGCCATCGGCGCCCTCGCCTACCTGACCGCCGCAGGCCTGGCGTGGCTGTGCGTGCCGGCGAAGCCCAAAGGAACGTAGCGCGTCTTGATGCCGTCAGGCAGGCCGGGGGGTCTCCGCCTCCGCCGCGCAGCCGCCCGGACACAGCGCTACGCCAAGCGCGCCCGCGTCGAGGACGCCATCCGTCCCACAGGAGAACCTGCTCTCCTACGTGCCCCAGAGCGTGACGTACACCGGGGGCCGGAAGCGGGACGGCGGGACGCCCGCGCCGGGCGCGCGCATGATGCGGGTCGCCGCGGGCGTGTGCAGGAAGTGCAGGAACGCGTCGGTGGCCGGGGAACGATGCTCGGCCTGCAGGACGGTGGCGTGCCAGGTGGCGTCCGACGGCGTGGCCGGGGTATCCAAAACGCGCAGCTCGTCACGTCGGATGCGGGGCGACACCAGATGGGCCAACGCCGGTGCCACCCCCGCGCCCTCGGCGGCAGCAGCCCAGGTCGCTGCTTGGTTGGGGAACACCCACACGTGTCCTTCGGCCACTCCGAGCTCACGTAGCAGCCGCCCGGTGTCCGCGTCCGGATCGGTCCCGGAGGAATCGACGAGCCACGACCACTGCGACGGCGGTCCGGGCGGCCGCGGTGACCTGGCGCCGGTCACCACGACCAGCCGGGTGCGGAACAGTGGCTCGCTGACCAGCTCGCCCCCATGGTCGGCGCCGAGATACGGTCCGAGCGCGACGTCGGCCAGCCGGTTCTCGATCAGCACACGTATCTCGTGGTCGGCGGCCACCCCGAAGGAGGTCTCGGTCCTGTGCCCGGAGCGGTCGGCGAAAGCCTCCACGAGCGAGGGGAGCACGAACTCGGCCGGCGTGCTCGTGGCGACGACCCGCAGCTCGTCGGGCGCACCCCGTGCCGCTCGTACCGCCGCCTCGGCATCCGCGCTCAGCGCGACCATCTGCGACGCGACCGGCAGCAGTCGCGCGCCCGCGGGCGTCAGACGCATCCCACCGCCGCCGGTGCGCCGGATGAGCGGATCGCTGTAGTGGGTGCGCAGCGCGGTCAGCGCCTGCGATACGGCGGACTCGCTCACCCCCAGGGCTCGTGCCGCCGCGCCGACGGAACCGAGCCGGGCGACCAGCACGAAGGTGCTGAGCTGTGTGACGGTCACCACCTGATTTTCCCGCATTTGGACGGATAAGTGAATGCTTATCGACCCATTGCACGGCCGGTGCGGAAGAGCGCAGCCTGAAGGGGCACAGCGTTTCAGGAGGGCCCGATGCAGGTTCCAGCTGCCTTCCAGTACGAATCGGCCACCAGCGTCGAGCACGCGATCGAGCTGCTCACACGCTACGGCCCCGAGTCCCGGGTGGTGGCGGGCGGACACAGCCTGCTGCCGATGATGAAGCTGCGGCTGGCTCAGCCCGAAGCTCTGATCGACATCAACGGCCTCGGCGAGCTGGCGCTGATCCGGGTGGACGGGCACGATCTGGCCGTCGGGGCGATGGTCCGCCACGCGGAGCTGCTCGCGTCGCCGGTCGTCGGCGAGCACTTCCCCATCCTGCGGGACGCGGAACGGGTCATCGCCGATCCGCTCGTACGCAACCGCGGCACCGTGGGCGGCTCGCTGTGCCAGGCCGATCCGTCGGAGGACCTGTCCGCGGCGTTCTCGGCACTGCGGGCGACCTTGGTCGCTCAGGGCCCCGACGGCAGGCGCACCATCGGGATCAGGGAGTTCTTCCTCGGTCCGTACGAGACCGCGCTGCACGAAGCGGAGCTTCTGGTGGAGATCCGCGTGCCCATCCGTTCGCACGCCAGCGCCTACCACAAGGTCGAGCGCCGGGTCGGCGACTGGGCGGTCGTCGCCGCGGGAGCGGTGCTGGAGATCTCCGACGGGGTCGTCACCGAGGCCGGGATCGGGCTGACCGCGGTGGGTGCCCCACGGTTCGTGTCCGAGCAGGCCGAGGACTTCCTGCGCGGCCGGCGGCCGGACGACGAGAGCTTCGAGGAGGCAGGCCGGATCGCCGCGCGGGAGTGCAGGCCGACGGCCGACCAGCGCGGCCCGGTCGACTACAAGCGGCATCTGGCCGGGGAGCTCACCACGCGGGCGCTGCGCGTCGCCGCCGCACGTGCCCAGGGGCAGGAGGCGTGACATGCGGATCACCGTGACCGTGAACGGCGAACAGCACACGAGGGACGTGGAGCCCAGGCTGCTGCTCGTGCACTTCCTGCGTGACGAACTCGGACTCACCGGCACCCACTGGGGCTGTGACACCTCCAACTGCGGGGTGTGCACCGTCTGGCTGGACGGGACGCCTGTCAAGTCCTGCACCGTGCTCGCGGTGATGGCCGACGGCCATGTGGTGCGGAGCGTGGAGGGACTGGCGCACGGGAGCGAACTCGACCCGGTGCAACAGGGATTCATCGCCTGCCACGGGCTGCAGTGCGGCTTCTGCACGCCGGGGATGATGATGACGGCCCGCTGGCTGCTCGACCACGACGCGGATCCGTCCGAGGAGGACATCCGGGAGGCCATCTCCGGTCAGATGTGCCGCTGCACCGGTTACGAGAACATCGTGCGTTCCATCCGCTGGGCCGCCGAGCACGAAGCTGGGGCGCGGACCGCGGACGCGGACACCGAGCCGGCGCCCGGCCGCGAGGAGGTGCGGGCATGACGACCACCGAGGAACGGCCGGTCGGTTTCGGACGGATGCCCCGCAAGGAGGACGCGCGGTTCGTCCGCGGCCACGGGACCTACGTCGACGACGTACGGCTGCCCGGGATGCTGCACGGCGCGATCCTGCGCAGCCCGCTGGCCCACGCCCGGATCGTGTCCGTCGACACCAGCGCGGCCGAGGCGCACCCGAAGGTCAAGGCCGTGATCACCGGACAGACCCTGGCCGGTCTCGGGCTGGCCTGGATGCCCACGCTCTCGTACGACACGCAGGCCGTGCTCGCCACCGACAAGGTGCGCTTCCAGGGCCAGGAGGTCGCCTTCGTCGTCGCCGAGGACCGCTACGCCGCCCGGGACGCCCTCGAGCTGATCGACGTGGAGTACGAACCGCTCCCCGTGGTCGTCGATGCCCGCCGGGCGCTCGACCCGGACGCGCCGGTGATCCGCGACGACAAGGACCAGCAGACCGACAACCACATCTTCGACTGGTCGGCGGGGGACAAGGAGCGAACCGACGAGGTCTTCGCGGCCGCCGACGTCGTGGTGGAGCAGGACATGCTCTATCCGCGGGTGCACCCGGCGCCGCTGGAGACCTGCGGCACCGTGGCGGACATGGACGCCATCACCGGGAAGCTGACGGTGTGGTCCACCACCCAGGCCCCGCACGCCCACCGCACGATCTACGCGATGGTGGCCGGCATCCCGGAGCACAAGATCCGGATCATCTCCCCGGACATCGGGGGCGGCTTCGGCAACAAGGTCGGTATCTATCCCGGTTACGTGTGCGCGGTCGTCGGCTCGATCGTCACCGGGAAGCCGGTGAAGTGGGTGGAGGACCGCTCGGAGAACCTCATGAGCACCTCCTTCGCGCGTGACTACCACATGCACGGCGAGATCGCGGCGACGGAAGACGGGAAGATGCTGGGCCTGCGGGTCCGCGTCATCGCCGATCACGGCGCGTTCAACGCCACCGCGCAGCCGACGCAGTTCCCGGCCGGCTTCTTCGGCGTCTTCACCGGCTCGTACGACCTGGCCGCCGCGCACTGCGCCGTGACCGGCGTCTACACGAACAAGGCCCCCGGCGGCGTCGCCTACGCCTGCTCGTTCCGCGTCACCGAGGCCGTGTACCTGGTCGAGCGGATGGTCGACGTGCTCGCGGACAGGCTCGGCACGGACCCGGCCGAGCTGCGGATGCGCAACCTGCTGCGGCCCGGGCAGTTTCCGTACAGGACGCGGACGGGGTGGGAGTACGACTCCGGCGACTACCCGCGCGCCCTGCGGCTGGCCATGGACATCGCGCACTACGAGGACCTGCGCCGGGAGCAGGCCGAGAAACGCCGGCGCGGCGAACTGATGGGCATCGGGGTCAGCTTCTTCACCGAGGCTGTCGGCGCGGGGCCGCGCAAGCACATGGACATCCTGGGACTGGGCATGGCCGACGGTGCCGAGCTGCGGGTCCACCCGACGGGTAAGGCTGTTCTGCGTATTTCCGTGCAGACTCAGGGGCAGGGCCACGAGACGACGTTCGCGCAGATCGTCGCCGAGGAACTGGGTATCCCGCCCGAGGACGTCGAGGTGGTGCACGGCGACACCGACCAGACCCCGTTCGGGCTCGGCACCTACGGATCCCGCTCGACGCCGGTCTCCGGAGCCGCGGCCGCGATCGTCGCCCGCAAGGTGCGTGAACGTGCGAAGCTCGTCGCCTCCGCGATGCTCGAAGTGAGCCCGGACGACCTGGAATGGGAGAAGGGCCGCTGGTATGTCACGGGCGACCCCGACCAGGGACGGACCATGTCCGAGATCGCGCTCGCCGCGCACTCCAACCTGGAACTCCCCGACGGTGTCGAGGGCCAACTGGACGCCACCTGTGTCTACAATCCGCCGAACCTGACCTTCCCGTTCGGTGCGTACATATGTGTCGCCGACGTGGACGCGGGCACCGGCCGGGTGAAGGTGCGCCGGTTCATCGCCGTGGACGACTGCGGCAATCGGATCAACCCCATGATCGTCGAGGGTCAGGTGCACGGCGGACTCGCCGACGGCCTCGGTATGGCGCTCATGCAGGTGATCGCCTTCGACGAGGACGGCAACTGCCTTGGCGGGTCGTTCATGGACTATCTCCTGCCCACTTCGGTCGAATGCCCCTCGTGGGAGCTCGGTGAGACCGTCACCCCCTCTCCGCACCACCCGCTGGGAGCCAAGGGCGTCGGTGAGTCCGCCACGGTGGGATCGCCTGCCGCGGTGGTCAACGCCGTGGTCGACGCCCTGAAGCCGCTCGGCGTACGTCATGTCGACATGCCGCTGACGCCCGCCGCGGTGTGGCGGGCGGCCCAGGGCCGGCCGCTGCGTACCGACATGGCCATCACCTGAGGCCCCGTGATGACGAACACCGAACTGCTGACCCGCGCGGCCGCGCTCCGGCACGGCCGTACCCCGTTCGTCCTGGCCACCGTCGTCCACGCGGAGCGGCCCACGAGCGCCAAGCCCGGGGACAGTGCACTGGTGCTGCCCGACGGCACCGTCGAGGGCTTCGTGGGCGGCAGCTGCGCCGAGACGACGGTGCAACTGCAGGGCCTGCGCGTGCTGCAGACAGGCGAGTCGCTGCTGCTGAGAATCACGCCCGGCGCGGACACCGGCACCGAGGGCCCGCGGGAGCCTGTCGAAGGCCTGGCCACGGTGGCCAATCCCTGCCTGTCGGGCGGGACGCTCGACATCTTCCTGGAGGCCAACCTCCCTCCGGCGCTGGCGTACGTCTACGGACACGCCCCCATCGCCCGCGCTCTGCTCGACGTCGGTCGTGTGCTCGGCCTCGACGCCCGCCCGGCCTCGCGCGGGGAGCCGCTGCCGCCCGACCTGGACGTCGTCGTCATCGCCACGCACGGCCGCGACGAGGAGACCGTACTGACCGAGGCCGCACGCGCCGGGGTCCCGTGCATCGGGCTCGTGGCCAGCCCGAAGCGCGGCGCGGCGGTACTCACCGCACTGGAGCTCACCGAGGAACAACGCGCGCGTATTCACACCCCGGCCGGGCTGGACATCGGCGCGCGGACCCCGGCGGAGGTCGCACTGTCGGTGTACGCCGAGATCATCGCTCTGCGGCCGCGGGCGGCCCGGGCCGCGTGCCCCGGAGCCGGATCAGCCGCCGCGCCGCAGACCGTGACCGGGGACGTGGATCCCGTGTGCGGCATGACCGTGGCGGTCACGCCGGACACCCTCTCGCTGGACCGGGCCGGCAGCAGGGTGTACTTCTGCGGGCCGGGGTGCCGGCACGCCTTCGCCGACGACCCCTCCCGTTACGCGCATGCCTGACCTCGACCCCCTCGTACCCGATGTCCCCGCCCTGCGCTCGCGTCTCGACGCAGCCGGCTACCTGGCCGACGACGCCCTGGCCACGGCGCTGCTGCTGGCCGTGCGGATGCGGCAGCCGATCCTGCTGGAGGGCGAGCCCGGCGTCGGCAAGACCGAGGCGGCCCGAGCGCTCGCCGCCGTGCTCGACACCCCGCTGATCCGGCTGCAGTGCTACGAGGGACTGTCCGCGGCCGAGGCCCTCTACGAGTGGAACTACCCCCGGCAACTCCTGGCCATCCGGCTGGCCGAGTCCCGCGGGGAGCCGTTGCGGGACGCCGATCTGTTCACCGAGGACTACCTGCTGCCACGGCCGCTGCTCGCCGCGATCCGCCATCCGGGACCGCGGCCGGCGGTGCTGCTCATCGACGAGGTGGACCGCGCCGACGACGAGTTCGAGGCGTTCCTGCTGGAACTGCTCGCGGATGCCGCGGTCACCGTCCCCGAACTCGGCACCCGGACGGCGGTGGTGCCGCCGGTGGCGGTACTGACCTCCAACCGCACCCGGGATCTGCACGACGCGCTCAAACGCCGCTGCCTCTACCACTGGATCGACTACCCGGACACCGCACGAGTCGCCGCGATCATCCGCAGACGGGTACCGGAGTCGGCCGGGTGGCTGGCCGAGCGCGTGGCGCGCGGGGTGGCGCGCCTGCGTGCCCGCCAGGAACTCACCAAGCCGCCCGGCATCGCCGAGGCGATCGACTGGGCGGGCGCGCTGCACACGCTGGGCTTCTCCGTCCTCGACGCCGACGCCGCCGACCGCACCCTGGGGGCGGTTCTCAAATACGCGGAGGACCTGGAGGCCGTACGCCGGGCCGGACTGGCGGAACTGGTCGACGCGGAGGCCCGCACCGATGTCTGACCTGCCTGGCCTGTCTGGCCTTCCTGATCTGCCGGAGCTGGCCGCCTCGTTCACCGTCGCCCTGCACGACGCGGGGGTCGCGGTGGGCCCCGACCGTACCCGGAGCTTCGCTCGGGCGCTCACCGTGCTGGCACCGTCGACGACGCGCGAACTGCGGCACTGCGCGCTCGCCACCCTGGTGTCCGACCCCGAGCAGATCGACCTGTTCGACGAGGTCTTCGACGAGGTCTTCGGCGACCCGGCCGACCACGGTGCACAGCGCGGCCAACCCGGCGACCCGCCCCGATCGCTCCCGAACACCGTTCCCGGCCACGCCCCCGCCGACCGGAAAGGCACCGCGGACGGTCGGGGCCGGGATGCCGGCGCACAGCCGCGGACGGCTCCCGTGCCCCTTGCCGCCAGTCCGCTCGACCGTCTCGCGGACCGCGACTTCGCGGACCTGTCCGCCGAGGAACTGGCACGGCTTGCCGAGGTGATGCGCACCCTCGTGCTGCGCACTCCGACCCGGCCGTCCCGCCGGCGCCGCACAGCGCACCACGGCGCACGCATCGACGTGCGCCGCACCCTCTCCGCCGGCCGGCGCACCGGCGGATACCCGCTGCGGCTGCACCGCTTCGCGGTCCGCGCCCGCCCCCGCGACCTCATCGTGCTCTGCGACATCTCCGGATCGATGGAGCCCTATGCCCGCGCGATGCTCCAACTGCTCTACTGCGCCGCCCGCGCCACCCATGCCGAGGTCTTCACCTTCGCCACCCGGCTCACCCGCCTGACGCCCGTCCTGCGGCGGGGCGGACCGGACGATGCCCTGGCACGGGCCGGACGGGCGGCTCCGGACTGGTCCGGGGGTACCCGGATAGCGGACTGTCTGGCGGAGTTCAACGAGCGGTTCGGCCGACGCGGCATGGCGCACGGTGCCGTGGTCGCCCTCATCTCCGACGGCTGGGACACCGGCGCGCCCGCCGACCTCGCCACTCACATGGCGCGGCTGTCCCGGGTCGCCTACCGCGTCGTATGGGTCAACCCGCGCACGGCAAGCCCGCGTTACCGTCCGCTCGTGGCCGGCATGGCCGCGGCACTGCCCTACTGCGACGCCGTTGTCAGCGCCCACAATCTCGCGGCCCTGAACGAATTCACCGCCGCACTGCACGCCCGGCGCCGCCACCGATGACCCGGCCCGTCCCGTGCCGTTGCCCGGCCTGGCGGTCGGAGAGCCGAGCACCTCTGCGGGCGATCGTCACGAGGGTCTTTGCGGGCCGTTGCGGACGCTGACCCCGACCGTTCGTGAGGGGGCCGCCCGGGGTACCGAGCCGCTGACCTGTCAGCAGACGGCCGCAGCATTCGGCATGGACGTGGTGTCGGCGCGGGTCGAAGCACTGCGGTCGAAGGCGAAGCGGCAGGTGGCGCGCGTGTGACTCCTGCGGCGCAGCGGTGCGGGTGGGGCATGTGGGTGTGGCCGGTGGAATGAGCGGCTTGTTCATCCCTACGAACTTCTTACCTGACGGGTACTCACCTCTTGGATCATCTGATAGTAAACCTTCCTATCAGTGACTCCAACTGGCCACCCCCCACACTCATTTGGAGGCCCCGTGGTCCACTCAGCCCACGACGCCGCAGACCGCTTCCCCACCTCGCGCCGTTCGCTCCTCGCCCTGATCGGCGCGTCCTTGGTGGCAGTCCCGTTCCTGAATGCCCCGGGCGTCGCGGCGTCCCCGGTGTCCGCCGAGGCGATCGGACTCGACGACCCGGCGAAGAAGGAGATCGCCATGAAGCTGGTGTCGAGTGCCGAGAACTCCTCCCTCGACTGGAAGGCCCAGTACAAGTACATCGAGGACATCCGCGACGGCCGCGGCTACACCGCCGGCATCATCGGATTCTGTTCCGGCACCGGCGACATGCTCGACCTCGTGCAGCTCTACACCGACCGCAAGCCCGGCAACGTCCTCGCCAAGTACCTGCCGGCCCTGCGCCGGGTGAACGGCACCGACTCGCATGCCGGACTCGATCCGAACTTCCCCGGTGACTGGCGCAAGGCGGCACAGGACACGGCCTTCCAACAGGCCCAGAACGACGAACGCGACCGGGTGTCCTTCAACCCGGCCGTCCAACAGGGCAAGGCCGACGGCCTCGGAGTTCTGGGGCAGTTCACGTACTACGACGCCATCGTCATGCACGGTGACGGCAGCGACCCCACGAGCTTCCGCAACATCCGCAAGCGCGCCCTGCGCACGGCGAAGCCGCCGGCGCAGGGCGGCGACGAGGTGGCGTACCTGAACGCCTTCCTCGACGCGCGGGTCTGGGCCATGAAGCAGGAGGAGGCCCACAGCGACACCAGCCGGGTCGACACCGAACAGCGGGTCTTCCTGCGCAAGGGCAACTTGAACCTCAACCCGCCGCTGGACTGGAAGGTGTACGGGGACAGCTACCACATCGGCTGACCAGTCAGCCCCCACGCGAGCAGCGGCATGCTCGACGGCCTGAATCCGACCGGGGACCGTGCCTGACCTCGACGCCGTCGCCGTCCGCCACCACGGCGGCGACGGCGTCCGTCAGAGAACCCAGAGTGGCCGACCGGCTGTCTTCGGCCTCCGCCACGGCGGGGCTGGGCCACCGGGGCGCCAGGGACACCCTGCGCACGCCTGTCACGACCGGCAACGGATGAGGCCTACGTCGGCTGCCTGAGGACCTCTGGCCTGCGGTATCTCGACTAGGGAGTGTGCCGAGTTGGGATCACGGGTTTGGCCGTTTTTGCTGTCCGGGCTTGCTCGGGAGGGTGTCACGGCAGTGGTGTGGTGTTCGCCCTTGCCGACGTCCAGGCCGAGGAAGACGTCATGAAGCCGGTGTCGATCACGTGCAGGCCCCTCCATCACGCTTTCGCCCGGCCTTACCTCGGCACCGAACTGCCACATCCACGTTACGGAGAGCTCTTTCGGCTCGCGTGAAGCCGGTGCTCAAGCCCCTCATCAGCGGTCCGTCGATGCCTCCGGACCCGGTGACACCACCCCCCCGGATCATCAACAACAGGAGGGGGAAGTCATAACGGACCCGAAGGCCGGAGGCCCCATTGCGGAGCCACGAAAAAGGTAACGGGGGGCGTCGGCTGCGAGGCGGACGAGGTCCGCGACCCTGGCCAGGAACTGCCCGAGCTGCCCTCCAGCCGGGCGGAGCGCGGCAAGCAGCTGGAGATGGCTCTGCAGCTGGTCGGCACCCTCAGCGCCGACTGGGACCCGGCCCGCTACCAGGACACGTATCAGGAGAAGGTGCGCGAGCTGGTCAAGGCCAAGGCCGAGGGCCAGGAGATCGCCACAGCGCAGGAGCCGCCGGAGGCGACGAACGTCGTCGACCTGATGAAGGCCCTCGAGGACAGCCTCCAGGCCGCCGGCTCCAGCCGCTGCGGCCAGGCGCGACCGGAGGAGCAGAAGAAAAAGGCCGCGCCGGGCAAGACCGGCAGGCCTGCTGCGACAGGCAAGCCGGCGAAGACGGCGGCGCGGAAGGCTCCGCCGAAGAAGGCCGGGGCGGCTTCGGCACGGGCCCGCGGCCGTGGCAGCGCCGGCAGGAGTGAGCTGCAGGAGCTGAGCAAGGACCAGCTCTACCGGCGGGCGACCGAAGTGGACGTTCCCGGCCGGTCGAAGATGAGCCGCGAGCAGCTCATCGACGCCCTCGCCAGCAGCGGACGCCGCCGTAAGAAGAGCGCCGCCTGACCGCGCTGCGAACCGTATCGGCATCACTCACCCACCCGCCCCGTTACCTTCTTCGTGGCCCCGGGCTCGGGGCTCCCGGCCTTCTGGCCCGGCATGACTGGCGAAGCGGACGGCACGACGGGTAGACAAGTACGCGAAGCTCCTGGTGAGCGGGGATCATGGTCGTGAACCCGTCCAGCATGTGCTCTTCTGTAGAGCGTGGTCACGACCGATGAACAGCCGGCAGGTTGGCGGAAGCTCACCGTACCGGCCCCTTTGAGTGGCCTGGGCCACGATGGGGGTCGGCCGGCCCGCCCGGGAGCAGGTCATCCTGTCACTGGTCCCGGGCGGGCCGGGCGTCAGCCGCTGGAGCAGACGGTGCCGTTGAGGCGGAAGACCGTCGGTTCCGGGTTGGGCCCGTCGTTGGCGCCGACGAAGCCGAACGAGGCCGTCGACCCACCGTTCGGGGCCAGCGGCCCGGCATCCTCGGGAGCGGTCACCCGTACGTGCCGGCCGGTCTGGTGGAACGTGGCGTTCCAGCCGGAGGTCACCGACTGACGGTCGGTCGGCCAGTCCCAGTCCACGGTCCAGCCGGTGATCGGGGTGTCCGAGAGGTTCTGGACGGTGACCGTGGCCACGAATCCGTTGCCCCAGCCCGTGTCGTGGTGGTAGGTCACCACGCAGGTGGCGTCCGGCGGGGTGCCGGTGGTGAAGGTCAGTGGAGTGGACGGGGCGGAGAGCCGTCCCGAGGCGTCGGCCGCCAGCACGTTGACTGTGTGGGTGCTGCCCGGGGGCAGGTTCCGCAGGGTCACGGACGTGCCGGTGGTCTCGCCGACCAGCCAGGTGTGGGCGCCGTCGCGTTCCTGGACCAGATAGCGGGCGGAGCCCCGCGCACTCTCCCAGGACAGGCGCGCGGTGGTGTCGGTCACCGCCTCCAGCCGCGGAGTCCCCGGGGCCTCGGCATCAGAGGCACCGGGCCCGGTGCCGGCTTGTGGGGTGAGGGTGACGGTGAGCATCCCGAGCGGCGGCACGGTGACCCGGGAGGCGGACGACCCGCCGTCGGTGACGTGGGTGATGTCGCTGTCGCCGCGCGCGTAGCGGCGGACCTCGGGGGCGGCGGCGGACGGGGTGAAGCCCGTGTACTCAAGGCCCACGGTCCGGGGGGCGTCCGGGTCCTTGTTGATGAGCAGGACGCTCAGACGTCCGTCGCGACGGTGCACGGCGTGTGCGGAGACGTCCTGTGCGGAGGACGCGGTGGCGACCAGGGTGTCGCCCGCGGTGCCCATTTCGCCGGTCATCTTCATGCCGTAGTACGGGTGGAACGGTGTGTTCGTTGCCGGCTCGCAGACGTCACCGGTGCAGGAACCGCTGGACAGCATTCCCATGTCGCCGTAATCGGTCTCGCCGTCGACGGTGGTGATCTGGTCCGGGCCGTTGTGGGTGTTCCACCAGTCGACGGTGAAGACACCGTTCTCCAGAGCCGTCATGAACGCGTCGGCGGCGAAAAGGCCGTTGGGGCGGGCGGTGAGCCTGGCGCCGCCGGTGTTGGTGTTGATTTCGGTGAGGGCGATGCCGAGGCGCGGTGAGTCGGCGCCCGCGTACCGGTTGATCTGGCTGCGTACCTCCCGCAGTTCGCCGGGCAGGCTGGTCAGCCTGGTCATGGCGTCCTCGGCGGTGGTGTCGGAGCCGCCCGCGTACCAGTGGACGCTCACGAAGTCGATGACGTCGGTGACTTCGGAGAGCACGGTGTGGTTCCAGTCGCCCGGATCGCCTTCGCCGACGACGCCGTCCGGCCATTGGCCCGGGGTGGTGAGGACCGCGCCGATCTTGATGGTCGGGTCGACGGCCTTCATGGCCTTGGCGTAGGCGCGGACCTGACGGGCGTACTCCCGGGGACTCTTGTCCTCGTGCTCGTCGTGCTCCCAGCCGTTGCCGTAGTGGCCGTTGCCGTAGATCTCGTTGCCGATCTCCCAGTACTGCGCGTCGTAGTCCTTGGTGACGTTGGCGTACCGGACCCAGCCGGCGGCCTCCTCGGGTGTGCCGGAACCGTAGTTGGCGATCAGTATCGGCTGGGCGCCGGTGGCGCGGACGGTACCCATGAAGGAGTCGAAGTCGGTGCCGGGGGCGACGTATCCGCCGGGTGCCGTGTGTGTCTTCCAGTGGTAGATGTCCGCGTACGAACCGCCGGGATAGCGCATCGCGCCGACATCGGCCGCCTTCATCAGGCCGGCGACCTCGGGATCGTTCATGTGCGAGTCCCAGATCGCGGCATTGACGCCGCGTGCCGTGTCGGGCATGCGGCCCAGCGACGCCTGCGTGTTGACCCGGACATCCACGTCCGCGGCGGGCGCCTCCTGCGCGACGGCGGACGCGACGACGGCGGCGCTCGGCGGGGACAGCAGGGCGAGCGCGGCGGCCAGGGCGGCGGCGGTGCGTGCGAGGTGGCGGGGGCCGGTACCGGCCGGCCGGCCGGATCTCTGCGGTAAGGGCATGTGGGTCCTCCCTCGGGGGTCCGATGGCACGGGCGGGGGCAGCGGGTGCCGGACCGTGCGGCCGGACGGGCGGAGTGCCGGCGCGGCGGCAGGACGTTCCGCGTCGGTGACACGGGGGACGGTGCGTGGTTGCGGTGTGTTCGTGCGCGGGCGGGGCGGCGGCCGAATCCCGCGTATGGGAGCGCTCCCATGATGCGATTGGTGTGACGTTCTGTCAATGGACGGGACAGGCGCTGGAGGATGGAACAGGGGAGGTTGGCTCCCCAACGGCGAGGCGGGAGGCGGTCGGAGCCCGGGCGCAGTGTGGTCACGAGGCAGGGGTGTTGCAGGGCGCACCTGACGTGGGGCGGTGGCCCCTATCTCCGCCCCGCACAACCCCTGGCCTCACTGATCGCCCAGGTGGCGCCATCGAACAGATCCGCGACGCCCTGCCCGAGATGGCGGTGGCCCTTCTCGCTGAGCAACTGACCTACCGCCCCGGGCGCTTTTCACCGGTCGTTGACCGGCCTACCCGTCCAGTTCCCGCCGACGCCGCCCCTCGCGCTGACCTGACGGAGCTGTCATGGACTCCGCCGCCGTGTCCCTGGTTCTCGACCGCACGGGTCGGGCTCGACCCGCGGAAGAAGCCATCCTCCACATCCACGGGCGTGGTGCCGACCCTGCTGGCCGAGCGCACCGGCGAGTGCAGTTCGGCCGCCGGCGTCGTCACCGGCGGAATCCACCGGCACCGGCATTTTGGCCCACGGGAGCCGGGGGAGTGGCCGCACCAGGTGGGTGTCATCCCATCCAAGGCGCAGTTCTTCCAGCAGCGCACCGAGGTGGAGCGCCTGCGGGCCGCGGTCGGCGGGGGCGACACCGCCATTCTGTGCCAGGTACTGACCGGGATGGGCAAGACCCAGGACGCCGCCGACTACGCCCGCACCGCCTGGGACACCCAGGGCCTCGATGTCCTGCTCTGGGTCACCGCTGCCGACCGCTCGGCCGTGGTTGCAGCCCACGCGCAGGCCGGTGTGGAGGTGTGCCGGGCCGGCCCCAATGACCCCGAACAGGCCGCCCACACCTTCCTGGCTTGGCTGGCCCCCTTTACTGATCATTTCAGAATGAGGTCCGGAGTCGTCTCAAGCAGATGATGCTGCAGGCGAGTTGGAGCAGGCCGAGGTGGAGGTCGCCGCGTATCTCGTAGCGGATCCGAGAACTTCCCTGGGCACCCTCTCATCGCTGAACGCCCGCACAGCCCTACGACTGTCCACGGCTTCATACACATCCACGTCTTCTCCGTCCTCTCATTCCATGGCAGGCAGTGACGGACACGAGGGTGATCACCGCACCCGGCCAAACGTCGGGCGGGGCTTTGGTGCTGCCAAAACTGACCGACGTTCCTCCGCCAACCGATCACGAAGTGCCTGTCGAAACTCACCTGCATGCGCTGTCGGTTCTCAGCGACAAAGCCAGACAGGTGACCGGAGACGCTTCATCGCTTACGCCTGGTGCCGCTACACCCGCTGCGGCTTCGGCAGGTGCAGCGTGAACACCGTCTCGACGCCGGGATCACTCGTGGCCGTGACGGTGCCGCCGTGGGCGGTGACGAGGTTCCGCACGATGGCCAGCCCCAGGCCACTTCCACCCGTTCGTCGGCTGCGTGACTTCTCCGCCCGCCAGAATCGGTCGAAAATGTGCGGAAGATCCTCCGGAGCGATGCCGCTTCCGGTGTCACGTACCGTGAGAAGGACGTGGTCGTCGGTCTGTTCGGCGGTGAGGGTGATCGTGCCCCCTGCGGAGGTGTGGCGGAGGGCGTTGGACACCAGGTTTCCCACGATCTGGCGTATCCGGTCCGGGTCTGCTTCCAGTTGAACCTCGTCGGGCACCTGATGGAGCAGGGTGATGCCCGATGCCTCGGCCTGTGCTCCGTGTGCCGCGGCGACGTGGGCGAGGAGTTCGCGGGCCGACAGGAGTTCGCGGCGCAGCTTCAGTGTGCCGGCGTCGGCTGCGGCGAGGTCCTGGAGGTCGTCGACGACGCGTTGCAGCAGGAGGGCTTCCTCGTGGAGGCTCGCGATGAGCTCGGGGGCGGGTTCCGCGATCCCGTCCCGGGTGATTTCCAGCCACCCGCGGATATTGGTGAGGGGCGTCCTCAGTTCGTGGGCGATGTCGCTGACCATGGCCTTGCGTTGCGCCTCCAAAAGCTCGCGGCGCGCGGTGAACTCGTTGAACGCGGCAGCGAGGTATCCGGTCTCGTCCCGAGTGGTGACGGGCACCAGGATGTGCTGGTCGGCGGGGCGTTGGGCGGCGGCCGCCAGGACTCGAAGGGGGCGTACGAGCCGGACGGCGACCACGGAGGTGATGGCGATCGTGAGAGCCAGGACCAGCCCCGTAACGCCGATGATCTTGACCTTGTTGGCGGTGGAGAGGTCGAAGCGCGGGTCGCTGCGTGAGACGTCTCCGAGGTACAGCTCGGCGACTGGCGCGACGTAGGGGCCGAGCTGTCTGCGACGTGCCTCGTCCGCGCAGTTCCGCGCCTTCTCGCCGTGCTTTTCGTTGATGGGCTTGCTGTGGATGTAGGAGTCCCGCTCGGTCCCCGGTAGCGAGAGGAACGCGTCGTGGCTGCCCAGGCACGACTGGAAGAAGTCGTTCAGCTTGTTCAGCGCCGTCAGTTCGCCTGGTGTGGGGGTGTTCAGCTTGCCGTCGGCGCACTCCCAGGGGGTCTGCTCGGCGCTGGTCACACTGAGGCGACCGCTCGGAGCCTCTTCGATGGCACCGTCAACTCCTTGGCTGCGCAGGCAGGCGAGGCGTTCGTCGGCGAGGGTGCGCAGGTGTTCCCTGTCGGTGTCGGACAGCCGGTAGGGTCCCACCGCACGCGGATCGATTCCGCTGAGCTGTGCCCCGGGCGATGTATAGGTATCCACGTGGAGCGGATCCACGATGGCCGACGCCTGGGTCGAGGGGCGGACGTCCTGCGAGGCCGAGTCCGCGATGACGACCCCGCTCGTCGTGGTGAGGGAGATACGGCGGCCTGTGGTGCGGGACAGTTCGGTGACGATGCCCTGGACACCGTTCCAGCGGGGGTGGGTGGCGGCGAATCCGCTCAGGCGCCGGAGGATGTCCGTGTCCTCGGACAGGATGTGGCCGCGGGCCTCGGTCACGGCCCTGGTCGTGGTCTGCACGGCGAGCCAGGTGGTGGCGGCCACCGAGCATACGGCGATGACCACTGAGGTGAGCAGCAGCCGGAAGAGCAGGCTGCGGTGGAGAGGAACTTCAGGAAGCACCACGGCCGCCGACGAGCTTGTATCCTACACCGAATACGGTCTGCAGATGTATTGGTTTGCGGGGATTCGGTTCGATCTTCTTCCTCAGGTTCATGATGTGTACGTCCACGGCCCGAGCGGTGGACGCACGGTCGAAGCCGCTGGAGTGCTGCAGCAGTTGGCGGCGTGAGAAGACGCGCCCGGGCTCGGCGGCCATGGCGAGCAGGATCTCGAACTCGCCGGGGGTGCAGAGCACGATCCGGCCCGCGCACCTGACCTCGTGCCGTACTGGGTCGACCGTGATGTCACCGGCCCGGAGCAGCGGGTCGCGCCCGTCCGTGTGGCGCTGAGTCCGGCGCAGCACGCTGCGGATCCTGGCCAGGAGCTCCCGGGGGCTGTAGGGCTTGGTCATGTAGTCGTCCGCGCCGACGTCCAGACCGGCCAGGACGTCTTCCTCAGTGGAACGAGCGGTGAGCATGAGCACCGGAATGTCGTGATGGCGCCGCACAGCGCGGCAGACGCCGATTCCGTCGATCTCGGGGAGCATCACGTCGAGGACGATCAAATCCGGGACACGTTTCAGCGCCTCGTCGACGGCGGCCCTGCCGTCGTGCACCACGACCGCCTCATGACCCTCCGACAGCAGTAGTCGTCGGATCAGTGCGGACTGCAGCTCATTGTCTTCGGCAATCAGGATATGCGCGCACACGGCGATGACTCTAACCATGCTGACCTGCGGATCCTATGCAAAGAGTGGTATCTCGCATCCTGACAACTTCCTGAAAACCGCCTGCCAACCTGTGGCCGTGCCCCATGGCGAGTGAGTGCGGTGTGGTCGATGCACGAACGCGTGACATGCGGCTCTCGTCGGTCGCGGCGTCGTCCGTACATCTGTGCAGGGCTTTCCGCCGTCCGGGCTCATCCTTGTTCATTCTTGCCGCTCGACGCAGACCGGAGATCCCGTGCATCCCATGCGACTGCCCACCTCGGCCGCCATACCGATTGTTCTGACACTCCTTCTCGCCGGGTGCGGCGCCGATGGCCAAGACAGGGCAGGGGGCAGCTCCGGCGCCGCCGGAGCACATGGCAGCACACAATCCGGTAAGAGGCCCCCTTTTCAGATCGTCCTGGCGGTGACGGACGGTCAGAGCCACACATCCGTGCAGCACAGCGGTCGTGTCACCGTGCAGGGAGGAACCCTCAGGGACGTCGTGCTCTCCACCGGCGGGCGCGCCGTCCCGGGCCGGATGAGCCCCGACGGACTCAGTAGCCGTTGTCGTACCGCTCCTGGGACTTGGTGATCGAACGGTCGTCCCGATCGGGTGGTCGTCGGGTGCTCGGCGCATACGAGGAGGGCCTC
>NZ_JBIVJN010000031.1:0-39634 GCF_044750345.1 Streptomyces sp. NPDC088817
GTCGACTGGACCGCCGGCACCGTCCAGCTCCTCACCGAGTCGCGGCCGTGGCCGCAGACCGGACGCCCCCGACGCGCCGCCGTCTCCGCCTTCGGCGCCAGTGGCACCAACGCCCACGTCATCCTCGAACAGGCACCCCCCGAAGAACCCACCCAGGAACAGACCGGTCAACCCGTCGAAAAACCCGCCGCGCAAGCCGCCGAACCGGGCGTGGCCATCACCGTCGTACCCGGCGTCGTCGCCTGGACCGTCTCGGCCCGCACGCCGACCGCCCTCACCCGGGTGGCCCGGCACCTGGCCGACCACGTGCGCGCCGCAAAGGACGCCGACACGGCCGACATCGCCGGTATCGCCCACGCGCTCAGCACCACCCGGGCCCATCTGGACCACCGCGCCGTGATCGTCGGAGCGGACCGGGACGAGCTGCTGGAAGGGCTCGGGGCGCTCGCGGGCGGCACGGCCTCCGAGGCCGTGATTACGGGACGGACAGGACCGGGCCGGCTCGCGTTCGCCTTCTCCGGGCAGGGCAGTCAGCGCCTGGGCATGGGGCGGGAGCTGCACCGGCACCTGCCCCTGTTCGCCGAGGCGTTCGACGAGATCTGCGCGGAGCTGGACCATCACCTGACCGTGCCGCTGCGGGAGGTCGTGTTCGCGGAGCCCGGTACGCCGGCCGCGGACCTCCTGGACACCACCGCCTACACCCAGCCCGCCCTGTTCGCCGTGGAGGTGGCGCTGGCCCGGGTCCTGGCCCGGTGGGGCGTACGGCCGGACGTTCTGGTGGGGCACTCCATCGGTGAGATCGCGGCAGCGCACGTCGCGGGCGTCCTCTCCCTCACCGACGCGGCCGTACTGGTCACCGCGCGGGGCCGGTTGATGCAGGCCCTGCCCGCCACCGGTGCCATGGTCGCGGTCGGCGCCGGGGAGGAGGCGGTGCGGCCGCTGCTGGCCGGGCACGAGTCCGCCGTGGACATCGCCGCGGTCAACGGACCGGAGTCGGTGGTGCTCTCCGGTGACGAGGAGGTGGTGCTCGCCCTCGCCGAGCGGCTGCGCGAGCAGGGGCACCGCACCAAGCGGCTCACCGTCAGCCACGCCTTCCACTCCCCCCACATCGACGCGATGCTGGAGGAGTTCGGCCGTGTGGCCGCGGAACTGACCTACTCCGCCCCGTCGATTCCGGTCGTGTCGGACGTCACCGGTGACCTGGCCGATCCGGCTGACCTCGCCAGTGCCGGCTACTGGCTCCGGCACGCCCGGGCGGCCGTACGGTTCAGCACCGCCGTACGGACCCTGGAGAGCCACGGCGTCACCACGGTCGTGGAAGTCGGGTTCGGTGACACGCTCACCGCGCTGGTACGGGAGAACAGCGACGCCCTCGACGCCGTTCCGGCGCTGCGGCGCGGGAAGCCGGAGCTGCGGTCGCTGATCACCGCGCTGGCCCGCGTTCACGTACGCGGTCACGCCGTCGACTGGGCCGCGCTGTCCCCGAAGCCCCGGGCGCACGTGCCGCTGCCGACCTACCCGTTCGAGCACAGGCGGTTCTGGCTGGAGCCGGTGCGCACGGCCGACCTCGGCGCCCTGGGAGCGGAGCCCACCGGGCACGCGCTGCTGGGCGCGGCCGTCACGCTTCCCGAGTCGGGCGGCGTCGTGTTCGTCCACCGTCTGTCGACGGCGTCCCATCCGTGGCTCGCCGACCACGTCGTCGGCGGATCCGTCGTGGTTCCCGGGGCCGCCCTGGTGGAGATGGCCGTCCGGGCCGGGGACGAGGTCGGGGCGGGCACCGTCGACGAGCTGGTGATCGAGGCACCGCTGGTGCTGTCCGGCGAGGGCGCGCTGCAGGTGCGGGTGACCGTGGGCGAGGAGGGGGCCGACGGGCTGCGGCCGGTCGCGTTCCACTCCCGGCCCGACGCGGCCCCGGACGCCGGGTGGACGCGGCACGCGGCCGGGTTCCTGTCCGGTGCCCGGACGGCCGGTGCGCAGCTGCGGGACTGGCCGCCGACGGGAGCGGAGCCCGTATCGCCGGCGGACTTCTACGAGCGGCAGGAGGAGAGCGGGCTGGCCCTGGGTCCGCTGTTCCGTGGGCTGCGGGCGGTCTGGACGCGCGAGGGCGAGGTCTTCGCCGAGGCCGAGTTCCCCGGCGACGAAGTCGAGGGCTTCCTCCTGCACCCAGCGCTGCTCGATTCGGCACTCCAGGCCGGGGCGGTCGCAGCGGGCCCCGACGAGCGGGGAACCGTACTGCCGTTCGCCTGGAAATCGGTCGCCGTGCACTCCTCCGGCGCCACCGCGCTGCGGGTGCGGGTGCGCACCGCCGACGGTGGGATGAGCGTGGACATCGCGGACGGCACCGGCTCGCCCGTGGCCACGGTCGGCTCCCTGGCCACGCGGCCGGTCGACCCACAGCAGGTCGCCGCCGGCCGGTCCGACGACCGGCTGTTCACCCAGGAGTGGGTGCCGGTGCCGCTCCCCGACGGTGACGTGCCGCCGCTCGAGCACGTCCTGGATCTCACCGGACCGGTGGCCGGCGGGTCCGTGCAGCAGGCGCGCGCACTCGGCGCCCGCGCGCTCGAAGCCCTCCAGGAGCATCTGGCCGAGCCTGGCGGGGATCCGCTGCTGGTGCTGACCGGGGATGTCCGGCGGGACCCGGCGGCCGCCGCCGTATGGGGCCTGGTCCGCTCGGCCCAGCTCGAGCACCCCGGCGAGTTCGTGCTCGCGGCCGTCGACGACGGCCCCCGTGCGCTGCTGCCGCGTGCCGTCGCCACCGGCGAGCCCCAGCTGGCCCTGTTCGCGGGAACGCCGTGCGTGCCCCGGGTGACGCGGGCCGGTGCCGTTCCGCCCGGTCCGCTCGCCCCCGCCGGGCGGGACCGGGTGCTGGACCCCGACGGCACCGTGCTGATCACCGGCGGCACCGGCGCGCTGGCCGCGCTCGTGGCCCGGCACCTGATCACCGAGTACGGCGCCCGGCACCTGCTGCTGGCGAGCCGGCGCGGGCCGAACGCCCCGGGCGCCTCCGAGCTGCACGCGGAGCTGACCGCGCTCGGAACCTCGGTGACGATCGCCTCCTGCGACATCTCCGAGCGGCAGGCCGTGGCGAAGCTGCTGGCGACGGTCCCCGCCGAGCATCCGCTCACCTGCGTCGTCCACACCGCCGGAGTGCTCGACGACGGTGTGGTGACGGCCCTGACGCCGGAACGGATGGACACCGTCTTCCTGCCGAAGGCCGACGGGGCGTGGCACCTGCACGAACTCACCCGGGGCGCCGACCTGGCCTCCTTCGTGCTGTTCTCCTCGGCGGCCGGCACGCTGGGCAGCGCCGGCCAGGGCAACTACGCCGCCGCCAACGCGTTCCTGGACGGCCTCGCCGCGTACCGGCGCGGGCTCGGCCTGCCGGCGGTCTCGGTGGCGTGGGGCCTGTGGGAGCAGAACAGCGAGATGACGAAGGAACTGCGGGCGGGTGGCCAGGGCTCCCGCGACCGGTACGTGCTGCCGCTGCCCGCGCAGCGGGCGCTGGAGCTGCTGGACTCGGCGCTGCGCTCCCCGGCCACGACGCTCGTTCCGGCGCGGTTCGACCTGGCCGCGCTGAAGCGGTCGCAGACCACACCGGCGGTCCTGCACGGCCTGGTTCCCCGGGGGCGTCCCACGGCGCGCCGGGAGCAGGCGTCCGGCGACTCCCTCACCCGGGAACTGGCGCGGCTGACACCGCCTCAGCGGCTGCGCCGGCTGGTCGAGCTGGTCCGTACGCGGGCCGCGCAGACGATCGGCCACGCCGGGGCGGACGCGATCGAGCCGGAGCGGTCCTTCAAGGAGATGGGCTTCGACTCGCTGGCCGCGGTGGAGCTGCGCAACCGGATCGCCGCGGCGACCGGGGTCCGGCTGCCGGCCACGTTGGTCTTCGACCACCCGAATCCCGCCCTGGTCGCCCAGCAGTTGCACGACCGGCTGTTCCCGGAGCCGGTGGACGTGGACGTCGTCGACGAGGCCCGCGAGCAGCGGCTGCGCAGCGTGCTGGCGTCCGTGCCGCTGGACCGGCTGCGGGAGCTGGGCGTGCTGTCCCCGCTGCTCCAACTCGCGGAGCTCGCCGACGCACCGGTGCCCGCCGACTCCTCAGACGAGGAGACCGAGGACGAGATCTCGACCATGAGCGTGGAGAACCTGGTCGCCAGGGCCCTGAGCCGGCGCGGTCGCTGACGGTCACCCGATGATGCGGAGAAGAGCATGAACACGCACGACAGCACGGTCGTCGAAGCGCTGCGCGCCTCCCTGCTCGAGACCGAGCGCCTGCGGCGGGAGCTCGCCGCGGTCGCCGCCCGGGCGAGCGAACCGATCGCGATCGTCGGCATGGCGTGCCGGCTGCCCGGCGGTGTCCGCTCCCCGGAGGACCTGTGGGAGCTGCTGGAAGCGGGCGGTGACGGCATCACGGCCTTCCCCGACGACCGCGGCTGGGACGTGGAAGGCCTCTACGACCCGTCCCCGGAGGCCGTCGGCAAGAGCTACGTCCGCGAGGGCGGTTTCCTGCACGACGCCGGTGACTTCGACGCCAGGTTCTTCGGCATCTCGCCGCGCGAGGCGCTGTCGATGGACCCGCAGCAGCGGCTGTTCCTGGAAGCGACGTGGGACGTGTGCGAGCGGGCCGGGATCGACGCGACGTCCCTGCGCGGCAGCAGGACCGGCGTGTTCGCCGGCGTCATGTACCACGACTACGGCACCGGTCTGACGCACACGCCCGCGGAGATCGAGGGGTTCCAGGGCGCCGGCGTCGCCGGCAGCCTCGTCTCGGGCCGGGTCTCGTACTGCTTCGGGTTCGAGGGGCCGTCCGTGACGGTGGACACGGCGTGTTCGTCGTCCCTGGTGGCCGTGCACCTGGCCGCCCAGGCGCTGCGCTCGGGCGAGTGCGATCTGGCGCTGGCCGGCGGTGTGGCGGTCATGGCCCAGCCGAACACCTTCATCGAGTTCTCCCGGCAGCGAGGGCTCGCGCCGGACGGCCGCTGCAAGGCGTTCGCCGCCGCCACCGACGGCACCGGCTGGTCCGAGGGCCTGTCCCTGCTCCTGCTGGAGCGGCTCTCCGACGCGCAGCGCAACGACCATCCGGTGCTGGCCGTCGTCCGGGGCAGCGCGGTGAACTCGGACGGCGCCTCCAACGGCCTGACCGCGCCCAACGGCCCGTCCCAGGAGCGGGTCATCAGGCAGGCCCTGGACGCGGCCGGCCTCACCGCCGCGGACGTCGACGCGGTCGAGGCCCACGGCACAGGCACCCGGCTGGGCGACCCCATCGAGGCACAGGCCGTGATCAACGCCTACGGCCGGGGGCGGAGTCCGCAGCAACCCCTGTGGCTGGGCTCGCTGAAGTCGAACGTCGGCCACACCCAGGCCGCCGCCGGCGTCGCCGGGGTGATCAAGACGGTGCTGGCGCTGCGGCACGGTGTGCTGCCGCGGACGCTGCACATCGACGAGCCGACCCCGCACGTCGACTGGTCGGCCGGAACGGTGCGGCTGCTGCGCGAGGCGCGGCCCTGGCCCGCGACCGGGCGGCCTCGCCGGGCGGGCGTCTCGGCGTTCGGGGTCAGCGGGACCAACGCCCATGTCGTGATCGAAGAGGCTCCGCCGTCCGAGCCCTCCGGGGATCCGGAGCCGGACCGGGACGGTGCCGTGCCGTGGGTGCTGTCCGCCCGCACGTCCACGGCGATGGCCGCCCGGGCACGGCAGCTGGCGGCGCACGTCGACGCGCACCCGGAGCTGGACACGGCGGCCGTCGGCCGGGCGCTGTCGACAGACCGAGCCGCGCTGGAGCACCGGGCCGTCCTGGTCGGTACCGGCCGTGAGGAACTGCTCGTCGCCGCCCGGCGCCTCGCCGAGGGCAAGCCGCATCCCCGCGTGGTGACCGGCAAGGTCACCCCGGGCCCGCTCGCGTTCGTCTTCTCCGGCCAGGGCAGTCAGCGTCCGGGCATGGGCCGGGAACTGCACGCCCGGTACCCGGTGTTCGCGGAGGCATTCGACGCGGTGTGCGAGGAGCTGGACGCCCGGCTGCCGCACTCCGTACGGGAGGCGATCTTCGCGGACCCCGCGTCCGAGCGGGCCGGGCTGCTGGACCGGACGGAGTTCACCCAGCCCGCCCTGTTCGCCTACGAGGTGGCCCTCGTGCGGCTGCTCGCCTCGTGGGGGATCGAGCCGGACATCCTCGCCGGGCACTCGATCGGAGAGTTGGTCGCGGCGCATGTGGCCGGGGTGTTGTCGCTGGGCGACGCGGCCGCCCTGGTCGCGGCCCGTGCCTCACTGATGCAGGCGCTGCCCGCCGGCGGTGCCATGGTGGCGGTGGGCGCGGGTGAGGAGCAGGTCGCCGAACTGCTGGCCGGGCACGAGCACGAAGTGAGCATCGCCGCGGTCAACGGGCCCTCCTCGGTGGTGCTGTCGGGGGCGGAGGAGCCCCTGCTCGGCCTCGTCGAGCGGCTGCGTGCCCGCGGCCACCGCGCGAAGCGGCTCCGGGTGAGCCACGCCTTCCACTCGCCGCTCATGGAACCCATGCAGGAGGAGTTCGGCCGGGCGGCACGCGGGCTGACCTACTCGGCGCCGCGGATCCCGGTGGTGTCCAACATCACCGGGCGGCTCGCGGAGGCGGACGATCTCGTGACGCCGGAGTACTGGGTCCGGCACGTGCGCGCGGCCGTCCGGTTCCACGCCATGGTCCGCACCCTGGAGTCCGACGGTGTCCGCACCCTCCTGGAGGCCGGGCCCGGCGACACGCTCACCGGGATGGCACGAGAGGTCCTGACGGCGCCTGCCGAGACGATACCGGCCGTGCGCCGCGGACACGACGAGCCCCTGTCGGTGCTCCTCGCGCTGGGCCGGCTGCACGTCCGCGGGCACGACCTCGCCGTCCGGCGGGGCCGGGGCCACATCCCCCTGCCGACCTATCCCTTCGAACGCAAACGCTACTGGCTGGAGAGGACCGTCATGCCGCAGGAAGACCTGACCGCCGCACCGCAGGAGACGGCCGAGGAGGGCCCTGACGCACCGGGGCAGTCCCTGGTGGACCGGCTGTCCGGGCGGCCCGCCGAGGAGCGCAGGAAGGAGCTGGTCACCCTCGTCATCGAGCTGGCCGCCGCCGCGCTGGGTCACGACACCACGGACGAGTTCGGCGAGGACACCGGCTTCTTCGACGTCGGCTTCAGCTCGCTGACCGCGGTCGAGGTCCGCAACAACATCAACAGTCTCTGCGGCCTGGAGACGACCCCGATGCTGCTCTTCGACCACCCGACGCCCCTGATGCTCGCCGAGCACCTGGACGAACTCCTCTTCACTTCCCACAGCCACTGACCCGGAGGCGGAACCAGACATGTTCGACCTTGGAACGTACCTGAAGCACATCGGCTACACGGGCACGCTGGAGCCGACCGCGGACAACCTCCGTGAGCTGCACAAGAAGCACATGATGACCGTGCCGTTCGACAATTCCCGCAACGCCGCCAAGGGGCTGGCGATATGGGACGACGTGGACGCCGGGACGGACGTGTTCTTCGACGCGCTGATCACCCAGCGGCGCGGCGGCATCTGCCACGAGCACAGCGGTCTCTTCCGCGCGGTGCTCACCGAACTCGGCTACGACGTCACGGTCGTCTCCTCGGGAGTGCGCGGCGCCAACGGGGAGTTCGGCCACGATCTGGAGCACATGTTCAACCTGGTCCGCATCGGCGACGACCTCTGGCTCAGCGACGTCGGCTTCGCCGGCCCCTCGTTCATCGAGCCGGTGCGGGTGTCCGAGGAGGTGCAGAGCCAGTTCGGCTTCGACTACCGGGTCGTCGAGGACGGGGCCCACCTGGTGCTGGAGCGGCGCGTGCGGGGCGGCGAGTGGCTGGCCGTCTACCGCTCCACGCTGGAGGAGCGCGACCTGGCCGAGTGGAAGGCCATCTCCCGCGGGGAGAACGACGACCCGTTCTGGCACTGGGCGGGCGAGATGATCGCGGCGGGCACTCTGATCTACGGCCGCGCCTACGAGACCGGCCAGTTGCTGCTGGTGGGGCGGCGGTACCTCAGGGCGGAGGACGGCCGGGACGAGACGCGTGTGCTGGCGAAGAACGACGAGTACCAGGCCGTCATCCGGCACGTCCTGCTCCAGGACGCCTGAGAGGGCGGCCTGACATGGGTGTGGACACGGACGTGCTGATCGTCGGCGACGGCCCGGTGGGCCAGACGCTGGCGATCCTGATGGCCAGGCAGGGCTGGCAGGTGACGGTGGTGGACCGCTGGCCCGAACCGTACACGCTGTCCCGGGCCGTCGCCTTCGACAGTGAGGCGGCCCGCATCCTGGCCTCGCTGGGACTCGCGGAGTACATCGCCCAGGAAACCGAGCCTTCGGGCCGGTACGTGTGGCAGAACGCGGATGGGAAGATCCTGCTGGACATCCAGGGGTCGCCCAGGGGCTGGTGCCACTGGCCCGACTCGAATTCTATGTTCCAGCCGGGGCTGGAGAGCGCGCTGACCGCGCGGGGCAGGCAGCTGCCGACACTGCGCGTGCTCCGCGGGCACGAGGCGGTCGAGGCCACCGACCACGGCAGCCACGTCGAACTGACCTGTGTGAGCCGGGCGGGCGAGCGGCGGGTGCTCTCGGCCCGCTGGCTGGTCGGCTGCGACGGGGCGAACAGTTTCGTCCGCGAGTGCATCGGCACCACGATGCACGACCTGGGGTTCTCGCGTGACTGGCTGATCTGCGATGTCGTGCTGCGCGAGCCGCGCGTCTTCGACCCGAACAACCTGCAGATCTGCGATCCGGCCCGGCCGCGGACCGCGGCCTCGGCCGGACCGGGCCACCGGCGCTGGGAGTTCATGCGTCTCAAGGGCGAACCGGTCGAGGAGCTGGACACCGTGGAGAGCGCCTGGCGGCTGCTCAAGACGTTCGAGCTCACGCCGGAGAACGCGACCCTGCTGCGGCACGCCGTCTACACATTCCAGTCCCGGTGGGCAGACCGGTGGCGGTCTGGGCGCATGCTCATCGCGGGCGACGCCGCCCACGTCATGCCGCCGTTCGCGGGCCAGGGCATGTGCTCGGGGATCCGGGACGCGACGAACCTGGCGTGGAAGCTCGGCCTGGTGCTGCGCGGCCAGGCCGACGCCGGCGTGCTCGACACCTACGTTGCCGAACGGGTCCGGCACGTGCAGCACGCGATCCGCATGTCGGTGGATCTCGGGAAGGTGATCTGCCAGCTCGACCCGGTCGCGGCGGCCGACCGCGACGTGGCCATGATGGCAGCGCGGGAACGCGGGGTCGGCACAGGCGCCCCGCAGGCGCCGGTGCACCCGCTGCGCACCGGGTTGCTGCGGCACAGCGGTGCGCCGGCCGGCCGGGGGCTGGCCGGCAGCCTCAGCCCACAGGGCCGGGTGCGGCGGGGAGCCGAGACAGGGCTGTTCGACGATGTCGTCGGAACCGGGTTCATCCTGCTGTCCAAGGAGGATCCCCGTCCGTTCCTCGACGCGCGCGCCGAAAACTTCCTCAAGGAGCTGGACATCCGCGTGATGACGGTCGTCCCCGACGGTGCGACGACCGCGGGCACGGACGCCGTGACCGACCTGGACGGCACCTACCTGCCCTACCTCGACGGTGCGGACGCCCGCGCGGTGCTGATCCGTCCGGACCACTACGTGTTCGGCCAGGTCATGACGGACCAGGACTACGTGGCGCTCTTCGACGACCTGCGGCAGCAGTTGTCGGCCGCGGTACCGGCGCGCTGACAGACCGCGCGAACCGGCGGTCCCGCCCCGCGGGACCGCCCTCGCCGGCCCCCGCCCGGTTCCGTGACCGGTGTTCCGTCCGCGCCGGCTCGTGCGTGGTGGCCGGACCGGCGTGGCCGGGCGGTTGTGTGGGGTCGGCTCACCTGTTCCCGGCGGCCCCGCCGACCGCACCGTGAAAGCACCCCCTCCGCTCCGGAGGCAGCGGGGGTGCCGAGTCGAGCGGGGATGCCGAGTCAGGAAGGTTCTGGAGATGACTGCCGTGAACGCCGTACGACGCTTTCAACCGGAGGTGCCGGACGCCACCGTCGCCAAGCTGTGTGCCGAACTGTTCGCGCCGCTGCCGCGTGCCGACCAGCGCGAGAAGGGGGCACAGTACCTGTACAGGCTGCTGACGGCCCAGGGGCGCAAGACCGTGCGCACCATCGCCGCCCAGGTCGGGGGCGGTGCGGCCGAGCAGAGCCTGCATCACTTCGTTTCGGCGTCCACGTGAGACTGGATGCCCGTGCGGGCCGCGCTGTGCCGGTACGTGGAGCGGGTGCTGCGGCCGCGTGCCTGGGTGGCGCGGCCGCTGGTCATCCCGAAGGCGGGGCGGCACTCGGTGGGCGTGGCGCGGCGGTTCGTGCCAAGTCTCGGGCAGGTCGTCAACAGCCAGGAGGCGCTGGGGGTCTGGGCCGTCCACGAGGCGGCAAGCGCGCTCGTGCACTGGCGGCTGATGTGCCACGAGGAGCGCCCGAGCACCTTGGCCGTCGCAACGCCACTCCCGGCCCGGGTCTGTACGGTCAACGGTGGATCTTCGAACAGGAAGTGACACCTGATGACAGACGTGACCGTCTCGGCTGAGGCCGTCGAGGAAGTGAAGCCCGCTGGGATACCGGACGCTCTGGACGATCAGCTGATCAGTCAGCTGGTGGACCGGGCGAAGGCCGACGGGATCCAGCTGACCGGTGAGGGCGGGTTGCTGCAGCAGCTGACGAAGAGGATCCTCGAGTCCGCCCTCGAAGGTGAGATCACTGATCACCTCGGGCACGAGAAGCACGAACGGACCGAGAGCGGCAACGTCCGCAACGGCACCCGCTCCAAGACCGTGATCACCGACGTCGGGCCGGTGGAAATCGAGGTGCCCCGGGATCGGGCCGGCTCGTTCGAGCCGCAGATCGTCAAGAAGCGGCAGCGGCGTCTGAACGGCGTCGACGAGATGGTCCTCTCACTGTCCGCCCGAGGTCTGACCCACGGCGAGATCTCCGCGCATCTGAAGGAGGTCTACGGCGCCGAGGTGTCCAAGACGACCATCTCCACGATCACCGACAGTCATAGTGATATCCGGGTCCCCGGTGGTCGTGACCCAATCACTGACTGACGTCCTGCTGGGCTGTCCTTGCTTTGATCTGTCCGACCGCCGGGGCCCGGTTCCCAGGGCTCCGGCCGGGCGGAGCATGACCTCATAGGAGCCTGGCCAGAGGCCCCCTGACTGTCCTGTCTGCCCTTTCCGGCCGGAGCTACCTTCGGCAAGGAAGGCATCTCCAGCATGACAGGCACAGAGGCGGCGGACACGAGGGACCAAATCGCGGTCGGCGGGGTGGACTCGCACGCCGACACCATCCACGTCGCCGTGGTGACCGACCGGGGCCGGCACCTCGCCGACGCCCAATTCCCCACCAAGGCTGCCGGATACGCCGCCGCGATCGCCTTCCTGCAGGCCCACGGCACCGTCGCCGCCGTCGGCGTGGAGGGCACGTCCTCCTACGGCTCCGGCTTCACACACGCCGCCCGCAGAAAGCCCTCCACGGTCGGCTCGGACGATGTCAGCCACCGGCTCCCGTGGGTCGTGCAGAGCCCGTGCGTCACCAGTCGGGGCGGCCGCTGGCATCCCGGGACCCGGCAGAGCGTCTGTCCGTCCGAGCGGTGATACGTGCCCGGCCTCGGGGCGGTAGCGAAGTCCTCGAAGGCCATCCCGGACTGCCGCCAGCGGTTCCTGCAGCCGATGCAGACCGGTTCGCCGAGCAGGGTGCCCTTCGTGCAGCCGGGTATCTCGCAGTCCGGCATGCCCAGCACCGGGTGGCTCTTGGGATAGCGGACGACCCGCACGTCCCAGTCCCAGCTCACCAGGCTCAGGAAGTCTACGTCCAGTGCGGCGATGATCTCCGCGGTCCGCAGGTCCTTCAGCTCCTGGGCCAGCGACGACGGCGTCACGGTCACTTCTCCCCCGTCCCGTGCAGAGCCCGCGGGGAGGGCACGCGCTCGATCGCTTCGCGCAATCGTGCCCGGTCAGGAATCAGGTAGGGCCTGGAGGACTCCGGGTGTGTCTGACCAAGCAGGGCCTGCACCTCGTCCAACGACCCGCCGGCGTCAGAGACGTTGCTGCCGAAAGCTCGGCGGGCCATGTGCGGGCCGACCTTCCGCGACAGCTTCGCGCGCTGTCCCAGGCGCTCGAACAACTCGCCCAGCGCGTCCGGCGACATCGGCGCCCCCAACGGCTCACGGAACAGGTTCACCAGCAGGAAGTCACTGCCGCCCGCCCCGAGGATCTCGTGGCGCTCGTCGATGTACTGGTCGAACGCCTGGACCACCAGGAAGTCCAGCGGCTGCGTCCACGCCTCCTTCGACTTCGACCACGCCCGGTTGCTGTTGTCGCGGCGCCGGACGTGAACATGGGCGCCCTCGTAGTCGCAGCCGAGAGCCCGTGAATCAGGCAGCAGGTGACAGTCGCTGCGGTGCAGGCCGGCCGCCTGGCCACGGCGCAGCCCAACCCGGCCGAGCAACAGCACGATCAATCGGTCCCGGGCGTTGCGGCACTGAAGGAACATCGCCACCAACTCGTCGTCTGTGGCCCGGTCCACCTCCGCCTCCGGTTCCTGCACCCGGTGGACCGCCCGCAGGCGGTAGGTCAACCCCGAGTCCTCGCCCTGGGCCTCCAGCGGCAGGTCCCGGCTGTCGGCCAGCTCGTAGATCTGCCCGAGCACCGAACGGGGCGCCTTGCCCACCGACACGGCGTACGACAACAGCCCACGCACCGCGGTCAGCACCCCGTTGATCCGCCGTTCCCTCCGGGCCGGCTCGGCCCCGGGACCCATCACCACCGAGGCTGGTTCACCGTCCGGCGTCGACGGCGTGTACTTCAGCCAGACCATGAACAGGCCCATGTCCCGGGCCGCTTGGGGCCATTGCCGCCCAGTGACCCGGCACCACAGCAGGTACAGCGACACGCCCTCGGCGTACGCCTTCGTCGTCAGCTCGGCACGGCTCCGACCGAACCGCAGGAACCGCAGCCACTGATCGGCGACCCACACCACCTCGAAGTCGTCGTCGATGACCGTCCAGTACCGAACTCCAGACGGCAAATCCACAGGAAAGGCCCGCAATGCAACTCCATGATCCGAAGGCTGATGCAACAACCCGCCACAGAGCCACACCCCCCGAGAACGAGTCTCAGAAGATCAACTTACTGCCCGTACACAACGTCACACCACACCGGGCTGGCCCCCAGAGAACCCGGCGCTGCACCTACCAGCGCGTCAGCCCCGGGCCGGGACACTGAGAGTCGGCCTCCAGTGTCCTCCTCGTTGACCAGTTCACCTCCACGAGTCAGGGCGAACGCCTCTGTCAGACGGGCGATCCGCCGCGACTCGGGCGCGGGCAGTCGTTTCAGGCGTTGGCCCGCGTCAGCCTGGAGCACTTCAGGACCCCTATTGGGGTGGGCCGGCGCGGTTCCACGTAACACTGAGCGCGCTCGTGATCGTTGAGCAGGTCATGCGAAACATGATCAAGAATTTGACGCTCGGTGCGGCGCTCGCGGGCATCGTCGTCCTGCCCGGAGCCACAGCGTCTGCCACGGCGGCCCCCGCGAAGCATCTCGTCACCGATGCCAGCCTCAGCGCTCCGGCTCACCGCACGCTCGCCGGCAACGGCCGCCTGACCAACCGACAGGCCCTCGCACGGCTCGCCGCCGCCGGCATCAGGCACCCCGTCGGCCGCACCTCCCTCGAAGGCGTCCGCACCCGCACCATCCAAGGAGTCATCGCGCTCAAGAAGGCCAGCCACTGCACGATCATCATCACCGGTGGCACCGAATCCGGTCACAGCACCGGCCGCAACTCCAACCACACCCACGCCAACGGATACAAGCTCGACCTGCGCACCCGCGACGAGGGGGGTTGCGTCACCAGGTGGATCAAGAAAACCCAGCGCAAGGGCAAGCCGCGCGGCCACGACCCCCGCTGGTACGGCAACCTCGCCGGCATCTCGCTCGAGTACGTCTACGAAACCCCCAAGCGCGGCGCCACCCACTGGGACATCACCTTCGTCTGACACCTCGTACGGGGGGCGGGCCAGCGTCGGGGATCAGCGGCATTATCGGCGGCCTGATCACCAGCATGTTGCCCGGCAGCAGCCCGCTGGTCAACGGTCCTGCCGCCGGGCTCACCGTTCTGGGGTTCACCGCCGTCAGGGAGTACGGTCTGCCGACCCTCGCGGTGTCGTCCTCGCCTCTGGTCTCTCATCCAACTCGCCCTGGGAGCTCTTGGGGCGCCTGTTCCTTCGATCTCGCTGGCCGTGGTCCACGGCATGCCCGCGGGAATCGGGTCTGGTCATGATCGCCGGACAGTTGTATGCGCTCGCCGACAGCAAGGCGCCCGACACCACGAAGTTCGGGCCGGTCGATCCCTCGATCTTCGTGGCCGACGAGGACGAGGAAGGGGCCGAGTGAGCTCCAGTCCCGCCCTGCCCGCGGAGATCAGGTGGGCGCCGCGACCGATGCTGCGACTGGTCCACCCGGTCCTCGCCGACGGGACGGCCGCGGCCGGCAGCAGTCTGTCGTCGGTGGTGGTGTGCCAGACCAGCCCGGCCATGGTGCGCCGTCAGGTGACGGCGAGCTGCGCGGTGTACCTCGCGTGGGACAGCCGCCGCGGGTGCCGGTACGTGGGCAGCGTGTGCCGTCAGGGCTCGAGTGCGGTCGGCGACCGGCTGGCCGAGCACCCGCCGGGCGCGAGGGCCTGGGAGCAGACCGGGGCTACTCGAAGCTGTCGCCGAAGGGGACGAGGACGCAACTGCCAGCCCTTTCTGCTCATCCAGCTCGGGACCGGCGGCGTTCGCATTGACGGCCACCCGGGCAGCCGCTCTACCCATCCGGAGATGCCGCGCTACTGCACCCTGGAGATCCTGGCCCGCCTGACCAACTGCTGGAACTCCGGTCCTGTGGAAGGCCGGGTCAACCACATCAAGATGATCAAGCGCCGGATGTTCGGCCGGGCCAAGCCCCGGCCGCGACGTCCCCTGGCAGCGCGGCTCGTCCCCGGCCCGTGCGTGCGCTGGCAGCTCAACTACCGCTTCAGCAGTGCACTGGGGATCCGGGACTGGTCGTACTGGCTGGACACGTTCAACATCGCCTACGGCCCGGTGAACGCGGATGTGTTCCTGTCCACGCCCACCGTGTTCATCGACGAACAGGGACCGCTCCGCTGACGACGTTGTGAACGAAATCGGGTGGGGTGCCTTGATCGAGGCCCGTGGCTTCTGGTGCTCACGCAACGTCCAGTGTCTGGGGCGGTGGCGGGGCACTGAGGCCCGGTGGCTACTCGCGTCTCTCCGTCGATCTGGAGTGGAGGGGAGCAGACTGTGCGTAACGCCGCCGTGACGCCCGAGGGCGGCCAGATCCGCTGGGTTGAGCTGCCGGGACAGGAGCCGTCCCGCGTCTACGTCCCTGGTCCGGGCGCCACGTCGCCGGCCTACTTCGCGGAGGTTGCGGTCGTCCTGGTCGACGTCAACCTTGACCCGATCCCGCCCGCACCCGGCTCCGCAGGCAGCAGTGGCATCGCCGCGTACTCCGAGGAGGAGTTCCTGGCGGGCGGTTGGGAGGAGGTCCGAGACCGGGCCGGCTCCCACTGGTGGTCCACGATGCGTCTGGCAGGCCGGGAGGCCCTGCATCGCAGCGCGGTGCACCTCACCCGCGGCACTGCCCCCACCATGCGTGAGCTTCTGCGGGACCTGAAAATCCCCAGCACCTACCTGCTACCCAAGACCGACGGACCGCGGTGAACGCGCCCAAGGGTGGCCAGGCGCCTATCTCCTCGCAGGCCGGAGACGGCCGATCCAGGCCCGCTGGTAGAGCCAGCGGGCGAACTTGGTGTACCCGTAGCCGGAGCGGATCTGCTCCTGGTGGTCCCAGCGGGCCTCGCTGCTGCCGTGCCCGGCGACCGCGGCCAGCTCCAGGCCGAGCTGCTCGGCGACGTAGGCAACCACCACGGCGGGCACCTCTTCGGGGTTGTTCAGGAAGGTACCCAGGTAGCGGATGGTTGAGCTGAACGGCCCAGCCGATCCGGTTCCGCGCGCCACGGGCGGCCATCGCCCTGCGGCGCGCGGTCTGGTCCAGCAGGAAGGACCCGGCGAGCTGTCTCTCGTCCGGGTCCTCAGTGAAGTGGCCGAAGCGCCTGCGCTGTTCCTCGCTCAAGAAGTCGGTGGGCAACGCCCGCTCCTTGATCGTCGGCGTGATTCGCGCGCGACGGTGCCCGGTGATCTGGCAGAACGTCAGGCGGTCTCCCATTTCAGCCCAAGACATCACCCCGTCTGGTGGATGGGCGGCCCGAACGTATCCGGGGTGTGCGGGTGGCGAGGTCGGGGTGGGTGCGGCCGGGCGCTTCCGCTGTGCCGGGCCGCACCCGTGGTTACAGAGTCCGGGTCAGGCGGTCGGTGAGCAGTCGGGTGAAGCGGGCCGGGTCGGGCAGGTCGCCGCCTTCGGCGAGCAGCGCGCTGCCGTATATCAGCTCGGCGGTCTCCGCCAGTGCGGAGTCGTCGGCGCCTGCGTCGTGTGCTGTGCGCAGGGCGGTGATGAGCGGGTGTACGGGGTTGAGTTCCAGGATCCGCTTGACCGGGGGTATCTGCTGTCCCATTGCCCGGTACATCTTCTCCAGGGTCGGCGTCACGTCGTGGGCGTCGCCGACAATGCATGCCGCCGAGGTCGTCAGGCGTGACGACAGGCGGACCTGCTTGACCTGCTCGGACAGGGTGGTGGTCAGCCACGGCAGCAGGGCAGCGAAGTCCTGCTCGCGCTGGGCCTTCTCGGCGTCGGTTTCCTGGTCGCCGTCGGCGGACTCGGCGAGATCGACCTGACCCTTGGCGATGGACTGCAGGCGGTGGCCGTCGAAGGCCGGGACCCGGTCCACCCACACCTCGTCGATCGGGTCGGTGAGGATCAGAACCTCGTACCCCTTGGCGGCGAAGGCTTCCATGTGCGGGGAGTTCTCGACCATCGCGCGGGTCTCGCCGGTCAGGTAGTAGATGGTGTCCTGGCCGTCCTTCATGCGCTCGACGTACTCGCGCAGCGTGGTGGTCTTCTCCGGGTCGTGCGTGGAGGCGGCCGACACCAGCTCCAGCAGGGCCTCGGTGTTGTCCGTGTCCTCGACCAGGCCTTCCTTCAGCGCCCGGCCGAACTGGGCCCATACCTTCGCGTAGCGCTCGGCGTCCTTGGACTGCATGTCCTTGATCGCGCCGAGGACCTTCTTGACCAGGCGCCGGCGTACCCCGCGGATCTGTCGGTCGTGCTGGAGGATCTCGCGGGAGACGTTCAGCGACAGGTCGTGAGCGTCCACGACACCCTTGACGAAGCGCAGGTAGTTGGGCATGAGCGCTTCGCAGTCGTCCATGATGAACACCCGCTTGACGTACAGCTGCACGCCGGGCTTGGTCTCGCGGGAGAACAGGTCGAAGGGTGCCTGTGAGGGGATGAACAGCAGTGCCTCGTACTCGAAAGTGCCTTCGGCGCGCATGTGGATCGTCTCGGCCGGTGCCAGCCAGTCGTGGCTGATCTGCTGGTAGAACTCGTTGTACTCGTCCTCGGTCACCTCGCTGCGCGGCCGGGCCCACAGCGCCTTCATCGAGTTGAGCGTGTCGATGTCGCGGGTGGTCTCGCCCTCGGCGTCGGTGCGCTCGGTGGCCATCCGGATCGGCCAGCGGATGAAGTCCGAGTACCGCTTGACGATCTGGCGGATCTTTGATTCGGAGAGGTAGTCGGCGAGCCCGTCCTCGCTGTCGGCGGGCTTGAGGTGCAGGGTGACCGAGGTGCCCACCTCCAGGCCGTCGACGGCCTGGAGGTCGTAGGTGCCCTCGCCGTCGGACTGCCACTGGATGCCGGAGTCGGTGCCGGCCCGCCGGGTGCGCAAGGTTACCTTGTCGGCAACCATGAACGCCGAGTAGAAGCCGACGCCGAACTGCCCGATCAGGCTCTCGGCGGTGGCGGCGTCCTTGGACTCCTTGATCTTCTCCAGCAGGCCGGCGGTGCCGGACTTGGCGATGGTGCCGATCAGCTCCACGAGATCGTCCCGGGTCATGCCGATCCCGTTGTCACGGATGGTCAGTGTGCGGGCGTCCTTGTCGGCCTCCAACCAGATGTGCAGGTCGGTGGCGTCGATCTCGGCGAGGCTGGAGTCGGTCAGCGATTCGAGCCGCAGCTTGTCCAAGGCGTCGGAGGCGTTCGAGATCAGCTCGCGCAGGAAGATGTCCTTGTTCGAGTAGATCGAGTGAATCACCAGTCGGAGCAACTGGCGGGTCTCCGCCTGGAATTCCAGTGTCTCGACACTGCTGCCCATGTGGGTCTCTTTCTGTGGGAACGTCATGAACGGACTTGGACTCGGGCCGAGACGGACCGTTGCCCGCCGTCGGCGTGGTTCGGGGTGGGCCGGACCGCATCCGCATGTGGTGACTCTGTGTGGCGGGAGTCAGCCATCGTCAGCGGCTGTTGTCGTGCGCCGGCCTTCGAGCGCGTCCAGGGATTCGACGAGGCCGGTGTGGCGGGCATCGAGGTAGGGACGCATGCCGGCCAGGGGTGCAATGAGCTCGGCGGCGTCGGCGGCACCGAGAGCGGCATGCAGGGCGGCCTGGGCTGAGCGCGCTTCGGGCCCGAGGTGGGCGAGCGCGGTGATCTGTCCGGCGAGGCGGCGCAGGTCGGCGGCGTTGGCGCGGGCCCAGGTGGTGGTGGCGCGTTCGGCGGCCCTGGCCTGGCGGGTGGCCGTCACGCGCTGCTCGCCGGTGGTGCCGGCGGCGCCGGGGCGGCCGCGCAGGTAGCGACGTTCGGCGGCTTGGCGGCTGGCGACGCCGAGGGGGCCAGCGAGGTCGGCCCAGCTGGCGCCCGCGTCGCGGGCGATTTCGATCAGGCCGGTCTCCCAGCCGGCGAGTTGCTCGCGCACCTGCCGCAGCAACATCAGGGAGGCCAGCGCCTGCTCGGGACCGGGCCCGGCGGCGTCGGGGGTCTCGTGCTGGGCTTCGCGCAGCGCGTCGTCTATGGCGGCAAGGGCCGCCGCCGCGGCGAGGAAGGAGGCCGGGCTGTGGGCGTCGGTACTGGTCGTGGACGGCTGGTCGGCTGCGGTCACGGGCACCTCCCTCGGGTGGTCATCGGCTCGACGACATCGTGTTTGTCATCCATTGGATGACATGTTACAACGGTGTCAGTGCAGCGCATTGGCAGCAACTGCTCGAACCTGCTGGAGGTGTTTCACGATGTTGATGCGCACTGACCCCTTCCGTGAGCTGGACCGGATGGCGCAGCAGCTGATGGGCCCGGGCACCTGGTCGAAGCCGTCGGTGATGCCGATGGACGCCTACCGCGAGGGTGACAAGTATGTGGTGGCCTTCGACATCCCCGGCGTGACCGCAGACGCGATCGACATCGACGTAGAGCGGAACATGCTGACCGTCAAGGCCGAGCGGCGGCCGGTGGCGAAGGCCGACGACGTGAAGGTGGAGCTGTCCGAGCGGCCGCTGGGCGTCTTCTCCCGCCAGATCGTGCTCGCCGACACCCTGGACACCGAGCGCATCCAGGCCGACTACGACGCCGGTGTGCTCACCCTGCGCATTCCGATCGCCGAGCGCGCCAAGCCCCGCAAGATCTCCATCGGCGTCGGCTCCGGCCGCAAGGAGATCTCCGGCTGACTCCCGTCCGGACCGGTGCGGAGGACGGGCACCTGATCTCCCCCTTTCCGCCCTCCGCACCCCCGTGGAGAGCCCGACGACAAGAAGGGGTGGCGGCCGATGACCTTGCGACACGAAGCGTTCCTCGACCGCGTGCCTGAGCGCGGTGAATACGACACCGCGGAGGAAGCCGAGCGTGCGGCCCGCGTGCTGCTCGCCCTGCTCGGCGCACATGGTCGACGAGGTCCGCGACCAGCTCGCGGCACGTCTGCCGGAGGGCTTCGCCCTGATCCTGCTCAACCCGCTGCAGAGCGCCGAGCCGCTGCCCCCGGAGCGGTTCGTCCGCGCGACTGCCGCGTGGATCGAGGACGCCACCGAGCAGACCGCGACCTGGGACGTCAGCGCCGTGCTGTCCACCGTCGCCGACACGGCAGGCGAGGACCTCATGGGGCACATCCTGCTCCAGCTCCCCGCTGGCTACGACCTTCTCTTCGGCCGCCCCCAGCCCACCTGACCCAGACCGGGGGTGCCGTACCCGGCACCCCCATGACTCCGTGAAAGGCATTCACCGCAGTGATCTCCGACGCGCGCGTACCGCTTGAGCACCAGCAGCCGTACTCGACGACGTACGAGCAGATGCTGGAGAAGGTCCGCTACGAGGGCGCCTACCCCACCTGCGAGCGGGCCGACGAAGCCGTCCGCCTGGTCCTCGCGGGGCTCGGGCGTCAGCTGACCGGTGACGAACGCGTCGACCTGGCTCGGCGCCTGCCCCTGGAGGCCGCGCGCGTGCTGACCGCGCAGATCCCCGACACCCAGCCGCTGACCGGATGGGCCTTCGTCAAGGACCTCGCCGCCCGCTCCGGCGCCTCCCTGGCCACCACCCGCTGGGACACCGGCTCCGTCCTCGCCGCCGTCACAGCCCACGCCGGCCCCGACCTGATCACCCGCATCCTCCACCAACTCCCCACCGGCTGGGCCCTGCTGTTCGGCCAAGCAGAACTCACCCCCGCCGCGTAGACGGCGAGATGCGCCGTCGATCGCATCTGAGGGCTGCCGGTTGGTGGGTGCCGTAGAGCACTCCTGCGTGGGCGGTGGCGAGGAAGCGGGCAGCGGCGATCAGGAACACGTCGGCGCCGCACCCCGGGTCGAGGGCATCGGTCTTGGCCTCACCGGGGTAAAGGTCGGCGATCCGCCGCATCGTCAGCCCGGGCAGATGGGCAACCGGACAGCCCATGTCCCTTGCACCGCCAGCGGCAGGGCGCCGATCGAGGCCGGCTGGTCCACCACGACCAGCACCGTTCCGTGCTTCGCCTGGAGTTTCGCGAACAGCTCGCGAAGCCTGGGCTTGCCATTGGGCAGGCGCACTGGCCGTCCGAGTTCACGGTACGAGCAGGCCGGGTCATACCTGTCGCAGCACGGGGACTACGCCCTCGCGACGGCGCTGACCCGTCCCCGCCAAGTGCTTGGACCGTGTCCTACGTGGTGAGGCGGTCGTTGGTCTGTTCATGGGGCGGGTACGTGGAGTTGGATTGTTCCGTACGGACTGTGGGAGATCGCGAAGCCGCTGATCCCGCCGTCGAAGGTCCGTCCCCAGGGCGGCGGGACGCAGGACACGCCTGATGAGACGCTGTTCGCGGCGATCGTCTACGTGCTGGTCAGCGGCTGCGCCTGGCGAGCCTTGCCACCCTGCTTCGGCATATCGAAGTCGACCGCCCACCGCCGGTTCCTGAACTGGTCGAGGGCCGGCGTCTGGGGTCGACGCACGAAGCCGTGCTGCACCGGCTCGACGACGCCGGCTTCATCGACGTCACCCGCGTCGTCCTCGACACCGCCCACGTCAGGGCCAAAAAAGGGGACGCACACACAGGTCCGAGCCCTGTGGACCGAGGTAGGCCGGGCTCCAGGATGCTCGTCCTGTCGGACGCGAACGGACTGCCCCTCCTCGTCGCCGTCTCGGCCGACAACACCCAAGACAGCGAGGGGCTGAGGCCCATGGTCGCCGGTCACCAAACGAGACACGCCCCCCACCTCGGCCGGTACTTCAAGCCCCAGCGGCCGCATGCGAACAAGGCCTACGACCGCGCCGACCTGCGCAGTGAGCCCTCGCTACGAGCGCAATCCCCGCAACTACCTGGCATTTATCGGACTCGCGGCCTTGCGCAGCTGCGGCAGGGCCTTGAGCTTGGCGTCGTTGCCCATTCGCTCCGCTTTCGCCAGCAGCTTGGTGGCCGTCAACGCGTGCAGCAGATCGAGAGCGTCGTCGACCGTCGCGGTCTCCAAGTGCCGCACGGTCGCGAGCAGGGTGGCAGTCTGCCTCGTGACTTCCAGCCGCTTCAGCGTCGGCGCCTTCGAGGTCAGCCCGTACCGGGCCAGCCCGCTCATCCGCGCGGCCGGGACCCGCCCGACGTCGACCGCGCCGGCGCCCAGGCCCCGTACCTCGCGGGCGCGGTCCAGGGCCAGTTCCATAGCCTTGCCCGACACCCGCATCGAGCCCAGCCGCAGCCGCTCCAGCTCCGATACCCGCTTCTTCTCCGGCACTTCGAGCAGCCGGATCATCTCAGTGCGCAGGTCGTAAGGCACCGCCTCGTACAGCGCCGCGTGCGGCCGATCGTTCTCCTCCTGGCGGACTGTGGCCACCATCCGGGCCGGCGTCGTGACGCCAGGCAGCAGCACCCGATGGTTCACCAGCCGCACCACCGCCCGGTCGAACAACGCGCGCGGCCCCTCCAGCGACGACCACACCCGCGCCGCCAGGAACTCCCGCAGCTCCGCCTCACCCGCGGCGAAGTCCCGGTAGCCGTACTCGTCGCGGATCTCCCACGCGTGCTCGTACGCCGTCTGCGAGCGCGTCCCGTACTCGGCGAAGTGCTCGTCGTCGATGCCGAGTTGCTCGGCGACCAACCTCACCACGGCGACCGGGACCGCCGTGGGACCCTCGGTCAGGAAGGTGTCGAGCATCCGCACTGTGCCCCAACTGCACCGCCCACCCGAGCCTCGTCGCCGGACGCCGCTTCGCCCGCGCCAGGCCCAGGGCCCTTCGTGTCCAGGCGGAAGAACTGTTCCAGCTCCCCGGGCGACGGTTCCGTGGCGAACCGGTCGTAGCGGGTCTCTTGGTCAGCAGACAGGTACTCAACAGGCATGACGAGGACCGTAGAGCCCGTTGACCAGGCAAAAACGGGCACGTCACCGAACCGAATCAAGATCGTTCCGCTACTGCTGATTCCCGTTCGGACACTCCCCGAGGGCCAATTCTGGCCATGCCGTTCCGTCGCCGCGCGGAGAGCACACTGCGTCCTCAGAAACGGAGGGTGTTGCTGTCGCGGTAGATGGGCAAGATCTGGTCGAGGCCAACGATGCGCAGGGTGTGCAGGGTGTGCAGGGGTACAGCTGCGAGTGCGAAGTTCGCTTGGGCGGCGTGGGCATGATTGTGGGCGGCGATGAGGGCGCTGAGGCCGCTGGAGTCGCAGAACTCCAGACCGCCCAGGTCCAGGATGAGGCGCTGGCCCGGTCGAAGGGTGATGGTGGGAATCAGTTCACGTAGTTGCGTGGCGCTGTCGTAGTCGAGCTCGCCGAAAATCTCCAGAACGGGACCGGTGGCAGCGTCTCGGGTGGTGATTTTCAGTGGGCTCATCGGGCGCTTCTCTTCGGGGGGTTGGGGGCTGGGACACCGAGGGCGAGCAGTGCGGTGTCGTCGTCGAGGCCGTCACCGAAGCTGTGCAGCAGGTCGGTCAGGGCCTGGATCGAAACGGGCGGGGGCTGGCCGGCGTGGGCGGCGGTGAAGGCGAGCAGGGCCTCGTCCCCGTACAGGCTGGTGCGGTCTTCGCCGGTGCGGGCCTCGGTGATGCCGTCGGTGTAGAGCAGGAGCATGTCGCCGGGTGCGAGCACGGTCGTGGTGGCCGTGAAGCGCGCGGAGGGCAGGATGCCGACGAGGAGGCCACCGGGAGTAGGAAGGAAGTCGGCGGCGCCGTCGGCACGCACGGCGATGGCCGGAGGGTGGCCGCCCGAGGCCAGGTGGACGGCGACCTGCCCGGTATCGGGGTCGGGCTCGAGGGTGCCGAAGATGGCGGTGCAGTAGCGCGGGTTGCCGCTGCCGGCATACCGCTCGTGGAGCACCTTGTTGAGGGTGGTCAGAGCGGAGACGGGGTCGGGGTCGTGCAGGACGGCGGCGCGCAGGGTGTAGCGGGTCAGTGAGGTGAGCGCGGCGGCCTGGGGGCCCTTGCCGCACACGTCACCGAGGAAGAAGCCGAAACGCTTCCCGTCGATAGGGAAGACGTCGTAGAAGTCGCCGCCGAGCCGGTCGGGATGGGCGGTGTGATAGTAGGCGGCCGTCTCCACCCCGGGGACCTTCGGGAGGGTGTCGGGCAGCAGTGACTGCTGGAGGACGGCGAGGGCGTCCTGCAGCCGGGCGCGGTCGGCTTCCGCCTGTCTGCGTGCTTCTTCGGCCGCCTTCCGGCCGCGCAGGAGTTCCTCTTCGTAGGCGCGGCGGTCCCGGGCGTCGAAGACGGTGGTGCGGATCAACAGGGGCTCGCCGGTGTCGCCATGCTTGATCACGGAGGAGACCAGCACCGGCATCCGGCCGCCGTCCGCCTGGTTGATCTCCAGGGCGATGCCGCTGATCTCACCCTGCATGCGCAGCAACGGCGCGAAGTGCGTCTCGTGATACAGCTTGCCGCCCACGGTCAGCAGGTCGGTGAACCGTTTCCGCCCCACCACCGCCTCCCGCTCGATGCCGAGCCAGGTCAGCAGCGTGGTGTTGATCTTCGCGATGGTGCCGTCCATCAGCGTGGACAGGTACCCGCACGGTGCGCTCTCGTACAGTTCCTCGGCGCTGTCCTCCAACAGCGCGGCAAACGCCGGGCTGGAGGTCTTCTCGTCGCCGGCCTCGTGCGGGTCGGGCTGCTGCCCGGTGCGGCACATCACCGCAGAGCCGCCAGGAACTCCATGATCGCCTGGTTGGTGGCCTCGGGCGCGGACAGATGCGGGCAATGCCCGGTCGCATCCAGCGTGACCAGCGTCGAGCCGGAAATCGCCTGGTGGACGAAGGCACCCACCTCTCGGGGGGCTATCACGTCCTGAGTGCACTCCAGCACCAGAGTAGGCGCCCCCACGCTCTTCAGGTCGTCCCGCGAGTCCGACAGGAACGTGGTCCGGGCGAAGACACGCGCCATGTCCGGGTCGGTGGCGCAGAAGCTGTTCTTCAGCTCCTCGCCCAGTTCCGGCCGGTCTGCGTTGCCCATGATCACCGGGGCCGTCGCCGCCGACCAGCCCAGATAGTTCGACTCCAGTGACGCCAGCAATTCGTCGATGTCGTCGGCGCTGAAACCGCCGTGGTAGCCCTCGTCGTCGATGTATCGCGGAGACGGAGCGACCATCACGTGCGCCCCGATGCGTTCCGGAGCCATGCCTGCCGCAAGCACGCCGATCATCGCGCTGACGGAATGGCCCACGAACACCGCGTCGTACAGATCGAGCGCCTCGCACACCTCGACCACGTCCTGGGCGTAACCGGTCAGTGACGCGTAGCGGTCCTCCGAGAACGCGGCCGCATCCGAGCGGCCGGAGCCAACGTAGTCGAAAAGCACCACCCGGTACTCCTCGACCAAGGCAGGCAGTGTCAGCCGCCACATGTTCTGATCGCAGCCGAACCCATGGGCCAGCACCACCGCCCGGCCCTGCGGGTTGCCGGTGACGGTGACGTTATTCCTGCGGGCGACATCCATGCCCGCCAGTCTCTCAGGACCCGGCCAGTGGTCCGATTCGACCCCAGATCCTCCACGTTCCGCCCAAGCCCTTCACGCCGGGCCTTGGATGTGCTGGCACAGAGCGAGTCGCTGTTCGCCCTGTCCAACGGATACATCGGCTGGCGAGGCAACCTGGAGGGGGGCGAGCCGCACGGCCTGCCCGGCTGTTACGTCAACGGCGTCTACGAACTGAATCCGTTGCCGTACGCGGAGGCGGGCTACGGGTATCCGGAGTCCGGGCAGACGCTTATCAACGTCACCGACGGCAAGCTCATCCGCCTCATGGTCGACGACGAGCAGTTGGATCTACGGCACGGGCAGACCCACTCCCATGAGCGGGTACTCGATCTACGAAGCGGCCTGTTGCACCGTACACGCGAGTGGACCTCACCCGTGGGCAAGACCGTCCGCATCCGCTCCACTCGTCTCGTTTCCTTCACTCATCGGGTGATCGCCGCGATCGCTTACGAGGTGCAGCCACTGGACGACGAGGTCCAACTCGTCATCCAGTCCGAACTCGTCGCCAATGAACCTGTGCCCCATCTCAGCGGCGACCCCCCGGGCCGCCGCGGCCCTGGAATCCCCGCTGCAGCCCGAGGAGCACTCCGCCCGGGGCTACACCTCGCCCGCGCCCTCGCTGCTCAGAGCGACCGGAGAGCGAATGGCGCGCTGTGCCGGTGCCCTTGCCGCGGCGGAGAAACGCCTGGGTGACGCCGGTGCCGACCGGCCCGACCAAGGTGCGTATCGAGTCGTGATCAATGGGCGCCTCGGGTGAGGTCTTTGATCCAGATCATCGAGGCGCGCAGGTGGAGGCCGGGAACGGTCGGCCGGCTCACCGGCGCTCTCACCTGTTCTCGACCGGTCGAAGCGGCGGCAGGGCGAAGCCTGTCTTTCAAAGCGACGGTCAGCCTGGCGACAGCGTTGACGGGCACGGCCGTCAGGCTCCAAGCCCAGTCGAGGCGGGTCTTCTCCGGATAGCAGCCCAAGATCACGAGGACGCCGCCGGGCGCGAGTGCGTCACGCAGTGCGGCGACGGTGTCGAACGGCATGTGGTGGATGCTGGCGAGGCACGAGATGAAGTCGTAGAGAGCCCTCGGCAGTTCGACTGCGGTGACGTTCGCGTGCTGGAAGCGCGGGCCCCGGTCACCGGCTATCCGCCCCGACAGCGCGCGGGCCTCCGCGATCGCCTCCTCCGACGGGTCGATCGCATCGGCCTCTATGCCCAGGTGAGCGAGCCGACGAGCGAACCGGCCGGTCCACAGCCGACGTCCAGGGCCGCACCGCAGTTCCGCGGCACCTGGCGCAACAGCAGACGGTGATAGTGGTCGTTGTGATCAAAGGGCATGGCCCGACCCTGCCACAGCGAACGTGCACGGCCCGGCTGTTTCACCACCAAGACCCAGGCAGTGAGCTGCATCTGCATCACACCGGCGGGGCTGGAATGCAACACGCGCTGCTGTCACCGTCGCGAACGCGGTTCCGACAGCGGACCTGCTCAATGGCCACACGAAGTCATCCGCACACGGCCTCTGCGGACACAAGGCGGACTCTGGCCTGGTTCATCGCCCTCCAGGCGTGATCGCCGCGGCCCTGGCGTTCCGCACCGCTGCGTCCACTTTTTCGAACGCTACCAGCGAGTCCGGCTTCGAGCGGAAGCGGAGAGCGAGCAAGCCCTCGCCCGCGGCGAACACCTGATGACCGCCACGAACACGCCGACCTCACCGGCCCCACCGCCTACGTCACCTGCGTCTGATCAGCGGACGAGACAGCGCAAGTCGAGGTCGATACCGAAAGGGACTGCTGTCTTCAAGCGATCGCGACTGATACCGATGGCGACGTAGGCGCGGGTGGTGTCGTCCAGTTCGTACGTGTGGATAACGGGGAGACCGTTTTCCTCCTCGACACGCCAGTAGTGCGGAATACCTGCCTGCGCGTACTTGAACGGCTTCAGTGACCGGTCGCGGTCGGCGGACTCGTCTGAGACGACTTCGATGGCGAGGGCAACCTGGTCGGGGAGGTAGCGCGTACGGTTCGGGTCGTATGGGACCGTGACAGCAAGGACGTCAGGCTCGGGCCGGTTCTTGTCGTTCAGCTTGACTGTCATTTCCCGGTCGATCTCGAATCCCTCGGGAGCCTGATCGTCCAGTGCGGTCGTAAGCCGGGTGACGACGCGGGCGTGCCAGGACCGCTGTGGGGACATCATGAAGATCAGCGCTCCATCGATCAGCTCGGTGTGCCGTGGGAGGTCGGGTGCGTTGTCGAGGTCGTCGGCCTCCCACCCACTCGGCCGGGGCGGCAGCATCCAGGGCGGGAGTGCGTCCCATGCGGTCGTCATCGTGTCCTCCTTCGGGCGCCCCGGCCAGCTTAGTCCGTCAGTTTCGCGTGGCGGCGATGCGGGCTGCGACGAGAGCGGCGACGGGGTCGGCTGTGGCGGGGGCGCAGGGCCACCAGTCGGCGGCGGTGCCTCGGTCTTCGCGGGTGTAGGGGTGCCAGCGGTTGTCGGGGCCGAAGCGGATCTGGATGCCTTCGTTGTCGACGGTGAGGCGGTTGCGCCAGACGCGCAGCCGGACCCTTCGGGCGGCGTCCGTACCGTCGTCGCTGTCGGGGTCCAAGAGGGCGGTGCGGGCGGCGGCCATGGCGGCGGGGTCGGGGGCGAGGGGCGCGCGGGCGACGGCGAGGCCGGCGGGACCGCCGTGCCGCAGGGCGCGGACCAGGCGGGCGAAGTCGAGCGGGGCCAGGCCTGTGGCGCGTACGAGTTGGTGGAACCAGTCCTCGCTGACGCCTGTCGCGGCGAGGCGTACCGCGTCCTCGACGGGGGCGCAGGTGAGCGAGGCGGCGTGTCCGGCGGCGAGGCTGCGGGCGCGCTGGGCGGTGTCGCGGGTCAGCGCTTCGAGGTCGTCGAGGGTGAAGGGGGTGCCGGGTGGGGGCTCTGTGGTGAGCGGGGTAAGGGCGGTGTCGGGTTCGCCGGGCACGGTATCGGCCGTCTCGAAGTTGGGCGGTGTGAAGGTGCCGTTCCAGGCGGCGAAGGCGTCGCGGGCGGGAACACCCTCGCCGCGGGGTGCGTCGCCGGTCGTGGACGCGGTGCCGGTGAGCATCTGGCGGCGGGTGCGCAGCGCGGTCAGGACGGTGTCCTTGGTGCGGCCGCGGAGGGTGAAGAGCCAGAAGGGGTCGTCATCGAGGTGGACGGCGGTGGCGTAGCACAGGGCGGCGGCGTGCTTGCAGGGGTAGCCCCAGTCGGGGCAGGAGCACTCCGGGTCGAGTTCGCTCGGCTCGGGCAGCAGGGGGACGCGGGCGGTGCGGGCGTCGTCGACGAGATCGGCGGGCATCTCGCCGTCGAGGAGGGCGGCGGTGCGGCCGACCTGGGCTGCGATGGCGTCGAGGAGGGTGTCCCACTGGGCGTCGGTGAGGACGCGCAGGTGCACCGCGGCGTCGTACGGCCACGGGTTGCTGCCCTCGACCTCGGCGCGCAGCATACCGGGGGTGACGGTGACCGGGCCTACCATTCCCTTGCGGGCGTAGGTGCGGCCGCGGGAGAGGCGGCCGGCGTCGAGGGTGGAGGCCTCCAGGGCGTCCACCCAGGCCTGGCCCCACCAGGTGGTGGCGAAGGCGCGGGTGCCGGTGCGGGGTGCCTTGCGGGCGGGGGTCATGCCTCGAACTCCTTGGAGAGTGCGACGAGGTCGGCGAGGTCGGCGTCGGAGAGTTCAGTCAGGGCGGCCTCACCGGAGGCGATGACCTGGTCCGCGAGGGCGCGCTTGGCACCGAGCAGGCGGGCGACCTTGTCCTCGACGGTGCCCTGGGTGGTGAGGCGGTGGACCTGGACGGGGCGGTCCTGGCCGATGCGGTAGGCGCGGTCGGTGGCCTGGTCCTCGACGGCGGGGTTCCACCAGCGGTCGTAGTGGATCACGTGGGTGGCGCGTGTGAGGTTGAGGCCGGTGCCGGCGGCCTTCAGGGAGAGCAGGAAGACGGGGAACTCGCCCTGCTGGAAGGCGGCGACCATCTCATCGCGCCGGGGGACGGCGGTGGCGCCGTGCAGGTAGCGGGCGCGGACACCGCGGTCGGCGAAGTGCCGCTCCAGGAGCTTGCCCATCTGCGTGTACTGCGTGAAGACCAGAGCGCCGTCGCCTTCGGCCACCACCGTGTCGAGCAGTTCGTCGAGGAGCTCCAGCTTGCCGGAGCGGCCGGGCAGCGGGCCGGCCTCGCGCAAGTAGTGGGCGGGGTGGTTGCAGATCTGTTTGAGCGCGGTGAGGAGTTTGAGTACCAGGCCACGGCGGGCGATGCCGTCCGCCTTCTCGATCTGGGCCATGGCCTCGCGCACCTGCGCCTCGTACAGGGCGGCCTGCTCACGGGTGAGGCTGACGGGGTGGTCGGTCTCGGTCTTGGCCGGGAGCTCGGGGGCGATCCCGGGGTCGGACTTGCGGCGGCGCAGCAGGAACGGGCGGGTGAGCCGGGTGAGGTGCTCGGCGGCCTGCCGGGCCTGTTCGGCGGTCTCCGCGTCGTCGTCCATGCTCAGCGCGCCGCGCTCGATGGCTCTGGCGAAACGGTCCCGGAAGGCGGGCAGCGGGCCGAGCAGGCCGGGGGTGGTCCAGTCGAGCAGTGCCCACAGCTCGGAGAGGTTGTTCTCCACCGGGGTGCCGGTGAGCGCGACGCGGGCGCGGGCGGGCAGGGCGCGCAGTTCGCGGGCGGTGGTGGCGTACGGGTTCTTGACGTGCTGGGCCTCGTCGGCGGCGACGAGCGACCACTTCACGGCGGCGAGCCGCTCCCGGTCGCGACGCAGCACACCGTAGGTGACCAGGACGAGTTCGTTCCCAGCGAGGTGGTCCAGGGTACGCTCGCCGCCGTGGTAGCGGCGAACCGGCACGGCGGGGGCGAAGCGGGCGGCCTCACGCTGCCAGTTGCCGAGCAGCGAGGCCGGGCAGACCACGAGGGTGGGACCCGCGGTGTCGGGCTGCTCCTGGCGGTGCAGGTGGAGGGCGAGCAGGGTGACGGTCTTGCCGAGGCCCATGTCGTCGGCGAGGACCCCGCCCAGCGTGAGGCGGGTCATGTCCGCCAGCCAGGCAAGGCCCCGCTGCTGGTAGCCGCGCAGGGTGGCGGTCAGGCCCTCCGGCGCCCGGACGGAGGTACGGCCCTCGGGGTCGCGCAGCCTGACCACCAGCTCACCGAAGGTGCCGGCCGCCTCGACCGCGACACGCTCGCCCTCCCACTCCACCTCCCCGGTCAGCGCCGCTTGGAGCGCGTCCAGTGGGGCGAGTTCGCGGCTGCGCCGCAGCTTGAGGCGGGCCACCAGCTTCGGGTCGGCGACGACCCACTGGTCGCGCAGCTTGACCAGCGGACGGCGAGCCTCGGCGAGCAGGTCGAGTTCGGCTTCGGTGAGCTTCTCGCCGCCGAGCGCGACATGCCAGGAGAAGTCGAGCAGGGCATCGCGGCCCAGCAGAGTGTCCACGGTCGCGCCGGGAGCGGTGGCCGCCCCGATCTCCGCGCGCATCTCAAGGGCCTTGACCAGCTCGCGTGGCCAGTGCACGCGCACGCCCGCCGTGCGCAGTGCACCGGTGGCGTCCCCCAGCAGGTCCATGGCCTCCTCGTCGTCGAGCCGGAGCGAGCTGGGGGCGGCCTCGGCGAGCAGGCGGGTCAGCGGCTGCCAGGCGCGGGCTGCGCGGCGCAGCGCGAGCAGCGCCTCGGCCTCGGCGTGCGGGCCGAGCAGGCGCTGTGCGCGGTGCGGGTCGGCCCACAGCTCGGCGGCGTCCAGAACCAGGGACGGATCGGCCGCGGTGCGCAGTTGAAGCACGGCCCGGAAGGCGCGGCGCCGCCCGACCGGGGGCTCCACCCTCAGTTCCACACTCACCTGCGCGGCCCGCTCGGCAGCGGCCTCGACCGCCCACTCGACCAGGCCCGGATGCAGGGCGGTGGCCCGGTCGGCGTACGGGTTGCCGGGCACGGCCCAGCCGGTTGCCGGGGTGCGCGGCAGGGTGTCGGCGAGGGCATCACAGAATTCCCGTACCAAGGTGGCCGGTTCGGCGATGCGCACCATCCGGTCGTCCGCCACGGGCGCGGGGAGGTTGTGGGCGTAAGGGGGCAGCGCGGCCGCCAGCGCGTCCAGGTCCCGCTTGCCACGCGCGCCTGGCGGCCCGAAGCGCCAGGTGGTGTAGGTGTCGGAGGTCAGCGCCGGATACAGACGCCCCTCGCCGAGCAGGTCCAGGGCACGGCGGGCGACGGCCGCCCACGCGGCGAGCGAGGGATGGACACCGGAGGCGGGCAGGTCGAGCAGAAGGGCGAGGGTGACGTCCGGGGAGAGCGCCCACCCCTCGACAGTGCGGGTGCGCACCCCGCCGCCGTGCGGCAGGACCAGCGGCAGGCGGACCCGCCCCACAGCCTCCGGGGCCACGGCCTGGGCGGGCACGCGGCGGGCCTCGGCGGCAGGCCGGTAGAGCACCAGATGGCCCAGCCTGGCAGGCTGTCCCGGCTCGGCCGGCACGAACACTGCGGCCCATGCGCCAGCGGCGAGGTGCTCGCGCGCCCAGGCGACGGCGGAGGGATCGGCGAGGGGCGAGGCCGCAGCGCCGATCTCCCTGACAAGCAGGCTCACGTGGCGCTCCCCACCTTGAACGCGGCCTTCCGCAGCCGCTTGGCCAAGGCCTTGTCGACGGGCTTGACCGCGTCGGCCAACGCACCGAGCACCTCGCCGGCGTGCGGGTGGCCGGCCCGCCACAGGTCGTCGGCCCGCTCGGCCACCTGGTCGAGTGGGCGCGGCCCCGTCTCCGGACCTGCCAACAGCCTTTCGCGCAGCGCCTGTTCACCGCGGCGTGCGAAGGGAAGTGCGCCGTCCACGAGCATCCACTCCAAGCCCCACGCCGCCTGGCCCTCGACGGGTTCGCCAATCCGGCGCAGTATCGAGGCCGCCGCGTGCGAGCAACCCGTGACCTGCGAGACGGCCGCCTTGCGCAGCACCGCCTTCGCCCGCCCGGTGCGGTCCGCCTCCAGCACGGCGGCCAGCACCCGCGGGGCCTCAAGGCGGCGCAGCGCGTCGGCCGCCTCCGTGCCGTCGCAGGCGTCCACCACCTGCACCGCCGCGTCCGCCGCGGAGCGGCCCGCCAGCCAACCCGCCACCTCCGCCGCCGCATCCGCGTCGCCCGCATACGAGGGGAGCGCGGCCAGCAGCTCGCGGGCGTCCGCCCCGGCGAGCGAACCGATCACCGGCGCCGGGATGCCCGCTCCTGCCAGCAACTTACGCAGGCCGGAGCGGCCAAGCGGGGTGAGCTGGAAGCGGCTGGCCGGCAGCGGGTCGCGCCCACTGCCGTCGAGAAGCAGAGTGAGGGCGCCGTCCGCCAAAGTCCGGTCGTCTTCCCACTCGGCGGCGCCGAACAGCTCCAGCGTTGCGGCGGTGCCCTCGTACTGCTCGGCGAGGAGTGCCGACACCAACTGCCGGGCCGGCCCCTCGGGCAGCCCCTCCAAGCCGCCGGTCAGGTAGTCGCCTACGTCCAGCCACTCCCCGTCCGGCAGCCCGTATGCCTCGAGCAGCATCAGGAACACCAGTGGCGGTGCCTCGTCGGTCAGCGCCCGTAGCGGTGCCAGCCTGCCCAGTGGCCCCTCCAGCGCGGGAAACGTCAGGGAGATCTCGACCGCCGCGCCTGCCACCGCGCCCTGCCAGGCAGCCAGCAGCTCCGCGTCGTCGTCCGGCAGCTCCTTGCCGGCGTAGGCCCGGTTGCCCTCCACCTCGACGAAGCCGCAGTTCAGCGCCCATTCCCAGGGCAGGTTCACCAGCTCCACGTCGCCCGCGCTGCGCATGCTTGCCAACCGCGCGGTCCGATCCTCCGGATCGCCCCATCCCTCGGGGTCGATGCGCCACAGCTCGGCCTCCTCCACGGCCTGCCGGGCGAGCTTCGGCCGCAGCAACCCCTTCGGGGTCAGCTCCCGGCCGCCGCCGCACCAGTGCCCCAGTCGCATCGCTGCCATGAAGACGGGCACCTCGCGCACCGCACCAGCCAGTTCCGGCTCACCGGGCAGCCGCACGGCCGGCAGCCGCACGGCCGCGGTATGGAAGAAGTCGGACAGCGACCGCTCTTCAGCCGGACTGTCGCCGACATCGCCAGGCAGCGGATGCAGGCCGCCGCAATCGCACAGGTACATCCCCGCCGGCACCCGCCCCCCGCTCCGTTCGCCGCGGCCCGCCCCCCGCGTGCCCGCCGCCCGCCTCAGCCGGACCTCAGCAAGTGCCCGGGTGACCTCGGCAGGGCCGAAGGCGGACGGGTCGAAGTCCTCCTCGTACAGGCGGGCCAGCACCTCGTCGTGCGGTCCGTCGTACTCCACCCACTCCTCGCCGCCGTGCCGGACGACCGTGGCGCGCGGGCGCTGCCCTGCCTCGTATCGCTGCAGCAGCTCGGCCAGCCCCCACACGCCGCCGAGGTCCTCGGCGGCGGGCATGGCGCGTCGCCCGCCCGTGCACAGCGCGAACTCCCCCTCGCCCTTCATGGCGGGGCGTACCTCCTCCACCGTGATCCGGTGCAACCAGTCGTCGCCGAAGTCGTAGGTATAGTCCATGCGATCGCCGGTGCGCGGCAGGACGTCCGCGAGAGCGGCCTTCTCCTCGTCGAAGGCAGCAACGCCGAAGTCGTCCGGCGGGGCGTATCGCCCGCCCGAACGGTCCTCGAAGGCATGCAGGTGTGCGTCCTGCCAGCCGAACGCCACTTGGAGCACGTCATGCAGCGAACCCAGCGAAACATCCGAGGGCACCACAAGGCGTCTCCACATCGGCGGTTTCGTCCCCTCAAGCCGGACCTTGAGCTCGTGGACGGAGGACGCGTGCTTGCCGGAACTGCGCTGGGCGGTCATGAGCTGAGGGCTTCCCACTTGTCGTAGGCATACGGGCGGCCGCGCGCCGCGCGCCCGCCGCCGTACGCCGAATGGCTGACCCGGCCATTCTCGCAGCCTTGAACCGCCGGACCGGCCGCCCGGTTGAATCCCGCCCGGCCGTCTTGCGCGCAGCCCGCATCGTGTGCTTGGGCCTGCCGTGCCGCGGGGTGTCCCGCTGTGCGGCGAGGAGGGCGCGCGGCATTGTCACGTTGTTGGGGTGTGTGGTCGTCCGATGGGCATGGTCAGGTTGAGCGAGAGGCTTTCAGCTCTTGGCATGTCGAGGCCGTTCCGGGCCGCTCTGCCCGGTGGACGAGGTGCCCGATGGTGGCAGTGATCGTGTTCCAGATGATGAAGCGGTCCTTCATGGCGGTACGGTATTCAGGGGCGAACATCAGGTGGCGTCCGGGGCGGAAGTGCGGGGAGATCCGACTGAACGGGGCCAGGAAGCGCTGCGCCCCACCGACGGAGCGGAAGCCCTTCATCGCGCGTTCGCGTTGCCTTGTCGGCTGGTGGGAGTTCTCCGCCCGGTTGTTCAACCCCTTGTGCGCGCGATGTTCCACCGAGGCATCCAGCCAGCGGCGGACCGTCTTGGGGCTGCACCTCAACTCATCGACGATGGCCGGGACTCGCTGTCCGGACCAGCTCAGCTCGACCGTCCGAGCCCGCACCATCAGATCACGCGGCGCCTTGAGCGTGGTGGACCCGCTGCCAGAAGCCGTTGGTCTCCTTGTTCTCGTCGGCGAACATCTCGCTGTAGGCCAGGCGGGAGTGGTCGTCGACGGCGGTGTGCAGGTAGCTTTAGCCGGTGCCGGAACGGGTCTTGCGGCCTGCGGCACTAGGTGTTCTGTCCACGGAGGTTGTAGTGGGCGGCGTCGGGGACAGAGACATGCGCGGCCCACAGGTCGTATCCGGTGAACAGGTCGAGATCGAACTGGGCGGCCAGTGACATCAGTTCGCTGCGCCCGGTGTCGTCGACGCAGCCTGGTTGGCGTCGCGCCACTCACCGGAGGCGTCGTGGACGTACTTCTCTTCAGCGAGGCCGAGTAGAGTTCGCCACCACCAGCGGCGCCGAGGCGCGCATGACCAGTTCCGTGTGACCGTCCCGCGCCTGCGCACGGTTGACCAGCTTGTCCCCGCCCTTGGCACCGTCGGTCGCCACGGTGACCTTGAACTGCTGCTGCGCCCCCGGGCCAACGCCGGACCGATCACCCGCACCGCCGTCGCACCCGGCGTGAAGGCCTGCGACCACCCCGCCGAGTTCCCGGAGACTGTCCCGGCCGCGCCGTTGGACTTGTGCTCGGGGTCGTCCGACAGGGACTTCGGATCGGCGGTGGTGTAGTAGACCTTCGCGCCGGACAGGGCGCTCACCGACTTCAGCGCGCAGGAGCCGGAGTAGGAAGTTCCCCGCCCGTCGCCCTGGTAGGGCAGGATGTCGATGGTGTCCGTGAAGTCCTTGCGGCACCGGGTCATAGGACCGCAGCGTCACCGTCCAGGGCCCCTCCCCCTTGCCATCACCCTTGACGTTCGGGATGTACGCCGCGTCCGCCCGTCTTGGCGATCGTGGTGTATCCGCTTGTCGAGACCGTCACCTGTGCCGTCGCCGGGCCGTTGGTGATCCCGCCGAACGAGGCCGTCGCCGAGTTGGTCAGCACCTGACCTGCGCGCACCGCACTTGTCGCCGCTGCCTGGTGGGTGAGTGCATGGCTCGCGTTGGTGGCGACACCGTCGAGTGTCCAGGTCAGCACCTGCTGACCCGATCCATTGGTCGTCACCGCGGGTGCGGGAGCGGAGGACCCCGGAACGTACGTCATCCCTGCCGGGAGGGTGTCGACGATTTTGAAGCCGTCCACCGTCTCAGGGATCGCCCCCGCTCCGTTCGCCGAATAGTCCAGCGTATAGGCCGCTGGGACGCCCGGCGTGACGACGGCGCGGTCGACCGACTTGGTGAGCGCCGGCGACGCCGTCACGACTCGGAGCACGTCACGGAAGCCGGTGGTGCACGGGTACCGAAGACCGGGTGTGTTCAGGATGCAGCCCGTCCCGTTCCACCAGTCGTTGAGTGGAGCATCCAAAACGCCGGGTTGTACGGGCAGACTGGCCGAGTTTCCGGTTCGGGGATGCTCCGGCGTGCTGCCAGGGCGGTCGCCTGGCCATGGCCAGCCTGTGAGCTCTTCCTCGCCGAGTTGCTGATGGCCGAGTGCGACGACCGGGGCCGCCACCGCTCGGAACGGCGGTTCAAGGCAGCCGGCTTCGACGCGAGAAGGTGCTTATGTCCCTGCAGTGACTGAAAGGTTACATAACAAGCTGAGGCTGGGTGATTACTCAGCGAATCTTTCTGATAAAAAGAATCATCCAGTGACTGGACTCAGCGGGTTGCTGGCGAGTCGTGCTGAAGCCGAGTTTCCCCACTCATTCTCCACAGGAACTCCATGACTGAAACCTCCCTCCCCTCACTATTTGACCTCGTGCGTCGCGGCTACGACCGCAATCAAGTCGACAGCCGGGTCAACGAGCTTGTCGGTGACCGCAACAAGGCCCTCTCTCGCATAACCGCACTGGAACAACGTATCCAGGAGCTACTGGCAGAGACGGAGTACCCCCAAGCGCAGGGCAGCGACGCCGAACCCTCGTATGCGCCCCTAGGTCCACGCATCGAAGAGATCCTTCGTCTCGCTGAGGAAGAAGCCGAGGAGCTGGGCTGCGCGGCCCGCGAGGCCGCCGATCACGAGTATGAGAGGGCCGTGGCGGCGGCCGACCGTCTGCGGGCAGACGCCGCCACGTTCGCGGCCGACCTCAAAGCCGAAAACGACCGACAGTCCATGCAATTGGTCGAGAACGCCCAGGCGCGGGCCGCCGAACTGCGCGCTGAGGCAAACAAACACGCGGCAGCCGTCCGGGAGGAAGCAGACGCTTTCTTCGAAGGCACCCGCACCCGCGCCGCCCATGCCGCAGCGGATTTCGAAGCAGGTCTCGCCAAGCGACGCGACCAAGCCGAACGCGACCTGGCCTCACGTCGGGCGAAAGTCGAAGCACGACTCACGGAAATCGAGCACCGCGCCGAACAAATGCGCCTGGAAGCCGAGAAGCTACGGAGGGACGCCGAGCGCCGCGCCAACGAGACCGAGCAAACAGCGCAACACCAGGCCGACGACATCCTCACCGAGGCGAACAACAAGGCCGACCGAATGCGCAGTGAGTTGGAACGAGAACTCGCTGCTTTGGCCATCCGCCGCGAGAGCATCAGCGCACAACTGACCAATATCCGCGCCATGCTCGCCACCCTTACAGGCAGCACAGCAACTTCAGCCCTTGCGTTCGATGACGAAAGAACATCCACTGCACCTTGACCCCGTATCGTGTCGACGGCGGCTGAATCCTGACCCACTTCGGGCGGTCGAAATCTGACCCTTCGCCGAAGGCCTCTCCCCAGCGTCCGAAGGGCTTGTTGCGTCGAGATATCGAGGCACGAGGGTTCGCCGGTTCCGAAGGAGTTCGCTCAGACGGCTCGCTTGTCACGCCAGTGATCCGCTCCCAGGCAGTGAAGCGGACGGTCATTCCGGCTTACTGGTGGAACTGCGGCGACCGGTGTTCCCTGAGCGCGGTGCGCTCGGGCGGATCTCGGGGTGCCGACGAGCCGCAGCCGTGCAGGCAGGACACCCACTTCCACGGCTGGGCGTGGGGCTCGGATAGTCGCCGCCTGCACTCCGGTATAGGTACGCGGGCGGCACCACGACAGGGGGCGGGCCCGTTCATCCCCGTGGCGGGCCCGCCCCCTGTTCACCTCGCAGTGTTTCGAGTGGAGTTCACGTGCGGCGTTATGTCCTGCCTATGGCTTGTCCGACTGTGGCGTCCTCCTCCGCGTGAGCGGCCTGCAACGCCTTGGCCGTCCCCTCCCCCGCTCAACGAAAGACCCCCCACGTCCGCTCAACGAAAGACCCCCACGTCGTGACCATCTCCTTACATGAGGCCCAGCCGGCCGGCCGGCACGCTGCCCTCCCCACAGGCAGCCTGTTCCGGCGCGTCTACACACCCCGCGCGTGCGACGCGCTCGCCTACTCCATGGCGACCTATGCCATGCCGCTCGTCGTGCTGGCCACCACCGGCTCCGCCTCCCTGACAGGCCTGGCCTTCGCCCTGGAATGGATACCCCGGGTCGCCGCGTTCGGCTTCGCCGGCACCCTGGTCGACCGCAGCGGCGCGGCGATCGTGTGCTTCATCGCATCGCTCGCCCGCGCCCTGCTGGTGGCAGGCGCCGCTGCCGTGCTGGTCGTCCTGCCGCCGGGCACGGCCGAGACCGTCACCGTCATGGCACTGGCCGCCGTGACCGGGGCACTGACACAGTTCAGCTTCATCGCCAACGAAGCGGTCGGCGCCGTCGTCAGCCGACAAACCCAAGGGCAGACCCACAAAGTGCAGTCGGTCCTGATCGGCATCGACCAGACGGCCACCCTCATCGGCCCCGCGCTGGGCGGCGTCCTGCTCCTCACCGGCCCGACGCGCATGCTCGCATGCCTGAGCGTGCTGTCCTTCGCCTCCGCCGCACTCGCCCTGCAGACCCCACCCACTCCCCTGCGCACCGCACGCCGTGGCGGACCAGCACCCGGCGGTGGCCTGCGGGAAGGATGGCAGACCCTGCGCGCCCTGCCATCCCTGCGCCGGCTCGTGGCCGGCCTGGCCTGCTCCAACCTCACGCTCGGGCTGCTGCAATCGGCCAGCCCCATCCTCGTGGAGGACCGCTTCGGCCACTCCCCGGCCGCCGCCGGCGCACTCTGGTCCATCGCCGCGGCCGCCACCTTGGCCGCCGTCGCCCTCTGCCGCGCCGGCCTCGACCGGCTCGGCCTGTGGGGCGTCGGCGTCATCAGCGCAACCTTCGCGGCCGCCGCATGCCTCGCCGTGCCCCAGGCCCCCTCCTACACCGGCTACGTCAGCCTCATAGCCATCTTCATGGCCGCCGACGGAGGACTCACCATCGTCCTGCGCACCCTCCGCTCGCAGGTCATCCCACCCGCCGCCTTCGGCACCACCCTCTCCCTGACCATCCTGCTCCTGCTCCTGCCCTTCCCCCTCGCAGGCATCCTGCTCGCCCTCACCCCACCGCCACACCTGAACAGCCTCATCGGAGCATGCGCCCTGCTGCAGGCACTCACCCTGCTCGCCACCTTCCTACGACTACGCAACGACCCAGCCCTCCGAGCCAGGACACCACCACCCCACAACGAAACCTGACCCGTCCATTCAGCCATCGAGGTCCAGCAGACGAGCATGTCCTGGCTCAGTAGCCGTTGTCGTACCGCTCCTGGGACTTGGTGATCGAACGGTCGTCCCGATCGGGTGGTCGTCGGGTGCCGGCGCATACGAGGAGGGCCTCCTGAACAGCTCGCTGGTGTCGAATCACCGAGCATCAGGAGGCCCTGGTGTCGCAGTCTTGCGTGCTGATGCCT
>NZ_JBIVJN010000032.1:0-39171 GCF_044750345.1 Streptomyces sp. NPDC088817
ACGAGGGCCACGCCCTCGGACCAGCCGGTGCCGTCGGCGGCGGCGGCGAACGCCTTGCAGCGGGCGTCGGGCGCCAGCCCCCGCTGCCGCGAGAACTCCACGAACGACGTCGGCTGGGCCATCACCGCCACACCGCCGGCCAGGGCGAGGTCGCACTCACCCGAGCGCAGGGACTGCGCGGCCAGGTGCAGCGCCACCAGCGACGACGAACACGCCGTGTCCACGGTCACCGCCGGACCCTCGAACCCGAACGTGTACGCCACCCGGCCCGAGACGACGCTGGCGGCCGTTCCGGTGCTCTGGTAACCCTCCGTCTCGTCGGCCGAGTCGGCGAGGTTCCGGCCGTACTCCTGGTTCATCACGCCGGCGAACACGCCGGTGCTGCTGCCGTGCAGAGTGGTGACGTCGACGCCCGCCCGCTCGAAGAGCTCCCAAGAGGCCTCCAGGAACACCCGCTGCTGCGGGTCCATCGCCAGCGCCTCACGGGGCGAGATGCGGAAGAAGTCCGCGTCGAAACCCGTGGCATCCTGCAGGAAGCCGCCCTCGCGGACATAGGTCTTGCCGGCCCGCTCGGGATCACGGTCGTACAGGCCCTCCACGTCCCAGCCTCGGTCCGCGGGGAACGCGGTCACCCCGTCGAGGCCCTGCTCGACGAACGTCCACAGGTCCTCGGGCGAGGCGATGCCGCCGGGCAGCCGGCACGCCATACCGACGATCACGACCGGGTCGTCCTCGACGGGGCCGCCCGCGGCGGCCCGCACCTGCTCCCCGGTGCCGCCCGACACCTCGCCCAGCACGAAACGGGCCACTGCCTGCGGCGTCGGGTAGTCGAAGGCGAGGGTGGTCGGCAGCCGCAGCCCCGTGAGCTCCACCAGGCGGTTCCGCAGCAGTACCGCCTGGAGCGAACTGAAACCGATCTCCTTGAAGGCCCGCCGCGGGGCTATACCGTCCTCGTTCCCGCTGGCGATGTCCGCCGCCGCGGCACACACGGCGGACACCAGCGTCCGCAGCTGCTCGGCCTCGGGCAGTGCGGCGAATTCCGCCCGGAACTCCTCCGCGCGTCCCGCGTCCGCCGACACCCCCGCGGAGGTGTCGATCAGCCCGCGGAGCACCGCCGGTACGGAACCGCCGTGCAGCGTCATCACGTCCAGCTTCAGCGGCGAGGCCGCGGGCTCGCCGGACATGAGCGCGGCGTCGACCATGGTGAGCAGCTCCCGCCGGGACAGCGTGCCCACTCCCGCGGGCAGTGTCCGCATCGGCAGCGCGGGGTCGGCGTCGTCGGCCCACGGCCCCAGGGACAGGGACAGCGCCGGACGTCCTTCGGCGCGCCGCCGCAGGGCGATCGCGTCGCAGTACGCGGCCACCGCGGCGTCCTCCGGCTCGTGGGCCATGCCCAGCGGGCCGGCGGCGGTCGGCAGCAGCACCAGGGCCGCCGCCTCGGTCTGTGCGGTCACCTCGTCCAGCGCGGCGACCGACGCCACGGCGGACCGGAAGGGGCCGGACGGGGCGTGGACCACACCGGCCAGCGGGCGGCGGAGGCCGGCCACCACGTCACGTAATGCCGCCCGGTCGGTGAGATCGCAGGCGACGACCGAGACCGCCGCCTTGAGCGCGGTGAGTTCGGCCGCGAGGCCGGCGACGGACAGGTCGCCCTCGCCCTGTTCGCTGATCAGCACCACCTGCCGGACCCCGTGCCCGGCCACGAGATGGCGCGCCATGACGGCACCGGCCGCCGTGTCCGCGCCGGCGACCACGACCGCGCGCCCGGGGCCGAAGGCGACATCTCCGCCGGAGCGTACGGCCACCCGCTCCAGGGAGGGCCTGACGATGCCGCCGGCCCGCACGGCCATCTGCGGCTCGTCCCCGGCCGACAGGGCGTGCAGCAGGCCCTGGGGCGTGGCGTCACCGGCGTCGGCTGCGGCATCCAGATCGACGTGCACGAGCCGGTCGCCGTACTCCGCCTGCAGTCCGCGCACCAGCCCGGCCGCCGCGGCGTGTGCGGGGTCGGGCGTCTCGGCCGGTCCGACGCGCACGCCGTTGCGGGTGAGGACGACCAGCCGGGCCGGGGAGGGCAGGCCGTCGGCGAGCCACTCCCGGACCCGGGAGGCCAACGCCGAGAGCAGGCCGGGCAGGTCCGCGTCCGGCGAACCCACCGGCAGGACCACGACATCGGCGGGCGCGGCGTCGGCGGGCGGCAGCCCGTCGGCCCCGCACGTCACCTCGGCTCCCGCCCGTTCCAGGCCCGCGACCAGGCCGGCGTCGGTCTCACCGGCGAGCACCCAGCGCGGCGCGGCCGTGTCACCGGGGGCGCCGGGCAGGGCGGTGCCCACCGGGGGCAGCGGCAGCCAGTCCGTGCGGAAGAGGTGCTCGTAGGAGCTGCTGCCGGCGGCCCGCAGCCGGGCGGGCTGGTCGAGCAGGAGGCGCCGGGTGACCTTGCCCGACCCGGTACGGGGGATCCGCGTGACCTCGTACAGCTCCTCGGGCACCTTGAAGTAGGAGAGCCGTTCGCGGCACGCGGCGAACAGCGCGTCGGTGTCGAGGCCCTCCGGCCCGGGCACCAGGAAGGCGACGGGAACCTCGCCCAGTACGTCGTGAGCCTTGCCGGCCACGGCGACATCGGCCACCCCGGACACCGTGCGCAGCACGTCCTCGATCTCGCCCGGATGGATGTTCTCGCCGCCGCGGATGATGAGGTCCTTGATCCGGCCCGTGACGGTGAAGTACCCGGCGTCGTCGCGGCGGGCCAGGTCACCGGTGTGGTACCAGCCGCCCTGCAGCGCGAGCGCCGTCTCCTCGGGCCGGTTGTGGTAGCCGACCATCACGTTCGGGCCGCTGACCCAGACCTCGCCCTCCTCGCCGACCGGCACGTCGCGTCCGGTCTCGGGGTCGACGAGCCGCACGTTGAGCCCCGGCACGGGCAGCCCGCTGGAGCCCTCGACCCGGGCGCCCGTCGGCCAGTTGATGGTGATCGAGCCGCAGGTCTCCGTGCTGCCGTAGGCGTCCAGCAGCGGCACGCCGAAGGTCTCCTGGAAGGAGGCGCGCAGGGACTGCGTCGTGACCGCGCCGCCGACCAGCCCGACGCGCAGGTCCGGGGCCCGCACCCCCTGCCGCTGCGCGGCCTGGACGAGGTAGTGGTACATGGTCGGCACGCCTGCGAGGAAGGTCGGCGATTCCTCCCGCAGCACGGACAGGATCTCGTCGGCGGAGTATCCGTCGGTGATCCGGGCGGTGGCGCCGACCGACGTGACCGCCAGCACGCATGCGATGTGCGACAGGCTGTGGAACAGCGGAAGCGGCCACAGCACCCGGTCGTCGGCGAACAGTTCGGGAACCGGGACGTAGCAGGCGGCCACCGACCACAGGCAGTTGCGCTGGGTGGACAGCACGCCCTTGGGCTTTCCGGTGGTGCCGGAGGTGTAGAGCATCCAGGCGACCTCGTCGAGGCCGAGGTCGTCCCTGGCGGCCGCCTCCGGCTCGGTGGTGGCCAGGGTCTCGAAGGACACCGTCCCGGCCGGGACCCGCGCATCGCCGACGACGATGATCCCCGGGTGGTCCGTGTGCCCCACGACGCGCCTGAGCTGCTCGAGGTGGGCGGCGTCCGTGATCACCACGCGCGCACCGCTGTCCGAGAGGAAGAACTCCAGCTCGGAGTCGGTGGAATGCGGGTTGAGTGGCACCCCGATGACGTTGGCGCGGGTGAGGGCCAGATAACTCTCGACTGTCTCGACGCAGTTGCCCAGGTATATGGCCGCACGGTCGCCCGGATGCACGCGCAGCCCGGCCAGATGCCCGGCGATGTACCGCGTGCGGAGTTCCAGTTCGGCGTAACTGACCTGGCGCCGGGTATCGGCGAACGCGATTTTCCTGCCGAACCGGGCGGCGTGTTCGGTCAGCGTTTCGGGCAGGGGCCGAATCAGTTCTGTGCGCAACATCCGGTATCACTCCTAGGCAAGGCGAGATGCGCGAGAGCGCGGCTTCGAGTCTTGCGCGAATTCCGGAGCGCGGACCCCCTATCAATCCCCCTATGCCATCCCTGAGTTCAGGGCCAGGAGAAGAATTCCCGATAGCACGGAACCTGTTGTTCGAGCATGTGGATGCCAAGGTGCACACGGCGGCCGGCGGCGGCCGCCGTCCGCAGCAGGGCGGTCTCGTGGGGCTTCATGACGATGTCCACCACCACGGCGTCCGCGCGAACGGCGGCAGGGTCGAACGGCAGGGGGTCCTCGGGGCGCATCCCCAGGGGGGTGGCGTTAACGGCGATGTCGGCGCTCCCCAGGTCGCCGGCGGTCGCGGCGCACACCCGTTCCGGCCACCGGGGGTGGAGCCGGGAGAGCAGCGCCGCCAGCCGGGCGCCGTCGGTGTCCCGGACGGCGACCCGGCCGGCCCCGGCCATCAGCAGGGCCACCGCGATCGCGCTGCCCGCCCCGCCCGCACCGACCAGGGCGACCCGCGCGTCCCGGACGGTGTGCCCCGCCGCCTCGAGCCCGCGGACGAACCCGAGTCCGTCGAAGTTCTCGGCGAGCCAGCGGCCGTCCGGTTCGCGCCGCATCGCGTTCGCCGTACCGCTCAGGGCGGCGGCCGGCCCCAGCTCGTCGGCGAGCCCGCACACGGCGGCCTTGTGCGGGACGGTGATCAGCAGTCCGTCGACATTGCCGATCCGCTGCAGACCGCGTACGACGTCGGCGAGGTGCTCCGCCGGGGCGTGCACCGGCACCACGACGGCGTCGACACCGAGGTCCGCGAGCAGCGGGTTGATCAGCCCCGGTGCCCTGACCTGCGCCACCGGGTCGCCCAGCACCGTGTAGAGGCGTGTCGCACCGGACAGGCCCGTTCGCGTCACGACTGCCCCCCAGATGGGAAACGGGTTGTAACAGAGTGCACCCGGGTGGCACCATGGGCTGCGTAGGAAGGAACCCCTCCATGCCGCAGTTGAAGACGGAAGCGCCGGACGAGATCATCGTCGAAGCGTGCCCGGTGCGTGAGGTACTGGACCGCGTGGCCGGCAAGTGGAGCATCCTGATCATCGTCGCCGCGGCCCGGGGCCCGGTGCGGTTCACGGAGCTGGAGCGGTCGATCGAGGGCATCAGCAGGCGCATGCTGACCCTGACCTTGCGGAACCTCGAACGGGACGGGCTGCTCACCCGCACGGTGTACGCCACCGTCCCGCCCAGGGTCGAGTACGAACTCACCGAGATTGCGCAGGAACTGCATCAGTCACTCCTCTCGCTCACGGACTGGGCCACACGCCACCGCGAGGCCATTTCGGCCGCACGCCACGCCTACGACGCCGAGCGCCTGGTCGAGGGCGCCTGAGGCTGCGGCTGCCTCCTGCGCAGTGTCGTGGTCCCCAGGTCGGCGGGGAGATCCTTGCGCCGCTTGATGTCCAGCTTCCGGTACACCCTGGTCAGGTGCTGTTCGACCGTGCTCGGCGTGATGTAGAGCTTCGCCGCGATCTCACGGTTGGTGTAGCCCAGCACGGCCAGGTGCGCGACGCGCCGCTCCGACTCCGTCAGCCGCCTGCCGTCGTCCTCACACGGCGCCGACAGGTCCGACGCCCCCTCGAAGGCGAGGAGTTCCTCGCACAGAGGTGCGGCGCCGCAGGCGAGGGCGAGATAGCGCGCCCGGCGCAGCGTGGTCCTGGCCCGGCGGCTGTCGACGAGCGCCGAGTAGGCGTAGCCGAGGTCGGCCAGGACGCGTGCCTGCTCGTACTGCTCGCCACGCTGCTCGAACAGCTCGACGGCCTCCAGCAGCAGCTGCGGCCGCCGTTCGGGCGAGCTGACCGCGGCGAGCATCCGCAGTGACCGGCCGCGGGCGATGCTGTTGCCCCCCGCCGTGTCCGAGCGGGCCAGCTGTTCCCGGACCAGCCGGCGCGCCCGGTCGTCGCTGCCCAGCCGCAGCCACGCCTCGGCCGCGCTGGTACGCCACGGGACCGGCGTCGCCGCCTCCAGCCCCAGCGCCTGGACCAGGTCGCCGCAGGCCAGGAAGTCGGAGAGGGCGGCGTACGCCCGTTGGGCGGCGAGGTGGTAGTCGCCGCGGGCGTGCAGGTAGTAGAGCCCGTAGCGGGTCTGGAACATCGCCTCGGGCGGGGAGAACGCCAGGTACCGTTCGGTGATCTCCACCTCGCCCAGCCGGACGGCGGCCGTGATGAGCGTGCCCAGCGGGAAGCCGACGGTCACCCCCCAGGCGTGGGTGGGCAGCAGCGTCAGCGCCTCCTGGGCGTCGCGCAGCGCGCCGGCGAGGTCACCGCGGCGCACCAGTGCCTCTGCGCGCAGGCTCGCCAGCAGCGCGTGCCAGGTCGGGGACTGTTCCGCGTCGCCGGGGTCGCTCAGCGCGGCACACCGGTCCAGTACGAGGTCGTAGCGGCCGAGGTCGAGCAGGCCGAGGAGGGCCAGCGCCGCGGTCTCCTGGGCCCACGGCGTGTTCCCGCGCGGGCGGAGATTGCCCAGGGACCGCTCCAGCGCGGCCGCCCGGTCGCCGGCCCGTCCGCTCACCAGCAGGTCGCACAGTGACGCGGCGAGCGCGAGCCACGGGTCGTTGCCGGGGAGCGCGGTGATGTCCCGGTCGGCCGGCGCGTCGCCGAACGGCGCCGACGGCTGCATCCGGCGGCGCGTGTAGTGCGGGTGGGAGTACGCCAGCCATGAGTCGAGGTTGCGGACCTCGTGGGCCAGGGGCACGTCCGCGGAGGCGCCCTCACGCAGCCGGTCGAGCAGGGAGCCGGCGTCGACGTGCCGTCCGTGCCAGAGCAGTTGCCGCACCAGGCCCGGCAGGCAGTCGTGGCCGAGGTCACCCGTCCGGGCCGCGGCGACCAGGGGCGTCAGGTGCCGCGCGGCGGCCGACGGGCTGCACCGCCACTCCGCGTCGACCAGCTTCGCCAGCACCGCGGCCCGCTCGCGGCACGCTTCGTGCGCCAGCTCCAGGTAGCGCGCCGCACGCTCGTTCCGCTCGGCGAGCAACTCCTGCTCGGCTGCCTCCACGAGCACCGGCACCGCCCACGGCTCCACGCGCCGGCGCGCCTGGGCGAGATGGCACGCCACGGCCGGCGCCGGCTCCCCCTGACCGTGCAGCAGCCGCGCCGCGCGCTGGTTCAGTGCGGCGCGCTCGGCCCCGGTCACGGTGGCGAGGACGGCCTCGCGAGCGGCCGGATGCGGTAACCGGCCGTTCAGCAGCACTCCCGCGGCCGTCATCGTCGCCATCGCCCGTTCCACCGTCTCCGCCCCGGTCAGCATCCCGGACCGCGCCTCGGTGTCCTGGTCCAGGCCGGCGAGCCGGGCGGCCCGGTCCACGCTGCCGCGCCCGCCGAGCACCGCCAGCGCCTGCGCGGTACGCAGCACCGAGGGCTCCCAGCGCCGCAGCAGCGCGACCACGGCCGCGCCGTACCCCCGCACGGTGACGTGGTCCTCCCCGTCGGCCCGGCCGCGGCGGCAGTCCTCGATCAGCGCGTCGAGCAGCCGCAGGTTGCCGCCGCTGATCCGGTGGAACTCGGCGGCGAGCCCGGGAGCGTCCGCCAGGGTGCCCAGCCGTTCCTCCAGCAGGGCGGCGGTGCTGGCTTGCGAGAGCGGCTCCACGCCGAGCCGGTGGGTCCCCGGCCCGCTGGGCAGCTCGGCGGCGAACAGCGGCGGCGCGCTGCCCTCGTCCCGCTGGCAGGTCACCACCAGCAGGACCCGTGCCGCTCCCAGCCGGCGGGCGAGATACAGCAGGCAGCGCCGCGACTCGGCGTCGGCGTGGTGGATGTCGTCGACGGTGATGACCAGCGGCCTGCGCACCGCCAGCCGCAGCATCTGCCGGCAGAACTCGTGGTAGCCCGGTACCGCCTGCTCGGCCAGCTCGCCCGGCGCTGGAATGCTGTGCAGGAGCTGGCTCAGGACGCTCCCCGCCAGATCCTTCTCCAGCGGCGAGCACGAGGCGCGCATCACGAGCAGGCCGGCTCGCTCCGCTTCCTCGACGGCCTCCTGCAGCAGGGCCGTCCGCCCGCTCGCCGCCACCCCCTCCACCAGCAGCACCTGACCGCGTCCGGCCAGAGACCTGTCGATCAGGGAGCGCATCAGTGCTTTGTGTTTCTCACGTTCCAGCAGACGCATTGAATTCCCCCAAGTGAACGTGGCACGAAACATCCGTGACCCGATGGACATACCGTCGTCGGAACGCGGTGTCAGGCTGCGGCGGCGTGAAGTCGGGCGCGCAGCGGCAGGCCGTGCGCTGCTTTGAGAAGTCCTCGTTCCTGTAGGAGCGGCACCATGCCCTCCACTATCGCGACGAGGTCCTCGGACAATACCGCCGGGCGGAACCGGAAACCGTCGACGCCGCCGTCCCGGTGCCATTCCTCGATGAGATCGGCCAGCATTTCCGGAGTTCCGGTGAACATCGCGGCATCGGATGTGCAGGGGACCCAGCGGTCGAGTTCCCGCCGGCGCTCGACGGCCGCGGACTCGGTTTCCGCGAGGACCACGTCGAGATCGGCGAGGACCGCGAGGGGCGCGCGGCCCCTCCGGAACCCGGCGCACAGCTCCGCCAGTTCCGTGCGTACGGCGATCACGTCGTCGCGGCTGAACGGCGTGACGAAGACGAGGTCGGCATGTCGTGCGGCCAGGCGGTACGGCGTGCTGAAGTGCGCGAGCACCGCCGTCAGCGGCGCACCGGACGCCGCGGTGGGCACCCGGGCGTACCCGGACGCCCGGACGGGACGCCCGGCCGGCTCGACCCGGCCTGCGGGGGGCTCCTCCGGCCAGCTGTCCCAGAACGCGGTGACCTCACCGACGAACTCGTCGGTCTGCGCGAAGCGTTCCTCGGTGAACGCGGCGTAGCGGTCCGGATCGGCAGTGGCACGCCGTCGTTCCTCGTCGCTGAGTCTCACCCGCGGACGCCAGCCGCCGCGGCCCTGCGATATGCGGTCCAGGGTGACCGCCCTGGCCGCCATCACCGCCGGGTCGCCCTGCGCGACGCCGGTCGGGAACAGCGCGATGCGCGAGGTGTGCGCGGCTGCCTGGGCGAGCGCCAGCCACGCGTCGAGGGCGCCGTGGGCGCGCCCCGGCTCCGGCGTGGCGGGGACCTGGTCATCGAGCGTCACCAGGTCCAGCCCGCCACGCTCGGCGAGCCGCGTCAGGGCCACGATCCGCCGGGGGTCGAAGAGATCGGCGGGGGCGTCGGTCCGACGCCAGGCGGCCGGATGAGAGCCCAGACCGTCGAGCGCGGCAGCCAGGTATATCCGGCCGTCCATCACGCCCCTTCCCCAGCTGCCGGGTTGACGCGGGACACGGCCACCTTCTGGTCGGCCAGTCCCCACCGTTCGAGGACCTGCTGGTACTTGCCGTCGCGGATCAGCTCGTTCACGGCCGCCGCGACCGCTTTCGCCGTTCCGTCACCCTTGCGCGTCATGGCGCCGACCTGGCTGTCGATGGTGTCCGTCGCGCTGTCCACGACGCCGACCAGCTTCGTCCGGCCTGTGGTCTTCGCGTGGTACACGACGCTGGAACTCGGGCCGACGTAGACGTCCACGCGCCCCGACTGGAGCGCCAGGTAGTAGTCGGAGGCCTTCTGGTAGTACTGGATGTCGATCCCGCGCAGCCCGGCCCTGCGGTTCTCGGCGCTCCACGCCAGCATGATCCTCTCCTGGGTGGAGCCGGAGGCCAGCGCCACCCGCCTGCCCGCGAGGTCCGCCGGCTTGCGGACCGTGAAGCCGGCGTCCTCACGCGCCTCGAAACCGAGGCGGTCCCGGCGGTAGCTCGCGAAGTCGTACTTCTTCATCCGTTCCCGGGTGACCGAGATGTTCGAGAACGCCACGTCGTACTTTCCGCTGTCCACGCCCAGGAACATGTTCTCCCACGAGGTGATCTCCCGCTCGGGGGTCAGCCCCATCACCCCGGCGACCAGGGTGGCGATGTCGGGTTCGAACCCGATGGGCGTCTTGTTGTCGGTCGCGTAGCAGCTCAGCGGCGGCGTGTTGTCGATCGTGCCGCCGATGCGCAGGACACCGCTGCGGCGGATGCGCTCGGGCACCAGGGCGGCGACCCGGTCGACCCGGGCCGCGGTGATCCTTTCCTGCCGCGGACTGAGGTTGAGGTCCGAGCCCGTGGCAGCCGTCTCCTTGCCTGCGCTGCACCCGGTCAGCAGGAGCAGGAACACCCAGCCACCGGCCAGCAATCGACGCATTGCCTTCCTCCCCGTCATCAAAGGATCTTCGCGAGAAACGTGCGGGTGCGTTCGTGCGCGGGATCGCGGAGCACCTGCTCGGGCGGGCCCTGCTCGACGACCCTGCCGTCGGCCATGAAGACCACCCGGTCGGCCACCTCCCGGGCGAAGGCCATCTCGTGCGTCACCACGATCATGGTCGTGCCGGTCGCGGCCAGCGATTTCATGACGTCCAGCACCTCGCCGACCAGTTCCGGATCCAGCGCGGAGGTCGGCTCGTCGAACAGCAGCAGCTTCGGTTCCAGGGCCAGGGCCCGGGCGATCGCGACGCGCTGCTGCTGGCCCCCGGAGAGCTGGCGCGGGTGGGCGTCCGCCTTGTCGGCCAGCCCGACGCGCTCCAGGAGCCGGCGGGCGGTCCGGTACACCTCCTCCGCCGGGCGGCCCTGCGCCGACCGGGGCGCCTCGGCCACGTTGTCCAGGACGGTGAGGTTGGCGAACAGATGGAAGCCCTGGAAGACGAACCCGATGCCGGTCCGCTGCCGCAGGATCTCCTTCTCCCGGAGTGCGCGCAGGTGCTTGCCCACGCGCCGGTACCCCATCAGCTCCCCCGCGACCAGGACGAGCCCGCGGTCGGCCTTCTCCAGGTGGTTGATCACCCGCAGCAGGGTCGACTTGCCCGCGCCGGAGGGCCCGATCAGCACCGTGACCTCACCGGGCTGCACCTGCAGATCGACCCCGTCGAGAACGGTGGTGGCGCCGTAGCTCTTGTGCACGTCGACGATCTCGACCATGGGAGTGCTCACCGCGCCGCCTTTCCGACACCCGCGGCCGACCGGTCCCCGACGCCGCGCCCGCCGCCGGAGAGCGCTCCGCGCAGCCGTTGCAACGGCGTCGGCGGAAGGGCCCGTGACCCGCCGCGCGCGAAGTGCCGTTCCACGTAGTACTGGAGCACGGAGAGCAGCCCGGTGAGGATCACGTACCAGACGGTCGCGACCATGACGAGGGCAACCACCCGGCCGTTGCGGCCGTAGATCACCTGGGTCTGGTAGAAGAGGTCGCCCAGGGCCATCACCGACACGATCGACGTGCCCTTGAGCAGCGAGATCAGCTCGTTGAACGCGTTCGGCAGGATCGCCCGCATCGCCTGGGGCAGGACGATCCTGGACAGCTGACGCCGACGGGGAATGCCCAGGGCGGCCGCCGCCTCCAGCTGGCCGCGGTCGACCGAGATGATGCCGGAACGGATGATCTCGGCGGCGTACGCCGCCTGGTGCAGTGCCAGCCCGAGGACCGCCGCGCCCATCGGCCCCACCAGCTCCATGGTCGGCACGGAGACGAACGCCGGCCCGAACGGCACGCCGAACGACAAACGGTCGTAGAGGTAGGCGAGGTTGAACCAGAACAGCAACTGGACGATCAGCGGGACGGAACGGAACACCCACACGTAGAGCCAGCCCACGGAGCCGAGCAGCCGGCTGCCGGACAGCCGCATCAGCGCGACCACCAGCCCCAGCGCGAAGCCCAGCACCGTTCCGTATGCGGTGAGTTCGAGGGTGAGGCCGAGCGCCCGCATGATGCTGCCCTCGGCGAAGAACTGCCGGAACACCGGCCAGTCCCAGCCCGGGTTGGTGACCAGTCCGTGGAGGAACTGGAGCAGGAGCACGATCAGCACCGCACTGGCCAGCCAGCGGCCGGGCCGCGGTGCGGCGACCCGGCGCAGCGCGAGGAGCTCCTCGGTGGACCGCCAGCCCGAGGGTTCCACCACATCGTCGGTGGCGCGAAAGGACGCAGATGTCATCAGACACTTCCCCGATTTGGCGTTGGATGATCCGAGCTGGTCGGTCTTGAACCTAGGAAGAAGGCGGTTCCACTTTCAACGGGGACAGACGGCCAGTTCGTGCGGAGTTACCGGGCGGTGGGCGCACCCACTCATCGGTTATCGGGTGTTCGTTCGCGGTTGACCGGGACACCGGCGGTTGGTCGACTGGGCCGCATGGAACCCAAGGTGGACGTGGCGCGGATCGCGGTGCGTCAGGTACCGGCCGACGACGGCTCGACCACGCCGTTGCACCAGGGCCTGACCCAGGAGTACCTGGCCCGTTACGGGCCCTCGGCGTACGAGGAGACGAGCAGCGTGCCATCCCGTGAATTCGCGCCGCCCCACGGCGGGTTCCTGGTGCTCACGCTCGACGGCGAGACCGTCGCGGGCGGTGGGTTCCGCCGTCTCGACCCCGAGACCGCGGAGCTGAAACGGATCTGGACCCACCCCCGCCACCGCAGGCTGGGTCTGGCCCGGCGCACCCTCGCCGAACTCGAGCACGCCGCACGACGGCTCGGGTACCGCAGGCTGTACCTGGTGACCGGCCCCCGGCAGCCGGAGGCGAGCGGGTTGTACGTCGCCGCCGGCTACCGCCCGACACCGTGCGACCCGGCGGGCACGGACGGCAGGCCCGCGCTGTGCTTCGAGAAGACGCTGTGACTCCGGTCGTCATAGCGATCGTCGGCGCCGGACCGAGCGGTGTCTCCGTACTGGAGCGGCTGGGCGCCAACGCGGCCGAACTGCTCGGTGACCGGACCCTGGACGTGCACCTGATCGACCCCTACGAGCCGGGCCCCGGACGGGTCTGGCGGCACGACCAGTCGCCGCTGCTGATGCTCAACACGATGGCCGCGCACGTGACCATGTTCACCGACGACAGCGTGGTCTGCGCGGGGCCCGTCCGGTCGGGACCCTCGCTCCACACCTGGGCCCGGGAGAACCGGGCGACCGTCACCGACCCGGGCGTGGCGCGGGAACTGGAGGACCTCACCGAGACCTCGTTCCCCACCCGCAGGCTCCAGAGCCACTACCTCACCTGGGTGTTCGAACGAGCGGTGGCCGGCCTGCCGCCCGGCGCCCGGCTCCACCACCATCGGGACCGGGCGGTGGACCTGCGCGAACACGGCGGCCGGCAGCTGGTCGTCCTCGGCGGCGGGCAGTTCGTGGACGCCGACGCCGTGGTGTTCGCCGTGGGGCACCAGGAAGTGGAACCCACCGAGGAACAGACGGCCATGGCCGCCTACGCCCGACGCCACGGACTGTGCTTCATACCGCCGGGATACACGGCCGACCAGGACCTCTCCGCGCTGCGGCCCGGGGCTCCGGTTCTCGTCCGCGGGCTCGGTCTGGCCTTCGTCGACCTGGTGGTGCTGCTCACCGAGGGACGCGGAGGGCGCTACGTGGAGGACGGCACGGGCGGCCTGCGGTACCTTCCGAGCGGCCGGGAGCCGGTGCTGCACGCGGGTTCCCGGCGCGGCGTGCCGTTCCCACCGAAGCTGACCTACTCGCTGGCCTCCCCGCCGCCGCTGCCCCGATTCTTCGACGCGGAGCGGATCCTGCGCGAGTCCCCCGGACGGCTGGACTTCTTCCGCGACGTGTGGCCACACGCCGCGAAGGAGATCGCGTGGGGCTACTACCACGAGCTGTTCACCGCGCACCCCGAGAGGGTGCGCTGCGGCCTCGACGAGTTCGCCGAAGCCTACGCGCGGGCCCCCTGGGACAGCCGTGAGCAGCGGGAGCTGCTGCGACGGACGGTCGTGCACGCCGACGACATGCTCGACCTGTCGCTTCTCGACCGCCCCCTGGGGGACGCCACGTTCCCCGACCGGACCGCCCTCCAGCACAGAGTGGCCGGCTACCTGCGCGACGTCCTCGACCGCGGGTCCGACCCGCACCACAGCGCGGATCTGGGCGCCACCCACGGACTGCTCGCGGTGTTCGGGCAGCTTCCCGCACTGCTGGGCAGCGGACGGTTCTCGGCCCGCTCACGGGCGCAGGACGTGGACGGATGGTGGGCCGGCTTCTTCAACCACCTGGCCAGCGGGCCGCCGCCGCGCCGGACGCGTGAGCTGCTCGCCCTCGCCGAGGCCGGTGTGGTGCGGTTCGTCGGCCCGGACATGTGGGTGCGGACCGCCCGAGGGCGGTTCGAGGCGGGCAGCCCCGCCGTGCCCGGCGGCACGGTGACCGCCACGGCACTGGTCGAGGCACGCCTGCCGGTCGGCGCGTTCCCCACCAGCCGGGACCCGCTGCTCAGGTCCCTGTACGAGCGAGGCGGGCTGTGGGAGAGCAGCGGTGTGGAGGACGGCTTCCGGCACCGCACCGGGCTCACGGCGGTGGACGGCCGGGACGGTGCCGTGCTGGACGCGGCGGGCCGCCGGCACCCGCGCTGGTTTGCCCTCGGACCGTTCACCACCGCCCTGGCCGGCGGGAACTTCACCCGCCCCGGTGCCAACCCGGTCTCGTCCCGCCTCACCGACGCGGTCGCCCGCTCGGCCCTGCTCGCCGCCGTGTCAGGAGGGTGACTTCGCCTCCAGCTGCTGCCGGCGCAGGAGCAGGTGCCACTGCGGTTCCCCCTCGGAGCAGAACTCCCGGGCCGAGCGGTAGCAGAACCGGGCGGCCTCGGGAGCGCGCCGCTGCCACGCCTGCTGTCCCGCGCCGATCAGGATGTCGCAGACGCGGGCGGAGATGTCCTCCGCGGGCAGATTCGCCTTGCGGGTGTGCTGCACCGCCTGCCGGCAGTGGTGCACCAGCGGCGTCAGCGGCCGGTTGGTCTGGCCCGCCAGCCACTGCGCCGCCCGGCGGTGCTTCTCGGCCCGGACCGTGTGCGGCATACGGGAGTAGGCGACCTCGCTGACGAGTTTGTGGACGAAGTCGTACTCGATGGAGCCGAGTTCCGGTCCCAGCCGGCAGCGCTGCAGGAACTCGCGCCGCTCCAGGGAGCCCAGGCACTCCTGGATCTCGCCGGGGTCCCGGTCGCTCAGCGCGGCCAGCTCCTTGTCGTAGAACGGGCTGCCGAACAGTGAGGCGTCGTAGAGCAGTGCCTTCTCCAGCGGCGGCAGGGTGTCGAGCCGCGACGCGATGATGTGGTGCACCCGGGGCGGCACCGGGGGTTTGTCGCCGGGACGCCAGGTGCGGGCGCACGATGCCCGCAGGGGGGCCGGGTCGCCCACCGCAACGCCCAGCATGCGGGCGTATTCCAGGGCGAACAGCGGGTTGCCACCGGACTGGTCCGCCAGCGTCGCGCCCAGCTCGGACGCGCCCGCGTCGGTGTCCGGCCCCAGGACGCTGCTGAGAAGGGCGCCGATCCCCGTCCGGGACAGCGGTTCCAGGCTCATCGTGGTGGCGTTGCGCTGTCCGCTCGCCCAGTACGGGGACCGGTTGACCAACTCGGGACGGGCCGTCACGACGACGAGCAGCGGGAGGCTACCGACGCTCTCGGTGAGGTCCCCGACGAACTCCAGCAGCACGTCGTCGGTCCGGTGGAGGTCCTCCAGGATGACCACGAGCGGTTCCCGCGCGGCGAGTTCCTCGATGAACCGCCGCCACGCGGTGAACACGGCCCGGCGCTGCGCCGGCCTCATCAGCCCCTGCTGCAGACCCGGTTCTGATGTGACCAGCGACCGCAGGTTGTCGGCCAGCTGTGTCGAGATCGGTCCGGTGCCGACGAGACCGGTCACCGCGGCGTCGAGCTTGCTGCCCTGCTCCAGCACCGTGGCGTCGTCCGTGATCCCGGCGTACGCGCGGACGACCCCGGCCAGCGCGGTGTACGGCTCCTTGGGGCTGAGGGTGCGGTTGCAGCCCACCAGGCAGCGCATGCCCGTCTGCTGGGCGACGTCACGGCGCAGCTCGTGCATGAGCCGGCTCTTGCCGATCCCCGCCGCGCCGAGCACCGTCACGAGATGCGGGCGCCTGCTCCGCCGGACCTCCTCGACCCACCAGCCGAGCTGCTTCAGTTCGCGGTCCCGCTGGACGAACGGCAGATACGTCCGGCTCGCCAGCCCGGGCCGCAGCGCAACGGTGACGTCGTGACCGTCGGCCACCGTGCCCACGGCCGCGAAGCCGAAGTGCTCGGCACAGGACTGCCGGGTGTTGTCACAGGCCCGTACGATCCCGGGACGGGCGTCGAACAGCAGGGTGAGGCCCCGCTCCAGGAACTGGCCGGTGACGTCTATCGGTTCGGCGCCCACCTCGGCGTCACGGCCCCGCAGCACCAGGGCGTCTCCGCTGCAGACCGCCACGCGCAGGCGTACTCCCTGCTCGGAGTACTGGGCCACGTCCATGGCCATCCGGACCGCGCGCAGCGCGTCGTCCTCCTGGGTCTGGGCGGCCCCGAACAGGGCGAGCGTGATCGGGCCCATGCCGCCGTGGTTCCGCCCGCCGTACAGACAGGCCTGCTGCCGGACGACGGAGCGGACCTGCTGGAGCAGACGGTCGAGCACCTCCGGGGGAGCGTCGCAGCCCGACGTGTCGGCACGGACGAAGACGGCCGTCACACGCTTGTGCTCGTCCTGCCCGTGCACCGGGGACGCCGCCAGCCCCACGATCCCGGCGGTCTCGGGCCGCGGCGGTACGGCGGGCGGGAACGCGTCGCCGGGCGTCTTTGCGGGACGGTCCTCACCGAGCGGCGCCGGCGCGGCCGCCGGCTGGGCGGCGAGCGCCACCGCGGCGCCGCCGCCGCTGATCAGCGTGGGATCGTGGTCGAGGATCGCGCGCTCCAGCTCCCGCAGTTCGGGGCTGGGGTCGAGTCCGAGCTGCTGGACCAGAGCCGCGCGGGTCCGGCGGAACACCCCGAGGGCCTCGGCCTGCCGGCCCGAGCGGTACAGGGCCAGCATCAGCTGCTGGGACAGGCGTTCACGCAGGGGGTCGGCGCTGACGACGGCTTCCAGTTCGCCGATGACCTCCAGATGGCGGCCGGCGGCGAGCACCGCGTCCATCCGGTTCTCCAGCACCGCGTACCGGGCGTTCTGCAGGGCGGTCAGTTCGGGCCAGTCGTAGCCCTCCTCCACGAGGTCGGCCAGCGCCGGCCCCTTCCACAGGTCCAACGCCTTCCGCAGCTGGCGGTCGGCCTCGTCCCACTGCCCGGCGGCCAGCGCGGCCTGTCCCTTTCTGGCCAGTTCCTGGAACTCGCAGTTGTCCATCGTGGCCGGTTCCGCGCGCAGTACGTAGCCGGGCGCGTGGGTGACCAGCAGCTTGGAGCGGTTGCCGCCGCTCCCGTCGGCCAGCGTCCGGCGCAGGCTCGAGATCGCGTTCTGGAGGATCTTGCGGGCGGTGGGCGGCGGCTCCTCGCCCCACAGGGCCCGCACGAGCTGGCTCGTCGCCACCACGCTGTTCGCGTGGAGCAGGAGGTAACCGAGCGAGGCCCGCTGGTTGATGCCGCCTAGGGGGAGGGGGCGGTCAAGGTCCGTCACATTCAGCGGCCCGAGTATGGAAAACCTCATCGGGCACCCGGTCCGTCGACCGATAACGGAGTGCACATCTCATTGCTGCTCATGTCACTGGTTCCCCCGGTCGGCTGGATAACAATCCTGCAAGAGAGATTGTACTCAGCACGTGGTACCCCAGCGAAGAATAGACCGGTGGCCCGGTCCATACAGCCCGATTGCGGCTGGCTGAATTTCATCTGGAGCGTACAAGCCGGTCTGGCGAAAACCTGTCGCTGTGCGGCGGCCGGTGCCGCCGGCGCACCGGACCGATTCCCGGTGCCGCCGGCGCCGGCCGACGACACCAGGTCCGGAATTCTCTGGGTGAGCGGCATCCGCCGGCCCGGGACGCGCGGCCGGCCGAATACCGCTCAGGTGAGAAGGACTTCGGCCGGCACACAGAGCGAAGCGACGTCGGCGGGCTTGCGCAGCGTCAGGTCGGGCTCGGCCGCCAGCAGCGCCGCCTCGTCCGTCTCGCCCCACAGCGCGGCGGCCGCCACCACCCCCGCGTCCCTGGCCGCCGCGAGGTCCGTCACCGCGTCGCCGACCATGACCGCCTCCTGCGGATCGGCCCTCAGGAGGTCGAGCGCCCGCAGCACGATGTCCGGTGCCGGCTTGGCCCGGGCCACCTCGTCCGACCCGATGACGTGGTCGAACAAGGGCAGGACCCCCAGACGGTCCAGGAGCGAGCGCGCCCGCCAGCCGGCCTTGCCCGTCGCCACCGCGAGCCTGACACCCCGCTGCCGCAGCAGCTGCAGAAGCTCCCGCACACCGGGGAAGAGCGTGACCTGGTCGGCCAGCCGCGCACTCTCCCGGACGAACGGACCCTCCATCTCCAGCGGCAGGTCCATGATCCGCATGATGTCCGGGAAGTAGCGGCCCAGGTGGCGGTTGTACTCCTCGAACGGCGGCTCGCCGTCACCGACCACCTCGCGGTACGCGCGCGTGAACGCCTGCCGCATCACCGGGAAACTGTCGACCAGGACGCCGTCCAGGTCGAAGACCACCGCCCGGACGGGCCCGGACCGGTACGGCTCGGGCGCGGCCGGCCGCACCGGGCGGCGAGGGGCCGGCGCGGCCGACCCGTACAGCCGCTCGATGGCGTCGACGTTGCGCGCCGCCTCCCGCACGGCCGCACCACGGGCCGCGGGATCGGCCAGCAGCCTCGGCAGGTCGTCGAGCAGCCGGTCGTACTCGGCGCCGACCGGCTCCTCGGGACCCGGCAGGACCGTCTCCTGCCCCTGCCGGGTCAGCGTGAGCACCGAGCGCTCCTGGCGGTCGGGGCTGAAGCCGAAGGTGCAGGACAGGCTCAGCGTGCCCGTGCCGCCTTCCACCACCACGGTGGTCAGGTCGTCCGGCCGGTGCGAGGCCCAGCTCGCGGTGACCGACACCGAGGGGCCGTCCGGCGCGACGAGGAAGCCGCGCGCGGTGTCCTCGACGTCGCCGGAGACGTCCACGTTTTCGTCCTGACGCCACCCGGCGCGCACGGAGGCGTCGGTGACGAAGTCGTCCGACACCGTCCCGAGGACGTGCCGGAACTTGGCCTTTCCCAGCAGCGGAGCCGCGACGTCCAGCAGATGCCAGCCGAGGTCCATCAGCGCGCCGCCGCCGGACAGCCGCCGGTGCGTGAACCAGCCGGCACCGCTCGGGATGCCGCGCGCCCGCACCCAGCCCAAAGAGATGTGCCGGACCGGGCCCACCGTCCGCGCCGCCTCGAGCAGGGTGCGCACATCGGTGCGGTACCGGGCTGCGCTGCCCGCCAGCAGCACCGCGCCGCCCGCCGATTCGGCGGCGGCCAGCCGGTCGGCCTCGGCCGACGTCAGGCACACCGGCTTCTCCACGAACACCGGTATGCCGGCGCCGAGGATCGTCTCCGCGACCGTGGCGTGCAGGTGGTTGGGCACCGCGACGACGGCGATGTCCACCTCGCCCGGCGCGAGGTCCCGGACGTCGGCGAGCGCGGGGTACGCGCCCCCGCTCGCGGCGGCCCGTGCGCGCGGGTCCGGGTCCACGACGGCCACGACGGTGAACCGCGGGTGCGCCGCCAGCCGCGGCAGCCAGATCGAGCGGGCGGCCCAGCCGGCGCCGATGACCGCGACCCGCAGCGGGCGTTCGGCGTTCCGCCGGCTCATACCGTGGCCAGGGTGTCGGCGATGATGTCGGCGATTCGGTGCATCTGCTCCTCGGTGCCGAGCAGCGTGCGGTGGTGCAGCCAGATGGTGTCCTGGTAGATGGCTTCGGTGTTCGGGCACCTGGCCGCCAGCTCGTCCACCGACAGCTCGGGGGCGCCGGTCTCCCAGAAGCCGGGGCAGCGGTAGATCGCGCGGAAGGCGGCGAATGCGGGCAGACCCCGCTCGATCAGCGCGTCGACGAGCACGTTGCGGCGCTCCTCGGTGATGCCGGGCACCCGGAACATCATCATGTAGTGCGGGTTGCGGTCGCACCGGTCGTCGCGGCCCTGTGCCTCCACCCCGTCGATCTCGTTGACGAGCCGGGTCAGCAGGGGCGCGCGCTCCTCGCGCAGGGTGATCTGGCCGTCGAGCCGGCCCAGCTGCGCGCGCAGCACCGCGGCCGAGAACTCGTTCATCCGGAAGTTCGACCCCGACGTGCTGTGGAAGTATCCGCGGTCGGTCCGCGGCCGTCCGCAGCTGTGCCGCAGGAACGCCTCCTCGTACTGCTCCTGCTCCGGGAACAGTACGGCGCCGCCCTCACCGGCCGTCATCAGCTTGCCGTTCTGGAAGCTGAAGGCGGCGATCGAGGTGAACTCGCCGACCCTGCGGCCCTGCCAGCGGGCGCCGTGCGCGTGGGCGGCGTCCTGGATCAGCGGCACACCGCTCTCGGCGGACAGCTTCTCCAGGGCGTCCATGTCCGCGAAGTGCCCGGCCATGTGCACCGGCATGATGGCGGCGGTCCTGGGCCCGACCGCGCGCTCGACGGCGGCCGGGTCGATGCAGAAGGTGTTCGGGTCGACATCGACCGGCACCGCGACCGCACCGAGCCGTTGGGCCGCCTGTGACGACGAGATGAAGGTGAACGCCGGCACGATCACCTCGGAGCCCGGGCCCACTCCCAGTACCTGGAGCGCGAGTTCCAGGGCGTGCGTGCCGTTGGTCACCGCCAACGCGTGCTCCGAGCCGTGGTACTCGGCGAACTCGCGCTCGAACTCGGTGACTTCGCTGCCGCCCATGCGCCACCACTGGCCTTGTTCCAGGGCGCGGACCACACCGAGGCGCTCGGCGTCGTCGAACTGCGGCCACGTCGGGAATTCCGGAACCTCTCGGGAAACGCTCACGGTCCCCTGTCCTTTACTCTTTGGAGATGCGTCTCGGCGGGCGGAAATGCCACTCGGAAAGCGGTGGTATTCATCGACCGCGCGCATGCCGAAACTACCCGAGCGAAACTCGGCGGCCCACCCCCTATGACCCCCCTGTGTCCCTGCGGGTTTTCCACTGTTTCGCGGCCGGTGTATTTCCTGCTAGGAATGCGGCGAGCATCGTCGATGGAAAGGTGTGTCATGAGCCGACTGCTGCTGCTCAACGGCCCCAATCTCGGCATCCTCGGCCGCCGCGAGCCGGAGATCTACGGAACCGACACGCTGGCCGACATCGAGAAGGCCGTTGCGGAGGAGGTCGCGGACCGGGGGTGGACCGTGACGAGCGTCCAGGACGACTCGGAGGGCACTCTGGTCCGGACGGTGAACGAGAACCCCGACACCGTCGGCGCCGTCGTCAACCCGGGTGCCCTGATGATCGCCGGCTGGAGCCTGCGCGACGCGCTCGCCGCCTACCCGCGCCCCTGGATCGAGGTCCACCTCTCCAACGTGTGGGCCCGGGAGCAGTTCCGGCACGAGTCGGTCATCGCGCCGCTCGCCGGGGGAGTCGTGGTGGGACTCGGGGCGTACGGCTACCGCTTGGCGGCGCGGGCACTGCTGCACCTGGTCGAGGAGTGACGTCGCTGCGCCCGGTCGAGGAGTGACGTCGCCGGAAACGGCGGCCGGGTGCCGGAGCAACACGCTCCGGCACCCGGCCGCCGTTTGCCGGCTCGGTCGTCGCCTGCCTGTCGTCGCCTCTCCCCGCCGGCGGCCGTCTCAGTCGCGCGGCATGCCCGCCAGGCAGTCCTTGACCACCTGCTCGGGAACCCCGGGCACCAGTTCGGCCCCGGCCGGCCCGTCGAGGACGAAAGCCAGACCCCCCTGTGCCTTCTTGTCCAGCTTCATCAGGCGGATCAGCGCGTCGGTGTCCACGCCCGCGGGGAGCCGCCAGGGCAGCCGGTAGTGCCGGACGACGGCCCTGTGCTCCTCGGCCCGCTCCGCGTCGATCCGGCCCAGCGCCCGGGCGAGCCTGCCCGCGAACACCGTGCCGACGGCCACCGCCTCCCCGTGCCGGAGGCCGAAGTCCGTTGCCAGTTCCAGCGCGTGGCCCAGGGTGTGGCCGTAGTTCAGCAGGTGCCGCAGGCCCGTGTCGCGCTCGTCGGACGAGACGATCTCCGCCTTGCGCCGCACGCTCGCGGTGATCTGCTCGACGGTGGACAGGTGGCGCAGGTCGCCGGCGCCGATGAAGTGACAGCGGGCGATCTCTCCGTAGCCGTTGCGCCACTCGCGCTCGGGCAGCGTCCGGAGGTAGTCGGTGTCGCACAGCACGGCCTTGGGCTGCCAGTACACGCCGACCAGGTTCTTGCCCTCGGGCAGGTTGACGGCCGTCTTCCCTCCGGTGCTGGCGTCGACCTGGGCGAGCAGCGAGGTCGGCAGGTGGATGACCGGAACACCCCGGTGGTAGAGCGCCGCGGCCAGTCCGACGGTGTCGGTGGTGGTGCCCCCGCCGCACGAGACGACCACATCGCTCCGGTTCAGTCCGGCGTCGGCGAACTCCCGGCACAGGGCCCCGACGGTCGCCAGCGTCTTGTCCTGCTCCCCGTCCCGCGCCTCGACGAACCGGTGGGGGACGCCGGGGTCGGGGACCCACTCGGCGGGGCGTGCCGAGACGACCACGGCGCGTCGCGCACCGAGGCCGGCCACCACGTCCGCCAGCAGGTGGCGGGTGCCTGCGCCGATGTGCACGTCGTAGGACCGCTCTCCCAGTTCCACGTGGACCCGGCCGGCCGGGCTCGCGTCGCGGCCGTTCACACCCGGCCGCCGGAGGTCGCGGCCGGTACGGGTACGGCCCGCTCGGCCAGCTCGTTGCGCACGGTGAGCGCCGCGGCGGCGCCCCAGGCGGGCGGTATGCCGAGCCGGTTGTGCGTGGCCCCCGCCTGGTGGAAGAGCAGGTAGGGCTCCGGCAGGCCGCTTCCCGGCCCCCGGCGCACGGCCTGGCGTGTGCCGTCCAGGTACGCCTGCCGGGACGGCGAGGACGTGTCGGGGACCGTGGCCGTCCGTACGTCCGCCTCGACCGCCAGCTCCTCCCGCCGACGCGGCGGCAGGCCGGCCGACCAGCTCTGCCAGCTCTGGAACAGGAAACCCGTCCTGGCGGCCTCGGGCAGCAGCCGGACGATGCCGCGCAGGTGCGACACGCCCAGGCGGAACGCCTCGTCCGGGTCCGGCCGGCCGCTCGGCAGCACCGACAGGGCGAACGCGGTGGACACCGCGGCGAGTTCGTCCTTCACGTCCCGCCCGGTGCCCTCCGGGTGGCGGGCCTTGTGGTGGGCGCCCTGCTCGACGGCGAGCCGCCAGGGCGCCTCCGTTTCCGAGCGCAGCAGGTCCAGTGCCGCGCGGCGCACTCCGGGGACGGAATCGATCCACAATGCGATCGACGGGCCCGCCGGTTCGTCCGCGCGGGAGAAGAAGAAGCAGGCTCCCGGGTCGGCCGACCGGACGTACCGCGCAAGGCGCGGCAGTACGGAAGGCAGGGTCGTGGTCACGCCTGCGGTGCCATACAGGCGGACGAACAGCCATTGACGCGCCAAAACGATCCACCTCGATCATCGCGGGGTCAGTCCTGGATTCGGGGCCGATCCTAGTAATCGCTGCTCGCGGCAGGCAATTGACGCATGGCCAAACTGCCCTCCGGGCGAAAGTAAGGGACTGTTTAGGGGTGCTGATAGGGGTTCGCCCCTGCCCTTTTAATGACCTCATGCCCTCAACTCTTCAGACGGAGACGGCCGAGCGGGATCCCGGCCTTCCCCAGGAAATGCGTGACATGCTTTCCGAAGCCCTGAGCCGACCGGCCGCGCAACAGCCCCCGTGGCCCGACGCGGCCCGGGCGCGCTCGGTCTCCGCGTTCCTGGTCACCCTGCCCCCGCTCGTCACCCCCGGTCGCATCCGGGAACTGCGGTGGGACCTGGCGCGCGTCGCCAGGGGCGAGGCGTTCCTGCTCCAGGGAGGCGACTGCGCCGAGACCTTCGCCGGCAACACTCCGGAGCACGTCCGGGGCAACGTCGCGACGCTGCTGAGGATGGCCGCCGTGCTGGCCGATGCCGCCGGCCGGCCGGTGGTCACCGTCGGGCGGACGGCCGGCCAGTACGCCAAGCCGCGCTCCCAGGCCGTCGACGGTCTGGGCCTGCCCGTCTACCGCGGGGACATCGTCAACGCCGCGGAACCGCACGCGCGGGCGCGCATCCCGGACCCGGTGCGGATGCTCGGGGCGTACCAGAACGCGCGCGCGACGCTCGACCTGCTGGGCCCAGAGCAGCCCGGAGCCGTCTACACCAGCCACGAGGCCCTGCTGCTCGACTACGAACGCGCCCTGCTGGTCCCGGACCCGGACGGCCTGCCGCGGCTGTACGCGGGGTCGGCGCACTTCCTGTGGATCGGCGAGCGCACCCGGCAGCCCGACGGCGCGCACATCGCGTTCGCGCGGCTGCTCGCCAACCCGGTCGGTGTGAAGATCGGTCCCGGCACCACACCCGAGCAGGCGGCCGAGTACGTCGAGCGGCTCGACCCCGAGGCCGAGCCCGGACGTCTCACGCTGATCAGCCGGATGGGCAGCGCCCGGGTGCGGGACGTGCTGCCGCCCATCGTCGAACGCGTCACCGCGACCGGGCACCAGGTCGTCTGGCAGTGCGACCCCATGCACGGCAACACCCGGGAGTCGGCGATCGGTTACAAGACGCGGCACTTCGACGACATCGCCGACGAGATCGAGGGGTTCTGGGCGGTGCACCGCGCGCTCGGCACCCACCCGGGCGGTGTGCACCTGGAACTGACCGGGGACGACGTGACCGAGTGCCTCGGCGGCGCGCAGGGCATCACCGAGTACGGCCTCGCCGGACGGTACGAAAGCGCCTGCGACCCGCGGCTCAACGCGGGCCAGGCACTGGAACTGGCCCAGCGCGTCGCCGCCCTTTTCGAGAAGTGAGTGCGTCAGGCACATCAATGTGCCCGTGGCACAACAAAGTGCCTTCTTCCGCTCCCTGCCACAGGAACGCATCATGGGGGCTGTAACAAACGGTGCACTATTGGAGGCGACCGGAGATGGGCCAGCCTGCCCTGCAAAAGAGCAAAACGCCGTGGCTGATGATCAGCGTTTTGTGTCTCGGCCAGATGATGATCGTGATCGACCAGAACATCGTCAACGTGGCGCTGCCGGCCGTTCAGTCGGGACTCGGGTTTTCCTCGGAAAACCTCGTGTGGGTCGTCAACGCGTATGTCATCCCATTCGGCGGTCTGCTTCTTCTGGCGGGCCGGCTCGGTGACCTGATCGGCCGGAAAATCATCTTCCTGACCGGTATCGCGCTGTTCAGCCTCTCCTCCCTGCTGTGCGGTTTCGCGTCCAGCGAAGCGATGCTGATCCTCTTCCGCTTCATCCAGGGCATCGGCGGCGCCGTGGCTTCCGCCTGCATCCTGGGTATGGTCGCGACCACCTTCTCCGAGCCGCGCAAGCAGGCGCAGGCGATCGGTGCTTACAGCTTCGCGTCCGCGGGTGGCGGTGCTGTCGGACCGCTGCTCGGCGGTGTCCTCACCGACACGCTGAGCTGGAACTGGATCTTCTTCATCAACGCCCCGATCGGCGCGGTCCTCATCCTGGTCGGCCTGGGCCGGATCGAGCGCGACCCTGGCCAGGGGCTGAGCAAGGGCACCGACTTCCTCGGCGCCCTGCTGGTCACGGCCGGCATGATGCTCCTCGTCTACACGATCGTCGACGCCGAGCAGGCCGGCTGGGCCTCGGCCCAGACGCTGCTCCTCGGCCTGCTGTCCATCGCGCTCCTCGTCGGTTTCGTCGTGCGCCAGGCCACCGCCAAGCACCCGCTGCTGCCGCTCAAGATCTTCCGCTCCCGGAGCCTGACGGCGGCGAACATCGTGCAGTTCATGATGATCGCGGGCATGTTCGGGCTGCTTTTCTTCGGCACGCTCTACGTCCAGCGCGTGCTCGGATACAGCTCGCTGGAGGCGGGTCTCGGATTCGTCCCGATCGCTGTGGTGATCGCGGGAATCTCCATCGGGCTCTCCGCCCGGCTGATCACCAGGTTCGGCCAGCGTCCCATGCTGTTCCTGGGCCTCGTCCTGATCATCGCGGCCTTCGTGATGCTCTCGTTCACCCGAGTCGACGGGACCTACGTGGCGGACTTCATGCCCGCCAGCATCGTCATGGGCACGGGCTTCGGCTTGGCCGCGCCCGCGATGATGGGACTGGGCATGTCGGCCGTCACGCCGGAGGAGTCGGGTATCGCCTCCGGCCTGTTCAACACGACGCAGCAGATCGGCGGCGCCATCGGGCTCGCCGTGCTGAGCGCGGTGGTCACCGCCCGTACGGACTCCCTCACCGCCGCGGGCAAGGACGAGCCGAACGCGCTGCTCGGCGGCTACCACGCGGCCTTCCTGCTCGCGGCCGGGTTCGTGCTGGTGGCCCTGATCGTCGGGGCGGTCATGCTGAGGAACCCGCGGGCGGGTGAGCAGCCGCAGGCCGGCGACTCGGCAGAGTCCGCCCAGCAGAACGTCGTCATCCCCTGACCGGTCCCCGAAAGGGGCGAGGCCGTCATCCGGCGGTCCGGTCGCACACGGCGGAGGCCGGGACCCGTGTCCCGGCCTCCGCCCTTTTTTCGGGAAACTCCGGTGACCGCCCCCCGGAATACCGCATTCCCTCCGCATGGGTACAGGAGTGTGACAACGGAACATTGCAGTGCCTTCTTCCGAACCGAAGTCCAGGCATATAAGAATTGGTCCGAGCCGGGGAATCACCCTTCCGTGGCCATGGAATTCTCGTCAGCCGTCCACGTGTATCCGAAAGGGAGCGAGAATGGCGGAATTGACGGAGACGCGTATTTTCCTGCGCCAGGACTCCGTCTTCCTGGCGGCCAACGGCGGGGTCTTCATGCGCAGCGCCAAAGGAAACTTCTACATCAAGGGCGACACCGCCTATGGCTGGACGAGCGCCCTCGCCCCGCAGCTCGCCAAGGGCACCACGCAGCGCGAACTGTGTGCCGGCCTGGACCCCCAGCGCGCCCGCATCGTCTCCGGACTCGTCCACAACCTCATGGACTCCGGGCTCGTGGCACCGCTGGACCCCGAGCCCGAAGGACTCCTGACCCCGGCCGAACTCACCCTGTTCGCCCCGCAGATCGCCTTCCTCGCCCACCACACCACCGCACCGCACCACGCCATGCGCCGGGTCCGCGACGTCCGCGTCGCCGTCGCCGGCGAGGGCGAGGAGGCGGCCACCGCGGCCCGGACCCTGCTGCGCAACGGCGTGGGGCACGTGGCGCTGCTCGGCTCCGCCGCGGGCGACCCGCGTGTGGTGGAGGAACTGCGGGCTGTGTGCCGGGAGTCGGCGCAGCGGGGAGCCGAGGCGGACGTGACCCTCCTCGCCGCCGCGTGGGACCACGGCTGGACAGCCGGCCTCGCGGACTGGAAGCCGTCCGCCGTCCTGGCCCCGCCCCACGGCGTGCCTGACCGCACGCGGGACGAGCTGGCCCGGACGGCCCGCGCGGCCGGTGCCGCCTTCGTCTCCGCCCGGACCTACGGCGACCTCCTGGTCAAGGGCCCGCTGGAGTCCGGCTCCAAGCCGTGCCGGAACTGCCTGGAACTCCAGCTGGCCGACCACGCCGCCGACTCCCTCGTGGCCGACCTCCACCGCCGGCGTGTTGCGGCGCTCGCCCGCCCCGGCGCCGCACGTGTCTCCCCGGTCGTAGCGATGACGGCGGCGAGCGAACTGGCCACCGAGGTCTTCCAGCACCTCTCCGGAGCGCGGGTACCCGACCTCCTCGGTGCCGTCCTGGTCCAGCACCCGCTGACCTTGGAGACCTGGCGCGAAACCCTGGTCGCGCGCCCCGACTGCGCCGTGTGCGCGAGCGCGCCCTCCCTCGCCGAACGGCAGACCCGCCTGAAGGCCGTCCGCAAGGGCGACCACGACCTGCCGGAGGCGACGGTGGGGAGGACAACGCCGGAAGCTACGCGGAGAGCACCGCCCTGGCGCTGCTGGAGGGCCTGGAACGCTACGCGGGACAGCAGCCGCGCGCCAGCCGGACCGTCGTCCGCGCCCCCCTGGACTCCCTGACCGCCCCCGCGCTGGCTCCGCGCCCCGTGCACGGATACCCGGACGAGGTCTACGCCCGCCATCCCTTCCTGCTGGCGCCCTTCCGCGGCGACCAGGAGACCGACTGGGTGTGGGGCTACTCCTTCGCGCGGTCGGCGCCCGTCCTGGTGCCCAAGGCGCTGGCCTACTACGGTCCCCAGAGCCCGGGCGAACAGTTCGTGATCGGTTCGTCCAGCGGGTGCGCGACCGGCAGCTGCCTGGAGGAGGCGGCCCTGTACGGCCTGCTGGAACTCATCGAACGGGACGCCTTCCTGCTGGCCTGGCACACGGCCGCGCACCTGCCCGAGATCCTCCCCGACAGCTGCGCCACCCCGGAGACCGCCGACACGGTGGACCGGATGCGCGCCCTCGGGTACGAGATCCGGCTCTTCGACCTGCGGGCCGACCTCCCGTTCCCGGTCGTGCTGTGCACGGCCGTACGCCGCGAGCCGGGACCGGGCAACCTCTGCATGTCGGCCGGGGCGGCCCTCGACCCGGAGGAGGCCGCTCTCACCGCCGTACGCGAAGTCGCCACGTACCTGCCGGGCTTCGGGGCCCGGGTCCGGCGGCAGGAGCAGCGGCTCAGGGCCATCGCCGCCGACTACGACAAACTCGTGGACCTGCCGCAGCACGCCCTGCTGTACGGCCTCCCGGAGATGGCCGACCGTGTCCCCGCCCCCTTCACCGCCCCGCGCGAACACGCGGGGACCCTCGCCGAGGCGTTCGAGGACTGGCAGCGGCTCCGCCCCCGCCACACCGACCTGCGGGACCTGCTCCTCTTCACCGTGGACGCGGTCCGCGCTCTCGGCGACGACGTCGTCGTGGTCGAGCAGACCTGCCCCGAGCAGTCCGTCATCGGTGTGCGCACCGCGGCGGTGATCGCCCCCGGTCTGGTGCCGATCGACTTCGGCTGGGAACGCCAGCGGGTGCTGCACAGCGAGCGCCTGCGGACGGTGCGGCACCGGGCGGCACGCACCGATGGCCCAGTGCGCGCCGACGCCGTCCACCGGCACCCGCACCCCTTCATGTGACGTCAGGTGACGCCCGCACGGACGTGAGGAGACAACCGTTGCCGACCCCCCGTACGCCCGGCGCACGGGCCGCCGTCGAGGACGTGCTCGGCTACGTCGAAACGGTGAGCGACCGGATGGGCACCTCGCTGGAACCCGTGGGACGCGACCGCCCCTCGCCCCACACCGTCCACCCGGCCGCCGCGCGGATCATGCTGCCCCCGGCCGGCGCCGCCCCCATGGGGGACATACGCCGGGCCCTGCGCGACCCGGCCGGGCATCCCGGCGAGGACCTCTCCGGCATCGACGGCCCCTGGCTGAGCCGCGCGCTGCACCTGTCCGCCGGAACGCTCTCCCGGCGCTGGCAGATCGACTGGACGGGACACGCGGCCCAGCGGGCCCGCGCCCCCAGCGCCCTCTGGGGCAGGGGAACGCCCTCCGGAGGCGGCACCTACCCCTGGGAGCTGTACTGGGCGCCGGGCCCGGGGCTGCCCATCGCCCCCGGCGTGCTGCACTACGCCTCCGGACCGCACGCCCTCGAACGGCTGACCACCGGTGACCCGACACCGGCGATCCGCGCCGCCCTGCCCGACGACCCCGGCCGGCACGAAGGCGGGTTCCTGCTGTGCACCGTGCGCCTGTGGAAGAACGCCTACAAATACGCCGAACTCTCCTACCACTTGGCGACGCACGACCTCGGCGCGCTGCTCGGCACCTGGAGCGCCCTGCACCGGGCGCGGGCCGTGCCGTACCGGCACCACCTCTGGTTCGACGAACCCGCCCTGAACCGGGTACTCGGCCTGGACCCCCGGCAGGAGTCGGTGCATGCCGTCATCCCCCTGCCCTGGGGCGGTGCCGGCCGCGCCGAATCCGCCGGCACCGCACCGCAGAGCCCGCCCGTGCGCCGACCGCCGGGCGAGGCGTCGCGCCCGACCCGCGCCTTCGCACGGGCCGACGCGGCACGGCGGGCGACCGCCGCCCCCGCCCCCGTCCCGTCCGGTCCCCCCGCCGACCACCGTTCCCCGGGCAGCGCCACCGGGTTCGTGCCGTTGCCGCCGGAGCCCTGCGTCCCGGCCCGGGACCTGGCGGACGTACTGTCGCGCCGCAGCTCGGCGTTCGGCCGCATGGACCCCTCCAGGTCGCTGAGCATGGAGGAACTGGCCGTGATCCTGCGCAGCGGTGCCGACGGACCGCACAGCGCGGGCCTGCCCAGGCTCACCGGCCTGTCCGTCCTGGCCCGCCGGGTCCGCGGTCTCGCGCCCGGCGCGTACCACTACGACCGCGCGCGGCACGGACTCGTCCCCGCGGCCGGCCCCGGCCCCGGCGCGGCGGACGGGCTCACCCAGCGGCACTACGCCATGCAGAACTACGCGGTGGACCAGGCGGCGGCCCTCGTCGCGTTCACCTGGCGGCCGCGACCGGCCCTGGAAACCCTGGGGCCGCGCGCCTACCGAGCCGCCCACGCGGAATCCGGAGCGGCCTCGCAGTACGTCAGCCTGGCGGCGCAGAGCATGGGCATCGCCTGCGGCATCGTGCTCGGCATGGACGCGCGGGCGGTCGACGACGCGCTGGGCGCGGACGACGACGACCGGCGCTCCTCGCTGTGCGCGTTCGTCGGCCACCTGCTGCCGGGAACCGCCTCGCTGGACGACCGTCTGCGCTGACCGCCCCACCGAGCCCCGTCAGGAGCACATCCATGTCCACGCAGCCCTACCTCCGGCATCCCCACCTCCACGGCGACCTGATCGTGTTCGTCGCCGACGACGACGTGTGGGGAACCACCACCGCGGGGGGCAGGGCCTGGCGTCTGACCGCCGACCGCGTACGGGTGGCCACCCCCAGGATCTCCCCGGACGGCCGCCTGCTGGCATGGACCTCCAGCCGCGACGGCGTCCCCGAGGCGTACGTGATGCCCGTCGAGGGCGGAGAACCGCGCCGGCTCACCCACTTCGGCCACGGCAGCACGCGCGTCGCCGGATGGACACCCAGCGGCGAGGTCGTCGTCTTGACGGCGCAGCACACCCATTCCGCGCACCACACCTGGGCCTGGGCGGTGCCCCCGGCGGACGGCCCCGCGCGGCGCCTGCCGTTCGGGCCGGTCGGCGACGTGGCCTTCGGACCGAACGGGGCGGTGCTGCTCAAGAGCGTGACCATGCTGCGCGAGGCCGCCTACTGGAAGGGCTACCGCGGCGGCACCACCGACGGCGGCGAGTTCACACCGGTGCCCCTGCGCCTGCCCGGCGGCGGACGGCCGGGCAACGTCGAGTGCCCGCTGTGGGTCGCGGACGAAGAGGACGGCACCTGGCGGATCGCCTACCTGGGCGACGGGGACGGCCGGGGCAGGCTGTGGTCCAGCACGCCCGACGGCCGCGACCCGCGGTGCCACACGCCCGGCCTCCCGTTCTACGCGCGGGGCGCCGCGACCGACGGCCGGCGCGTCGTGCTGCACAGCGGCGGAGACCTGTGGCTCCTGCCGGGCTGCTCCCCGGACGCCGAGGCCCACCGGATCGACTTACGCCTCACCGGAGTGCGGGCGGGAACGCTCCCGTACCGGGTGGCCGCCGAGGAATGGACGGGCGACTACGACCTCGACGCCTCGGGCGCCCACTGCGTTGTGGAGATCCGCGGCACCGTCCACCATCTGGCCCCCGACGGGTCCGCCCGCCGCGCGCTCTCGGAACGGCCCGGGGTGCGGTGCCGGCTGCCTCGGTTCGCCGGCCCCGGGGGAGAGGTCGTGTGGGTGTCCGACGCCTTCGGCGAGGACCGCCTGGAGAGGTGCCGGCCGGGGCAGGACCCGCGGCCCCTGGCCGTCGGAGCGCTCGGCCGCGTCCTCGAACTGCGGATCTCCGCCGACGGCCGGTATGCGGCGCTGGCGTCGCACGACGGCCGGGTGCTGCTCGTCGACCTGGACCGGGAGAAGGCCACGGAGGTCGACCGGAGCCGCCACGAGGAAGTCACGGGCCTCGCGTTCTCCCCGGACGGGCGGTGGCTGGCCTGGTCCCACCCTGGGCCCGAGCGCATGCGCCAGATCCGGCTCGCCGACACCGCGGCCGGCACCGTGTGGGAGGCGACCGAGATGCGGTTCTGCGACCACGCGCCGGTGTTCACCCGGGACGGCCGGCATCTGGCGTTCCTCTCCGACCGGGTGTTCGACCCCGAGTACCAGGCGCACTCCCTCGACCTCGCCGTCGTCGCGGCGGGCCGCCCCCACCTGCTGGCCCTCACCGACGACTGCCCCGACCGCCCCGCCGGGAAGGCCACGGCTACCGCGGTCGAACTGCGCGGCCTGCCCGCCCGGGTCGTGCCGCTCCCCGTCGAGGCCGGCGTCCTCACGGACCTCGCCGCGGCGGACGACTGCCTGCTGTGGATACGCCGGGCACGCCGCGGCGAACTCGGCGACGCGCGCGCCGGAGTGCCCGGCCCCGCACCCGCGGACGTGCTGGAGCACTGGGACCTGCGCCACGGGCGGCTTTCGGTGCTGCGGCAGGGCATCGGCGGCTACCGCGTCAGCCCGGACGGCACCCGCCTGCTGCTGCACGACGGCACCGCCCTCGTCAGCCGGGCGCCCGCCGACGGCTCGGCCGAGCGGCCGGTGGACCTCTCCTCACTGCGGGTCGTGGTGCACCCGCAGTCCGAATGGCGGCAGGCGTACGACGAGGACGCCCGCATCATGCGGGACAACTTCTGGCGGCCCGATCTCGGCGGCGTGCACTGGACGGACGTCCAGGAGCGCTACCGGCCGCTCCTGGACCGTCTCGGCAGCCGCGAGGAGTTCGTGGACCTGCTCTGGGAGGTGCACGGCGAACTGCGCTGCTCCCACGCTTATGTGACGGTGCCGTACCAGCGCTCCGGTGCCGCCCCCGCCGACGCCGCGGCGGCCACCGGACGCCCGGGACTGCTCGGCGCGGACCTCACCCCGGACGCCGAGGGAGTGTGGCGGGTGACGCGTGTGCTGCCGGGCGACAGCTCCGTGCCCGCGGCTCGGTCCCCCCTCGCCACCCCCGGAGTGGCGGTCCGGCCGGGCGACGCCCTGCTCGCCGTCGACGGGAAGCCGGTCGACCCCGTCACGGGACCGGCCCCGCTGCTGCTGGGAACGGCGAACCGGCCGGTGGAGCTGACTGTGCGGCCCGCGGCCGGCGGGCCCACCCGCGCGGTGACCGTCGTGCCCCTCGCCGCGGAGACCGCCCTGCGCTACCAGGACCTGGTCACCGGGCGCCGCGCCCATGTACGGCGCCGCGGCGGCGGTAGGCTGGGCTACCTCCACGTCCCCGACATGTCCGCGAACGGCTGGGCGCAGCTCCACCGTGACCTGCGGGCGGAGATGGGCCACGACGCCGTCGTGGTGGACTTCCGGGAGAACGCCGGCGGTCACCTCTCCCACCTCGTGGTCGAACGCCTCGCCCGGCGCGTTCTCGGCTGGCACCTGCGGCGCGGATCGCGGCCCGAGACCTACCCGGTGTCGGCCCGGCGCGGCCCGCTGGTGTTCCTGGCGGACCAGCTCACCGGCTCCGACGGCGACTGTGCGGTCGCGGCGGTGCAGGAGCTCGGCCTCGGCCCGGTCGTCGGGACCCGCACCTGGGGCGGGGTCCTGGGGATGGAGACCGGCTATGCCCTCGTGGACGGCACCGGCCTCGTCCAGCCGCGCGGAGGCTACTGGCTGGAGCGAGGCGGGTGGGGCGTGGAGAACCACGGCGTGGAGCCCGACATCGAGGTCGTCCTCGCCCCGCAGGACGCCGCCGCCGGAACCGACCCGCAGCTGGACACGGCGATCCGCGTGGCCCTCGACGCCCTGGACAGGCAGGCCCCGGCGGTCCCGCCGTCGCCGCCGGCCGGCCTCGCCCAGGTCAGGGACGCAGGCCTGCCAGGACTTCGGTGACGGTCGCGAGGACCTCCTGCTGCCGGTCCTCCAGATAGAAGTGGCCGCCGGGGAAGGTGTGCACCTCGCAGCCGCCCGAGGTGTGGTCACGCCAGGCGAGCGCCTCCTCCGGTGTGGTGTGCGGATCGCTGTCCCCGACGAGAACGGCGATCGGCGCCCCGATCCGGACGTCCGTGCCGCGCCAGTAGCGCTCCACGGCGCGGTAGTCGCTGCGCAGTGTCGGCAGCACCATCTCGAGCAGCTCCCGGTCCTGGAGGATCCGGGAGTCGGTGCCGCCCAGGGCGCGGATGTCCGCGATGATGCCGTCGTCGTCGCGCAGGTGGACGCTCTCCTCCCGGAAGCGGCTCGGGGCGCGGCGCCCCGACGCGAATAGGACCAGCGGGCCCGCCCCGTCCCGTTCCATCAGACGGGCCACCTCGAACGCCACGACCGCGCCCATGCTGTGTCCGAAGAGCGCCACCGGCCGGCCCGGCCCGACGATCCCGGCGTCTGCCAGGGCGGCGTGGGCCTGCCGGGCCAGTTCACCGATGTCGTCGATGCAGGGGGTGTGCCGGCGTTCCTGGCGCCCCGGGTACTGCACGGCCGTGACCTCGTAGGCAGGGGCGAGCGCGGCGGACACCGGGGAGTAGTACGGTGCCGAACCTCCGGCGTGCGGAAAGCAGACCAGGCCCAGGCGGCTTTCCGGCGCCGGATTGTAGCGGCGTATCCACTGGTCCGATTCGGCAGCTGAGAGAGTCATGTGCGAGTCCTCCCGGGAGTGATCACATCAGGGCCAACGTCGCACGGTCCGTATGGGCCGACAACCCCTAATCCGCCTGCCGTTCCAGGGGGTTGTTAGGGGTTACCGCTGAAGATCCATTCTCCTTATGGTTCCGGTGGATCGAAGGGATGGAGAATATGCCGAGCAGGAGAACCGTTCTCAAAGCCGCGAGTGGAATAGCCGTGGCCGCCACCACCGGAGCCGTGTCTTCCGCGACTTTCGCCTCCGCGGTTCCGAAAACGCTGTCGGGCGACAAGTGGGATGTGCTGCGGTCCGCGCTCACCGGTGAGCTGGTCCGTCCTTCCGACGCGAATTACGCGAATGCCAAGCTGGTGTATCTCGGCGAGTACAGCGCCGTGAATCCTGAGGGCGTGGCCTTCTGCCGGACGGCCGAGGACGTGCGCACGTGTCTGCGGTTCGCGCAGGACTACGGCGTGGAGGTGCGCACACGCAGCGGCGGCCACAACCTCGCCGGCTGGTCGACGGGCGAGGGACTCGTCATCGACCTGTCACAGTTCGACCAGGTCCGCGTCGGCAGCACGACCGTGCACGTCGGCCCCGGGGTGAAGGCCATCGACGCCCTCGCCGCGCTGCAGCCGTACAACCGCCAGATCGTGACCGGCACCTGCCCGACCGTGTGCCCCGGCGGTTTCCTCTCCGGCGGCGGCATCGGACACCAGACGCGCAAGTACGGCACCGGCTCCGACCGGCTCGTCTCCGCGACGGTCATGCTTGCCGACGGCCGTCTGGTGCGCACCTCCGCCACCGAACGGCCCGAGCTGTTCTGGGCGCTGCGCGGTGGCGGCGGCGGCAACTTCGGCATCGTCCTCGACTTCGAGGTCCGCCCGATCGACCAGCCGCGCGGCGTGTACTTCGACACCGTATGGCCCTGGGACAAGGCCCAGGAGGTGCTGGAGACGTGGCAGGAATGGAGCGTGTCCAGCCCGTACGATCTCGGTTCCTCCCTCCTCGTGGCACTGCCCGACGCCGCCTCGGGCAACACACCGACGATCATGCTCACGGGCGCCTACTGGGGCCGGCAGAGCGCACTGGAGGCCCAGCTCGCCGAGATGGCCGCGCAGGCCGGCACCCAGCCGGTCAGCAAGGTGGTCGCCGAACTCTCGTACGGCGATGTGATGCACCGGGTGTACGGCTGCGCGCAGAGCACCACGCGCGAGTGCCACCTCGTCGGCCAGAACCCGGATGCCAAGCTGCCCCGCAACGGCCTGCTGCGCGAACGGACCCGGATCTTCGACCGCCCGGTGACCGGAACGATCCTGGCGGACGCGCTGGCCTCCTACGACCAGGACCGGCAGGCCGGGCAGACCCGCTTCCTCAGCTTCACCGCGACCGGCGGCAAGGCGAACGAGGCGAGCCGGACCGAGACTGCGTACTGGCACCGCACCGCCCAGTTCATGACCGGATTCGCCGCGATGACCCAGTCCCCGACGCTGCCCGCGGACGAGGAAGCCGCCCTGGTCGACTGGGTGGACCGGGGATTCCGCACGCTGGAGCCGGCGTCCACGGGCGAGGCGTACATTAACTTTCCCGACCCCCGCCTCACCGACTGGCAGCGGGCGTACTACGGGGACAACTACGCCAGGCTGCTCAAGGTCAAGACGTCGTACGACCCCACCAACGTGTTCCACCACGCGCAGAGCGTGGGCAGCTGACCCGGCGGAAGGGACAGAGGCATCAGTTACCTCGGGATCGACGTCGGAGGGACGAAGGTCGCCCTGCGCGTCCACGATCACACGGGAAGCGGCGGCACAGCGGAGGACACCTTCCTCTGGTCCGCGTCGAGCGATGCCGCGGGGGACCTGGAACTGCTCGCCGAGCGGGTCCGGGCGCTGCTGCGGCGTCACCCCTCACCGCTCGGCGGCGTCGGGGTGGCCGTACCGGCCGTCTGCGACGCGGGCGGTACGGTGCTGACCTGGCCGGGACGGCCGAGCTGGGTGGGCCTCGACCTGAGGGCCGCCCTGGCAGGCATCCTCCCGGACACCCCCGTGGCCTGCGCCGACGACGGCGACCTCGCCGCGCTGGCCGAGGCCCGGGAGGCGGACTGCGCCAACCTGCTGTACCTCGGGGTGGGTACGGGCATCGGAGGCGGACTGGTCTTCGCGGGACGTTCGTGGCCGGGACCGGCCCGCGGCTCCTTCGAGATCGGGCATCTCGTCATCGACCGCGCCGGACCGCGGTGCGACTGCGGACGCCGGGGCTGCGCGCAAGCGGTCGCGTCGGGACCGGCCACCCTGCGGCGTGCCGCCGAGCTGCGGGGCCGGGAGGTCACCTTCCCGGACCTGGTCGAGGCGGCCGGCGCCGGTGCGGCGTGGGCCGTGACGGCACTGGAGGAGAACGCGGCCGCTGTGGCCCGTGTCGTGGTCGGTGTCTGCGAGTTGGCGCACCCCGACCTGGTTCTGGTGGGCGGCGGGTTCGCCGCGGGCGCGCCGGGTCTCGTGGACGCGGTCGCCGCGCACGTGAAGGAACTGACCCGGCCCGGTGTCGCACCGCCTCCGGTCCGCCCCGCCGTCCTGGGCGGACGGTCCTCCCTGTACGGCGCCCTTCTGCTCGCCGAGGAGACCTTCGGGACGGTACGCCGGGCTGCCGGCTGAGGCCTGGAGTCCGGGGGAGAGGGAGCAATGGCACACAGCAGGAGAACCAACGAATCGGGTGTGCCCGTCGAGCCGGTCTACGGGCCGGAGGCTCTGGCGGACTGGGACCCGGCCGGGAAGCTGGGCGAGCCGGGCGCGTATCCGTTCACTCGCGGCGTGTACCCGAGCATGTACACGGGCCGGCCGTGGACGATGCGCCAGTACGCCGGTTTCGGTACGGCGGTGGAGTCCAACGTCCGCTACAAGCAGCTGATCGCCAACGGCACGATGGGTCTGTCGGTCGCCTTCGACCTGCCCACCCAGATGGGCCACGACTCCGACGCGCCGATCGCGCACGGCGAGGTCGGCAAGGTGGGCGTGGCGATCGACTCGATCGACGACATGCGGGTGCTGTTCGGCGGCATCCCGCTGGACAAGGTGTCCACGTCGATGACGATCAATGCGCCCGCCGCCCTGCTGCTCCTGCTGTACCAACTCGTCGCCGAGGAGCAGGGCGTCAGCGCGGACAAGCTGACCGGCACGATCCAGAACGACGTGCTGAAGGAGTACATCGCGCGCGGGACGTACATCTTCCCGCCCAAGCCGTCGCTGCGGCTGATCGCCGACATCTTCAAGTACTGCAAGGCCGAGATCCCGAAGTGGAACACGATCTCGATCTCCGGCTACCACATGGCCGAGGCCGGCGCGTCGCCCGCGCAGGAGATCGCGTTCACGCTCGCCGACGGCATCGAGTACGTGCGCACGGCCGTCGCGGCCGGCATGGACGTCGACGACTTCGCGCCCCGGCTGTCCTTCTTCTTCGTCGCCCGGACCACGATCCTGGAGGAGGTCGCCAAGTTCCGTGCCGCGCGCCGGATCTGGGCGCGGGTGATGAAGGAGGAGTTCGGGGCGAGGAACCCGAAGTCGATGATGCTGCGGTTCCACACGCAGACGGCGGGCGTGCAGCTCACGGCGCAGCAGCCGGAGGTCAACCTGGTCCGGGTTGCGGTCCAGGGCCTCGCGGCGGTCCTCGGCGGCACGCAGTCGCTACACACCAACTCCTTCGACGAGGCGATCGCGCTGCCCACGGACAAGTCCGCACGTCTGGCCCTGCGTACCCAGCAGGTCCTCGCCTACGAGACGGACGCCACGGCGACGGTCGACCCGTTCGCCGGCTCCTACGTCATCGAGAAGATGACCGACGAGGTCGAGGCGGCTGCGCTGGAGCTGATGGGCAAGGTCGAGGACCTCGGCGGCGCGGTCAACGCGATCGAGCACGGCTTCCAGAAGAACGAGATCGAGCGCAACGCCTACCGCATCGCGCAGGAGACCGACAGCGGCGAGCGCGTCGTCGTCGGCGTCAACCGCTTCCAGCTCGACGAGGAGGACCCCTACGAGCCGCTGCGCGTCGACCCGGCCATCGAGGCCCAGCAGGCCGAACGCCTCGCCAAGCTGCGGGCATGGCGTGACCAGACGCGCGTCGACAGCGCACTGGCCAGGCTGCAGGAGACCGCCGAGGGCGAGGACAACCTGCTTCACCCCATGAAAGACGCCTTGGCCGCGTACGCCACCGTCGGCGAGGTCTGCAACGCGCTGCGGGAGGTCTGGGGGACGTACGTGCCCGGCGACGCCCTCTGATCCTCACCGGTTCCCTGGAGGCTGGCGAATCGATCGTTGCGCACGAGGCAGCGCCGCCATCGACGCGATCTTCGCATAGCCGCAGCCGGTCGGCAGAGCCTCTGGAGAGTGGCTCGTAGCCCACCGCGGGCCCAAAGTCCGAGAAAAGTCCCGGACATGCCGCCGCACCCCTCCCTGGCCCGCTGAGTAGCAGGTCAGACGGGGTGCGGCGGCATCGTCGTATCAAGTCCGGGAAGAGACCAGGCAGCGCCCTGACCTGCAGCGATGGCCGATCTTAGAGCACGTGACCTGCGCGAATGGCCTTTCGGCTGTTTCACGGTCGTGCCCGTTGATGCAACCGGAAGTCCCAAAAATGTCCCAGGGGACTCCCACGGCCCGCGGCTACTCTTTCGGCTCTAGTAGCGTGTCGCTACTTAGCTGTGGGTTGTTTGGTCGGGAGGCTGGTGTTTGGCAGACTCCTCTTCCGTTCTGCCGGACAGGGCTGGTGCGA
>NZ_JBIVJN010000033.1:0-24960 GCF_044750345.1 Streptomyces sp. NPDC088817
GCGAGGGCGGCGAAGGACCACGGGACGCCGATCCGGATCGGGGTGAACGCGGGTTCGCTGGACCGGCGGCTGCTGCAGAAGTACGGGAAGGCGACCCCGGAGGCGCTGGTGGAGTCGGCGCTGTGGGAGGCGTCGCTGTTCGAGGAGCACGACTTCCGGGACATCAAGATCTCGGTCAAGCACAACGACCCGGTGGTGATGATCGAGGCCTACCGGCAGCTCGCCGAGCAGTGCGACTACCCCCTCCACCTGGGTGTGACGGAGGCCGGTCCGGCTTTCCAGGGCACGATCAAGTCGGCCGTGGCCTTCGGGGCGCTGCTGTCCCAGGGGATCGGGGACACCATCCGGGTGTCGCTGTCCGCGCCGCCGGTCGAGGAGATCAAGGTCGGTATCCAGATCCTGGAGTCGCTGAATCTGCGTCAGCGCGGTCTGGAGATCGTGTCGTGCCCGTCCTGCGGTCGTGCGCAGGTGGACGTGTACAAGCTGGCGGAGGAGGTCACGGCCGGTCTGACCGGTATGGAGGTGCCGCTGCGTGTCGCGGTGATGGGCTGCGTCGTGAACGGTCCCGGTGAGGCCCGTGAGGCCGATCTGGGGGTGGCCTCCGGCAACGGCAAGGGGCAGATCTTCGTGAAGGGGCAGGTCATCAAGACCGTTCCGGAGTCGAAGATCGTGGAGACCCTGATCGAGGAGGCCATGAAACTCGCCGAGCAGATGGAGCAGGACGGCGTCGCCTCGGGCGAGCCGGAGATCTCGGTCAGCGGCTGACCGCGGGACGGCGACAGCCCCCGCCGCGCCACACCGAAGCCCCGCCCCCTGAAGGGCGGGGCTTCCTGCTTTCCGGAAGGCGTACGCCTCCGGGAAGCGTTTCCAGCGAAATGTTGCGACGGTTCGCCCCTCGCCGCCGTCCACGCCCTCTTCCCGCTCGCCTGTGACTGCTAACTTGCTGACGAGCAGGCTGAGAAATCGCTATCTCGGCGCCGGACGACTCCAGGGGGGATGCGATGACCACAGCGCGGCGCACCGGGGAGCGCGCCGGAAACGGTGGCGAGGGGGCCGCGAGACGGTCCTCCGGCCGGGGGCAGAAACGCGTCACCATCGCCGACGTGGCCCGTGCCTCCGGCGCCTCGGTGTCGACCGTCTCGCGGGTGATCAACCAGGTCGGCACCGTCGCCCCTGACCTCGCCGACCGGGTCCGCGAGGCCGTCGCGGAGCTGGGCTACCGCCCGAACGCCGCCGCGCAGGGCCTGGCCCGGGGGCGGTCCGGCACGCTCGGGGTGCTCGTCCCGGACCTGGCGAACCAGTACTTCCACGACATCATCAAGGCCCTCTCCGCGGTGGCCAGATCCAGTGGGTCCCGCGTCCTGGTCATGGACTCCAACGAGGACCCAGCCGCCGAACGGGAACTGGCCGAGGACCTCGTCCGGTACGCCGACGGCCTGCTGCTCTGCTCTCCGCGCATGCCGCGCGCCGACCTCGTCGCGCTGACCGGCCGCGACACCCCGGTCCTGGTCACCAACCGGCAGGAGCCGGGCCTGGGGCTGCGGGCGATCACCGTCGACTTCTTCCGCGGTGTCCTCGCCCTCTGCGGTCACCTCGCCCAGCTCGGGCACCGGGACGTCGTCTACGTCGCCGGGCCCGGACGCGCCTGGGCCCATCACGAGCGGGTGCGCGCCCTCGCCGCCGCCGAGGACTTCGGGCTGCGTGTGCGCACGGTCGACGGCGGCTCCACCGCCGACGACGGGTACGCGGCGGCCGACGCCGCCCTCGGCACCGGCGCGACTGCCGTGATGGCCTACAACGACTTCGTGGCGCTCGGTCTGCTCGCGCGGTTCGCCGAGCTCGGTGTGCGGGTGCCGGGCGACGTGTCGCTGACCGGGTTCGACGAGATCGACATGGCGCGCTTCTCGGCGCCGCCACTGACCACGGTAGCGATTCCCCGGGGACGGCTGGGGCAGGCGGCCGGTGCGGCGCTGCTGCGGCTGATGGCCGGCGAGGACGACATCGAGTGCGAGTCCATCCCCGTTGACCTGCACATCCGTTTTTCGACCGGCGCACCTTCTTGACAGATCCGATGGCGGGCAGGATTTTGTTCGGGCACAAGGCCGAGAAAGCGTTTCCTCACCGTCGCTGACGACATCGGGCCGACGCCCGCAGGGAGTTGCTGTGTCCCGCACCGTCCACAGAGCCAGTCTTCGTATGCCGTCCGTTCAGCGCCTCGTCGCCGCCGGCTTGTTGCTCGCGGTCACGGTGGTCGGATGCGGCGCGCCGAGCAGTCAGTCGTCGGGGGACAAGGGGCAGTCCACCCGGAAGGTGCCGGACAAGCCCAGCAAGCCGGTCTCGCTGGAGATCCTGGACGTCGCGGGGAACCTCCAGCTCACCCAGGGCATGATCGACGAGTTCCGGAAGACGCACCCGGAGATCGTCAGCAAGGTCTCGTACTCCAAGGCGCCGGCTCCGGAACTCGCGGGCAAGATCAAGGCGCAGCAGCAGGCCGGCCGGGTCCAGATCGACATGGTGCTCACCGGGACCGACGGCCTCGCCGCTGGTCTGGAGCAGGACCTCTGGGCGGACATGTCCACGCACCAGGACGCCATCGGCAACCCGGACTACCTGCCGCCGGCCGCGGAGATGGCGAAGCTGGCGCAGGGCAAGGGAACGGCCGTCGTGTACTACCCGTCGGGGCCGCTGTTCGAGTACGACCCGGCCAAGGTGCCGAACCCGCCGAAGAGCCCGCAGGAACTCCTGGACTGGGCCAAGGCGCACCCCAAGCGCTTCCAGTACGCCGACCCGGCCAACTCGGGTCCCGGCCGCACCTGGCTGATGGGGCTGCCGTACCTCCTCGGCGACAAGGACCCGTCCGATCCCGAGAAGGGGTGGGACAAGACGTGGGCGTACCTGAAGGAGCTCGACAAGTACGTCGACGTGTACGCCTCGGGCACGTCCGAGACGATGAAGAACCTGGCCACCGGTCAGGTTGACATGATCATGAGCACCACGGGCTGGTACATCAACCCGCGTGCGCTCGGCACCGTGCCCAAGAAGATGAAGGCCGGCCACTTCGACAACATGACCTGGGTGACCGACGCCCAGTACGCCGTGGTCCCCAACGGCGTCAGCGCCGACAAGATGTCCGCGGTGCTCAACCTGCTCCACTGGATGCTCACCCCCGAGCAGCAGGCGAAGGCCTACGACGACGGCTACTTCTACCCGGGCCCCGCCGTCAAGGACGTCCCCCTGTCGATGGCGCCCGCCAAGTCCCAGCAGGTCGTCAAGGAGTACGGCGTCCCCGAGTTCGACACCTGGATCGACCAGTTCCCGAAGAAGCCGTCGCTGTCCGCGCAGGCGCAGGTCAAGGCGTTCGACCTGTGGAACCGCCAGGTGGCCGGCCAGTGACGGGGGCCCGTATCTCGACCCTGCGCCTGGACGGAGTCGCCCGCAGCTTCGGCGGGCACCAGGCGCTGCGGGGACTCGACCTGGAGATCTCGGGCGGCGAGTTCGTGGCGCTGCTCGGTCCCTCCGGATGCGGAAAGTCCACTGCCCTCAACTGCCTGGCCGGACTGCTGCCGCTGACCGGCGGCCGGATCTTCCTCGACGACGAACGCATCGACCAACTCGCCCCGGAACGTCGCGGGTTCGGGATGGTCTTCCAGAACTACGCCCTGTTCCCGCACATGACCGTCAGGAACAACGTCGGCTTCGGCCTGAAGATGGCGAAGGTCCCCAAGGCCGAGGCCGCCGAACGGGTCGGCAGGGCCCTGGACATGGTGCAGTTGACCGCCCACGCTCACAAGCGGCCCGGCCAGCTCTCCGGCGGCCAGCAGCAGCGGGTCGCCATCGCCCGCGCCATCGTCCTGGAACCGCGGCTGGTGCTCATGGACGAACCGCTGTCCAACCTCGACGCCGCACTGCGCCTGGAGATGCGGGCGGAGATCCGCCGCCTGCACCAGCGGCTCGGACTGACCACCGTGTACGTCACGCACGACCAGGAGGAGGCCCTCTCCCTGGCGGACCGGCTCGTCGTGCTGCGCGACGGCCGCACCCAGCAGATCGGCACCCCGGAGGAGGTCTACAGCCGCCCGGCCAACCGCTACGTCGCCTCCTTCATGGGCTACCGCACCCTGCTCGACGCCACCGTCACCGGCACCCGCGGCCCCCATGTGGTGGTCGACATCGCGGGCAGCCCGCTCGTCGGGCTCGACCGTGACGGCGCCGCCGCCGGCGGCCGGGTCACGGCGGCCATCCGCCCCGAGGATCTGGACGCGGTGACCGGGGACGAAGCCCCCGACGGCACCTCCGGACTGCCCGCGACGGTCGAGGTCGTCGAGTACCACGGACGCGAACTCGCCGTACAGGCACGGCTGACCGACGGGCGCCGGGTTCACTTCCGCACCGGGAAGCGGCTCGCGCCCGACGACTCGGTACGGCTCGTCGCACCGCCCGACCGGGTCCTCGTCTTCGCCGCCGACGACGGCGACGGACAGCCGAGCGACCTCGGTGACGGGCCGTCCCACGACCCCGGTGCCGAGGACGGACCGTCCGCCCCCGAGACCGGCCCCGACTCCCACGAGCGGCGGAACCCGGCGGCCGCACCGGCGGACGAGGACGCGGCGCCCGCCGCGCACGAGCAGCAGAAGGCGCGGGACACCCCGAAGCAGGTGGCCACATGAGCGCCACCGACACCCGCGCCGCGCCACCGCCCGCGCCCCCCGAACCGCCCGCCGCCCGGCCCGCGCTGCGCCACCGCCTCGCCGAGCGCGGGATCGACCGGCTGCTGCTCCTCGCGGTCCCGGGCGTGCTCTTCCTCGCCGTGCTGTTCTGCTACCCGTTCTTCTACGGTCTCGGACTGTCCTTCCAGCCCGCCCAGGGCGGAGGGCCGTTCGCCAACTACCGCCTCTTCTTCAGCGATCCGTACCTGCGCGAGACCCTGTGGATCACACTCGGGCTCGCCGTGCCCGCCGCGCTGATCAACTGCCTTGCCGCCGTACCGGTCGCGTTCCGCACCCGCGGCGCGTTCCGCGGCCGCCGGCTGATCACCACGCTGCTGGTCATGCCGATCACCCTCGGCACGGTCCTCACCGCGCAGGGCCTGCTCGGCTACCTCGGCCCCAACGGCTGGTTCAACAAGGCCCTGCTGGGGCTCGGCATCATCGACGAGCCGCTCGCCCTCGTGCACAACTACTGGGGCGTGCTTGCCTCGTTGATCATCACCGGGTTCCCCTTCTCCTACCTGCTGACGCTGTCGTACCTGACCGGCATCGACCCCAGCCTGGAGCAGGCCGCGGCGACGCTCGGCGCGGACTGGCGCAGACGGCTGCGGTACGTGCTCCTGCCCCTGCTCGCGCCGGGTCTCGCCATCACCTTCTGCCTGTCGTTCGTCCTGGCGTTCGCGGTGTTCCCGTCCGCCCAACTGGTCGGTGACCCACGCAAGTCCACGCACGTCATCTCGATCGAGGCGTACCAGGCGGCGTTCCAGAAATTCGACTACTCCCTCGGTTCCGCCATCGCCATGATCATGGCCGCGGTGATGCTCGCGGTCGTCGTCCTGGTGCTCGCCTGGCGGTCGCTGCTGTACCGAGGGGCGACGGGAGGCAAGGGCTGATGGCCGACCTCGTCCAGGCCCCCGCGGCGGGCGCCGTCACGGACCCGGCCACCCGGCCCCGGTGGCGCCGGATCCGGCCCGGCACCTGGATCGCCGCCGTCGTGTTCGGGTTCTTCTTCCTCCAGCTCGCCGGAGTCATCGGCGTCCCGCTCGTCGACTCCCTGGGCACCCGCTGGTTCACCAGCTGGCTGCCGCAGGGCTGGACGACGAAGTGGTACGGCTCCGCCTGGCGGGAGTTCCAGCTCGGCCAGGTCTTCTGGACGACGGCGCTGGTCTCCGTGCTCGTCGTCGTCCTGTCCGTGGTGATCGGGGTGCCGGCCGCCTACGCCCTGGCCCGGCGGGACTTCCCCGGCAAGAAGGCCGTGCTGCTGCTGTTCGTGCTGCCGATCCTGGTGCCGCCCCTCACCTACGGCATCCCGCTGGCCACCGTCCTGTACAAGTTCCAGCTCGCCGGGACCCTGACCGGGGTGGTGCTGGCGAACCTCGTACCGTCGGTGCCGTTCGTCGTCCTGACGATGACCCCGTTCATCGAGCAGATCGACCCCAGGATCGAGGCGGCCGCCCGGATGTGCGGGGCCCGGACCGGCTCCGTCCTGCTGCGCGTCCTCGCGCCGCTGCTGGTGCCCGGCATCCTCGCCGCCTCCGTACTGGTCCTGGTCCGCACGGTCGGCATGTTCGAACTCACCTTCCTCACCGCTGGCCCTGACAGCCAGACCCTCGTCGTGGCGCTCTACTACGCCGTGTTCTCGGCCGGTATCCGCACCCAGCAGTCCATCGACGCGATGGCCGTGATGTACACCCTGTCGATGCTCGTGCTGCTGGTCGTCGCGCTGCGCTTCGTCAACCCCACCCAGTTGGTGACGCGTGTCAAGGACGACCGGTCCGCGTAGGAGGCGGCAGCCTCCACGGGCAGGGGGACGCCGTCCGGCGCTGTTCACCGCCGGGCGGCGTCCCCCGTTCCTGGCAGGTACAGTGCGGGAACCAGTAGATCCTCGTGGTGAGGCCCCGCCGACGTGTTGACCCAGACGACCACCACGGTCCTCGGACCGAGCGACCTCGACGCCGCGCTCGCGGTCCTCGGCCGCGAGCCGGTCGCGAACGCCTTCGTGGCGTCCCGCGTACAGGTCGCCGGACTCGACCCGTGGCGGCTCGGCGGCGAGATGTGGGGCTGGTACGAGAACGGCATATTGACGTCCCTGTGCTACGCGGGCGCCAACCTCGTCCCGATCTGCGCCACCCCCAGGGCCGTCCGGGCCTTCGCGGACCGCGCCCGCCGGGCCGGCCGCCGCTGCTCCTCCATCGTCGGACCGGTCGAACCCACCGCCCAGCTCTGGCGGCTCCTGGAACCCGGCTGGGGCCCCGCCCGCGAGATCCGTGCCCACCAGCCGCTCATGGTCACCGACCGCGTGCCCGCCGGCATCGCCCCCGATCCCTACGTCCGCCGCATCCGCAAGGACGAGATGGAGACGATCATGCCGGCCTGCGTGGCGATGTTCACCGAGGAGGTCGGGGTCTCCCCGCTCGCCGGTGACGGCGGCCTGCTCTACCAGGCCCGGGTCGCCGAACTCGTCGGCTCAGGACGCTCCTTCGCCCGCCTCGACGAGCACGGCAAGGTGATGTTCAAGGCCGAGATCGGCGCCGCGACCCCCGAGGCCTGCCAGATCCAGGGCGTATGGGTGGCCCCCGAGTACCGCGGCCGCGGTCTGGCGGTCCCCGGCATGGCCGCGGTCCTGCGGTACGCGCTGGCCGACGTGGCCCCGGTGGTCAGCCTGTACGTGAACGACTTCAACACCGCGGCCCGGCGCACCTACCTGAAGGCGGGCTTCCGCGAGGTCGGCGCGTTCATGAGCGTGCTGTTCTGACCTGCGCCTCGCCGGGCTGTTCAGCGCCCCGTGCACGCCCTGTAGTCTCCGGGCATGGCGCACTTCCCCGATCACGGACACCGCCGCGGCGACGACGTCGTGATCGGCCCCCTCGACCTGGCGGCCCACGTCGACGAGGCGCTCGCCGTGCAGGCCGTCGCCTTCGGCCTCGGCGCCGACGAGGTGGCCGTGCGCCGGCAGATCGTGCTGCGCCACATGACCTGCCGGGGGGCACGCGCGCTCGGCGCCACCGCGACCGACGGCCGGCTCGTCGGATTCGTCTACGGCATGCCCAACGACCGCACCCACTGGTGGTCCACCGTCGTCCAGCCCTATCTGCGCGCCCGCGGCCACGACGACTGGCTCGACGACTCCTTCGTGATCACCGAACTGCATGTCCACCCGGGCCACCAGAACCGCGGCATCGGACGGGACCTGATCACCACCATCACCGACAGCGCGAGCGAGCCCCGCTCGATCCTCTCCGCGATCGACACCGACAGCCCGGCCCGCGGCCTCTACCACTCCCTGGGCTACGAGGACCTCGCCCGCCAGGTGCTCTTCCCCAGCGCGCCGAAACCGTACGCCGTGATGGGCGCCCCGCTGCCGCTGCGCCGCCGTCCGGAACAGGCGCGGGGTCGGCTTTAACCGATTTCCACCGGCGCGGCAAGCCCGGCTAACCTCCTAGCCATCAGCTTCCCCCACTCCCGGCCCCGCCCGGGCAGGGGGCCACCATCGGCAGGAGTACGAGAACCATGGCCAACGCACCGGTCCAGCGCATGTCCCAGTTGTTGGCGAAGACGCTGCGCGACGACCCGGCGGACGCCGAGGTCCTGAGCCACAAGCTGCTGGTCCGCGCGGGCTACGTACGGCGCACCGCCGCCGGGATCTGGACCTGGCTGCCGCTCGGCAAGAAGGTCCTCGCCAACGTGGAGCGGATCGTCCGCGAGGAGATGGACGCCATCGGCGCCCAGGAGGTACTGCTGCCCGCCCTGCTGCCCCGCGAGCCGTACGAGGCCACCGGCCGCTGGGACGAGTACGGCGCCGAGCTGTTCCGCCTCAAGGACCGCAAGGGCGGCGACTACCTCCTCGGGCCGACCCACGAGGAGATCTTCACGCTGCTGGTGAAGGACCAGGCGACCTCCTACAAGGACCTGCCGGTCATCCTCTACCAGATCCAGACCAAGTTCCGCGACGAGGCCCGGCCCCGCGCGGGCATCCTGCGCGGGCGCGAGTTCCTGATGAAGGACTCCTACTCCTTCGACCTCGCCGACGAGGGCCTCGCCGAGTCCTACGCCCTGCACCGCCAGGCCTACCAGCGGATCTTCGACCGCCTCGGCCTGGACTACCGGATCTGCGCCGCGACCGCGGGCGCGATGGGCGGCTCCAAGTCCGAGGAGTTCCTCGCCCCGGCCGCCGCCGGCGAGGACACCTTCGCCGACTGCCCGAACTGCGACTTCGCCGCCAACACCGAGGCGATCGCGTACGAGCTGGCGCCGGTCGACGGCTCCGCCGTGCCCGCGGCCGAGGAGATCCCCACCCCGGACACCCCGACCATCGAGACCCTCGCCGCCTCCCTCGGTGTGCCGGCCTCCGCCACGCTGAAGAACCTGCTCGTCAAGGTCGACGGGGAGATCGTCGCCGTCGGCGTCCCCGGCGACCGCGAGGTGGACCTGGGCAAGGTCGAGGCGCACTTCGCCCCGGCCGCCGTCGAACTGGTCACCGCCGAGGACTTCGTGGGCCGGCCCGACCTGGTCCGCGGCTACGTCGGTCCGCAGGGCCTGGGCAAGGTGAAGTACATCGCCGACCCGCGCGTGGCGCCCGGAACGGCCTGGATCACCGGCGCCAACAAGGAGAACACGCACGCGAAGAACGTGGTCGCCGGCCGCGACTTCGAGGTCGACGCGTACGTCGACGTCGTGGTCGTGCAGGACGGCGACCCCTGCCCCAAGTGCGGCACCGGCCTCAAGCTGGACCGGGCCATCGAGATCGGCCACATCTTCCAGCTCGGCCGTAAGTACGCCGACGCCCTCAAGCTCGACGTCCTCGGCCAGAACGGCAAGCCGGTCCGCGTCACCATGGGCTCCTACGGCATCGGCGTGTCCCGCGCGGTCGCGGCCCTCGCCGAGCAGCACGCCGACGACAAGGGCCTGATCTGGGCCAAGGAGGTCGCCCCGGCCGACGTGCACGTGGTCGCCGCCGGCAAGGCCCTGCAGACCGAGGTCGCCCTTGAGGTCTCCCAGAAGCTCGCCGCGGCGGGCGTCCGCGTCCTGGTCGACGACCGGGCCGGTGTCTCCCCGGGTGTGAAGTTCACCGACTCCGAGCTCATCGGCGTCCCGCAGATCCTGGTCGTCGGCCGCCGCGCGGGCGAGGGCGTCGTCGAGCTGAAGGACCGCCGCACCGGCGAGCGCGAGGAGCTCTCGATCGAGGAAGCCCTCACCCGCCTCACGGCGTAGCGACACGGGTACGCGGGGCCTACGCGGGGCCGGGTACGCCGGCCGCAGGACACGGCACTCCGCACCGGGCCCCGCACCCACGGCCCCTCCGGCCGGCCGCTGCCGCCTCGCCACGGCGCGTGCCCCGGTACCCGGCGAGCCGGACACCGGCCGTCGTCGTCCGGCGGCCGTCCCGGACGGCCGCCGGACCGTACCCGCGGTCGCCCGGGCGCTCGTCGAGGCGGCGAGCTGGGTGGACAGTCCGGTCGGAGTGCCGCTGCCGGGGTGGTGGTGCGGGGCCGGTGGGTGGTGGTTGCCGGGGTGCTGCCTCGGTGGCAGTTCGTCGTGGTAGCGGTCGCTGGGGGGCTCGTCGAGGCGGCGAACCGGGTGGGCCGTCCGGCCGGAGTGCCGCTGCCGGGCCGGTGGGGCGGGGTCTGCTGCGCGGCGGTTGCCGGGCCGCTGCCCGCCCGTTCGTCGTGGCCGCGGTGGCCGTCTTCTGGGCCGTGGGTCAGAGCCAGGTGGCGAATTCCAGGAGGAGTTCCGCGTCCTTCGGGCGGCCCACTCGGCGGGCGCGGGCGCCGGATTCCACGGCTCGGAAGAGGGTCCAGCCGCGCAGGCGGTCGCGGTCGACCTCCAGGGACTCCGCCAGCCGCTTGATGCGGCGCCGGGTGGTGGCGGCGCCGGACGGCGAGGCGATCAGGTCCTCCACCCGGTCGCGGACCAGCCGCGCCAGGTCGAAGGCGGCCTCGCCCACCACCGGGTCCGGGCCCACGGCCAGCCACGGCATCCGGTCCCCGGCGAGCACCTTGCTCTGCCGGAACGTGCCGTGCAGCAACCGCCGTTCGGGCGGCGCGGCCAGCAGTTCCGTACGGGCCGTGAGCGCCGCCTCGACCAGGGGCGCCACCTCCGCGTCGGCCTCCGCGCTCGCCCGCATCGCCTCGGCCTGCCGCCCGGTCCGCTCCTCGACCGTCTCGAAGGAATGCCCCGCGGGCGGCTCGACCCACAGCCGCCGCAGCGTGCCCGCCGCCTCCAGCAGCGCCCTCGACTCCGGCAGCGACCGCACCGACACGTCCGGGTGCAGCCGCTCCAGCAGCAGCACGCCCTCGCCCGGAACCGGACCGGCGGGACCGTCCTCCAGCAGCCGCACGGCACCCCGCCCGTCCCAGTGCGCGAGCGCGGCCCGCTCGCTCCGAGGACGGGCCCGGGCAGGGGCCAGTTTCAGCACGGCCGGCGTACCGTCCGCCGTCCGCACCAGCACGACGAGGCTGCTGCGTCCGCCGGGCATCTGCACCCGCTCGACGGTCAGCTCGCGCAGTTCCACGGCCTGCCGCGCCAGTCCGGGCAGCTTCTCCAGCCAGTCGTCCCCGTCCGGCGCGGTCTCACCCAGCGCCCGCACCAGACGCGGCGGCGGTTCGAAAGCCATGCGCGAGTCGTTCCTTCCTGACGTCCTTGGACGTGTTCTCCGCGGTCGCCGCGCGCCTGTCGCCGTGCGCCGTGGGCGCCTCCTGTGCCGTTCCGCTCCTCCCGTCCGTGCCCGTTCCGTGCCCGTCCGCGGAATCCGTACGCCCTACGGCGTCGGTGCCGTCGAGGCCGTGGAGGCCGTGGGCGTGCCCGCCGCACCGGCCCGTTCGGCGAGACCAGGGAAGGCTACGCTCTCCCCGCGCCAGCGCACCGCCCGGACCGCCGCCTCGCGCAGCGCCCCGGCGGCCTCCCGCCGCCGCTCGCCCCCGCTCGCCCGGACCAGGTCGGAGTACACACCGGCGACGCGTTCCTCCAGGTCGGCGGCGAACCGCACCGCCGCAGCAGAGTCCGGCACCGGGAACGGCAGCGTGTAGGCGGCCGCCGCGGCCACCGGCTGCCCGCCCAGGTCCCGCACCTCCCGCACGAGGGCGTCCCGCCGTGCCCGATGCGCGTCGTACGCCGACCGTGCCTCGGACTGCCGGCTCTCGCCGATCCGGCCCCCGACGACGCCGTACCCGTACACGGCCGCGTGCTCGGCGGCGAGCGCCGCCTGCAAGGCCTCGACCCGCCGCCGGTCCGTCACCTGGCTCACTTGTCACCTTCCGTCAGGAGATACGCGTGGGCGGCCCCGGCCGCCGCCACCGAGGCGAGCAGGCGGGCCAGTTCGCCGGGCACCTGGATCAGAAGGGCGGTGCGCCGGTCTGACAAGGAACGCTCGGCCGCGGCGAGCACGGCCAGGGCGGACTTCGCGGTCTCCCGGGCGGCGGGAGAGCCGGAGGCCTCGGCACCCGCAGGTGCCTGCGACCCGTCGGGCGAGCCGGAACCCTCGGGCGTGGCCGAGCCCGACGGCGGTGTGGTGGAGCCCGCCGACGGAGCGGTCGAGTCCGACGCCGGCGCGGTCGGCGCCGTCGCGCCGGGCGAGGCCTTCGCCGGGCCGCCGAACGCCTCCACATGCGCCGCGACCTGCGCGCGCAGTGGCCGAAGCCGCTCCGCCAGCGCGGGATACGCGGCCATCACCGCGTCGTACCGCCGCGCCAGCTCCTCGCTGTCGCGTGCCACACGCGCGCGTACCCGCTCGTCGGGCGACGGGCTCTCGCCCGCGCCGCCGGAACCGGAACCGGTGGAGCAGCCCACGAGCAGGGCGGCCCCCGCGGCCGAGGCGAGCAGGCTCCTTCTGCGCGGACCTGTCAGGACGCGCGGAGATGAGGGGAACGGCACGGCAGACGTCCTCGGGTGCGTACGAACGAAATGGACGGGAGGGGCAGGGGGCGGCTCGCCCGTGATCACGGTACCCGCGCCCCGCGCACCCTTCACTCAGCGGCACCGCCGCTCCCCAGGTGGACGGCAACACCCCTGCGGACCGGATACCCTTTGACCAGACACGCGACCAACCCACAACAGCACACGCGGCCGAGGAGTCACCCGGATGAGCACCACCCAGAGCGAGAGGCTGCGGGAACTGCTGGAACCGCTCGTCACCTCCCAGGGCCTGGATCTCGAAGAGATCGCCGTGGACTCCGTAGGACGCAAGCGTGTGCTGCGCGTCGTCGTCGACTCCGACACCGGAGCCGACCTGGACCGGGTCGCCGATGTGAGCCGTGCGCTCTCGGCGAGGCTGGACGAGACGGACGCGATGGGCGAGGGCGAGTACACCCTCGAGGTCGGCACCCCGGGCGCGGAACGCCTCCTCACGGAACACCGGCACTACGTGCGCGCCACGGGCCGGCTGGCGAAGTTCCAGCTGGCCGACAACGGCGAGCTGGTGGCCAGGATCCTCGGGGTCGACGACGAAGGACTCGATCTCGAAGTGCCCGGAGTGAAGGGGCGCAGGCCCACGACCCGCAGACTCGGCTTCCCGGACGTCGTCAGGGCGCGGGTGCAGGTCGAGTTCAACCGCAAGGACCAGAAGGAAGAGGAGGCGTAGCCGTGGACATCGACATGAGTGCCCTGCGGGGCTTGGTACGAGAGAAGGAGATCTCCTTCGACCTGCTGGTCGAGGCGATCGAGTCGGCCCTCCTCATCGCCTACCACCGCACCGAGGGAAGCCGTCGCCACGCGCGCGTGAAGCTCGACCGGCAGACCGGGCATGTGACGGTGTGGGCGAAGGAGGACCCCCAGGACCTCGAGGAGGGCCAGGAGCCCCGCGAGTTCGACGACACCCCGTCCGGCTTCGGCCGTATCGCCGCCACCACCGCCAAGCAGGTCATCCTGCAGCGGCTGCGCGACGCCGAGGACGACGCGACGCTCGGCGAGTACGCCGGCCGCGAGGGCGACATCGTCACCGGGGTGGTCCAGCAGGGCCGCGACCCGAAGAACGTGCTCGTCGACATCGGCAAGCTGGAGGCCATCCTGCCGGTGCAGGAGCAGGTCCCGGGCGAGACCTACCCGCACGGCATGCGGCTGCGGTCGTACGTCGTCCGGGTCGCCAAGGGCGTCCGCGGCCCCTCGGTGACGCTGTCCCGTACGCACCCGAACCTGGTGAAGAAGCTCTTCGCCCTGGAGGTGCCGGAGATCGCCGACGGCTCCGTGGAGATCGCCGCGATCGCCCGTGAGGCCGGTCACCGCACCAAGATCGCCGTACGGTCCACCCGTTCGGGCCTGAACGCCAAGGGTGCCTGCATCGGCCCCATGGGCGGCCGGGTGCGCAACGTGATGGGCGAGCTGAACGGCGAGAAGATCGACATCGTCGACTGGTCGGACGACCCGGCCGAGATGGTGGCGAACGCGCTGTCGCCGGCCCGTGTCTCCAAGGTGGACGTCGTCGACCTGGCCGCCCGCTCGGCCCGCGTCACCGTGCCGGACTACCAGCTCTCGCTGGCGATCGGCAAGGAGGGCCAGAACGCCCGGCTGGCGGCCCGGCTCACCGGTTGGCGGATCGACATCCGCCCGGACACCGAGCAGCCGTCCGAGCGGGCACCCGAGTAGCCGTCCCGGGCACCGCCGCGGGCGGGTCCACTCGGACGCGCGGGGCAGTTCACCCGTACGGAGGGAATGGATCCGGGCCGCAGGTCGCTCGGAATACGACAACAGCCGTTCGATCTCTCCCCCGCAGGGGTGAGGTCGGTGCGGGGAGGTAGACTTAGCTGTGTCTGGCCGGACGCGTGCCCGCGCATGCCCTGAGCGTACCTGTGTGGGATGCAGGGAGCGGGCGGCCAAGATCGAACTGTTGCGGACCGTGGTGGTCGAGGGCGAGTGCGTCCCCGATCCTCGCGGTACGCTGCCCGGCCGGGGTGCGTATGTACACCCCGTCCCGGTCTGTCTCGACCAGGCGGTGCGCCGCCGGGCGTTTCCGCGGGCGCTCCGTGTCCCGGGACCGCTCGACGTAATGGCGTTGCGCCGGTACGTCGAGCAGGCACAAGGTTGCTGAGGCAACACGGCAAGGAAAACGTGCCGTACGGAAGTCACCGTGCGGCCTGGTACCTCGCGAGTCGAAAGCAGGTCGAGATTGCGATGAGCACTCGATGAGTACGCGATGAGTACGCCCATGAACTAGCGACGGTCCGGCCGCAACCCGGACCTCAAAGGAGCGAAGTGGCTAAGGTCCGGGTATACGAACTCGCCAAGGAGTTCGGTGTGGAGAGCAAGGTCGTCATGGCCAAGCTCCAGGAACTCGGTGAATTCGTCCGATCGGCGTCCTCGACGATCGAGGCGCCCGTAGTACGCAAACTGACTGACGCCTTCCAGCAGGGCAACGGCAGCGGCAGGTCCGCCGCGAAGCCGGGTGCCCCGAAGAAGGCCGCCCCCAGGCCCGCCGCGCCCTCGCCGGCGCAGGCCGGGGGTCCCTCCCGCGCGCCCAAGCCGGCGGGCGAGCGTCCGGCGGCGCCCAAGCCGTCGGTCGCGCCCAGGCCCGCCCCGGCGCAGCCCGCGGCCCCGTCGGCGTCCGCGCCGGCTCCCGGTCCGCGTCCGGTGCCGGGTCCCAAGCCCGCGCCGCGTCCGGCTCCGGCCGCGCCCACCACGCCGGAGTTCACCGCTCCGCCGTCGGCCCCGTCGGCCCCGTCGGCTCCGTCGGCGTCCGCGCCGAAGCCCGGTGCCCGTCCCGGTGCCCCCAAGCCCGGTGGCCGTCCCGGCCAGGGCCAGGGTCAGGGACCGCGTCCCGGCCAGGGTGCAGCGCGCCCCGGTGGCCAGGGTGCGCGTCCGGGCGGTCGCCCGGCCGGCCCGCGTCCGGGCAACAACCCCTTCACGTCCGGTGGCTCCACCGGCATGGCGCGTCCGCAGGCGCCGCGTCCGCAGGGCGCGCGTCCCGGCGGCCCCGGTGCCCCCGGCGCCGGTCCCCGTCCGCAGGGCCCCGGTGCCCAGGGCGGCGGTCCGCGTCCACAGGCTCCGGGCGGTCCGCGTCCGACCCCGGGCTCGATGCCCCGTCCGCAGGGCGGTCCGCGTCCGGGCGGCCCGCGTCCGAACCCCGGCATGATGCCGCAGCGTCCCGCTGCCGGCCCGCGTCCCGGCCCCGGTGGCGGCGGTCGTGGTCCGGGTGGTGCGGGTCGTCCCGGCGGTGCCGGTCGTCCCGGTGGCGGCGGCGGCTTCGCCGGTCGTCCCGGTGGCGGCGGCGGTGCCGGTCGTCCCGGTGGTGGCGGCGGCGGCTTCGCCGGTCGTCCCGGTGGTGGCGGCGGCTTCGGCGGTGGCGGCGGTGGCCGTCCCGGCTTCGGTGGCCGTCCGGGTGGTCCCGGTGGCCGTGGTGGCACGCAGGGCGCCTTCGGCCGTCCCGGCGGTCCCGCGCGTCGTGGCCGCAAGTCGAAGCGGCAGAGGCGCCAGGAGTACGAGGCCATGCAGGCCCCGTCGGTCGGCGGCGTGATGCTGCCTCGCGGCAACGGCGAGACCATTCGCCTGTCGCGCGGTGCGTCGCTCACCGACTTCGCCGAGAAGATCAACGCCAACCCGGCGTCGCTCGTCGCGGTCATGATGAACCTGGGCGAGATGGTCACGGCCACGCAGTCCGTGTCCGACGAGACGCTCCAGCTCCTCGCCGACGAGATGAACTACACGGTTCAGATCGTCAGCCCCGAGGAGGAGGACCGCGAGCTGCTCGAGTCCTTCGACCTGGAGTTCGGCGAGGACGAGGGCGGCGAGGAGGACCTGGTCGTCCGTCCGCCGGTCGTCACCGTCATGGGTCACGTCGACCACGGAAAGACCCGACTGCTCGACGCCATCCGCAAGACGAACGTCATCGCGGGCGAGGCCGGCGGCATCACCCAGCACATCGGTGCCTACCAGGTCGCGACCGAGGTCAACGGCGAGGACCGGGCGATCACCTTCATCGACACCCCGGGTCACGAGGCGTTCACCGCCATGCGTGCCCGCGGTGCCCGGTCGACGGACATCGCCATCCTGGTCGTCGCGGCCAACGACGGCGTCATGCCGCAGACGGTCGAGGCGCTCAACCACGCCAAGGCGGCCGACGTCCCGATCGTCGTCGCGGTCAACAAGATCGACGTCGAGGGCGCCGACCCGACCAAGGTGCGCGGTCAGCTGACCGAGTACGGCCTGGTGGCCGAGGAGTACGGCGGTGACACCATGTTCGTCGACATCTCCGCCAAGCAGGGTCTGCACATCGACTCGCTGCTGGAAGCGGTCGTCCTGACCGCCGACGCCTCGCTCGACCTGCGGGCCAACCCGCAGCAGGACGCGCAGGGCATCGCGATCGAGTCCCGTCTCGACCGCGGCCGCGGTGCCGTGGCGACGGTGCTCGTCCAGCGAGGCACGCTGCGGGTCGGCGACACCATGGTGGTCGGCGACGCGTACGGCCGTGTCCGGGCGATGCTCGACGACAACGGCAACAACGTGGCCGAGGCCGGCCCGTCGACGCCGGTGCAGGTCCTGGGTCTGACCAACGTCCCGGGTGCGGGCGACAACTTCATCGTGGTGGACGAGGACCGTACGGCCCGTCAGATCGCGGAGAAGCGCGCCGCCCGTGAGCGCAACGCCGCGTTCGCCAAGCGCGTCCGCCGCGTCTCGCTCGAGGACCTGGACAAGGTGCTCAAGGCCGGCGAGGTCCAGCAGCTCAACCTCATCATCAAGGGCGACGCGTCCGGTGCGGTCGAGGCCCTCGAGTCCTCGCTGCTCCAGCTCGACGTCGGCGAAGAGGTCGACATCCGCGTCCTGCACCGCGGTGTGGGTGCGGTCACGGAGTCGGACATCGACCTGGCCATGGGCTCCGACGCCATCGTGATCGGCTACAACGTGCGCGCCGCCGGGCGTGCCGCGCAGATGGCCGAGCGCGAGGGCGTGGACGTCCGGTACTACTCGGTCATCTACCAGGCGATCGAGGAGATCGAGGCGGCCCTCAAGGGCATGCTCAAGCCGGAGTACGAGGAGGTCGAGCTCGGCACGGCGGAGATCCGCGAGGTCTTCCGCTCGTCCAAGCTGGGCAACATCGCCGGTGTGCTCATCCGCTCCGGCGAGGTCAAGCGCAACAGCAAGGCGCGCCTGCTCCGCGACGGCAAGGTCATCGCGGAGAGCCTCAACATCGAGGGTCTGCGCCGCTTCAAGGACGACGTCACCGAGATCCGCGAAGGCTACGAGGGTGGTATCAACCTCGGAAACTTCAACGACATCAAGATCGACGACGTCATCGCGACGTACGAGCTCCGCGAGAAGCCGCGGGCGTAACGCCGCAGACACCCCGTGCCGGCCGGCGGGACCACTCCCGTCGGCCGGCACGGCCGTGTCCAGGGCCGCGAGCCGTGCCCGGGGCCGGCGGGGCACCCCGTCCCACCCAGGGCCGCGGAAAACCCCGTCGAGTGATCGGCGGGGTTCGCGGTACCGTTCTTGATGTCCCTGCCCACCGAGAAGGCAGGACCATCGAACCCGTACCGGCGGGCAACCCGGGAACACACATGTACGTGGGGACTCTGTCCTTCGACCTCCTCCTCGGCGACGTCCACTCGCTGAAGGAGAAGCGTTCCGTCGTCCGCCCGATCGTCGCCGAGCTCCAGCGCAAGTACGCGGTGAGCGCGGCGGAGGTGGACCACACGAACCTCCATCGGCGGGCCGTCATCGGTCTCGCCGCGGTCTCCGGCGACGCGACGCACCTGACCGACGTGCTGGACCGGTGCGAAAGGCTGGTCGCCGGCCGTCCCGAGGTGGAGCTGCTGTCCGTCAGACGCCGCTTCCACGGCGAGGACGACTAGACCGCACCCCACCGCACCATCCACACCGCACCAGCAGAAGAAGAAAGAACGGGAGACGGACCAGTGGCCGACAACGCGCGGGCGAAAAGGCTGGCGGACCTCATCCGAGAGGTGGTGGCCCAGAAGCTGCAGCGCGGGATCAAGGACCCGCGGCTCGGCTCGCACGTCACCATCACGGACACCCGGGTCACGGGTGACCTGCGGGAGGCGACCGTCTTCTACACCGTCTACGGGGACGACGAGGAGCGGGAGGCGGCGGCCGCCGGCCTGGAGAGCGCCAAGGGCATCCTGCGCTCCGAGGTCGGCCGGGCGGCCGGGGTGAAGTTCACCCCGACCCTCGCCTTCGTCGCGGACGCCCTGCCGGACACCGCCCGGAACATCGAGGACCTCCTCGACAAGGCCCGTGCCTCCGACGCGAAGGTGCGCGAGGACTCCGCGGGCGCCTCGTACGCCGGTGAGGCGGACCCGTACAAGAAGCCGGGGTCCGACGACGGGACGGACGACACCACCGCATGACCAGCAAGCCCACCCCGCCCGACGGCCTCGTCATCGTCGACAAGCCGTCGGGCTTCACCTCGCACGACGTCGTGGCCAAGATGCGCGGCATCGCAAAGACCCGACGGGTCGGCCACGCGGGCACCCTCGACCCGATGGCGACCGGTGTGCTCGTGCTCGGCGTGGAGAAGGCCACCAAGCTCCTCGGCCATCTCGCGCTGACCGAGAAGGAGTACGTCGGCACCGTCCGGCTCGGCCAGAACACGGTCACCGACGACGCCGAGGGCGAGATCACCTCCGCCACGGACGCCTCCAAGGTGACCCGGGAGGCCGTCGACGCCGCGGTCGCCAAGCTGACCGGCGAGATCATGCAGGTGCCGTCCAAGGTCAGCGCCATCAAGATCAACGGTGTGCGGTCGTACAAGCGGGCGCGGGAGGGCGAGGACTTCGAGATCCCGGCCCGGCCGGTGACGGTCTCCTCCTTCGCCGTGTACGACGTCCGCGACGCCGTCGCCGACGACGGCACCCCCGTGCTCGACCTGGTGGTGTCCGTGGTCTGCTCCTCCGGCACCTACATCCGCGCCCTCGCCCGCGACCTGGGCGCCGACCTCGGCGTCGGCGGCCACCTCACCGCGCTGCGCCGCACCCGGGTCGGCCCGTACAAGCTGGACTCCGCCAGGACGCTGGACCAGCTTCAGAAGGAGCTGACCGTGATGCCGGTCGCCGAGGCGGCCGCGGCGGCGTTCCCCCGCTGGGACGTCGACGCCCGGCGTGCCCGGCTGCTCATCAACGGCGTACGGCTGGAGGTGCCCGACGAGTACGCGGGCGCCGGTGCCGTCGCCGTCTACGGCCCCGACGGCCGCCTCCTCGCGCTCGTGGAGGCGCAGCGGGGCAAGGCCAGGAGCCTGGCCGTCTTCGGCTGACCACACGCTGCCGGTGACCGTGGAGCGGCGAGCACGGGATGCTCCCCGTCCGCCGCTCCACGGTTCCGTCCCCCCTCGGTTCCCCCACCCATGAGCATTTGTCCAGCGGCCCGGGCCCATTCACCCGGCCGTGCGGGCGCTCGGAGTGAACCGGGGGAGTGCAGGGGGGCGCGTTCGCCGCTCGGCCTGTTCCGCTGATCATCCGCGGCCTACCGTCTAGTGCGGTCACAGCACTGGGCGGGCACGGCGGTACGGCGGGGAGGTTCGGGCATGGCGGGGCGGGACCTCCATGGATCCACACAGGTGCGGGGACCACAGGGACCGGAGCGCGTGGCGGAGGCGCGGGACCACGCTCTGGACCGTTCCCTGGTCCGCGTCCACGACCTGGCGGGACGACCCCGCGGCACCGCCTTCGCGGCCGACCACCACGGCACGCTGATCACCAGCCACGAGGCGGTCGACGGACTGCCCCGGCTCGTCCTGCACATGCCCGGCCCGGGCGAGCGCTCCCGCGTGGTGACGGCCGACGCGATCACCGCGCTGCCCGCCCTGAACCTGGCCCTGATCCGCACCGAGGGCCTCGGCGTGGAGCCGCTTCCCGTCACCGTGCGCGACGGCGTCCGCAGCGGCACCTACGTCCGGATCGCGGCCGACCACTGGCGCGAGGCACGGGTGCTCGGCGCGGCCACGGTGACCTACACGGCCACGGACCGCCTCCATCTCCTCGACGGCGTCACGGGGTTGGCGATCGGCACGGCGGGACGCGAGGCGCTCCGGCGGGGCGGCGGGGCCGCCGGGGGACCGGTCCTCGACGCGGCGACCGGCGCCGTGGTCGCCGTCCTCGGCACGGCACTGCGCTCCGGTCGCGGCGAAGCCGGCTTCGCGGTACCGCTGCGCCCAACCGGCGAAGGCCCCCTGGCCGACCTCCTCACCCGCAACGAGGCCACGGTGTCCGCCTACGGCCGCGACCTGAACCTGGCCGCGGTCCTCGAACTCACCGCCACCTCCCTGGCCCAGGACGGCCCCGCCGGAGCCCTGCCGTCCCCTCTCGCTCGGACGGGCGGACCCAGGGTGCCCGCCGGGCCGGTCGTACGTACCGGGGTGGCGAGGGAACTGGCCGCGTTCGGTGACGGCCCGGCCGCCGTGCTCGGACTCGTCGGGGAGTCCGGAAGCGGCCGTACGACGGAGCTCGCCGCGCTGGCCGGCCACCGTGCCCGCGGCGGCTCGCCCGCGCCCACCCTGTGGCTGCGCGGCGCCGATCTGCTGGGCACCGACACCTCGGTCGCGGACGCGGTGGGCCGGGCACTGGACCGGGCGGCCCGGATCGTCGCGGCCGCCCGCGCGCCCCGGCCCACCGAGCGCACCGACCTCACCCCGGAACGCGTCGCCCGCCTCGCCCGCGCCCACGGCCGCCCCCTCCTGCTCCTCCTCGACGCCCCCCAGGAGATGCCGTCCGCCCTGGCCGACCGGCTCCCCGAGTGGACCGACGGAACCGCGCAGTGGCTGCGCGGCACGGGAGCGCGGCTGGTCGTGGCCTGCCGGGAGGCGTACTGGGAGACGGCCGGAGCGTGCTTCCCGGCGGACCTGCTCCACACCCCGGTCACGGCGGGAGCCGGCCCGGACGGCGCCACCGGCCACCTGCCGCCCTGCCTGCCCCTCGGCGGCCTCACCCCCGCCGAGGCCCACGAGGCCCGCGCCCGGCACGGCATCCCGGACGGCGCCCTGGTGGACGCCGCCGCCCGCCACCCGCTCACCCTCAGGCTCCTGGCGGAGGTGCGGGCCGCCCTCCCCGACGCCGCCGGCCACCCCCCGCTCGACCGTGACGACGTCCTCGCGGCCCACCTGGACCTGATGTGCCTGCGCATCGCCGTCCGCCTCGCCGCGGAGAACGGACTGCGCGGCACCGCCGTACGGCGCCTGGCGGCCACGGTCTCCGGCCAGGTGCACGAGGCCGCCCGCCGCAGCCTCGGCCCGGGGGAACTGGACCCGTCTGCGTTCGACGAGCTGTTCCCGCGGGGACTCGCCCCGGCCCGGCTCGGCGGCGGCACCGGCTGGGCGGCGGCCGTCCTCACCGAGGGGCTGCTCGTCCCGGTGGGCGGCGGCTACCGCTTCGCGCACGAGGAACTCGCCGACTGGATCCAGGGCACCCACCTCGACCTGGACGAGGCCCTGCGCGTCCTCGTCCACCGGCGGCACACACCCGGCGCGCCACGGCCCCCGCAGCCCGTCCCGCACCACCGCATCGGCCCCGTCGTCCACGCCCTGCTTCTCCTGGCCCGCCGGCACGGCACCCGCCGACTGGCCGTGCGGCTCGAGGAGTTGCTGTGCGCCCTCGACACCGACCCGCGCTCCTGGTGGGCGTCGCGGCTGCTCGCCGGCGCACTGCTGCGCGTGGCGGACGCGACGCCGTACCTGCGCGTGCTGCGGCTGCTCGCCGAGCGGATCGTGGTGTGGCAGCAGTGCGACCTGCCCGTGCCGCCCGGCTTCGGACCGGGTTTCTGGACCGCGCTGCACCTGTCCGACGCCGACCGCTGCGACCTGCTCAGGCGCCTCCTCCTCGCCGACGGCGCACCACGGGACACGCGCGGCGGCCCCCGCCGCCCGTTCCGCTACCTGGACGCCGTCGCGCGCCTCCTCATCGCCGACCCCGCCGCCGTGCAACGGCACCTCACCCGCTGGTTCGACGACGAGCGCCCGCTGCCCGCCGCGCCGCACGCCACCGTGGCCACGGCCGCCCAGGCCCTGCTCCACACCCACCGCGACCGCGCCCTGGACGACCTCACCGACACGCTGGCCGAGTACGCCCACCCGCGCGCCGAGGAACTGCTGGCCGTACTCGCCGAGGAGGAGCCGTCCGCGCTGTGCCGGGCCGTGGCCCGGTGGGCGCACGACGACCGCCCCGCGCTGAGGACGCAGGCCCTGGCCCACGGCCTGCGCACCGCGCCCCGGGCGCGCACCGAGGCCGACCGCGAACTGCTCTGCCAGGCCGCCCTCGCCCTGCTCGACCGCCCCGCCGACTCCGCGCTGCACGGCGGCGCGCTCGCCCTTCTCGTCCGGGATCCGCACACCCGCGCCCGCCATCTGCCGCGGGCGCTGCGGCACTTCGCGGCGGGCGACCGGCACCTGCCGCCGAGCGCGCTGGCGCCCGCCCTGACCACCCATCCCGAGGCGGTCCTCGCCGCCATCGGCGCGTGCCTGCGCCGGGACACCGTCGACGGGTGTCGCAGCGGAGGCGACAGCGGCACTGGGACCGGGACCCGGACCGGGTCCGGCACCGGCATCGGTGAGGCCCTGCGCGCGCTCGGCGAGGCCGCCACGCCCGCGCTCGCCCGCCGGGTCGCCGTCGTGGTCCGCGAGGCGGTGACCCGGCATCCGGAGGGCGCCGGGCCGGTGGCGGCGTACATCGACCAGCGCCTGGACGCGGACCCCGCCGCCCGCTCGGTGCTGTTCCCCCTGGTCGCGGGCCTCCTCGACAGCGACGACGCCGGAAGAGGCGTCGAGGGCCGGAGTGCCGGCGACCGGGGCCGCGACGGGGCCGAGCGGCTGCGCCGCGCGCTGGCCGGTGTGCTCGCCGCCCTCGGCACCCCCGCCTCCCGCCCGCTGCGCCGAGAACTGCTGGACTTCCTCCTGGCCCAGGAGGACGCCCCGGCCGTCCTGGACGCGGTGCTGCGCGCCGCCGCCTCCACCGCCGAGGAGGATCTCCGCGGCCTGGTCCACCGCGTCGGACTGCTCCTCGTCCGCACGCCCGGCGGCGCGGCCGTGTTCGACCGGAGCCTGATGGAGCTGGGCCGGGACGTGCCCGGCTTCGCCGCCCGCGTGGCCCGCTGGCTGACCGACGCCCCGCGGGACTGGGCCGCGGTGGTGGGTCCCGGCACCCGCCGGATGATCGAGAACGCGGAGGGCGTACCCGTCCCCGCCTGACGACGTGCGCCGGATCACAGCCGCCCATGCCAGTGCGGGCGGCGACCGCTGGGCATGGCACCCTTAGACCTGCGGACAAGCAGCAGGAAACAACTAGGACAACCCGAAACGACACGGACACGGGTTCGACGAGGAGCGGTCACAGTGCAGCGCTGGCGTGGCTTGGAGGACATCCCCCAGGACTGGGGGCGCAGCGTCGTCACCATCGGCTCCTACGACGGAGTCCACCGCGGACACCAGCTGATCATCGAGCACGCCGTGGACCGCGCCCGCGACCTGGGCGTCCCCGCCGTCGTCGTCACCTTCGACCCGCACCCCAGCGAGGTCGTGCGCCCCGGCAGCCACCCGCCGCTGCTCGCCCCCCACCACCGCCGGTCCGAGCTGATGGCCGGGCTGGGCGTGGACGCGGTCCTCGTACTGCCTTTCACCGCCGAGTTCTCGAAGCTGTCCCCGGCGGACTTCGTCGTCAAGGTGCTGGTCGACAAGCTGCACGCCAAAGCGGTCGTCGAGGGCCCCAACTTCCGCTTCGGGCACAAGGCCGCGGGCAACGTCGAGTTCCTGGCCGACCAGGGCAAGACCTACGACTTCGAGGTCGAGGTCGTCGACCTGTACGTCACCGGAGAGGCGGGCGGCGGCGAGCCGTTCTCCTCGACCCTGACCCGTCGTCTGGTCGCCGAGGGCGACGTCCGGGGCGCCCAGGAGATCCTGGGCCGCCCGCACCGGGTCGAGGGCGTCGTGGTCCGCGGCGCCCAGCGCGGCCGCGAGCTGGGCTTCCCCACGGCCAACGTCGAGACCCTCCCGCACACCGCGATCCCCGCCGACGGCGTCTACGCCGGCTATCTGCACGCTCAGGGCGAGGTGATGCCCGCCGCGATCTCCGTGGGCACCAACCCGCAGTTCGACGGCACCGAGCGCACGGTGGAGGCGTACGCCATCGACCGGGTGGGCCTCGACCTGTACGGACTGCACGTCGGCGTCGACTTCCTGGACTTCGTCCGGGGCCAGGCCAAGTTCGACTCGCTGGAGGCCTTCCTGGAGACGATGACCGAGGACGTCGAGAAGTGCCGGCGGATCGTCGCCGAGGACGCGAGGACGGCGTAGCCGACCCCGGTTCGCTCGGCCGCCGGATAACCTCCCCGG
>NZ_JBIVJN010000033.1:25056-33289 GCF_044750345.1 Streptomyces sp. NPDC088817
ACGGCGACCGGCGACCGGCGACCGGCGACCGGCGACCGGCGACCGGCGACCGGCGACCGGCGACCGGCGACCGGCGACCGGCGACCGGCGACCGGCGACCGGCCTACGCCTCTGTCTCCGTGCCCGCCCCCGTATGTGCCGCTGCCTCTGCCGCAGCCTGTGGCCCGGACTCCTCTTCCCCGGGCACGGTCACGGCGCGCGCCCAGTGGCACGCCACCTGGGCTCCCCCGCCCCCGCTCAGGATCTCCAGGTCCCGGCCGCGGCACGCGTCCGCGACACCCGCCCGTTCCGCCTCGCCGTCCGCCAGGACCTGGCAGCGGACGTGGAAGCGGCAGCCGGAGGGGATACGGGACGGGTCCGGGGGCTCACCCGTCAGGACGACCGGTTCTCCGGCCGCCTCGGGCAGGACGGACAGCAGGGCCCGGGTGTACGGGTGCCGGGGAGCCGTCAGGACCTGCTCCACCTCACCGGTCTCCACGATCCGGCCCAGGTACATCACCGCGACCCGGTCGGCGATGTTCCAGGCCAGCCCCAGGTCGTGCGTCACCACCAGCGCGGACAGGCCGAGTTCGGCGCGCAGCCGCAGCAGCAGGGCGAGGATCTCGCCGCGCACCGAGGCGTCCAGGGAGGCCACCGGCTCGTCGGCGACGAGGAGTTCGGGCTCCAGGACCAGGGCGCCCGCGATGACCACGCGCTGGCGCTGACCGCCGGACAGCTCGTGCGGGTAGCGCAGGAAGAAGCGCTCGGGCGGTCGCAGCCCCGCCCGGGCCAGCGCTCCGGCGACGGCCGCCCGCTCGTCCCCGCGGTACCCGTGGACGCGCAGCCCCTCGGCCACGGCGTCGTACACCGTGTGCCGGGGGTTGAGCGAGCCGCTCGGGTCCTGGAGCACCAGTTGGGCCCGCTTGCGGTACGCCTTCAGCGCGCGGGAGGAGTAGTCGAGCGGGGCACCGTCGAACCTGACGCGGCCCGCGGTCGGCGGCACCAGACCGAGCAGGGAGCGGGCCAGCGTCGTCTTGCCGCAGCCCGACTCGCCGACCAGCGCCACGATCTCGCCGCGCCGGATGTCGAGGTCGACCCCGTCCACGGCGCGGGCCGCGGGCCCGCCGTGCCGCCCCGGGAACACGACCCGCAGCCCTTCGACGCTCAGCAGCGCGGATGTGGTCATGGCGTGCCGCTCCTCACGTCGTCCTCCGTCGTCTCCGCGTCCGGCGTCCCCGCCTCCGCCTCCGCGCCCACGTGGACGCAGGCCGCCCGCCGTCGAGGACCGGCCTCCCTCAGGAACTGGTCCCGGGTGCCGCACAGATCGAGCGCGACCGGGCAGCGCGGGTGGAAGGCGCAGCCGGAGGGCACGGCGGACGGGTCCGGCGGATCGCCCGCCAGACCGCGGGGAGCGAAGCGGGACGCCGGGTCGCCGATCCGCGGGAACGCGTCCGACAGGGCCTTGCCGTAGGGATGCCGGGCGTCCTCGTAGACCTGTCGGGCCGGGCCCTCCTCCACCACGCGGCCCGCGTACATGACCGCGAGCCGGTCGCAGGTGTCGGCCAGCACGGCGAGGTCGTGGCTGATCATGAGCAGGCCCAGGTCCTGCTCGCTCACGAGCCGTTCGATCAGACGCAGGATCTGCGCCTGGATCATCACGTCGAGCGCGGTGGTGGGCTCGTCGGCGATGACCAGCCGGGGGTCGCAGGCCAGCGCCATCGCGATCATCACGCGCTGCCGCTGGCCGCCGGACAGTTCGTGCGGGTAGGCGCTGGCCCGCGCGGCGGGCAGCCCCACCTGCTCCAGCAGCTCACCGGTCGTCTTCCGCGCGCCGGCCGGCGTCGCCTTGCGGTGCAGCAGGATCGGCTCGGCGATCTGGTCGCCGACGCGGTGCACGGCGTTGAGCGAGTGCATCGCGCCCTGGAAGACGATCGACGCCCCCGCCCAGCGCACCGCCCGGACCCGGCCCCACTTCATGGTCAGCACGTCCTCGCCGTCGAGCAGGATCTCGCCGCCGACCCGGGTCCCGGCCGGCAGCAGCCGCAGCAGCGCCAGCGCCAGCGTGGACTTGCCGCAGCCGGACTCGCCCGCGATGCCGAGCTTCTCGCCGGCGGCGAGTATGAGGTCCACGCCGCGCACCGCGGCCGCACCCGACGGGTACGTCACTTCCAGGTCGCGCACTTCGAGGAGGCTCAACGGGACACCCCCAGACGGGGGTTGAGAACGGCCTCGACGGCGCGCCCGCACAGGGTGAACGCCAGCGCGACGACCGCGATGGCGATGCCCGGCGGCACCAGGTACCACCAGTCGCCGGAGCTGACCGCGCCGGCCTCGCGCGCGTCCTGGAGCAGGCCGCCCCAGGAGACGAGCGTCGGGTCGCCGAGCCCGAGGAAGGCGAGCGTCGCCTCCGCCAGGATCGCCGAGGAGATGATCAGGGTGGTCTGCGCGAGCACCAGCGGCATGACGTTGGGCAGCACATGCCGGGACATCACGTGCCAGTGGCCGCCGCCGAGCGCCTTGGCCCGTTCGATGTACGGCCGCGACTCCACCGCCAGCGTCTGCGCCCGCACCAGCCGGGCGGTGGTCGGCCAGGTGGTGACGCCGATCGCCAGGATGATCGTGCCAAGCGAGCGGGACATGACGGTGGCCAGCGCGATGGCGAGGACCAGCGTCGGCATCACCAGGAACCAGTCGGTGACCCGCATGATCACGGTGGCGTACCAGCCGCGGAAGTGCCCGGCGGTGATGCCGATGACCGCGCCGATCGCCACCGACAGCACGGCGGCGAGCAGCCCGACCAGCAGCGAGACGCGCGAGCCCCAGATCACCAGGCCCAGCAGGTTCCTGCCGAACTGGTCGGTGCCCAGCGGGAAGTGGGCGCTCGGACTCTCCAGCGGCCCGCCCGGCGCGTCGGTCACGCTCTGCACGTCCGCCCCGACGGTCAGCGGCGCGGTCAGCGCGACCAGCGCGCACAGCACGAGGGCGGCGAGCCCCACCAGGCCCGCCCGGTGCGTCCGGTACTGCCTCCAGAAGCGGACGACCGAGGCCCGGCGGCGCTGCCGGGCGAGCGCGCGGGGGCCGGGTCCGGGATCGGGGTCGGGTGCCCGGCCCGGGCCGGCGGTCGTGGTGGTGTCGGCGGTCATCGTCCCACCCTCGGGTCGAGCAGCGGATACAGGACGTCGGCGAGGGTGTTCATCAGGATCACCGCCGCGGCGAAGACGAAGAACAGTCCCTGCACCAGCGGCAGATCGGGCACGTTCAGCGCCTGGTAGAACAGTCCGCCCAGACCCGGCCAGGAGAACACGGTCTCGACGAGGATCACTCCCGCGACCGTCCGCCCCAGATTGACGAAGATCAGCGTCACGGTCGGCAGCAGCGCGTTCGGCACGGCGTGCCGCCGTCGTACGAGGTCGTCGCGAAGTCCCTTGGCGCGCGCGGTCGTCAGATAATCGCTGCCCATCTCGTCAAGCAGCGCCGACCGAGTGACCAGCAACGTCTGCCCGTACTCGACCGCGACCAGCGTCACCACCGGCAGGACCAGATGGTGGGCGACGTCGACGGCGTACGCGAAGCCCTCCTTGCCGCCCGACTCCATGCCCCCGGTCGGGAACAGGCCCGGGACCGGGCCCACGCCGACCGAGAGGACGATGATGAGCAGCAGCCCCAGCCAGAACGCGGGGATCGAGTAGAGCGTCAGCGCCAGCCCCGTGTTGAGGCGGTCGCCGAGCTGTCCGTGCCGCCAGGCGGAACGGGTGCCGAGCAGGATCCCGAGGGCGGTGTAGAGCACGAAGGCCGTACCGGTCAGCAGCAGGGTGTTCGGCAGCGCCTCGGTGATCTTGTCGATGACCGGTGTGCGGAACTGGTACGAGGTCCCCAGGTCCCCTGTCAGCGCCTTGCCGCAGTAGTCCGTGAACTGCCGCCACATCGGCAGGTCGAGCCCGAACTCCCGCCGGTAGGCGGCGAGCTGCCGCGCGGAGACCGGCCGGCCGGCGGTCATGAACTTCACCGGGTCGCCCGGGATCAGCCGGAAGAGGAAGAAACTGGTGACGAGGACGGCGAGCAGTGACACGGCCGCACCGGCCAGCTTGCCCGCCGCGTACCGCAGATAGGCGGTACCGGTCCGCGCCCGGGGGCCGCGGCCCGCCGCCGGTCCGGACTTCCCCGGATCGGCGGCGAGCCCCTCGACCAGCGCGGGTGTCGCTTCAGCGGTCATGTGCGCTCACTGCCTATTCGCGGTCTTCTGCTGTTGCCCGGCGGCGCACCGCGAAGAGCGCCGCGAGGCCGCCGAGGACGACGACGCCGGCGACGATCGCGATGATGACGCCCGTCGACGTGGAATCGCTCGAGGAATCGCCGGAGTTCGCCGGAACGGCCGACCACCAGCTCCAGTAGCCGTCCTGGCCGTAGATGTTGCCCGCCTTGGTCGGCATGGTCGTGATGGACTCGATCTGGTCCGTGCGATAGGCCTCGACGGCGTTCGGATAGGCCATGACGTTCATGTACCCGAGGTCGTACAGCCGCGACTCCATCTGCTTGACCAGGTCCGCCCGTTTGGCGGGGTCGTACTCGGCCAACTGCTGGGCGTACAGCTCGTCGTACTTCTTGTCGCAGATGAAGTCGTCGGTGGCGTCGGTGTCCTTCGGGGTCGCCGGGAGCGCGGCGCAGGTGTGGATGGAGAGCACGTAGTCGGGGTCCGGGTTGACGGACCAGCCGTCGAAGGCGAGGTCGTACTTGCCCGCGAGCCACGGATCGGTCACGTTGTCCAAGCAGTTGAGCTCGACCCCGATGCCGAGCTTGCCCCACCACTCCTGGAGGTACTTGCCGACCGCCTTGTCGTTGGGGTCGGTGGCGTGGCACAGCACGCGGTAGTTCAGCGGCTTGCCGTCCTTGCCGACGCGCTTGCCGTCCGCGTTCTCCTTGTAGCCCGCCTCGTCGAGGAGTTGGGCGGCCTTCGCCGGGTCGTACGCCAGTTCCTGGTCCGCGGACGGCTTCCAGAAGTACGACTCGTAGCGCGGCGGGATGTAGCCCTGGCCCAGTTCCGCGTGGCCCTGGAAGACCTTGTCCACGATGGTCTGCCGGTCCACCGCCATGAACAGCGCGTGCCGCACCCGCTCGTCCAGCAGGGACGGGTCGCCGTCACCGAACTTCTTGCCGTTCCTGGCCTGGGCGCCCGGGTTGGTGGCGAGGGCGTAGAAGCGGCGGCCGGGGCCCTCGTTGACGTGGATGTTCTGCGCGCCCTTGAGCGAGGCGGCCTGAGCGGGTGTCAGGGCCGGCGAGCCCGCAACGAAGGAGACCTCGCCCTTGCGCAGGGCGGCGACGGCGGCGTCCTGGTCCTTGTAGTACCGGAAGACCAGCTCGTCGAACTTCGGCGCGCCTCGCCAGAAGGTCTTGTTGGCCTCCAGCCGAACGTAGCTGTCGGGCTTGTAGCCGGTCAGGACGAACGGCCCGTTGCCGACGATCGGGAAGCTCTTGTCGTTGTTGAACTTCGAGAAGTCGCCGACCTTCTCCCAGACGTGCTTGGGCACGATCGGCACGTCGAGCGCGGTCATCGTGGCCTGCGGCTTCTTCAGCCGGATCACGAGCTGGGTGGGACTGGGCGCGGTGACCTCGGCGAAGTTGGTGACGAAGTTGCCGTTGGCGGTGGCAGCGCCCTCGTCGGTCATCATCTTGTTGAGCGTCCACGCCGCGTCCTCGGCGGTGGCCTGCTGTCCGTCCGACCACGTGGAGTTGGAGCGGATCGTGTACGTCCAGGTCAGCTTGTCCGGCGACGGCTCCCACTTGGTGGCCAGGGCCGGGACGACATGGGCGTCCTTGGGGTCGTAGTTGGTCAGGTACTCGTACATCAGCCGGTGGACGCTCGTGCTGAGCAGACGTCCCGCGAGGAAGGGGCTGAGCGAGTCGACGCTCTGCGCGACGGCGACCGTGAGGACCTTCTTGTCCTTCTTGCCCTGCGCGCTCTCCGCGGCGTGGGCCTGCGGCGCGGCCGGAGTGAGGGGGGTCGCGAGGCCGGCCGTGAGGACGAGGGCGGCGGCGCCCGCGGCCAGGAGCCGTGTCCCCCTCAACCGGGGGCCGGTACGTCCTCTGCCGTGCTGATCGTGTGTCTTCATGGCTCGGTGACCTCGCGTCGTCGCTCGCAGAAGACGGTTTGCGCCTCCTGCCGGGCTGGCTTGAACGGGCTTGATCGGATGGCGCCGGCGGAATGAAGTGAGTGTCTATCAGCGGCAGTCTGCGCGCGTCAACGGTGCGTCAAACCCCATGTGGCCTGCGGAAATAACGACTTGAACGCGATCTTGCTCCCATTGGTGGAGACCACTGAAGCCTCCCTGGTGAGGGCGTGGCGGCGGAATCCGACCGGTTCTGACTGCGAACACGCGAAGGCCCGCGCCGTGCGGAACGGCGCGGGCCTCGAGGGGCATGGTGGAGCTACTGGTGGGGCGGGGGAGGGGCCTGCGGGTACGGCGGGTTGGGCCGGTCCGGCTGCTGCGGGGGCTGGGGATGAGACTGGTCGGCCTGGCCCGGCTGAGCGGGGTGACCGGGATGGGCGGGCGTTCCCGGCTGTCCCGGCTGGTGGCCGGGGTAGGGCTGCGGTGGGGCCGGATACGGCTGACCGGGGCCTGGCTGTCCGGGCTGTCCGGGCGGCTGGGGGGCGTACTGGCCCGGAATCGGCTGACCGGGGGCGGGCTGCCCGGGGTGCGGCCGGCCCGGGGCGGGCTGCCCTGGGACCGGCTGTCCGGGGTACGCCTGCCCGGGGTACGGCTGGCCCGGGTACGGCCGGCTGGGATGGGGTTGTCCAGGAACCGGCTGACCAGGAACGGGCTGGCCCGGAACCGGCTGGCCCGGCATGGGCGGGGCCGCGACCGGTGGCGGGTTGCCGTCGGAGGTCCACAGCCCGTGCGCCTGCTGGTGCCGTACGAAGTCCTCCGCGACCATCGCCGCGAGGTTGAAGTACGCCTCCCGCACCTTCGGCCGCATCATGTCGAGGTCGACCTCGGCACCGGCGGACAGATGCTCGTCGAAGGGCACCACGACGACACCGCGGCAACGGGTCTCGAAGTGCGCGACGATGTCGTCCACCTTGATCATCTTGCCGGTCTCGCGCACCCCGGAGATCACGGTGAGGGAACGGGCGACGAGGTCGGCGTACCCGTGCGCCGACAGCCAGTCCAGCGTCGTACTGGCACTGCTGGCTCCGTCCACGGACGGCGTGGAGATGATGATGAGCTGGTCGGCGAGATCGAGCACACCGCGCATGGCGCTGTAGAGCAGACCCGTACCGGAGTCGGTCAGGATGATCGGGTACTGCTTGCCGAGCACGTCGATCGCGCGGCGGTAGTCCTCGTCGTTGAACGTCGTGGACACGGCCGGGTCGACGTCGTTGGCGATGATCTCGAGACCCGAGGGCGCCTGGGACGTGAACCGCCTGATGTCCATGTAGGAGTTGATGTACGGGATCGCCTGGACGAGGTCACGGATGGTGGCTCCGGTCTCCCGGCGCACCCGGCGGCCGAGCGTGCCGGCGTCCGGGTTGGCGTCGATGGCGAGGATCTTGTCCTGCCGCTCGGTGGCGAGCGTGGAGCCGAGCGCGGTGGTGGTGGTCGTCTTGCCGACGCCGCCCTTGAGGCTGATGACCGCGATGCGGTAGCAGGACAGCACCGGCGTACGGATGAGGCTCAGCTTCCGCTGCCGCTCGGCCTCCTCCTTCTTCCCGCCGATCCGGAACCGCGCTCCGGGTCCGGTGGGCCGAGTGCTGCGGGCCTTCTGCTTCTTGTTGTTGAGCAGCCGGTCGGAGGACAGCTCCACGGCCGCGGTGTAACCGAGCGGCGCAGCACCGGGGTTGGTCGGCTGGCGCTGGTCGTGCTGTATTGGCTGCGGCCAACTGGCCCCGAGCCGGGGGTCGACGGGCTGCTGCGCCTGAACACCACCGGGCTGCGCACCCGGGACGCCCGGCTGGGGGAACCCGTACCCGGCCTGGGGGTTGGCGGGGGGTGCGGTGGGGGCGACCGGCGGCTGGCCCGAGGGCTGAGCACCGGGGGTGCCGGGTTGCGGGAAGCCGTATCCGGCCTGGGGGTCGGCCGAGGTCGGGGTGGCGGCGGGTGCGGGCTGCTGCGTGGGCGGCTGCTGGGTGCCGGGGAGGCCGTATCCGGCCTGGGGAGTGCTGGGGTCCGCCGGAGGCCGGACCGTCGGTGAGGCCTGCGCACCGGGGGTGCCGGGTTGCGGGAAGCCGTATCCGGCCTGGGGGTCGGCCGGGGCCGGG
>NZ_JBIVJN010000034.1:0-28327 GCF_044750345.1 Streptomyces sp. NPDC088817
GGGGACCTGACAGGTCCGAATCCTGTCGACCGGGGCAAGTACGGCTCGAAGATCCACCTGATCACCGAGCGGACCGGTCTGCCCCTGTCCGTCGGGATCTCGGGCGCCAACGTCCACGACAGCCAAGCCCTGATCCCGCTCGTGAAGGGCATACCGCCCATCCGCTCCCGCCGGGGTCCCCGCCGGCGCAGGCCCGGCAAGCTCCATGCCGACAAGGGCTACGACTACCGCCACCTGCGGAAATGGCTGTCCCAGCGAGGCATCCGGCACCGCATCGCCCGCAAAGGCGTCGAGACCTCGCAGCGGCTCGGACGGCACCGGTGGACCATCGAACGCACCATGTCCTGGCTCGCCGGCTGCAGACGGCTCCACCGTCGCTACGAACGCAGGGCAGAGCACTTCCTAGCCTTCACCAGCATCGCCTGCACCCTCATCTGTTATCGCCGACTCGCCAAATGAGATGACTTCTTAGTCGACGCGGTCCTGGAGGACACCGGTGTCCGCACGCAGCGGCTGCGGCTGCTCCCGGCGCGTGTCGTGGTGTACTTCGTGCTGGCCCTCGCCTTCTTCGAGCGATCCTCCTACCAAGGGGATATGGGCCAAGCTCACGGCGGGACTGGGCAGCGTGCCCGTGGCCCGCCCGTGCGCCTCGTCACTGGCCCGTGCCCGGCGCCGGCTGGGCAGCGGACCGCTGCGCCACCTGTTCTCGATCCGGGCTGGACCAGTGGCCGACCACCGCCAGTCCTGCGCCTTCTACCAGGGCCTGCGCCTGGTCGCCGTGGACGGCACCACCCTGTCCGCTCCCGACGAGAAAGCGGTGACCTGGCACTTTCGCAAGCACATCGGCAGGGTCCGCGCGTTCGGCTACCCGCTGGTGCGCCTGGTCGCCCTCGTGGAGTGCGCGCACGGGCCCTGGTGGACGCGGTCTTCGGACCCGACGACATCGGCGAACTCGCCTACGCACGCCGTCTGCTGGGACATCTGGACGCATCGATGCTCCTGCCGGCCGACGCCTACTACGACGCGTTCGACTTCCTTCAGGCCGTGCAGGACACCGGAGCCCGTTTCGTGCTGCGTTCCACCCGCAAGCGACGCCGACCGTGCGCCGCCCCCTGCCCGACGGCTCCTACCTCACCGCAGTCCTGCCGCGCCGCCACCGCGCCAGGGCGAGCGGCCAGCGGGTGGAGGTGCGGGTGGTCGAGGCGTGGCTCACCGTCGTCCTCGCCGACGGCACCACGCGCACGGAGCTGTGGCGGCTGCTGACCAATCTGCTGGATGCCGACACCCACCCGGCAAACGACCTGCTGCGGCTCTACCACCGGCGCTGGCAGGCGGAGACCTGCTATTTCTCGCTGGTCCACGATCTTGGACGGGCGAGTCCTGCGTTCACGCAGTGTCCCCGGTCTTGAGCAGGAGATCTTCGCACTGCTGACGGTCTACCAGGCACTGGTCCGCATGGCCGGCGATGTCACCACGGCCACGCCGGGACTGTCCGCTCAGCGGGTGAGCTTCACCGTTCTGTTCCAGGCCGCCGCGGACCAGATCATCGTCGCCCCAGGGACTGTTCGGGGCGGTACGGCATCGTTGATCGGAGCCATCGGCCGGCCCGTGCTGGCCAACCTCCTCCCCGAACAGCGCCGCCAGCGCCTGAAGGCCCGCTACCGCAAGACATCCAGCAAGTACCAGTTCCAGCGGGACCAACATCCGCGCACTGTGCAGACGTACACACTGGACTTCAAGATGGTCAAGGACGGAGACATTGACGCCGGGCCTGACGGCTAAAGCAACGGTGTTGCCTTGTCGTGGTGTAGCCGATCACGGTTAGGGAGTGCGCCGGGGGCGCGCGCCGACGTAGCTTCCGCTCCCTGCCCGCAGGGTGGGCCACCGTGCAACTCTCCGTAGTGAACGGCCAGTTCAACGCGGGAGGTGCAGGGTGGCCCTGTCTCAGCATGACCTACTCCGGTTGTTGGAGTCACTACGTTCGGCGGCTCGCCGAGGAGATGTTCGGCCCGGCGTGTACGCGCCGCGTCGGGACGACTGCGGCCCCATCGCGTGCGCGGTGGCGTGAGTTGAGGCATATTCAGGCGGGTCGGCCTCCACCGGAGCCGGCCTCAGCCGTCCTGTCACCGACCGGCCTCCGTCTTGATCGAGGAATTGCGGATGATCAGCTCCGGCAGGACGAGGACACGCTGCGCCGGGCGACGCTTGCCCTCCAGCAGCCTTGAGACCATCATCTCCACCGCGACCCGGCCCACCCGGGACTTGGGCGGGCGAACCGCCGTCATCGCCGGCTCGGCCAGCTGGGCCACCTCGTCGTCGTAGCTGACGAGGGCCATGTCGTCCGGGATCGCGATGCCCTGTTCGGCGGCGTACTGGGCGACGGACATCGCGTCCTGGTCGCTGTGCACGATGAGCGCGGTGGTCCGGGACTGGCGGCATCGGCGCAGGATCTTCTCGATGATCTGCCGGTGGCCGGGTATGCCGAGGGCTACGCTCTCGCGGACCACGAACTCGCCGAGCAGGTCGAGTTCCGCGCAGGCCCGCTGCCAGCCCTGTGCGAGGTGCGCCGAGGTCGGGCTGCCGTTCGCGAGCACCAGGCCGATGCGGCGGTGGCCGTGTTCGTGGAGATGGCGCACCGCCATCTCCATGCCGAGCGCGTGGTCGCTGCGTACCCACTCGAGCTGGCGCGGCGTCGGAGTCCAGGGCGATGTCTGCCGTTCCACCAGGATGGTCGGCACTGGTAGCTTGCCGATCCAGTCGATCATCTCATCGGCACCGTCGGCTTCCAGGCTGGGCGCCAGCAGTAGTCCCTGCACCTGCTTGGCCTCGATCAGCCGGCTGATCTGCCGGCGGTCCTCCGCCCGGTCGTAGCTCGACCCGCGCAGCTGAATCTGGGCGCCGAGCGGGACCGCGGCCGCCCGGGCGCCGGTCACGATAGCGGGCCAGTAGTAGTCCAGGGAGGGAACGACCATGCCAATGGTGAACGGCGACGATCCCGGGCGGGTCCGGCGCGGGGGAGCCGGGTCGGTCTCGGCCGGTAGGGTGGCGCCGCCGTGCACCTTGGTGAGCAGGCCGCGGTCGGCGAGTGCGGCGATGTCACGCCGCACCGTCAGTTCGCTGACCTCCAGCATCCGGGCCAACTCCCCGACCCGGACGGCGCCGTGCCGGCGCAGTTCGTCCATGAGCCGCTCTCTGCGTTGCAGAGCGAAGAGCCGGTCACCGGCCATTGGTCCACCCCTCGATCATCGGCTTCCCCCTCCTCATCGCGTGTTCGACTCTGAACGAATCACTTCGCTCACGTGCGAGCCCTAGCGGTTCTGTGCTGACCACCACTATCTCTGTTCCAACCTGATCGGCAAGGCGTGCTCGCCTGTGCGGAACCGGCCAAGGGAAGGACTCGACACTCGATGCAGACGAAGCCACACGCACTCGTCGTGATGAGCAGGGAGAGCTTCGACGCACACTTCGACGCTTCCCGTCTCGCGCGGCTGGCGGACCTGGTGACGCTGGGTGATCCGGTCTGGACCGATGACCTCGACGCTCCCGCTGTACGGGCCCGGCTGGCGGACGTCGAGGTGATGCTCACGTCGTGGGGTGCTCCCCGGCTGACGCCGGAGCGGCTCGACGCGGCGCCCACGCTGCGCGCGGTGCTGCATTGTGCCGGCAGTGTGCGGGGACTGGTGGGAGACGACGTGTGGCGGCGGGGGATCCGGATCACCAGTGCGGCCGACACCAACGCGATTCCGGTGGCCGAGTACACATTGGCGGCCATCATCTTCGCCGGGAAGAAGGTCCCGTTCCTCGCCGCCGATAAGCGCCTTGCCTACGAGGGGTGGGGAACGGTGACGGGCTACGGGGACCTGTCGAACTTTGCGCAGACCGTCGGCATTGTCGGGTTCTCCCGGATCGGCCGCAGGGTCGTCGAACTGCTCAAGGTTCTCGACGGCACCACCTGTCTGGTCGCGGATCCGCATGCCGATCCGGCGGAGGTCGCGGCGGCCGGCGCGACCCTGGTCGACCTGGTGGACCTGCTGCCCAGAGTCGACGTGCTGTCCCTGCACGCTCCCGGGCTGCAGGAGACCCGGCACCTCATCGGTGCAGACCAGCTGCGTCTGCTGTCGGACCACGCGACGATCATCAACACGGCGCGCGGTAGCCTCGTCGACTCCGCCGCGCTCGCCGCCGAGTGCGCGTCCGGCCGTCTCTTCGCCATCCTCGACGTGACCGACCCCGAGCCGCTGCCCGCGACGTCGCCGCTGCGGCGGCTTCCCCAGGTGATGGTCACCCCGCATGTGGCGGGGTCGCTCGGTTCGGAGATCGGGCGCCTGACCGACCACACCCTCGACGAGCTGGCCCGGTGGATCAGGCGGCAGCCTCTGCAGGCAGAGGTCACCGCGGAGTCCTGGGCCCTCGGACTGAGTGCCTGAGCCGATGTCTTCCATTCGCCGAACACCGAAGGAGATATGCACCATGAGACGACCCGCCAAGGTCCTGACGGCAGCCATCGCGTTGGCGCTGCTCACCGCCGGGTGCAGCAGCGGCGGCTCCGACACCACCGCCGACGGCAAGAAGGTGCTCCGGGTTGCCCTGTGGAACTACGACCAGACGCCCGAGTTCAAGGCGCTGATCGACGGGTTCAAGGCGAAGTACCCGGACATCGAGGTCCGCCCGGTCGACATCCTCTCCGACGACTACTCCGAGAAGGTCACCACGATGCTGGCCGGTGGCGACACCACAGACGTGCTGACGATGAAGACCCTCACGGACTACGCCCGGTTCGGGACTCGGGGTCAGCTGCAGTCGGTCAATGACGAGGTCGGCAAGCTCGACAAGGCGAAGTACGGCGGGCTCGACGCCTACGACATGAACGGCGAGTACTACGCGCTGCCGTACCGGCAGGACTTCTACGTTCTCTACTACAACAAGTCGCTGCTCAAGGACAGCGGCGCGGACCTGTCCAAGCTGACCTGGTCCGACTACGCCGCGCTGGCGAAGCGGCAGACGAAGGGCAGCGGCGCGTCGAAGGTCTACGGGACCTACCAGCACACCTGGCGTTCCCTCGTGCAGGCGATCGCGGCGGCGCAGACCGGTGGTGACCTGCTGGGAGGTGACTACGGGTTCTTCAAGGACCAGTACGCGATGGCCCTCGACCTGCAGAAGTCCGGGGCGGCCATGTCGTGGGCCACGGCCAACAGCCAGAAGGTCACCTACAAGACGATGTTCACGACCGACAAGACCGTGTTGATGCCGATGGGCACCTGGTTCGCCGCGGTCCTGGTGCAGGAGAAGGCCGCGGGCGACTTCAAGGACGACTGGGGCATGGCGCCGCTGCCGCAGATGACCGTCGACGGCAAGGCGACCACTTTCGGCGCACCGACCGCGTTCGCCATCAACAAGAAGGCGAAGAACTCCGACGCGGCCCGGAAGTTCCTTTCGTTCGCGTCCGGCCCCGACGGCGCCGCCGCGGTCGCCAAGGTCGGTATCACCCCGTCCTACACCGACGAGGCGATCATGGACACGTACTTCTCCGTCCAGGGCATGCCGACCGACGATCTCACCAAGAAGGCCATGCGCCCGGACACGGTGAAGCTGGAGATGCCGATCAGTGAGAAGTCCTCTGACGTCGACACCATCCTCACCGAGGAGCACCAGCTCGTGATGACCGGTGAGAAGTCGGTCGACCAGGGCATCAAGGAGATGAACTCCCGAGTGAAGTCCGAAGTCGGATGACCCCGGAATCCGGCGCGGCAGCCGCCAAGCGGCGAAGCCGGCGCACGACACTGGTCGGCTGGAGTTTCATCCTTCCGAACTTCCTCGGTTTCGCGGCCCTGACCCTGATACCGGTGCTCGCGACGCTGCTGCTGGCGTTCACGAACTGGAACTCGTACTCCACACCGGAATGGGTCGGACTCGAAAACTTCCGCAGGATGTTCGACAGCGACACCTTCTGGGTCGCACTGAGCAACACGGCGTGGTATGCCCTCGGCCACATCCCGCTCACGCTGGCGGCGTCCCTCGGCCTGGCCGTGCTGCTCAACCAGAAACTCCGCGGCGTCGGGTTCCTGCGCACGGCGTTCTTCTTCCCGTACATCACCTCGCTCGTCGCGGTGGCGGTGGTGTGGAACATGCTCTTCAGTCCCGACCTGGGACCGGTGAACCAACTGCTGCGGGCCGTGGGTGTCGGCCATCCGCCGGGGTGGACCGCCTCCACCGACTGGGCGATGCCCGCGGTCATCATCACCAGTGTGTGGCGGGACATGGGCTACTACATGGTGCTCTATCTCGCCGGACTCCAGGCGATCCCGGCGGAGTTGTACGAGGCGGCCCGGGTGGACGGGGCCGGACCGTGGCAGCGGTTCTGGCACATCACCGTCCCGTCCCTGCGGCCCACCACGTTCTTCGTGCTGGTCATGCTGACGATCTCCAGCTTCAAGGTCTTCGACCTGGTGCAGATCATGACCGAGGGTGGCCCCGGCCGGTCGACCCTGGTGCTGTCCCAGGTGATCTTCCGGGAGGGGATCAAGCAGGGGCGCTTCGGCTATTCTTCGGCGATTTCCCTGGTGCTCTTCGTCATCGTGCTGATGATCACCGTAGTCCAGTTCCGGTTCCAGCGGAGGAATGAGCGATGAACACGAGTGTGCTGCGAGAGGGCAGCACGACGGCCGGGGTGCCGCGCTCAACCGGTGGTGGGTGGGGCCGTTCCGCTCCGGGGAGTCGCCGCCGCCGGACGACGCGGCTCCTGGGTCGCGTCCTGCTCTACGCGGCTCTGCTCGCGCTGTCGGCCGTGATCCTGGTTCCCTTCGTCTGGATGCTGGTCTCCTCGGTCAAGCGGGACAACGACGTGCTCACGGTCCCGATCCAGTGGATCCCGCAGGAGTTCCACTGGGACAACTTCACCCGCATCTGGACCCGGATCCCGCTGCTCACGTACCTGGGGAACTCGCTGTTCCTCAGTGTCACCATTACCGCGCTGCAGGTGCTGACCGGGAGCTTCGCGGCCTACGGCTTCGCCAAGGCCCGTTTCCCCGGACGCGATGCCCTGTTCCTCGCCTACGTCAGCACCATCGCGGTGCCGTGGCAGGCGTACATGGTGCCGCAGTACATCATCATGGAGCGCCTGGGACTGGTGAACACGCACCTCTCGCTGATCCTGCTGCAGGCTTTCGGCGCGTTCGGGGTGTTCCTGATGCGCCAGTACTACCTGACGATCCCGGACGAGATCAGCGAGGCTGCGCGGCTGGACGGACTCAGCGAGTACGGCATCTGGGCACGGATCGTGCTGCCTCTGTCCAAGCCCGCACTGGCCAGCCTCGCCCTGCTGACCTTTGTCAACACCTGGAACGACTACATGGGGCCGTTCATCTATCTGACCGACAACGACCTGTGGACGGTGCAGATCGGACTGCGGCAGTTCGTCGGCATCTACGACTCCCAGTACGCCATGATCATGACCGGTTCGGTGTTGTCGGTACTGCCGATCCTGGTGGTCTTCCTGCTCGGACAGCGCTACTTCGTCCAGGGCATCGCCACCGGCGGAATGAAGTGAGGCAGTCATGAGCACCCCCGTCGCCGGCCGGCGCCCCAGGCTCAATCTCGACCACGGGGCCTGGGAGTTGGTCTGGTCGCACGTCCACCGGGTCCTGGTCGTCAACCTGGGCCTGGCGGTGACGAACGCGCCGCTGCTGCTCGCCCTGGGCGTGGTGCACCGGCCGTGGCAGTACCCGGTCTTCTTCGGACTGCTGTCCCTCGGCCTCGGCCCCTCGCTCGCCGCCGCCTTCCACTACCTGCGCCGGACCACCGAGGACGACCGGGCACCGGTGGCCGACCTGCTCCGCGTCTACCGGCGCCTGTTCGCCCCGGCGCTGCTCGGCTGGGCGCCGTGGGTGCTGCTGGTCGCCGTGGCGGCCACCGACGTGGGTGTCCTCCGGAAAACCCCATTCGGGCCGGCCCTGGTACCGCTGCTGGTCGTTCTCGCACTCGTCGCCGCGAGCTCCGGCACCGTGGCGATGGCCGCCCTGGCGAACGAGCCACGGCTCTCCCCGCGCACACTGCTGACCGCGTCCTACGCCTCGGTGCGCCACTGGTGGCTCGGGCTGCTGAACCTGGCGCTGCTCGGCACAACACTCGTCCTGGTCAACCAGGCGCCCTTGCTCGGCCTTGCTGTACTGCCGGGCTGCACTCTCTTCGTCGTCTGGCGCAACAGCCGCGCGATGCTCACGACGGTGGCACCGGCCGCCGACCCCGCAGCCAGCCACGCCCATCGAGACCCTGTGGGAGTCCAGGCATGACCATCCGCCCCGGCACGACCGTCCCGGAGGACCGCGTCCGCTCCCCGTACACCGGCTGGACCCGCGACCACTGGACCTCTCTCGCGGACCGGATGCTCGCGGCCCTCGAGCCGTATCGCTCCCCGGCCGGTGCCCGCGTCGCTCTGCCGGGCCCCACCAGCATGTACGGCACCGACTCCGACGGCCTGGAGGGCTTCGCCCGCACCTTCCTGCTGGCCGGCTTCAGGATAGCCGGGGAGAACGGCGCCGACCCCGGCGGAATGCTGGACCGGTACGCCCGCGGCCTGGCGGCGGGCACCGACCCCCGTTCAACGGAGGCCTGGCCGCGACCCGACAAACTCGGCCAGGCCAAGGTCGAGGCCGCGTCCATAGCCCTGGTGCTGCAACTGACCCGGCCCTGGCTGTGGGACCAGCTCGACGGCGCGGTGCGCGAGCGGACTGTCGACTGGCTGGCGACCGTCCGTGGACAGCCGTACCCGCGGAACAACTGGGTCTGGTTCAGGATCGTCGTCGAGTCCTTCCTGCGCGAGGTGGGCGGCCCGTGGTCGGCCGCCGACATCGAGGAGGACCTCGACTTCCACGCCTCGATGCGCAGGCCCGGCGGCTGGCTCAGCGACGGTGAGGAACGGTCCTACGACCACTACACCGGCTGGGCCCTGCACCTCTACCCGCTGCTGTGGACCCACCTGTTCGACGTCACCGGCCCGCTCTGCCCGCCCAAGCTGCGCGAGACCTGGGCAGCGGACCTGCGGGACTACCTCGACGACGCGGTGTGCCTGGTGGGCGGGGACGGCTCCCCGCTGCTGCAGGGCCGCAGCCTCACCTACCGGTTCGCCGCCGCCGCACCGTTCTGGGTCGGCGCGGTCACCGGAGCCGGCGGGCAACCGCCGGGACTGGTACGCCGCGTGACCGGCGGCATCGTCCGGCACTTCACCGACCGGGACGCCCTCGACGCGGAGGGGCTGCTGACACTGGGCTGGCACCACGCTTGGCCGGCGATACGCCAGTCCTACTCCGGATCCGGCTCACCGTACTGGGCGTCCAAGGGAATGCTCGGACTCATGCTGCCCGCCAACCACCCGGTATGGACGAACAGGGAACTCCCGCTCCCCATCGAGACCGCCGACACGCAGCGGGTAGTCACCGCCCCCGGCTGGCTGCTCTCCGCACGGCGCCGCGACGGGATCGCGATGGTCCTCAACCACGGCACTGACCACGCCCGCCCCGGTGACACCGGCGCGGACTCGCCCCCGTACGCACGGCTCGGCTACTCCACCGCCACGATCCCCCCACTGACCGCGGACGCGGCGGCCTCCCCGGTCGACAACGCGGTCGTACTGCTCGATGAGGCCGGCCGGGCTTCCCACCGGTCCGGCTTCGAGCCGCTGTTCGCCCGGGAGTTGTCAGGCGGCGTGCTGGCGGCCGCCTCCCGCGGGCCGGTGCGCTGGGTCGACACCGCCGCCGACGACTCGCCCGACTACGGCTCAGGCCGGCGCGGACCGGTGACCCCCGGACCGGTGATCACCGTCGCCTCGCTACTGCGCGACGGGGTGGAGATCCGCCTCGCCCGGGTCGATACGCCCGCGACCGGAGCGAGCCCGTCCTGGCGTGCCGTGCGGCTGGGTGGCTGGCCGGTGGCGGCCGACGCTCGGCCGGGCACACAGATCACTCCCGGCGAGCCGGGCCCGTCCGCCGAGGCCCGGACCGCGTCGCTGCGATCTCGCCTGCAGGGCCTGCGGGGATTCGACCTCGGCGGGGTCACGACCCAGCAGGACATCAGTCCCCTCGGCTCCTGGACGGCGATCCCCTGGCTGGCCACGGACACGGACACACCGTTCGGCGAGATCCTCGCCGCCATGGTGCTCCTGGACCGGGGAGGCCCGGATGCCGCGGACCCCTCACTGACCGTGCACCCCGAGCCCGACGGCGGTCATCTCGTTGCGCTCACCTGGGCGGACGGCCTGCGCACCGAGATCGCCCTGCCCGCCGCGTCCGGATAATCAGCGAGTTCACGGACGGCACTACGAAGCCCGACGGGCGCAGGCGTTGTTGCTTTGCCCGAGACTCCGGACGCATAGTGCCTTTCAGTTCACTGTCCGGAGCTGGTCTATCCGGTGAGGTTGGCCAGATAGGAGGTTCCGGTGTTCCAGGGGGTGAGTTCGACGCCGAAACCTGAGTGATCGCCATGGAGGGCCACTTCGGACGAACCGGCCCGGACCCGGCGTCGGGACCCAGGACCCAGCTGCCTGGCCGTGTCCTTTCCACCAGGTAAAACACCGGACCCAGGACCCAGGGTCCCAGGTGTCCGTGGTCACCCGGCGATTCTCCGGGTGCCGGCGGCGTCCGCGCATGTCCTGTGCCATCGAACATTGAGCGTGTGCCATCGAGGTCCGATGATGGCGGTCTTTGTTCGCCGGCGGTCGGCGTCCTGATTAGGCCGTGGTCTTCGACTCTGGCTCGCCGCCCTGGGTGCGCAGCTGTTCGTTGATGTGCCGGGCTTCTTCGAGCTGGTCTTCGAGGATGACGATGCGGCGGGCTGCCTCGATGGGGGTGCCCTGGTCGACGAGTTCGCGGGCACGGGCTGCGATGCGCAGCTGGTAGCGGGAGTAGCGGCGGTGGCCGCCTTCGGAGCGCAGGGGGGTGATCAGGCGGTGTTCGCCGAGGGCGCGGAGGAAGGCGGGGGTGGTGCCGAGCATCTCGGCGGCCCGGCCCATGGTGTAGGCGGGGTAGTCATCGTCGTCGAGAGGGGCGACGGAACGGGTACTGCGAGGGGGCATAGACCTCTTCTTCCAGGGGATGCGTCGGGGGGCCCGGGTGCCGTGCGGCACCCGGGCCCCGGGCTTTCAACACCATCTACCGGCTGACTGCGCCGGCCTCTTGTTTCCGCAGGTTCCGCCTGGGAGGGCGGGGCTGCGGGGATCGCGGATGCGTGACCGGGGACCACCTTCCAATCCGGGGTCTGCGGTACCCGGACGGACTTCTTCCTCGTCCGGGCGATCCTGATGGCGTCTGCTCCTCACCTTCGGTTACTCGGTGGTACTGCTGGATACCGCGGGTACTGCTCGCAGCCCCGTGGGGCTGCGTCCTGCTTGACGTGCTGGGCGGCAGTTCGTCTCTGCCGCACCCTCTTCGACTTCCCGAGTACGACAGAAACAGTAACCCTGCGACGAGGCCATGTCTACTCTCACCACTACAGATTTTCTCCATGGCTGTTATTCAGAGTTCTAGCAAAGGTGCACCCGGAAGAGTGGTGCAGGAACATGTCGGTCCTGGGAAAACAGCCTCCCAACCTCCCAGGCATCACAGGCGTTCAGGGCATTTCCGGCCCCATTTCTCCTGGTTCCTCCCAGGTCTCTCCTGAGGCCGGCCGGTGCAGATGCTGCGGCGTGCGAGTGACCGCTATGGCTGCGGCATCGTCGGCGAGCCAGCCCCCCACGTGCGTGAGGAGGTCGCTGCGCAGCCGCCGGAGCACGCCGTCGGGCGTGCGCTCACCTCACGTGGCGAGACGTTCGGCGAGCCGGTAGAAGGTGCCGGATTCGTCGCGGGCCTCGACAACGCCGTCGGTGTAGAGCAGCAGTAGGTCGTCCTCCTCGAAGGGGAACGTGTCGAGGACGTACTGGCCGCAGTTGAACTCGCCGAGTCCGAGCGGCGGAGCCGGCGGGCTGCGGTCGAGCGGCACCACCGTGCCGCGATGCAGCATGAGCGGCGGGGGGTGCCCGCAGTTGACCACGTGGACGCAGCCGCCGTGGTCGGGGAAGTCGAGGAGCACCGCCGTGATGAAGCGCTCCTCGCCGTTGTCTCCGCCGCTGTGCGGATCCCATCCTGACGCTGCCGTCCAGGTGGGCCGCGAGGGCGGGGAGGGACCGCCTGGCGGTAGGCGAATCCGTAGAAGGACCCGAGCAGCATCGCGGCGTCCCCGACCGCCGCCAGCCCCTTGCCCCGGACGTCGCCGATGAGCAGCCGGGTGCTGGTGCGGGTGCGCGCCGCGGCGTACAGGTCACCGCCGATCTGTGCCTCGGCTTCGGCGGCGAGGTAGACCGAGGCGACCGTCAGCGGCCCGATACGGTCCGGCAGCGGTCGCAGCAGGACCTTCTGCGCGGTCTCGGACACGGCGCGTACCTGACTCACCACGCGCCTGTGACGGTCGCGTACAGCCGTGAAGACGACCACCACGATCGTACCGGCGGCCAGTGCGGCGATCCCCCGTCCCGGCTCGAGATTCCCGACCGTGTGTTGCAGCGAGGCCACCGCGAGCCGGGCACCCACGGCCAGGACGCTGACGCGTAAATAGAAGCAGTTCAGGGTGGGGGTGGGCAGGACTGGGTGCCCGGTGGCCGTTGAGGCTGCCGGGTGTCCGGGGCTGCCGGTCAGGTTGCGGTCTCCCTCGGGTTGAGGGTGACGGTGTAGCCGAGCTGGTTGACGGCCCGGCGGGTGGCGCGTTCGGGGTCGCGTTGGGTGAAGTAGGAGCCGCCGAGTTCCTGGTGGCCGACGTTGTCGCTGAGCATGTGCCAGATTGCGGTGATGATCGAGTGCTCGACGGCGACCAGTGCCCTGAGCGGGCCGCGGCGGGCGGTGAGCCGTTTGTATCGGGCCTGGAGGTAGGTGTCCTTGGTTCTCACTGCGCCGAACGCGGCGAGTCCGAGGGCGCCTTTGAGGTAGGGGTTGCCGGGTCGGACCAAGGTGTTCTTGGTGCGGCCGGCGGACTCGAGATGGCCGGGGCAGACACCGGCCCAGGACGCGAGGTGCTTGGCTGAGGCGAACCGGGTCACGTCCCCGCCGGTCTCCGCGATGATCACTTCGGCGGTGGCCTGGTTGATGCCGGGGATGGTGTCGAGCAGGCCGAGGGCGCCGCGAAAGGGCGCCATCGCCTCCTCGATGCGTCCGGTGAGCTGGTCGATCATCACGGTGAGCTGGTCATACTGGTCCAGATGGAGCCGGGCCAGGAACGCGTGATGTTCACGGAAGCGTCCGGCCAGGGCCTCGGTGAGTTCGGGGATCTTGTTGCGAAGCCTGCGCTTGGCCAGGTCCGCGAGGACCTGTGGGTCGGCTTCGCCGTGGATGAGGGCTTCGAGCATGGCCCGTCCGGAGACGCCCATGATGTCGGAAGCGACCGCGGAGAGAAGCCGGCCGGGGAGGCGGCTGACCTGGATGCCGCGCGCGTCCGGCGCCGCGAGCAGCAAGAGCGCCTTGAGCGGGCCTGGCAGCCGCGGACGCCGAGCGGGAGTTCCACGACCGTGAAGGCGAGCTGGCCGCCGCCGACCTGGCAGGTAAGCGCCCGCAGGTCCTCATCGTGTGCTGAGGCCTCCGGCAGACAGCGGGTCTTCTCCCACCGGGTGTTGCCCGCGAACGTCAGGATCAGGGTGAGGGCGTGGGCTGCCTGGCCGCGTCGGCGCAGCAGCAGGCCAGAGCTGGACGACCATGTCGAGCAGGGCGGCACGGACCTGGGTGCCGTCGAGGGTGTGCCGAGGGAAGGTGCTGCGCACGCTGGCTGAGGCGGACAGCGTGCGGGGGACGACAGAGCGCGGGTCGATGCCGCGAGCCGGTCGGCAGCGATCCGGCTGGCAAGGGCCAGTGCCGGCCCTGCCCGGCCCGCACCCAGTGCACCACCTCCCGCGAAAGCGCCCGCAACGGTGGGCTTCCCACGGCGGGAACTCCGCGACCTGCAACTCCGCGTCCGCACCGAGCAGCAGACACCCGAGTGGAAGACCCGGTACGCAATGCGCTCCGGGGTGGAGGGCACCGTCAACGAGTTCGCCCACGGCCACGGCATGCGCCGCGGCCGCTACCGAGGACAGCCGAAGGCCCACCTCCAGCACGTCCTGACCGCCATCGCCGTCAACATCGAGCGCCTCAGCGGACTGCCGCCGACCGGGGAAGCGCCCCCACCCCGCCAGCCGACCGCCTTCCAGAACTACCTCGATCAGCAAGAGATCCACCGGCCGAAGTCCTGGCGATCCACCAGCAGTTGACCGCAGCGAAGCCAAGATCCCCGACAGAGTCAAGCTGCAAGGCCAGCCCGCGCGGTGAAACGCTGCGCTTGAGCAGCGTTGAAGCGGCCGATGCGATCGGGTCAGGCGGCAGTCCAGTCGCGCAGTTGCCGGGCGATCCGGGCGACGCCGAGCACACCGGAGGCCGCGTCGCGTACCAGTGCGACGGCTGCCTTGGGCGGGTAGTCGAGGGCGCGCGCGTTGAGGGCCAGGTAGGCCTCCGTCGCGTGCCAGGCGAAGGCCTCGTTCGAGTGTTCCAAGCACGGCAGCTTCGCCAGGGTGTGCAGCAGGGCGGCGGCCTTGAGGGACAGCGATCCGTAGATGTCCCGCTCCATCGCCCGGGCGTTGACCCGGGCGACGGCCGCATACAGCGGCCCGTAGTCGTCAACCTGCGGATCACCGTCGAGCAGCTCGGCGGCGTGCAGCAGGAACGTGACATCGAGAGGGTGGAGAGGTTCCTGCTCGCTCACGCGGCGCGGCCCCGCTCCTGCTGCTCAAGCTCCCGCAGCGCCTCCTGCTCGATCGCCCGCTGCTCCGCGCCGGTGTCGATGCTGCTGGGCTCGGCCGCGAAAGCCGCGCCGCTGCGGGCCATGGACGCCTTGAAACCCTCCAGGAACCGCTGCTCCACCGCGATCGCCCGGTCATAGGCAGCCGAGAGGATGTACTCCTGCATGCTGACCCCCGCCTGCCTGGCGGCTGCCGCGATGGCCGCCCGCTGCGCGGGATCGGGGAAGCGCAGATTCATCGCTTTGGGATCCGTCATGGCATCCACGGTACCAGCAGTACCATCCGGACGTCACCGCATCTCGGTGCCGAGTCAGCATCCGGAAAAAACGGTCGAAGTCACTTCCCGGTGCCAGGAACCGAGACCGGAGGCTGATCCGCAGGTGTAGGGCTAATACTCCAGCAGCGTCTCGCTATCTGGCCTGGTCAGAGGCGTCGTCCGGAGTGTAGTGCGCTGATGGTGTGTCAGGGGCGGTCTTGCCGGACCGCCCCTCCAAGGAGTGGATGGGGAAAATGGCTGGGCGCTGATATGGACAGCCTCCCGGCGTGATCGACGAACATGCGGACGCAATCTGGGAACGAGAACTCGGCGACCTCTTCCTCTGCATCGGCCACCGGTTTGGCCGTGCCGACCTGCGGTGCCGAATGCGGGACTACGTGCGGGGCCTGCTCGCCCCCGTCGGCCGCAAGAACGGCTGGCAACTGGCCGAGTTCGCCGGGCATCGCACCCCCGACGGCCTCCAGCGGTTACTGAACGGAGCGACCTGGGACGCCGACGACGTCCGCGACGACCTGCAGTCATACGTCGCCAAGCACCTCGGCGATGACGACGGAGTACTCGTCATCGACGACACCGGCTTCATCAAGAAGGGCACCACCTCAGCCGGGGTCCAGCGCCAGTACTCCGGCACCGCCGGCCGTACCGAGAATTGCCAGATTGGTGTCTTCGCCGCCTACGCCACCAGCAACGGCCGCGCGTTGGTGGACCGGGAGCTGTATCTGCCCAGGTCCTGGACGGACGACCGGGAGCGCTGCCGGGCGGCGAAGGTCCCCGACGAACGCGGCTTCGCCACCAAGGGAGAACTGGCCAAGCGCCTCGTGCTGCGGGCTCTGGCCTCTGATCTCCCCCTCGCCTGGGTGGCCGCGGACGCCGCCTACGGGCAGGAGGGTCGATTCCGCCGTCTGCTGGAGCAGTCCGGTCTCGGCTATGTGCTCGCGGTGCCCAAGTCCCAGCAGGTTTTCGGCCCGCGCATCGACCACCTCTTCGCCCAGGCTCCGGACGAGGCATGGGAGCTGATCTCGTGCGGCGACGGGGCCAAGGGGCCGCGGCTTTACCACTGGGCGGCACTGGAACTGCCCACGGTGGCAGAGTTCGACTACCAGGGCGAGGTGCCCGTTCGTCGGCGGTGGGCACTGGCCCGCCGCAGCCTGAGCAAGCCGGAGGAGATTGCCTACTTCCTCGCCTACGCCCCACGGGAGTCCGTGGTGGCCGACCTGGTGCGGGTCGCCGGGATGCGCTGGCAGATCGAGGAGTGCTTCCAGGCGGCGAAGAACGAGTGCGGCCTGGACCAGTACGAGGTCCGCCGTTACATCGGCTGGTACGGGCACATCACCTTGGCCATGCTCGCCCATGCCTACCTCGCGGTCATGGCGGCCGACGCGGGAGCAAAGGGGGGTGCAGAAACGCTTCCGGCCCCTGGCTCCGCTCACCGTGGCAGAAGTCCGCCGGCTCCTGGCGCCTCGCCTCGCCGAGAACCGCCGAGCCGGACGGTCGCTTTGCGCGCACCTGCTGAGCTGGTCACGCTGGCGCCGCAGACGCCAGGCCGTCGCCCGCCACTGCCACTACCGGCGACGACTCCACTCCTTGGAGGGGCGGTCCGGCAAGACCGCCCCTGACACACCACCAGCCCACTACACTCCGGACGACGCCTCTGACCAGGCCAGATAGCGAAACGCTGCTGGAGTACTAGTGGCCGCGATCGGCAACGCCCGCCGGGACGCCTACCTCGCCCGCCGCCGGGCCGCCAGGGAAGAGGAACGGCGCCGTGCAGAGCGCATGGCCGCGGAGCGGGAGGCGCGGCGGCCGGCGTGCAAGGACTGCGGGCAGAAGTTCACCGACGCCAGGTGGGAGGCGATCGGCTACACCCGCGGCTGGGCGAGCGCGAGTCGCACCCGCACCTGTGCGAGGACTGCCAGGACCGGGCCGTCGCAGCCGAGCAGCAGGCCGAAGCCGCCGAACGCGAGCGCCAGGAGCAGGAGCGCCTGCGCCAGGAGGCAGAGGAACAGGCCGCCGCACAGAAAGCCGGCGGCTGGTTCTTCCGCTTCCGCACCTGACCCGGGCAAGCCGCGGCCACCGACGACGCGGGCAAGCCCAAGGCGTCCCTGGGCAAGCCCGCGTTGTCGGTGGCGGCTGCAACGCTGATCAGCTGAACGGCGATGAGCAGCTGCTGAACGGCCGGGTCTACGGCGCGGAGCACGACGCCCCCCACCCCGGCCCGCTCCCACAGCCCGTCGGCGGCGCACCCGTCCTCAGTGCGTCCAGCCACGGGGAGGGGGCGGGCGGGTGGCTTGCCGACAAGAATCCCCGCTTCCTCGCCGACACCACGGGCGATGGCAGGCTGGACATCGTCGGCTTCCACGACGGCGGCGTCCGGGTGTCGCACAATCGAAGGCGTACGCGGCGTACGGGCCGGGTCTTGTCGTCGCCACCGGTCGTCTGGTCCCTTCCTGCCGCGGTTGGCTGTCCGGCCTGTGGGTCATGGGGTGAAGTCCACCAGGAGGCGGGCCGGGCCGTGGACGACCCTGTGCGTGTGGGTGGGGACCTCGTCTGGGCCGGTGGCCAGGCGCAGGTCCGGGAAGCGGGACAGCATCGTGGCCAGGACGGTGCGCACCTCGATGCGGGCGAGTTGGTCGCCGACGCAGTGGTGGGGGCCGTGGCCGAAGCTGAGGTGCCTGGCGGCGTCGGGGCGTTGGACGTCGAAGTGGTCGGGGTCGGTGAAGCGGACAGGATCGCGGTTTGCGGCGGGCAGGTGGAGGACGACTCGCTCGCCCGCCGCGATGCTCTGCCCGGCGATGGTCAGGGGTTCGCGGGCGACCCGCAGGAGTCCGAACTGGAGGACCGTCGCGTACCGCAGTGTCTCCTCGACCACCCCGTCGACGAGCTCGGGCCGCTGGCGCACCGTGTCCCAGAGCCGGGGCGGGCGCAGCAGGAGGAGGACGGCGAGGCCGATCACGTTGGCGGTGGTCTCGTGGCCGGCGATGAGGACGAGCTGAGCAAGGGCGGCGATCTCGTCGTCGCTCAGCGTCGCGTCGGCGCTCTGCGCCTGGAGGAGGCCGGAGAGCAGGTCGTCGTCCGGCTCCGCACGTCTGATACCGATCAGGCGCAGCAGGTAGGACTTCATCTCCGCCTTGGCCGCCAAGAGCTGGTCGCGAGTGCGGTCGAGGGAGAGAAGCTCGCCGGTCAGGCGCTGGTATAGATCGCGGTCGGTGAAGGGCACGCCCAGGAGCTCGCTGATCACCAGCGACGGTACGGGCAGGGCGACGGTCTGCATCAGGTCCGCCGGTCGGGGTGCGACGGCCAGGGCGTCGAGATGCTGGTCGACGATGGTCTGGATCCGCCCGGCGAGCAGGTTCATCCGGCGGCTGGTGAACTGGCCGCTGATCAGGCGGCGCAGCCGGGTGTGCTCCGGCGGGTCGCTGGTGAGCAGGTCAGAGGGGCGCAGCGCGGCCATCTCGGCGGGGGTGATGAGGCTGGCTCGGACGTGGGAGTTCAGATGGGGACGCCGGGAGCTGAGCCTGGGGTCGGCGAGGGCGGCGCGGACGTCGTCGTACCGGGTGACCAGCCAGCCCGGCGGGCAGTCGGGGAACGCCAGCGGTGCCACGGGCAGCTCCGCGCGAAGGCACCGGAACTCGGCGGGCGGATCCACCGGGGAGGTGCGGTCGACGGGCAGGGGCCGCGGCGCCCGGTCGGGCATCAGGGGCTGCGGCCCGTCGGCGGTCCTCGCCTCCGTCTGGCGACCGCTCACCGTGCCTCGTCGCTGCCGCTGCTGGTCAGCGCCAGCAGGACCCAGATGTCGGTGAAGACCGGCGCGTCGAACAGCAGGGGGCGGGGTCCGACCTGGTCCGGCAGCGCCGTGAACATCCCGTCGGGTCCCTGCCGGGACAGCAGATGGGCCAGGCCCGCCCTGACGACGGAGTCCTCCTGCGGGCGCTGGCCCATGGCGGCCAGGGCGAGCAGCGAGTAGCAGGTGCTGGCGGTGTCACTGGCGTCGCCCGGCCGGTAGCCCCAGCCGCCGTCCTCGTTCTGCGCCTGCGCGAGGAACCGGTGTGAGGCGGCGCTCGCGTCGGCGATACGCGCCTTGAGAGCGGTGCGGGTCGGCTCGGGCATCGAGTGCAGCGCCCACATCGCCCGCCAGATCGTGTTCGCCTCGCTCAGGCTCCAGCTGCGCTCGAACGTGCCGTCTGCGTGCTGGGCGTCCAGCAGCCAGCGCGCCGCGCCGTCCAGCAGGTCACCGTGGCCGGAGCCGTTCCATGCCAGTGCGCTGACCGCGCCGCCGGTCATGCCCACCTCGGACGGGTCGCCCTTCACGTAGGTCGGGAACCCGCCGTCCGGCCCGACGATGTCCCGGAAGTACCCGCCGGCGCGCTCCAGGGCGTCCCGGTGGCGCTCCGGGTCGACGGCGGCCAGGCATGCGGCGGCGTAGGAGCTGGCGTCCACGTCGCTGTGCCGCATGTTCTCGCCGAAAGCCCACCCGCCGTCCGGCATCTGCCTGCCGATCAGGTAGTCGCACATGCGGTGCAGCAGCGCGCGGTCCGCTCCGGCCCGGGCCAGGGCCAGACCTGCGGGTCCGGTGCTGAACACGTCCAGGTTCGACATGCTCGGCACACCGCCGTCCGGGTTTCGGGACGCCAGCACGCCTTCCACACCGGTCTCGACCAGATGGTGGGCGGGCGCGAACCGCTGGACGGCCAGGAGGGCGAGCAGGTGCGCGGCGGTGTAGTTCTCCCACACCGGGGCCCGGCTGGAGCCCAGCAGCTCCAGCAGACGCTCCCGTTCCAGATCGGAGATCTCCTCGGCTCGGCCCAAGCCGTCCGCGACGAGGATCCGCACACTCAGCATGATCATTTCGATCCAGGTGACGGAGTTGTCCCCCTCCCCACCCCCCGGACGGGCCGGGCGGAGCATCGACGAATCGAAGGAGACCGCACCCACCACGGCGAGGTGGACGTCGAACAGCAGCCGCTTGCGGGCGATGGAGAAGTGGTCGAAGCCAGCCAGCAACTCGCCCCCGACCACGTCATCATCAACCTGGCGGCCGTGCAGGACCGCCCGGGCCAGCGCCGTGTCGAACCCCGTGGCCTGCGCCTGCCCGGTGGCCAGATACATGCCGAGCTCCCGCACCTGTTGCGGGTGGATACCGCGCTCGCGCAGCAGGACGAGCAGCAGCGCCGACTCCAGCGTCCGGCTGGCGCACGGCCGCCGCACCGCACCGTCGAAGCCGACGGCGGCGCTCAAGGCCGCGACCACCCGCTCCCTGGCAGCCATCCCCCCGCCGGCGACCTGCTCCCGACCGACCAGCCCATCCAGGCCGATTTCGTCCGTCGTCAACGTCCTGCTCCTGTCTGCCTGTCACGACGGAACCCTTTCGCTTCGCGTCGCGGGACTTGGCTCATTCCCAAGATGTCCCGAGCGTCACGCCCCAGGAAGAGCAGAAGAGACAAACTCACCCATCTGTGTGGCGCTTGAGACACCTGCCCGTCACCCGGCCGCGCGCATCGTTGGGCACAGGTGCACCTCTGCTCCCGTCCGCCGAGCACACCAGGAGGAAGTCGATGACCGCCCAGACCGAGGTAGCCGGCGGGCGGTCCGCCCCCGGCCCACTCACTTTCCTGGCGTGGACCAATATCACCCTCGGCACCAGCGCGGCAGCCTCGACCTGGGTCACCAGCCTCGCCCTGCACCGGCCCGGCGACCCGCTGATCGCGGCCTTCGCCTTCCTCTTCATCACGGGCTCGTACACCCGTGACCGCCTGGATCCCGCCGACACCGACAGCAGCCCGCGGGCCGCCTGGATCGCCCGGCACCGCCGCCATCTGACCTGGTGGACGATCGCCTGTGCGGCAGCCCTCCTGCCCGTGACGGTCCTGCGCCCGCGGTGCGCCGCAGTCGTGGTTCTCGTGGGCACCATGGCCTGGCTGTACACGGCCCGCTTGATCCCGTGGCGCGGACGGCGGCTGGCGGTCCGGCAGCTTCCCGGCGTGAAACTTCCCTACACCATGGCCGGGTGGCTCGCGATCGCGGTGCTCCTGCCGGCTGTCCAACAGCACCTCCTGTTGGACGCGCGCACGTGGTACCTCGCCGTGGCGGGCGTGCTCATCGGCGGTGTGACCGCCCTCTTCAACGACCTCCGTGACCTCCACACGGATGCCCTCGCCGGCACCAGCAGTCTCCCGGTGCTGCTCGGTGAACGCCGGACCCGCGTCGCCGCCTACGGCATGGCTGCCTGCGGAGCGGCAGTCGGGCAGCTTGTTCTGCCCCTCCCCACTGTGCTGTGGGCCGCCTACAACAGCACCCTTCTGGCCTCCTACCGCCCTCGGCCGGGTGGATACCCCCGACCCTGGGGCGACGCCCAGGGCCTGGTCGTCCTGGCAGCGGTCCTGCTGACCCGGTGAGACAACGGTCACCCAACCTGCCGGGAGACTGGGCCATATGAGGGTATTGAGCCAGCCGTGCGTGGGGCCGCGTACATGCAGGCACGGGGGCGGTGCAGGAAGACCACGAATCAACAGTGCGTCCCTCAGGAGGATTTTCGTGCACCGCACGCTCGCAGCTCGCGCCTTCCTTGCCGCCGTGGTCGCCATCCCGCTCGGCGCCGCCACCGCTGCCGTAGCCGTAGCCGTAGACACCATCACCATCGAACAGTGAAGCTGCGCCATCTTGAAGTAGCTGGTCAGGGTGCTGGTGTGACGCCGGTTCGGGGTGCTCGTGCTGGTCGTGGGCGGCAGTCTGGGGTGTAGATCGTCGGGCAGGGGTGGGTTTGCGGATGCCCGTCCGTCGTCGCGGGTGCCGCTCCTACGCTCCGGCGCATGATGGATCCCGAAGTGCTGGAGCGGATCGCCGCGCGGCGTGCGGAGCTGGACGGGCTCGAAGAACAGCTGGTCAAGCAGCTGTCGGAGGTACGGGCTGAGCGGGATGAGCTCGCCGTGGCCGAGCGGGTGTAGCAGCGGATGAGTGAGCAGCTCGCCGACGAGCGCACGGAGGCCGGGTCGCCTGTCGAGAACGGTCGTGTCGCTGGGTAGACCGTTCGAGGAGGGTGAACTCATCGGCAAAACCGCCCTGCCAGACGATCTACACCCCAGACTGCCGCCCGCGACCAGTACGAGCAGCCCGAGACGGAGTCACACCAACCCTGCTGACCAGCCACTTCAAGATGGCGCAGCCTCAGTGCACATCTCTGCACTTTCCCCGCCCGGGCCGCGGTGCGCGGGGCTCCTTGCCGTTATCCCAGTGACGACAGCGCCCACGCAGAGTCGTCCTCGTTGGAACCGAGCCGGATCAGGGCGCCGGACGGCATTGCCGCACCGCGCGAGCGTGTCGACGAAGGCATCCGCGAGCGCGTTGACCCGCTCGCGTCCAGCACCCTGGTCGTCGTCGCAGACACCGGCGTCGAGCCACAGAGGGTCGCGGTGTCCCGTGACCTTCAGCATGATCTTGAACGTCTCGTGGTGGTAGTGCGGATCGCTCACGGTGACGCCCAGGACGGTGTCGCCGCGCACCAGGTCGTCCCCGACACGTACCCACACATCACGTTTGGCCACTGCTCCCCACTTTCCCCGCCCAGACGCATCAGCAGCCTGAACGTAGCCGTCGCGCACCTGCCTCTGGCTGAGCCGGAGAGCCAGCCGGCCGAGGCGTCATCGCCTGTCGTCCCCGTTCTGACCCCTCTCTGACAGTCTCGGCTGAGACATCCGGTATGCCGGGTTAGTCTGTATGGGCGAGACAGGAGCAACCCCCGGCATGGCCAGCACCACCAACCCCGAGCAGGACCCGGCACCGCGTCCGAAGCGGCGGACGTTCTCCGCTGAGTACAAGCTGCGGATCGTCGCCGAGTACGACGCAAGCCGGTCCGGCGGCGGCCGTCGCCTGGCGACGGCGGCGCGCAAACCTTCTTTCGCGGCCCCGATCTCCATGGGGTCTTCAACGACAAGGCCCCCTTGGTCACTGGCGTGGCACGGCGCGCGGTGCTCCCATACATCGAGGAGTTCCACAGCCGTGATCCCTTCTGTGACGTGATGCGACAACGTGTGGGGGGCAAGGGTGGCGACCCCGATTTCCCTCGATCACCTTCCCCAGTAAGTGCTCAGGCGCCGCCGTCGCTATCTCAACACGTTTCTCTTCCGTCACGGCATCTATGACAAATTGGTCATCCCGCTGGCCGGTGAAGAGGATGGAGCTTTCAACGCCAGGGACGGTGCTCTGGCGCTGCGGATTGCGAGGCACCTCAGCGCACAGACGCGTTTCCATGTGGCGGTGCACCGGGTCGGCGTGGCGCACGTCCAACTGTCGCCGCGCCAACGTGAAGTCGGTGAACTTGCTGCCGCCGGGTACACCAATTCCGAGATCGCGATCCGACTCCGTATCACTGTGGACACCGTCAAGAAACATCTTTCGCAGCTCCTGAAGACCATCGAGTGCCGCAATCGCACCGAACTGGCTGCCGCATGGAACCGTAGGGATGCACCGCGCGGGCAGCACGGCAGCGGCGTGCGCGCGCGTTCGTGATCTGGCCAGCACCTCCCCGAACGGACCCGGCGGCCGTGCGTTGACCGAGCGGCGGGTGGGGCCGACCCGGTCGCTGGGTGCTCCTGGCCAGCTTGGGCGAACAGCCGGTAGAGCGCGGCCCGCGACGGCAACGCGCGGCTCTGCGCCTTCGGTAATGCCAGCCGCTCGTCTCCGCCTCGGACAGTCGCGGCAGATCGAACGCGACGAAGTGGGCCGGCCACTCCTCCGCCGCACAGGCCGCCCCGGCACTTCGCGGCTTCCGCGCCGCCGTCGCCAGGGCTGTGCTCCGCTGGGTCGCGAGCCGCCTGGCCGGCGGTGCGGTGGCGTGGCCCGCTGAAGTGCGGTGGGCGGGCTGCCCCGCTTCAGGGATCTCCAGGGAACTTCTGGTGGATGCCTGACGCCTCGGCCGTGCGGTTCTGGCCGGGCAGCCGGGTCGCAATGCCGTCGATCAGAAAGGCCAGACTCAGCGCGAACTGTTCGTCCATGTCCGCCCCCGACGGAGAGGTCATCCACGCGGTCAGCGCCGGATGGCGTCCACCCGCCGCCGCCAGCTCGCGGGCCGCCATGATCGCCTCCGCCAGATGCTCCGGGGTGCGCAGCCCATGGCGCCGCCGCATGGCCAGTTCCTCGGCCTCCTGCTGCGCGCTGCCGAAGATGTGCCGGTCGAGGAGTGCCACGTATGTCATGGCGTCGCCGATCGTGGCGCCCTGCCGGACGAGGACCTGCAACAGGAACTCGGTGCGGCGCATCATGTGCGGGCCCAGCGGCGGGCGTGTGGGGGCGAGCTGTGCGTACCAGAGATGGCGTTTGACCATGTCCCAGCTGTCGATGGCCACTTGGCGCAGATCGGCGCGCCAGTCATCGCTGGGCTCCCGCGACAGCGGGATCTCCCCGGTGACGTGGTCGAGCATGAGGTCGACGAGGCCGTCCTTGCTCAGCACATAGCGGTAGAGCGCCATCGGTGTGTAGGAGCCGAGCCGCCGGGCGACCGCGGCCATGGTGAGGGCGTTCGCCCCGCCCTCGTCCGCGACCGCGACGGCGGCGCGCACGATGTCGTCCCGCTCCAGGGGGCTCTGCCGCCGCCGGGGCATGGGCTGGGTCCAGATCAAGGGCGGCGGCGAGCTGTCCGGGTTTTCCTTCACGCCTTCGAGTATATAGACTCAAGCTAAAGTATATGACATATACGTAAGGCTGCGTAGAACGCATGAGGGAGACCGTGAGCGTGGACACGAGTGAGGGCATGGGCAGGTCCGCCGGTGCGGCCGGGATCCGGCTGGGCGTCGTGCGGGGAATCAGTTATGGCATGTTCGGAGCGCCGGACAGCTTCGTGCCCGAGATCCGCAAGCTCGGTGGCGGGCTTGTGCGCGTGTACGTGTACTGGGGCCAGGTCGAGCCGGAACCGGACCGCTTCGACTGGACGGTCGTCGACGCGGTCCTCGGCCAGCTCGATCCCGCCGCCGAGACCTGGGTGACCGTCTGCTCCAGCTCCCCGTGGGCCACCCGGCATTCGACGGACTTCCTGCCGTCGTCACCGGCCAAGGACCTGGAGCGATACGAGCGGTTCGTGAGGGAAGTGGTGAGCCGCTGCCGGGGGCGCGTCGACTACTGGCAGTGCAACAACGAGCCCAGTAATACTGGCCTGCTCTGGGCGGGCACCGCCCCGGAGTACGTCGACCAGCTGACCGTCTTCCACCGCGTGGTCCGTGCCTTTGATCCGGGGGCCGCGGTGGTGCTCGGCGGCTGCGGGTACGACGTCCTCTCGAGCCCTCCCGACAGTCCGGCGCGCCAGTTCTTCGACCATCTCGTCGAGCACGGGCGGGACGCCTTCGACCTTTTCTCGGTCCACCTCTACGGCGATCCCCACGCGATTCCGGACCAGGTGGCGGCGGTACGCGCGATGATGCGCCGCCATGGTTACGAACGGCCCGTGGTGGCGGGCGAGTACAACGGGCCCACTCTCTTCGAATTCCCCGAGGCGCAGGGGGAGTTCGAGCAGACGATGATGGCGGCCTTCACCGGTGCCGGTGCCTGTTCGGGTTTCGCTAGCGAGGCGGGCGCGGGCACCGGTGGCATTGCCGCGGCTGCCGATGAGGAGGCCGTCGAGCCGCCCGATCGCAGGGCGATGCGTGCCCTCTACGCCCGGATGCCGGATCTTCCGCCCCAGCTCCAGATGTTCCTGGAGGGCTGCCCACCGGAACTGGCGGCAAAGCGGGACCGTATCAACCAGCGTCAGATCGTCACCCGCAACGTCCTCGCCTTCGCCTCGGGGCTCACCAGAACGGCGTGCTGGAACCTCGCGCCGGAGATCCCGGACTACAGCGACCGGTTCAACCTCATGGGATTCCTCTTCGGCAAACTGGCGCTCATGGACTACGAGGGCCGGCAGTTGACCTGCCGCCGCCCGGCTGCGGACACCTTCGCCCTGCTCGCTGAACGCCTCCACGGCGCCACGGCCATCCGCCGCCTCGACCACGACCACGACGGGCGGCCGTTGTTCGCCTTCGAGGTGGTACGCGACGGACGCGAGCCTCTGCACGTCCTCTGGGCCGACGGTGACGCCTTCACCGGCGAGGACCAGCCCCCGACCCCCGTCGACTGGCCCTGGCCCCACCCCACCGCCCAGGCGGTCGACGCCTTCGGCACCCACCAGCCGACCGAACACGACGGAGTCACCGTGCACTTGACCCTCTCGGTCACCCCCCTGTTCCTCTCCACCGACCGGCAAAGCTGACCGGAGGCCCGGCATGCAGTACACCCGTCTGGGAACATCCGGACTGACCGTGTCCCGGCTCGGCCTCGGCATGATGAGCTACGGCGATGTCTCGCGCCGCGCCTGGCACCTCACCGCCGACCAGGCCAGACCGATCGTCCGGCACGCCGTCGCATTCGGCGTGACCCTCTTCGACACGGCCGACATGTATGACCGCGGCGCCAGCGAGGAGGTCACCGGACGTCTGCTTGCCGAATGCTTCGACGACCGCGACGACTATGTCCTGGCGACCAAGGTCTACTACCCGATGAGCGAGAAGCCAGGCGACCGGGGGCTGTCACGGAAGCACATCCTCGCCTCGGTCGACGCGTCACTCCGGCGCCTCGGCACCGACCACATCGACCTGTACCAGATCCACCGGTGGGACTACGACACACCGATCGAGGAGACGATGGCCGCGCTCGACGCCGTCGTTCGCGCCGGGAAGGTGCGCTACATCGGCGCGTCGAGCATGTACGCCTGGCAGTTCGCCAAGGCCCAGCACACCGCCGCACTCGCCGGAAGCACCCGCTTCGTCTCCATGCAGAACCACTACAACCTGGTCTACCGCGAGGAGGAACGGGAGATGATACCGCTCTGCCTCGACCAGGGCGTGGGCATCCTGCCGTACAGCCCGCTGGCCCGTGGGCTGCTCGCCGGCGGACGGGCGCGTGCCGGGAGGCGCAGCACCACGCGCAGCGGCACGGACCCGCTCGCCGCCCAGCTCTACACCGACGACGACTTCGACCTCGCCGACACCCTCCGCACAGTCGCCGGCGAACTCGGCTTGCCCCCGGCCCAGGTGGCGATCGCCTGGCTGCTCGGCAAACCCGGCGTCAGCGCGCCCCTGGTCGGCGCAACCAAGCTCGCGCATCTCCACGACGCCGTCGCCGCGGTCGACGTCACCCTCACCGAGGAGAACGTCAAACGACTGGAGACCGAGTACCGTCCGCACCCGGTCGTCGGACCCGCTGAGCCCGAGTCGTCCTGACCCAGCCCGGTGGCCCTCAGGGCCAGCAGAGGATCAAGGTGCTGCTTCGCTTGATTGAAGTACGACCCACGGCCAGCCGCGAGACCCTCGCTCCTGCTTGAGGCGTTTGGTTATGGCGATCTGCTGCCGTACCGGTCGAGGGTGAGGACGAGCCACGTCTCCAGGATACGGAGACGGGACAGGTCAGGCGGAAGAGCGTTCACATGTTCGATTCTATGGTTGGGGTGGAAGACCGCAATCCCGCCAGCCTGGTGTCCTGTGCCATCGAAGGTTGATCTTTGCCATCGAAGCTTGATGATCAGTAGGTTCGTGCCATCGAAGTTTGATCGGCACCTAGTACTGATGGTCGGGGGTCGCGGTGGGGCAGCTCGCGGATGCGTACGGGCATCCGGACCTCGGAGCGTTTGACCTGGGGTTCTTAGAAGCCGTATCTCAACCGATCATGGAACGTGTGGGTCGAACAGGTTTCCCGCCGGGGTGATCTTCCCGGTGTACGCGCATGAAGACAGGGCCTCTCGGTAGCTCGGGGATGCGAATCTGACCGAGCAGCGCCGGGAGGCCCTGGTGTCGTTGTTGTACGCGTCCGAACCCGTTCAGTTCAACTCGGCCGCTCCATCGTGTGATTGCCTCGCGCATGTGTACGGCAACGCGGCCGACCGTCCGGACCGGGAACGCCGGTATCCCTCCGACATGACGGACGCGGAATGGGAGGCTGTCCGGCCTTTGCTGCCGGTGCCAGCCTGGCTGAAGGGCCGGGGCGGCCGGCCCGAGGGCTACTGCCACCGCCAGCTGCTGGACGCGATCCGCTACCTGGTCGCGGGCGGGATCTCCTGGTGTGAGGTCTCATTGATGTTGCTGTGACCGTCTGTCGTTGACCTGCGGTACCGCACATACATCGCGACGGGTTCTAGTAGTACTTCGTTAGGTTGGCTGGCGTGGGTGGTGTTCTGGCGGAGCTGAAGCGGGGATGCTGCGGTGGCAGGTGGGGCATGTGCCGGTCCATGCGCGTATGAGGTCCTGGAGCGT
>NZ_JBIVJN010000035.1:0-26728 GCF_044750345.1 Streptomyces sp. NPDC088817
AACTCGGGGTCGATGATCTCGGTCAACTCGCCCAGATGGCCGGGCGCGTACACATCCAGGACTGTCGCGCCGGACCTGACGCTGACAGAATTCTGCGGCAACGGGACCTCCGGGGCACTCGCAACGGCTTCGACACCATGCGGGCGTTGGTGTCGGCGGCCAGGGCGAGGCTGTGGTCGCGATCGGCGGTGTGGGCGTCGTCGAGAGGGCACGGTCGTGGCGGTCGCTGAGCTGTGTGTAGTGGTCGGTGCGTTCGCCGAGCTGAGCCAGTCGGTGGTCAGGGCGTCGAAGTCGATGCTGTGCCGGCCGGCGAAGGGACCGAAGGCCTGCAGGTGCAGGCAGGAGGGGGTGGGCGGCCACCGGGCATCGGCGGCCTCCCCCCGCAGCCGACCCGGCCTGGCGGGTCAGGTCCCAGATCAGCATCGTGATGTGCGGCCGCGTCACGACGTCGCCGAGCCGCATGTCCGGGCCGACCACGTGCTCGTCGGAGTCGTCCGACAGCACACCCACCGCGAGGACCTGGCCCTTGCGCTTCTTGTCGGTCGGCCCGTCGATGGCCGCCTTGAAGTTCGGGTCCCAGTTCGCGGGGTCCCGCACACGCCTCGTGGCCGGGAAGTGCACGCCGTGGATGTAGACCCGTTCGAGCCTGGGAATGCGGGCCGGCATGTCAGCCGCGGTTTCGTCGCCCGAATGCGGAAGTGAACCATGGCATGTTACGGTACTGAGTACCACTTGGAACTTGATACCAAGGAGTCTGCCATGGACAGCCGGACCATCGTGTTGACCGGCGTGACCCGCGGTTTCGGCCGCGAGTCCGTCGAGTTGCTGATCCGGGAACGGCCACAGGACCACTACGTCCTGCTGGCCCGCCGCGGCGGCGAACGTCTCGCCGCGCAACTCGCCCAGGCCACCGGCACTTCCGCGGTCACAGGCGTGGACTGTGACCTCGCTTCGCTCGCCGAGATCAGGCGGGCGGTGGAGGAGATTCTGCGTGGGCTCGACACCGGGTACCTGCCGCCGCTCGGCGGCTATCTCGGCAACGCCGGCCTGACGGTCACGACGACCGAGAAACGCACCACGGACGGGTACGAGATGACCTTCGGGGTCAATGTGCTGTCCCACTACCTGCTCGTCAGGGAGCTGCTGCCCCGGTTTACCGGTCCGGGCTGGATCGTGCTCACCTCGAGCGACTGCCACTTCGGGCAGTTCCGCCATACGCTCGGCGCCACGCCGCCGCCGCGCTGGGAGACGCCGGAACGACTGGCCACGCCTCGTGCCGGTGGCGCGCGGGAGGCCGGGCGGGCGTACGCGACCAGCAAACTCGGCGTCATCTACCTGACCCACGCGCTGGCCCGCCGCCTGCCCGAGAGCGTCGGCGTCTACTCCTACAACCCGGCGCTCGTCGCGGGCACCGATTTCTTCCGCCACGCCCCGGGGCCCGTGCGGGGCGTGCTCAACGGATTCTTCCAGCTTCAGCGATTCCTCGGCCGGGGCACGACGCCGCAGCAGGCGGGCGCGCGGCTCGCCGAGACGATCCTGACCGGGCTGACCGCCCGGACCGGGTCCTACCTCGATCGCGGCCGCCACGTGCCGTCGTCGCCGGAGTCGCACGACGACGCCCGCGAGGAGGAGCTGTGGCGCGAGGCCGCCCGCCTCGTCGACGCTGACCGCCGCGCGGGACGGGCGGATATCCTGGCCGAATGAGCGCGAACAAGTTTCCGGTGGAGTCATTGCGGGACCGCAAACGCCGCCAGACCCGGGAACGGATCATCGAGACGGCCTTCGCGCTCTTCATGGAGCGGGGGTTCGATGTCGTCACCGTGGACGAGATCGCCCAGCGGGCCGAGATCGGCCGCACCACCTTCTTCCGCTACTTCGGCGACAAGCAGGAAGTCGTCTTCTCCACCGAGGAGGACTTCCTGCGCGCGCTCACCGCGGCCATGCGCGACGCGCCCACCGAGCCGCTCCAGGATCTTGCGCAGGCACTGGCCACATCTCGGCGGCTGCTGCTCGTGATCTGCACCGAGGCCGCCCGCAACCCCGGCCACTACGCGGTCTACCACCGTCTGGTCAAGCAGCACCCCGAGCTCGAAGACCGCCACACCCGCAAGACCCGGCACTACGCCGACCTCCTCGAGAAACACCTGATCGACCACGGCACCCCGCCGGCCACCGCCGTCCTCGCCGCCCAGTTGACCGTCGCCTGCTACCAGGTGGCGTGGCGCCTCGGCAGCCACGACGCCACGGCAGTACTCCGCGAGGCGAATGACGCCTTCGACCTCCTTATGGGTGCCACCGCCCCATAACCGGCGGACCGGCCTTCACCCAGCCGGGACATACACAACCTCGCAGCGGACTCGACCACCGGTCCAGCACCCAGGCAGATGCGGTTCCCGATCAATCAGCCGAAACCCCGCCACTGTGAACTCGATCGCCCCGGCTCTCTCCCCCCGGGACGCTTGGCATCCTTCCAGGCCAGGGCTCGGGCCGCCTCGATGGGGGTGCGCAGCTGGTCGGCCGGGGCCCAGAGCACGGTCGCCGCGCCGTCCTTGCGGTCACGGAGCCGTCTATCACGATGACCCCGCCCTCGTGCGGAGCCGTCGCCGGCTGCTCGCGCAGCAGTTCAAGCCGCCGGTCGTTGGCCTGCTCGGCCCCCCAGGAGGACTCGGGCAGTTGCACCTCCGGCGTCCGACCGGCGCGTTTCTGGGCGCCGGACCGAGCAGGACCAGTGGGCTGTCGCCGCGTGAACCGGCCCGACGGCGACGCCGTCAGCCAGCCCCGCTCGGCCAGCCGCCTCGCCTTGGACCGCACCCCCTCGATCTTCGCGGGCACCAGCTCCGACTGAAGCCCGGCGGCAAGCTGCTTCGCCGAGATCCCCTCGCCCTCACCCGCACCGGATTCCACCAGCTCGACGATCCGCCGGTAGTCCACCGCGAGCGCGTCCACCGTCGCCGCCTCGTGCCCGCCCCCCTGGGTACAGGGTCGCCCGGAGTTAGGGTCGTTGCCGTGACGTACCCAGTACCGGCGACGCCGGCCACGCCGACCGCCCCCGCAGCCCCGCCCGCGCCCAGGGGCCCTCTCGACGAGCTCGACCGGCGGATCGTCGCCGCTCTGCAGATCGATGGGCGGGCCTCGTGGCGGCGGATCGCGGGGGCCCTCGGGGAGCCCGAGCGGAAGGTGGCGCGGCGCGGGTTGCGGTTGCTGGAGAGCGGGGACGTCGCCGTGCGCGGGCTTGTCGTGCGGGGTGAGACCGTGATCCTGCGGATGACGTGCCGGCCGGGCGCCGTGCGGGAAGCGGCCGTGGCGGCGGCCCGGCGCGCGGACTGCATCTTCTCGTACGCGCTCGCCGGGCCGGTCGACTGCGTCGCCGAACTGCAGTGCCCGCCGGGCCGGTTGGCGCCGCTGATGTTCGACGAGGTGCCCGCGCTGCCCGGACTCGTCTCGCAGAGCGTGTCACCGGTTCTGCGGTATTTCCGCACGGTGCACGAGTGGTCGCCCGCGATCCTGGACGCCGGGGAGGTCGAGGCGCTCGGGGGGCCGTCCGGGATCGTCGACGACCTCGCTCTGCCGGACATCGAGGTCGGGCCGGAGGAACTGGCGATCCTGGGGGCGCTCGCCGAGGACGGGCGGCGCACGCACGAGGAACTGGCGGCCGTCGCCCGGGTGTCCGTGGCGACCGCGCGGCGCCGCGTGGAGACGATGACGCGGGAAGGCCTCGTGAGCATCCGGGCCGCCGTCGAGCCCGCACTGCTCGGCCTGCCGGTCGAGGCGCTGCTGTGGATCAAGGTCAGGCCCGACGAGGTCGAGAAGGTGGGCCGGCTGCTCGTCGAGTCGCCGCTCGTGCGGTACGCGGCCGTCGTGATGGGTGAGCATCAGCTCCTGGTCGACGTGACGCAGCCGTCGAAGGCCGCGCTGCACGCGTTCCTCACCGCCTCACCGTGGGTGCGGCACGTGGAGGCCGTGCAGTCCCATCTGGTCGTCGAGTCCTTCAAGCGCAGTGGTGTCGAGTTCCCGGGCGCCGATCGCGAACCTTCGTAACGCGACTGAAATCTTCACCACTGAGGATTGCACGTCTTAAAACTTCATCATGGCCAACCTATTGACTGAAAGAGTCAGTAGCTTCAGTGTGGTGCACCACACGCGTCGCGCCTCGGCCACCGGCCGGATCTGCATCACCGCGGCGACGCCCACCGTGCCTGCTGCCCTAGGACTGCCATGCCCGTCGCTCCCGGCCCCGTCGCCCCCAGCTTCGCCGAATCCGCCGCATCCGGCTCCGCCGTCCCCGACGGGGACGAGATCTGCGTGCTCGACGCCGTCGACCTCGCGGCCCGCATCCGCCGCGGAGAACTCTCGGCGCGCGAGGTCGTCCGGGCCCACCTCGACCGCATCGAGCGTCACAACCCCGCCGTCAACGCGATCGTCACCCTCGACTCGGAGGGCGCGCTGGCCGCTGCCGCCGCCGCGGACGAGCGGCAGGCGCGCGGCGAGGACCTCGGCCCGCTGCACGGGCTCCCCATCGCCTTCAAGGACACCCACCTCACCCGCGGCATGCGCACCACGCACGGCTCGCCGCTCTTCGCCCAGCACGTCCCGCACGAGGACGAACTCCTCGTGCAGCGCATCCAGGGTGCGGGCGCCATCCGCATCGGCAAGACCAACGTCCCCGAGTTCGCGGCCGGCTCGCACACCTTCAACCCCGTCTTCGGCGCGACCCGTAACCCGTACGACATGACGCGCTCCGCAGGCGGCAGCAGCGGCGGGGCCGCGGCCGCGCTCGCTGCCGGGTTCCAGCCGCTCGCCGACGGCAGCGACATGGGCGGCTCGCTGCGCAACCCCGCCTCCTTCTGCAACGTCGTCGGCCTGCGCCCCACCCCCGGCCGCGTCCCCTCGCACCCCTCCGGCAACCCCTGGGACACCCTCGGCGTCGCCGGGCCCATGGGCCGCACCGTCGCCGACACCGCGCTGCTGCTGTCCGTCATGGCGGGGCCCGACCCGCGCGTCCCGATCTCCCTCGACGAGCCGGGCGCCGGCTTCCGCGCGCCGCTCGGGCGGAACACCGCCGGGCTGCGCGTGGCGTTCGCCCCCGACCTCGGCGCCCGGGTCCCCGTCGACCGCGACGTGCGCGACGTCGTCGAACGGCAGGCCAAGGTCTTCGAGGACCTCGGGTGCGTCGTCGTCGAGGACTGCCCCGACCTGGACGGCGCCGAGGACGTGTTCCGCACGCTGCGTGCCCACGAGTTCAACCTCGGTCTCGGCGAGCTGCTCGACAGCGATCGCGCGTCCCTGAAGCCGAGCCTCGTCTGGAACATCGAGGAGGGGCGGCGCCTGACCGGCGCCGACCTCGTCCGTGCCACCACCGGGCACGCCCGCATCCACCTCGCCGCCACCGCCTTCTTCGAGCGGTACGACGTGCTGATCGCCCCGGTCAGCCAGGTCACCCCGTTCGCCATCGAGTCGGAGTACCCCACCGACATCGACGGAGAGGCGCAGCACACCTACCTCGACTGGATGCGCTCCGCGTACTTCGTCACCGTTCTGGGCTCACCCGCCCTCTCCGTCCCCGCCGGCTTCACTCCGGCCGGGCTTCCCGTCGGCCTCCAGATCGTGGGCCCACCCCGCGCCGAGAGGACCGTGCTCGAGACCGGTGCCGCCTACGAGGCCGCCACCGGGCACGGACGCCGTCGCCCCTCCCTCCCGTAGCCGTATGGAGCCCCGATGAGAAAACCGCACGTCCTCTGGGCCGCCGTGCCCGTAGTGGCTTTCCTCAGCACACCGTTCCTGCCCTTCGTCAACGGCCCGCACCTCTGGTTCGGCATCCCCTCCGTCCTCGCCTGGTGCCTGCTGTGGACGGCGGGTACGACGGCTTCGCTCGCGCTCGTCGAGCACTTCGCCCACCACACCGACGAGGACGGCGAGGACGACAACGTGACGCGCGACGCGTACGAGGAGGTCGCCGCGTGAACACCACCATGGCCATCACCCTGGTCGGCATCGTGACCATCGCCGTCGTCGGCATGAGCGGGCGCCGCCCGAGCCGCGGGGAATTCGGCGAATGGACCGTGGGGAAGCGCAAGTTCTCCACCTTCACCACCTGGTTCCTGCAGGCGGGCGAGTCTTTCACGACCTTCAGCTTCCTCGGTCTCGCCGGCATCGCCTTCGGCGGCGGCGTCGCCGCGGCCTTCGCGCTGTGCTATCTCGCGATCAACTTCATCCTGCAGTACTTCACCGCGCCCCGCATGCGTGAACTGGGCCTCAAGGGAGGCTACTTGACACAGGCCGACTTCTTCGCCGACCGCTTCCGCAGTCCCCTGCTCGGCAAGGTCGTCGCCGTCGTCGGCGCCGTCTTCCTGCTGCCGTACCTCCAGCTCCAGATCACCGGGCTCGGGCTGATCGTGCAGCTTGCCACCGGCAGCCGTACCGGCGGCAACCTGAGCATGGTGCTCGCGACCGTCCTCACCGTCGCCTTCGTCCTGTGGTCCGGCATCCGCGGCATCGCGCGTGTCGCCTACCTCAAGGACGCGCTGATGATCGTCGGGCTCGTGGTGCTGATCGTCGGCGTGGCACTGTCCGTGAACGGCGGCATCGGCGGCCTGTTCGAGACGGTACGGGACAGCCACCCGAATTTTCTGACGCTCCATCAGGACGGTTACGACGCCACGTTCTTCGTCACCGCTGTCATCATCTCCGGCATCGGTGGCGGACTCGGCACCATGGCCCACCTGTGGCCGCCGGTCCTCGCCGCCGGCAGTGGGCGCGCGCTGCGCAAGAACGCGGTCTGGCTGCCGCTCTACCAGATCGCGCTCGGCATCCCCGTGATCGTCGGGTTCGCCGGAATCCTGCTGGTGAAGCCGGACTCCCCCGCGAACGCGGTCGCCTTGACCCTCGCGGGCCAGACCCTGCCCGGTTGGCTCGTCGGCATCGTCGCGGTCGCCGCGGCCTCGGCGGCGATGGTGCCGTCCGCGGCCATCGTCGTGGGCATCTCCAGCCTGCTGTCCCGCAACCTGCTCAGCGTCCGCAACGAACGCGCGCAGCTGCGCACCAACCACCTGTGCGCCGTCGCGGCCGCCGGCCTCGCCCTCGTACTCGGACTGACCAGGCCCGGGCTCCTGTCCGACCTGCTGCTGCTCACCTACGGAGGCCTCACCCAGCTCGCCCCGGCGATCGTCATGGGCCTGGCCAAGAAGGTCCGTCTGGACGCGGTGCCCGCGCTGCTCGGCATCCTGACCGGCGTCGGCGTCCTGATCTGGCTCACCTTCGGAGGCGTGGACGTCGGCACGGTCGACACCGGGCTCATCGCCCTCGTCCCGAACCTGGTGGTCACGGCCGTCGCCCAGCTCGTCGTACGGTCCCGCTCCCTCGCCCCGGTCCCGGCCGAGGCCAACTGACCGGCCGCCGGGCGGCGCGCGGTATGAGGCCGCGCGCCACCCGGCGGCCCATCGCGCTCTCAACTCCCCTACGGGTTACGGCTTGTCACCGTTCGCGGTGAGCCGCAGACACGCAGTGAAGGGCCGTCTCCACGACGGCCCTTCACTGCGTGTCTGCTCCTGTCAACCCCGCTACGGATCAGGTGTTCGAGCCCACGAACAGGTCTTGGTAACGCTTGCGCAGCTCGGCCTTCTGCACCTTCCCCATCACGTTGCGCGGCAGCGCCTCCTCGACGCGCACGGCGCGCGGGTGCTTGAACCGGGCGAGGTCGTCGGCGATGAACTTCAGCAGCTCGGCCTCCTGGGGCTGCCGGCCCGGCGCCGGTACGACGACGGCCACGACCGTCTCCCCGAAGTCCGGGTGCGGCACACCGATCACAGCGGACTCCAGCACCGTGGGGTGGGCGTCGAGCAGCTCCTCGATCTCCTTCGGGTAGATGTTGTAGCCACCGGAGATCACCAGGTCCTTGCCCCGGCCGACGATGCACAGATAGCCGTCCGCGTCGATGCGGCCCAGGTCACCGGTGATGAAGAAACCGTCCGCGCGGAACTCGGCCGCCGTCTTCTCGGGCAACTGCCAGTACCCATTGAAGACGTTGGGGCCACGGACCTCGATACTGCCGACTTCACCGTCGGGCAGCCCCTGTCCGGTCTCGCCGTCCACCACCCGGATCTCCGTGCCGGGCAGCGGCTTGCCGACGGTGCCGGGCTTACGCGGGCCGCCCTCGTACGGGTTGGTGGTGTTCATACCGGTCTCGGTCATCCCGTAGCGCTCCAGGATGGCGTGGCCCGTACGTGCCTCGAAGGCCTCGTGGTCGCTCGCGAGCAGCGGGGCCGAGCCGGAGACGAACAGCCGCATCGACGCGCAGGTCTCCGGCGTGAGCCGGTCGTTCTTCACCATCCGGGTGTAGAAGGTGGGCACGCCCATGAGCACCGTGGCCCGGGGCAGCAGATCCACGACCGTGTCCACGTCGAACTTCGGCAGGTAGTACATGGAGGCACCGGCCGCCAGGGTCATGTTCGCGGCGACGAAGAGCCCGTGGACGTGGAAGATCGGCAGGGCGTGGATCAGCCGGTCCTGGTCGGTGAACTGCCAGGCTTCCAGCAGCGCCTGGCAGTTGGAGGCGAGGTTGCCGTGGGTCAGCACCGCGCCCTTGGAGCGTCCGGTGGTGCCGGAGGTGTAGAGGATCGCCGCCGGGTCTCCGGCCGACGCGTCGACGACCTCGTCGTGGCTGCCGTCGCCCTCCAGCAGGGTGCCGTCGCCCTTGATGCCGAGGGTCTCGACGACGAGGTCCTCCCCTTCGCGGTGCGCGTGGTCGGCCCGCCGCTCCGGCGCGCAGACCAGCACACGCGGCCGGGCGTCGCCAATGAAGTACTCCATCTCCGCGCCGGTGTACGCGGTGTTGAGCGGCAGGAAGACGCCGCCGATCTGCAGCGTCGCCAGATACAGCGCGATGGCCTCCGGGGATTTGTCCACCTGCATGGCGACCCGGTCACCGGGGGTGACACCGTCGGCGACGAGCCGGGCGGCGATCCGTCGCACGGTCCGCGCCGTCTCGCGGTAGGTGATCCGCCGGCCGTCGGGCAGCTCGAAGAGCGCTTTGTCCGGCTGCCGCTCCAGCTGTTCGGCGAAGGACCGGTGGATGGTGGTGAAGGGTGGTGCCATCAGGGGTGTTCCTCTCTCATCGATCGTTGGGGGCGGTGGAGGCCGTGGAGGTGTCCCTGGCGCGGGGCACCTCCGCGGCCTCGGGGAAGGCGTCGCGCAGCGGTCCGCCGAGGTGTACGGCGCCGTGGCGGGCGAAGTCCTCGTGCCGGCGCACCAGTTGCCCGGGTTCGTAGCGGTAGTTGATCATCGCGCCGTACGACTGCCGCCAGGCTTCGGCCGAGTTGTTCGCCGGCCAGTTCAACTGCCAGGCGGCGGCCCCGTTACCCAGGTGGAAGCGGGCGACCGGATCGAGGGGGCGTCCGTCCTCGCGCCGCTCGACCGCGACGTACCGGGCCAGGGCGGGAAGGAGCTGGGCACGGATCCGTTCGACGTCCGCCGCCCCGAGATCTGTCGGCCCCTCCAGGGCGTCCAGCTCACGGACGAGCTGCCTCAGCTCGGCGTCTCGCCCGGCCTGCTCACCGAGCCACCGCCGGAATCCGGGGAGGGGAGAGAGCGTGACGAACTGTGTCAGATGGGGCAGTTGCTCGCCCACCTGCTCAATGACCTGTTTGATGAGGAAGCTGCCGAAGGAGACTCCGGCCAGGCCGTCCAGGGCGTTGTTGATCGAGTAGAGCGCCGCCGTGTCCGCGTCCGCGGGGCTGAGCGCCGGGCCGGGCTCAAGGAGCGGAGCGATACGGTCCGGCAGGCCGCGCACCAGAGCGACCTCCACGAAGATCAGCGGCACCTCCCCGGTGGCCGGATGGAAGAACGCATAGACAGCACGGTCCTCCGGCTCCAGGCGACGGCGGAGCTCGGCACTGCTCTCCATCGGGTGGACCTTCTCGCCCCGCATCAGGTGCTGGTGCAGCTCCTTCGGCGCGTCCCCGGTGACCTCCGCCATGCTAAGAAAGCCTCGGTTGAACCACGAGGTGAGCAGGTGGTGGAAGTCATGGTCGAGGGGCCGCAACTCGGGGTGCCCGTGCATCAGCCGGCGCAGGTCCGCGCGCATCTCGACCAGGGCGAGCGTGGCGTCGGGTGCGTGGTTCATCCGGCGGAGCAGCTGCTGGCGGGCCGGCTCGACCACGTCGAAGAGCCGGACCAGCTCCTCTTCACCCCGGGACCCGGCGCTGCGGGCGTCCTCCCAGCGGCGGAAGGCGGCACGGACCTGATCGGCGTCGGCGTCGTAGGTCTGGGTGATGTGGCTGAAGAAGGCCCGCCTGCCGTCGTCGTCGAGCTCGTCGTAGGCGGCGAGGGCCCTGGCCGCGACCGCGCGCATCGAGGCTTCACCCACGTCGCTCATCAGTACTTCGCAGGCGGCGAGCAGCTGGTCCAGGGAGGAGTCCAGCGGTTCTCCGGTCGCCGGATCCGCGCCGCGCCGCCGCCCGAGGGCCTGGAACAGGTCGGTCAACAGCCAGCCGTCGTGACGTTCCATGTCCGCACCTTCCGTACGCCCCTGGTCACGCTCGCCTCTGATGTCGCCCTGGCTTGAATCCATGGCGACGAACGATATATATAACAGCGCCACCGTAGGACACATCGAGACTCGTGCACCACCCCCTGCACGCCCGGATAACCTGACCACTCGGAGGTACACATGGCCCGGGTCCCGGAATCCCAGCGCGTTCGCGACGCACTCGAGAACGCTGTCGTCGACGGTCACTACCGTCCCGGCGAGCGTCTGGATCCTGCGCGACTCGAACAGGAGTTCGGCTGCTCCCGCACGCCGATCCGGGAAGCCCTCCAGGCTCTGGAGCGCTCCGGACTCGTACAGATCCGCCCCAAGCAGGGCACGTACGTCACCGAGCTGAGCGTCTCCGAGCTGGCCGAGCGCTTCGAGGTCATGGCCGAGCTGGAGGGGATGGCGGCGCGGCTATCCGCCCGCCGGATCGACCGGGAGGCGCTGGACGACCTCGAACGCGCCCTGCGGGAGTGCGAGAGCCACGCGGCGGCCGGCGACGCGGACCGCTACTACTACGCCAATGCCCGGTTCCACGGCATCGTCTACAACTCCTGCGGCAACGAGTACCTGCGACAGCAGGCCCACGCGCTCAAGCGAGCCTTGCAGCCGTACCGGCGACTGCAACTGCGCGTCCCGGACCGCATGCGCCGCTCCCTGGCCGAGCATCGCGAGATCGCCGACGCCATCACCCGCGGCAACGCCGAGACGGCGGAGCACGCCGCCCGCGACCACGTACTCGTCCAGGTCAGGGAGTTCAGCCAACTGGTGCGGACATGGCGGCAGTTGACGGAACCGGTGGGCGACACCGGATGAGCACACGGCCGCCGGGGGCCGCGGTTCTGATGCCACGCCTCCCGACCAGGATCGCGACACCATTCGGGCATTCCCGCCGGGTTCAGGCCTGGGCGTCGGCGGCAGCATGGTGGCGGCGCCCACCACCTGCGCCAGCCCGCCGACCACCACGGCCCATCCAAGCCAACCGATAGCAATTCCTGCCGCTGGCAGTGGCGAGCGGTAACAGGCTGCCCGACAGCCCCGTCGATTCCCCCTATCGGCGGGGCTGCTCCACACTGAGGGCCGAGGTGGAGGCGGCGAAGCCCCCTCCGTACAGGTCATAAGCCTTCTCAGGCTCCCGGTGGGCGGGCGGATCAGCGCAGGCCGGCGAAGAGATCGTTCTCGGGCACGGCCGCGCCGGTGGTGTCCTGGACGCGTACGAAGGTCTCGACGCCCATCAATTCGGTGAACCTCTCCCTGCCCATCCCGAGGAAGAAGATGTTCTCGCTCTGGCTGGCATGCGCGGCCAGCGCATCGAACTTCTGGCCGCCGAACGCGGTGGTGTCCACCCAGGTGGTGATCTCCTCGTCGGGCAGTCCGATCTCCGCCATCGCGGCGGCCTCAGCGGGATCCGGCTCCTGTCCGCCCGCACCGAACTCGCGCATGGTCTCCCCGAACCGCTGCATCATCGAGCGGGGTGCCGTCGTCCAGTACACCTTCGGTGTCAGCTCGGTCATCGCAAGCGCCGCCATCGTGATGCGGTTGGCCTGGATGTGGTCGGGGTGACCGTAGAAGCCGTTCTCGTCGTAGGTGACGACCACATCGGGTCGGTAGTGCCGCAAGAGTTCCGCGAGTCGGGCAGCGCCCTCCTCCACGGGTGTCCGCCAGAAGGACCCGGGGGCGTCGTTGGCCGGCCAGCCCATCATTCCGGAGTCGGCGTAGTCCAGCATCTCCAGATGACTGATCTTCAGAATGTCGCAGCTTGCCTCAAGTTCCTGACGCCGCATCAAGGCGACGGCTGCCGGATCGTGCCCAAAATCACCTGGCTTGACACCACCCGGTCCGTCACCGCAACCACCGTCGGTACACGTCACGAGAACCGTGCGGATGCCTTCCGCCGCGTACCGCGCGAGAACACCTCCCGTTCCAGTGGCCTCATCGTCGGGGTGGGCGTGTACCGCCATGAGCGTCAACGGCCCGTCATTCATGAAACTGTCCTCCTGTGTGAAAAGGTCTCGATCCGAGTCCGCGGCGGGCACATGAGCGGGCGTCCCTCAATAGCAGATGACCGGGTGCACCGCGGACTCGAAGGCGCCGGATCACGTCGGGGCGGACGATCTTTTGGTCTTCCTGTTCCCCGCTCGTGTGGCGCCGGTTCTCGGCTGGTGCAACAGTGCCGGCCGGACACATTGTTCCCGCCGCACACGTTCGGTCCGGATGCAGGCGCTCAACGCGAACTGACGGGTGGCAAGCCGGCACTGCCAGCTGACCGGGCGTCAGCAACTGTGCAGGAACAGGTTCCGGACGCTGTCCTCCGCACTACCGGGCCCCACGGCCGGGGGCTGCAGGGGTGGTGCGCGGTCGTAGGCGCTCTCCCTGCGGCCCGAACATGATCAGGTATTCGACCGGCTCGCCGAGTCCGGCGTTCGCGACTCCGTGGGCGGTGCGGGTGTCGAACTCGGCGACGTCCCCGGCGCTCAGGACGAGGTCCTGCTCGCCGAGCGCCAGCCACAGCCGCCCGTACAGGACGCACAGCCATTCGTACCCGTCATGGGAGACCTGCCGCGGCCGCGCCGGCGGCGCGTCGACGGCGGGCAGGACGTGCTTGTGGGCGTGCAGGCCCCCCACGTACCGGGTCAGCGGCAGCACCACCTTGTCGTCGGCGGGACGCTGCGGCACCCGGGTCCGCGGGCCGGCCTCGGCGACGGGTGCGGTGCCGGCCAGCTCGTCCAGTGAGATGTCGTACGCCTTCGCGAGCCTCAGCAGCACCTCCAGGGTCGGCTTGCGCCGGCCGGTCTCGATCCGCGACAGCGTGCTCAGCGAGATGCCGGTCGCACGGCTGACCTCAGTGAGCGTGGCGCCGCGCTGCTCGCGCGCGGCCCGCAGCCGGGGGCTCATGGCCGCCAGCGTGTCGGCCATACCGTCGTCCGTCACCCTCGTCCCGCTCCCTCCGGCCATGCCGCTTCCACCGCACTGTCCTGCAAGTTTGCCAGCATGGCAAGGGTTCTCGCGTCGGGAGGCCGCCGCGCCGCATGATCGGTGGGTAACCGCTGCCGCCCGTGAACCGAGGAGAGCCATGTACCAGCCCGCGCCGTCCGCCGACCTGCGCCACCGCACCATCGAGGCACCCGCCGGGCGCCTGCACCTGGTCGAGCAGGGCACCGGACCGCTGGTCCTGCTCGTCCACGGCTTCCCCGAGTCCTGGTACTCCTGGCGCCGCCAGCTCCCCGCCCTCGCGGCGGCGGGGTACCGGGCCGTGGCGCTCGACGTGCGCGGCTACGGCCGCTCCTCCAGGCCGGCCGCGACGGACGCCTACCGGATGCTCGACCTGGTGGAGGACAACGTCGCCCTGGTGCGCGCCCTGGGCGAGGAGAGGGCGGTGGTCGTGGGCCACGACTGGGGCTCCAACATCGCGGCGGCCTCCGCCCTGCTCCACCCCGAGGTCTTCCGCGCCCTCGGACTGCTGAGCGTCCCCTACGCGCCGCCCGGCGGCCCCCGCCCCACCGACGTCTTCGCGCAGATGGGCGGCGACCAGGAGTTCTACGTCTCGTACTTCCAGGAGCCCGGCCGGGTCGAAGCGGAGATGGAGCCCGACGTCCGCGGCTGGCTCGCGGGCTTCTACGCGGCCCTTTCCGCCGACACCATGGCCGCCCCGGGCGAGCCCGACCCGCACTTTGTGTCCCGCTCGGGCGGCCGGCTGCGTGACCGCTTCCCCAGCGGCAAGCTTCCCGCCTGGCTGACCGAGGACGACCTCGACGTGTACGCCGGGGAGTTCGAGCGGACCGGCATGACCGGGGCCCTCAACCGCTACCGCAACATGGACCGCGACTGGGAGGACCTCGCCCAGCACGACGGTGCCCCGATCAAGCAGCCGTCCCTGTTCATCGGCGGCGCCCTCGATGCCTCCACGACCTGGATGGCCGACGCGATCGACGCCTACCCAGCCACCCTCCCCGGACTGGCCTCCGCCCACATCCTGGACGGCTGCGGGCACTGGATCCAGCAGGAGCGCCCCGAGGAGGTCAACCGCCTGCTGACCGCCTGGCTCGACTCCCTCCAGGGCTGAATCACGGGGCGTGGCGGCCGGGCCCCGTCGCAGGAGGACCCCGGCCGGCGCACCCGAGAGCAGTGCACCCCAGGGCAGCGCCCGAAACTCACGCCCGCTCAGTGGGACGTCCTCGCCGCGGCTTGACCTTACCCTCGGGGGCAGGGTTTAGCGTTCATCGAGGTGAGAGGCATGCAGATCAGTGAGCTGGCTCGTCGGGCGGGCGTGACAACGAAGGCGGTGCGCTACTACGAATCGCTGGGCCTGCTCACGCCCCGGCGGCTGGCCAACGGCTATCGGGACTACGACGAGCACGACGTGCGACTGACGCGGGAGATCCGGGCGCTGGGCAGTCTCGGAATTCCTGTTGAGCGTACCCGCCCGTTCCTGGAGTGCCTCACGACCGGCCATCGACACGGCGACGACTGTCCGGCCTCGCTGGTCGGCTACCGCGACGCCATCGCCGAGCTGACCCAGCGGATCGAGGGACTCACCGCCCGTCGGGCGGTACTGGTCGCGCACGTGGAACAGGCCGCCCACCGCGGCAGCCGCGTCTCACCGGCCGATGGAGGAGAGGACCTGATGACTGACTACACGAGCATGCCCGCCGACCTGCCTGTCCCCGAGGACGACGGCGCAGCCATTCATCTGCTCGGCACGAAGGTGCCGCACCTGGAACTCCGGAGCACCGGCGGCACGGCCGTCCGCCTCGACGCGCTCGGCGCGGGCCGCACGGTGATCTACATCTACCCGCTCACCGGACGCCCAGGCGTCGACCTGCCCGACGGCTGGGACTCGATCCCCGGTGCCCGCGGCTGCACCCCCGAGGCATGCGGCTTCCGCGATCACTACCAAGGTCTCCTCGCCGCCGGCGCGGACGGAGTGTTCGGCCTCTCCAGCCAGGAGGCCGACTATCAGCGTGAGGTCGTCGAGCGGCTCCACCTGCCGTTCCAGATGCTCTCCGACCCCTCACGGAGCCTGGCGCGGGAACTCGGCCTACCCACGTTCGGGACCAGCGGGCTGACGCTCTACAAGCGGCTGACTCTGATCGTCCGCGACGGCGTGATCGAGCACGTCTTCTATCCGGTCTTCCCCCCGAACGAACACGCCGACCAGGTACTTACCTGGCTCCGGAACAACCCCCTGTAGAGGTCGCTGTTCAGCGCCTGCTGCCTCCGGGCGCGAGCAGACCAAGGATGGCACGCACTGGTACAGCAGGACGTTCCGGGACACCTGCTCCCACCACAAGGGCGTCAGGTACTGGTACCGGTGGCCCGGCAGACGCTGCGCCCGCGCCCGCGCCCGCGCCCGCGCCCGGAGACGATCCGGGCGGGGCGCGGCGTTGTCAGTGCTCGTCGTCGACGCGATTGGCCCGGTCATCGATGACGATCTCCACATGCTCGACGTCGCCATCGCGGTGCGGATCCCTGATGATCTCGTCGACGGTCTCGGTGAAGCGCTGGTGGAGGTGGCCGGCGATGGCGCGGGTCACAGGGTCGGGCTCGGTGCGGCTCACCCGGTCGAGGCTGGTGATGGCGGCAACAATGCTGGGGCCGGAGACGCAGACGGTGACGAAGCCGTCGTCTTCGTCGACTGCTCCCGGGACGTGGAAGTGCCGGTCTCCAGCAGCGTGTTCGACGAGGAACGCCCACGTATCGCGGTGCATTTGGAGTTCGGCTGCGGAGATTCCGGCGGCGGCCTTGAGAAGTTTCGACGGGTCCTTCCCTTCCGGTTGACTGCTCGCCGCCTGGACCGGGATCGGTTGCGCGGGCTGTCGGCCGGGTTCGCTCATGCTGTTCTTGATGGTGGCGAGTTCGTGGCGGATGTCGGCGAGCGGGTCGCCGACCGTCCTCCGGATCTCTGCGAACCCGTGAGTGATGGTCGTGCTGGCGTCTTGCCTGGCCTGGTCGATGACGTGCTGCTGGGCGTTCACGCACTCGCGCAGTTGCCGCAGTTCTCGAAGGATCTGCTCTATGAGGTCGCGGTCGCCGCTACCGAACACAAGGCCCCCCTTGGTCGCCTGCCGACCTCGATCAGCGTGGAGGTGAGGCGACTTGTCGACAAGGACGCGAATCGGACAACAGGTGCCTCCGGCCGGACGCTCCGGCCGCAGGCACCTTCAGGCGCTTCGGTCTGATCGGGTGCGCGTGCCAGTGCACCGAGCGACAGGCGTGGCGATGGACACCGATCTCCCCGTGGCAGTGCTCCGTTCGGGTGCATTGCGGTTACGTGCGGTGCGCGGGGGCGTTGGGCCGGTATGGGCAGGAGTCGCAGGTTGCAAGAGCTGTCGGGACCGGCAGCGTTCGATCAGCTGCGAGCGCAGTTGGCTCGGGCGGCCGCTGGGGTCGTGAAGGCTGAGAAGTCGCCGCGGCCCAAGTTGTTCAAGGAGGCGCTGCATCCGGCATCCGCGGAGCCGGACGACAGGGGGGAGTTGCCGTCGCCCGACTCAAGTGACGTCGCTCCCCCGGGCTTTTCGCCGCCCCGGTGCGTGCGGACGTCGGTGGAGCAGCCCCGCTCGCGCACCGTTGACCCGGTTTCGGCGGACAAGCCGGCCAGCCACAAATAAATACTGACCGCCCTCTGGAACGGGCTGCCTTCCGGGCTCACCCAAGAAGTGTGTCCGCGTGGTGCTGCTGGCAGTGGGTCGATTCTCGGCTGCCGCGGGTTCTCCACAGCCCGCTGCACTGGTCGATCGGCACGGCCGTCAGCCCCATGGCCGACCCAGGCCTGAGCTGGCCTACTTGCCGGTTCCGCTGAGGTATGCCGCTCATGGGTAGTAGGCGTAGTCGAATGCTACGGCGCCCCGGTGATCCTGCTTCCGAGCCGCACGTCGTTCGTCAGCTGGATGCCGGAGAACATCGGATCCGTTTCGTCGTGCAGCCAGCTCCATCCGCGCGACCAGCTTGGAGCGGGCGCTGTTCGTGTGGATGACCCAGCCGTCGGTGCCGGGTCGCACCACAGCGCATCCGGGCGGTGACATCTCGATGAACGCCGCCGCGGGGTGGCCGTCCCGGAACGTCGCGACGGTCAGCACGGTGGACGCGCTCACGCTCCCGGACCGCGTCATGAGCAACGGACGCGACATGGTCGGAGGCGAGGTTGCCCGCAGTCAGCGCCGAGGACGTTGGAGACCTCGTGGGCACCGATCTCCACCCCAGCAGCAAGGCAGCCAAGAAACCGCTGTTCCACCTGCCTGCCGCGCTCGCACTGACAAGTGCGGCTGGGCGCCGCACAGCCAGCGTCCCGTCTTCTTCACGGCCGCTCTTTCGTCCCGCCGCATCGGGCGATGTCAGTGGCGGCAGGGAGGATGACGGGCATGACAACACCTGCAGCTGTGATCATGGATGCCGCCACCTACGCACAGGCGGTCGAGGACGCGGTGATGGCGTCGGCCGCCTATTACGCGGGTGGGACATCGGCATTGGACGATGACGCCTACGACCGGCTGGTGCGAGGCATCGCCGAGTGGGAGGCCGAACATCCTGATCAGGTGCTGCCTGGCTCTCCGACGGGGAAGGTCGCCGGTGGCGCCGTGGAGGGCGATGTCCCGCACACGGCGGCGATGCTGAGTCTGGACAACGTGTTCTCACCGGAGGAGTTCACCGCTTGGACTGCCTCGCTGGCCCGGCGCATCGGCCACGAGGTCGAGCGGTTCAGCGTCGAGCCGAAGCTGGATGGGCTCGCGGTCGCCGCCCGTTACGCCGGCGGCCGCCTGAGACAGCTGATCACACGCGGGGACGGGATGGCCGGCGAGGATGTCTCGCACGCGATGGGCACGATCGAGGGACTGCCCGACGAACTCGCCGAGCCGGTCACCGTGGAAGTCCGCGGCGAAGTCCTGATGACGGCCGCTCAGTTCGAGCACGCCAACGAGGTGCGTACCGCACACGGCGGGCAGCCGTTCGCCAACCCGCGCGGCGCCGCGGCAGGCACCCTGCGTGCCAAGGAGCGTACCTACAGCCTGCCGATGACGTTCTTCGGCTACGGCCTGCTGCCCCTGCCCGATACCGAGACGGCCCTCGCCGCGCGGCTGGGCGAGCTCGCGCACAGCGAACTGATGGCGCAGGCCGCCGCGTTCGGGATCAACACCACCGCCACCACCGCGGTGCCCGGTATCACCGCCGGCACCGTCGAGCAGGTGCTGGCCCGGGTGCAGGAGATCGCCGCCCTGCGAGCCGAGTTGCCGTTCGGGATCGACGGGATCGTCGTCAAGGCCGACCTGGCCGCCGACCAGCGGACGGCAGGATCGGGTTCGCGCGCCCCGCGTTGGGCGATCGCCTACAAGCTACCGGCCGTCGAGAAGATCACCCGGCTGCTCGAGGTGGAGTGGAACGTCGGCCGCACCGGCATCATCGCCCCGCACGCCGTCTTGAAACCGGTGGAGATCGACGGTGCCGCCATCACCTACGCCACCCTCCACAACCCGGCCGACATCACCCGCCGCGACCTGCGTCTGGGAGACCAGGTCATGGTCCACCGGGCCGGTGACGTCATCCCACGCGTCGAAGCCCCCGTCGCGCATCTGCGCACCGGCGACGAACAGCCCATCGCCTTCCCCGAGACGTGCCCGCGCTGCGGGGCCGGCATCGACACCAGCGAGCAGCGCTGGCGCTGCGAGAACGGACGCAGCTGCCACCTGGTGGCCGCCCTGTCCTACGCGGCCGGCCGCGACCAGCTCGACATCGAAGGCCTCGGCCACACCCGCGTCGTCCAGCTCGTCGACGCCGGCCTCGTCACCGATCTCGCCGACCTGTTCGCCCTGACTCGCGAGCAGCTTCTGGGCCTGGAGCGGATGGGCGCGACCAGCACCGACAACCTCCTCGCCGCCATCGCCTCGGCCAAGGGCCGGCCGCTGTCGCGGGTGTTGTGCGCGCTCGGGGTCCGCGGCACCGGCCGCTCCATGTCCCGCCGTATTGCCCGGCACTTCGCCACCATGGACAACATCCGTGCCGCGGACGCGGAAGCGATGCAGCAGGTCGAGGGCATCGGCACCGAGAAGGCCCCCTCGATCGTCGCCGAACTCGCCGAACTCGCACCGCTCATCGACAAACTCGCCGCCGCCGGGATGAACATGACCGAACCCGGCGCCACGCCACCCACCCCACACGACGGCAACACCGGCGACCAGGACGAGACCACCGAGCGTGAGGGCGGACCGCTGGCCGGGATGACCGTGGTCGTCACCGGCGCGATGACCGGCCCCCTGGAGAAGCTCAGCCGCAACCAGATGAACGAGATCATCGAACGAGCAGGCGGCCGTTCGTCCTCCAGCGTCTCCAAGAAGACCGCCCTGGTCGTCGCCGGAGACGGAGCGGGGTCCAAGCGAGCCAAGGCAGAGGATCTCGGTATCCGCCTGGCCGCCCCGGACGAATTCGCCTCCCTGGTCGCCGACTACCTCAACTAGGCCTCCAACTAGGAGCGTTACCCAGCTCACACCGGGGGCTGCGCGGGAACAACCCGAGACAACCGACCGTTCACCTACACGTGGCTCGCGGAGGGGACAGTGTCCCCGGGCCGCACCCATAGCCCACGGGGACGATCGTCCGGCGGAAGCCCCGCGGAGCCTTCCGCCGAGAGGCGACCGCCCTCCGCACGTCACCGCCTTACGGCCCCGGCTGGTCTCCCCCGTCCAGCCGGGGTCTTTGCGTTCTGAGTGCGGCGATCGTTGTGCCGATGCCGACGGCGACAAGGAGGCCCGCCCCTGCGGCGATCCATGGGGTGGCGTCGGCGCCGGTGTGTGCGAGAACCCTGCCGGTTCCTTCGGCGCCGACGCACCAGGAAACTCGCCGTCCCGGCCGCCCTGGAGCAGCGGACCGCCCTGCGTCGCACGATGTCCGTTGCGGGACGTGCTCGGCAAACGCCGACCGAGGGCTCGTGGTCGCCGCCGCGGTCGATGTCGACGGCTTCTACGGGACCCGGATCCTTTGCGGCCTCATGATGCCGCTGGTGATCCGGCGGACGACAAGGGTGTGGTCATGCGGCCTGAGGCCTTGCGGGAGGCCACGCGCACGTACGTCTGGGGCGCCGCCCACGCCTTCCATCAACCCGGCACCACTGAAGCCCAAGCATGGGCGCCGACCGTCTTACCGCCATCCTCGCAGGTCGAGCTGCCCACGCTGCCGCCGAAATGACCAGCCAGGCTGAGCGGGAACACTTGCAGACTGCGCCCCGCCGCCGACCCTACTTGGGGCGACGGTGACCGAGAGCTCGAGCGAGTTCACCGACTGGCGCCAGCATGTGTCCGCCATCGCCCGCGCACCACCAGACAACCTCGCGCTCCCGCTCCGAGCCATGGACGCCGAGGTCATGCCGGGGACACACCGGCCAGACCTGCCAGGTCCATTCGAGCAGGCTCTCCTGCATCAGGATCGCCAGGCTGGTCAATGCCGTGGCCGGGTCGTCGCACATGCGCGGCAGGATGGGCCCGCCCCAGTTGAGCCGTCCGCCGTCGGCAAGACGAACACCGGCTCCCACCGGGAACCAGTCCTCCAGGATCTCGATCTCCGGTTCGCCCTCGATCCCACGCGTGGGCAGGTCGCGGGCCACGATGCGCAGCGCGGCGCGCAACGTCTCCAATCGCTCGGGAGCGAGGTCGAAGCCGGGATCGAAACCTACGTCGTCCAGGATGCGCCGGGCCAGGGCAGCCATCTCCGCCGGCGACACCTCGGCCGGGTTCCGCTCGACGACCTCCAGGACGGCGTCGGTGTAACGGAACCAGTCGAGCAGTTCGCAGGCGAGGGCAACGACGTCCTGGGGGTCGAGGTCGCCCTCGCGCAGGCCGAGGTAGACCTTTCGCTCCAACTGTCCAATATCCGCTTCGTACTCAGCCATGGCGTTGCTCACCGGCCCAGTATCCCGACGCGGCGCGGTTCCCCGCTGCATGGCTTTTCGGCATGACGTCTGACGGAGCGCGCGGACGCCGTGGAACTCCCGGTGCTCATGCTGCTGATGATGGAGGTTTTCCTCGACGCGGCGCAGACGGGCAACCTCGCGTTCCTGGAGAACGTGCTCGCCGAGGACGTCGTCAGCCACTCCGACGGCGGGGGCCCCTCGGGGCGTCCAAGATCCCGGTCGTGGGCCGTACGCACGTTCCCACTACCTGTTCGCCTTCGCGCCGCGCTTCTGGCCCGCCGCGGGGATCCGGTGGGTCGAGACCAACAGCCGTCCGACAGTCCTGGTCTCTCCCGGTCTCGCACGACGGGAACCCGGTGGCCCTGCTGTCCGTCGAGGTGTCTTCCGGGGGCATCGACCGCATCATGACGGTCGTGTCCGTGCGCGGGGCGAGTCAACACTCAAGCATGGAAACACGCTGTCACGGGGCGGAGGGGGCGGGGGGAGGGCCCTGCTTCGCGGGACCCGGGAGCAGCGTGCCGTCGACGTACAGATCGACGTGCTCGTTGTAGAACGCCACCATGCCGGCGATGCGATTGGCGTGGGTCGTCGGGAAGTCGTAGGCCCAGGCGATGTCCTCGTGGGTCTCGTCACCGCCGTCGAACGACCAGTAGCCGCTCGTCGTGCCCTTGTACGGGCATTGGGTCACCGTGTCCGAGGCGCGCAGCCGGGTCAAGTCGACGTGGACGCGGTCGAGGTAGTACCGAGTCGGCAGGCCCGTCTCGAAAAGCTTCACGCACTGCGGCGCGTCGGCCAGCACGGTCCCTTCCAGTTCGACGCGCACGCTGCTGGAGGAACGCAGCGGGTCCACGCGGGAGTAGGGGCTTCGCGGGTGGACGAAGACGGGTTCGTCCTCCTCGAACCACGCGTCGAGCGCGTCCCACTTGAAGCGGACGGTACCGTGCAGCGCCTCGGGCGCGCCCTGCTCCCAGACCCACGCGGCGCCTTCGCGCACCTCGGAGCCGACGCGCAGCGAATGGCGCCGCGCGGGGCCGACGCTCAGCATCTCGGCATGGTCGTCGTCGGTCAGCACGCCTTCAGCCAGGTCCCCGACCGGGATGCTGAATTGAGGGTAGGCGGGCCATTCCCATACGTACACGGCGCGTCTGGTGTCGAGGGCGATGCGGCCGCCGACCATCGCCCGGATGCGCCGCGGCACCGGCTCGACATGTCCGACCGGCACGATCAGGGCGGGATGCAACACACTTTCTTGCGTCATGGGGTCACCTCGGTTCACTCATTCCGCGCGTCCCGGCGACTCCGGAACCGGCCCCTCGGGCGCGAGTGCACCGTCCTGGCCCGGAGTTCGCTCTTTCGCTCGCATGCTACCGATCCGGGCCGGACATACCACCTCGAAACCGCCAGGGTGAGTGACGTACATCACTGATCACTCTGTCACAGCCCGACGGGCAGCCCGGTCAGTAGGGCGTAACCGCGACACGACGAGGAGAGGATGGTCATCGCCGAGGCGCCGTCCGGGACGGAGAGCGGCGCGGCGTCCTGGAGCATCCTGGCGGCCGTCTGCCATCCTCCGGTCCACCCGTGCTCACCGTGCCCGGCCGCCATGTGATCGTGTGACATCGCCCTGTACCTCCGTGAGTCCACCGTGTCATGGGCTCCGAACGACCGCGCGGCGGACATGCGTGTCCGTGCATCAGCACCCATGACCGTTTCCTCATGCTGACCGGACACGCCGCGGATCTGTGACATCAGGTGACAGACAAGGACTCCGCGACCGGCGCCGGGCCCGGTCCGGTCCAGCCGCGGCGGCACGCCACCTCGGCGCCTCCGCCACGCGAGCCAGGCAGGCTTCCGGCGTGAGGCTGATGGCCACGGACTGCCGCCCTCCGGTGCGGGCCGCTCGCGGCGGTCCCTGTCAGCGGCATGACGGGTGGCGCGACATGTATCGGGCGCACCCGGCTTGCACAAGGGCGATCCATTCGCGGGCCCGGCTCTCCATGACGAACGTATCGGCACCGACCGGCCGGTGCCCGGCCCCCGGCTCCTGCCTGAGGGCTGCGCCAAGTGGCTGGTCGGCCTGGGGGGCCGTGCGCTACCGAGCGGCACCACACCCCGCTGCGTGATCACGCGGTGGGTACCGCGTGATCACGCAGGTCGGCATTACCGCACGCGTACGGGTGCTGCTGCCGACCGCTCCGCGACCGGGCCGGTGACCCGGTTCGGGCGGCGGACCGGGACGAGGAGTGCGGCGCCGACGGCGGTCAGGCAGAAGAAGGTGAGCAGGGCCCAGGCGTGGGTGTAGCCGGAGGCGTACGGCAGTCCGGAGGGCTGGAGCCGGCCGGTGACCAGGACGCTGGTGAGCGCGGCGCCGATGGAGCCGCCGATGGTGCGGATGTTGGCGTTCATGCCGGTGGCGGCGCCGGTCTGCTCGGGCGGGACGCTGACGACGATGAGGTTGGCCATCGAGGCGAAGGCCAGTCCGATGCCGAGGCCGAACAGGCCGGCGACGACACCGATCTGCCACTGCTCATCGCGCCAGAGGGTCAGGAAGCCGCAGGCCAGCGCACCGAGCGCGGCGCCCGCGGTGAGCTGCGCCTTGGCGCCGAAGCGGTGTTCGAGACGGCCGCCGATCACGCCCGAGAGGAACATGGCGATGAGCATCGGCAGCATGAGCAGGCCGGACTCGGTGACGGTGGCGCCGAAGCCGTAACCGGCCGAACTCGACGTCTGGACGAAGCCCGGGAGGAAGGACCAGATCGCGTACATGCCCGCACCGAACAGCAGGGCGGCCGCGTTGGTGGTCCACACGGCGGGCAGCCGCATCACACGCAGGTCGATGAGCGGGGTGGCCGAGCGGGACTCGGACCCCAGCCAGACCGCGAACAGCACGACGGCCACACCGAACAGGCCGAGCACCTTGGCCGAGCCCCAGCCCCACTGGCCTGCCTGGCTCAGCGGCAGCAGCAGCGCCACCAGCCAGGCGGAGAGCAGCCCGGCACCGAGCCAGCTGACGCTGCCCCCGGCCCTCTTGGGCGACTCGGGGACATAGCGGGCGGCGATCAGGACGGTCACGGCGACGACGGCGACCGGGATCCAGAACAGCCACTTGTAGTCCAGCGCCGAGACGATGGGACCGGCGGCCACGATGCCGACGCCGCCGCCGGCCGCGATCACCGCGGAGAGGTTGCTGATGCTGCGGCTGACCTCGGCCGGGGTGAACTCGTCCCGGATGATGCCGAAGGAGAGCGGGAACAGGGCGCCGCCGATGCCCTGGACGACCCGGGCGATGATCAGGACGCCGATGTTCGGCGCGAGGGCGGCGAGCAGACAGCCGGCCAGGACGGCCAGCAGGACGACGACAAGGGTGCGCTTCTTGCCGATCAGGTCGCCGACGCGGCCGAGTATCGGGGTGAAGACGGAGGCGGACAGCAGATACGCCGTCATCACCCAGGTCGCGGTGGACTGCGAGGTGTGCAGCGCGTGCTGGACGGTCGGCAGGGCCGGCGCGACCAACGACTGGAGCATGGAGAACACGCCCGCACCGGTCGCGAGGACCGCGAAGGTGAGGCGGGTGGAATTGCGGGGCATGAAGGAGCCTCTCCGGCATCGGAACGGAGGGAAATGTCTGGGAGCGTGCGGGAGAGCGGGCATTGGGCCGCGTCCGGCCATGGCGGCACCGCCCCACCCTGCTAAAGTGGAGGTACCCCTCCACTCTACCGGAGGCACCCCTCCGTTTCAAACCGAATTCGAGGAACCCCTCCGGTTCACTCTTGTCCCGCGGGAGGCAGCAATGACGGACAGCCCGTTCCCCGTCAGCGAGATCGTCACGTCCCGGCGACCCCACCGTAAGGACGCGGCCCGCAACTACGACGCGCTGATCGCGGCCGCGCGTGAAGCGTTCGCCGAGCAGGGAGCGGACGTCTCCCTGGAGGACATCGCCCGCCGCGCGGGAGTCGGCATCGGCACCCTGTACCGGAACTTCCCCACCCGCCGCGACCTCTTCGAGAGCGTCTACGCGGACGAGGTCAACGCCCTGTGCCGGGCCGCCATGGAGCTCACCGACCTGGAGCCGTGGGAGGCCCTCACCTCCTGGCTGGACCGCTTCACCGGCTACATGGTCACCAAGCGAGCCGTGCGCGAGGCCCTCAACGACGAGTCGAAGATCTTCTCCGCCTGCCGCAACTCCATGTACGCGGCCGGTGGCCCACTGCTGGAGAGAGCCCAGAAGGCGGGCGTGGTGCGGACGGACATGCAGATCGGCGACCTGCTGCGGATGGTCTCAGGCATCACCGCAACGGCTTTCGAGGACGAGGCCCAGCGCGACCGCGTCATGGCCATCGCCCTGGACGGCGTGCGAACGCTTCGCTGAACCGGTCGACGAACAACCGGAGCGGTGGAAGCGGCACGTGCTGCCCCAGGGGGTCCGTCCCGTCTTGGAGGTGGAAGGGGGCCAGCGGCGGAGAGAGTACCGCCGGTCGCCCTGCTGGAACCGTTGCCGGCCGAGATGCGAGAGCGGGCGCCGGCCTGGCAGCGGCATGCGCGCAAGGTAGAGACCGGCTTTCCCGACGCGGTGGGGCGGGGCCGTCCACGTGAGCAGTTCGATCCGTCGGTACGGAGCCTGGCACAGCGGGAGGAAGCGAAGGCTCACGAGCTGACGGTGGCGGGCTGGGGCCGACGCCCTGGCCCGCGCGGTGCAGCTCGCGCTCGCTACGCTGCGGTCGGCACCCGCGGAGGCGGAGGCGTGGGACGCGAAGGCTGGTTTGCTGGAGTGGACGTGCTGGGAGACGGCCGAGCACCTGGCGGACGACTGGTTCTTCTACGGCATGCAGATCGCGACGCCCGGCCTGCCGGCCGGCACCTATGTCCCGCTCGAGATGCACCGCCAACGGCCCGAAGGGCCGGTCAACATACTCCAGGCCGCGCGGGAGCCGGGCCCGTCCGGGCTGCTGACAGTTCTGGAGGCGTGCGGTGCGATGCAGGTCTCCCTGACTCGCACAACTCCCCCGTCGACCCGTGCCCATCACGCTTTCGGCGCCTCGGACCCGGCCGGTTTCGCGGCGATGGGCATCGTCGAGACCCTTCTCCACACGTACGACATCGCAGCCGGTCTTGGCATGGAATTCACCGCCCCCGACGACCTCTGTGCGCTGGTCCTCGGACGGCTCTTCCCGCATGTGGAGCGCGGCGAGGAGCCGTGGCAGACGCTGCTGTGGGCGACCGGGCGAGGTGAGCTCGCGGGGCGGGAACGGCTGGAGAAGTGGCGCTGGTACGGGGAGGTGCGTGAGGCGGAGTGAGGATCGTTCCCGCTC
>NZ_JBIVJN010000036.1:0-25030 GCF_044750345.1 Streptomyces sp. NPDC088817
GTGACTTACTGCCCCTCACTGTTCGGGTTCCGGGGATCGGTGTACGGCTCCAGCTCGTCGGGCCGGAAGTAGTGGAAGCGGCCGTACCAGGTGTGCAGTTCGGCCGCGGGGTCGTCGTCGAGGGTGACGGCGAGGTGCACGCTGCCGTCCACGTCGTGGAAGACCGCGGCCACGTGTGCGGTCCGCCCGGCCAGGAACATGTCCTGGGCGTCGGAGCCCCGGCCCCGGGGACGCAGCAGGACTCGGCTGCCGCCTCCCACGGGCACGCCGTCGACGAGCACCGTCTCCGTGGTGGGGGAGAGGCCGTCGTCACCGCCCTCCTGCCACCAGGCGGGCCGCTCCACGCCGGGGCCCCCGGGAGCGGCGGGCCCGGCGGGGGCCAGCGAGCGGATGGCGCCGTGCAGCCGGGACAGGACCTCCGGCGGCATGGTGTCCACCCGGTCCAGGATCGCGGCGGCGCGCGGGTCGGTGGCGCGGGCCTCGCGCTTCTCCTCGTCCGTCAGGAGCATCGTCCGCAGCGTCAGGATCTCGTCGATCTCCGCCGCGTCGTGCAGATCGCCCGGGCTCTCGGGCGCGACCTGCGGATGGTCGGGCAGGATGATCGGCGCGGACAGCAGCACGGGGCCGGTGCCGCCGCCGTCCGGGGCGGGCGGTGCGCCGCCGAGGACGGGGAAGGTGAACGCGTTGTGGCAGTCGCTGACGTGCTCCAGCAGGTCCGCGGGCGGGTCGGTCAGCGAGACGAACTCCACGCCCGTGCCGCCGACGAGGGTGTGCGTGGCGACGAGCGCCTGGCGCAGTGCCGCGTCCCGCGGGGCCCGCGGGTCCGCCGCGTGCCCGGTGTTGTCGGTGCGCACGCGCAGCCGGACCAGGCCGTCCGCGAGCCGCTCGGCCGTGAGCGTGGTGTCCGCCCGGATCTCCGCGCGCCGCCGTACGATCCGCCCGGCGCCCCCGGGCAGCGGCTCGCTCTCCTCGCCGGCCGCGGCTCCCACGGGGGCGGTGTGCTCCCGAAGCAGCAGGTCCTCCACCGGTACGACGAGGTCGCTCTCGCGCGGCACCGCCTCGTCGAAGGTCAGGTGGGTCGTGCCGTCGCCGGTCCGCAGCGACTCGACGGGACGGTGTGCGCCGTCCGGGCCGCTCTCCTCCACCTGCTTGTGCTGCGTCTGGAGGTAACGCACCCGGACCCGCAGAACGGCGTCGGGCGCGTGCACCCGCACCAGGCACTCGGTCCGCTGGTACCAGGAGTCGGCGGAGCCGGACACGCCGACAGTGACGGGCCCGTCGTGCTCCACCCAGTTCCGCGGCAGCAGCACCCCGAACTGCCAGCGGACGCGGTTCTTGGGGGAGGAGCGCCGGTACGGATAGAGCAGGTAGCCCTCGTAGAGGACGGCGTCGGCGACCGCGCCCACCTGCTCGAAGGGACGCCCGCCGGAGCCGACCGGCACGGCACCGTCGCCGCCCACGGCACCCTCGACCACAGCATCCGGCATCTGGCTCTCCTCCGACTCGCAGGTTCGCCATGCCTTCCACCACCCACCCACCCCTCACGCGCTCTCTCCCCCTCCTGCCCAGCGCTGTTGAGCCGTCCGGGGGAGCGGTGGCTGCCCGGGCGTCCGCTCAGCCCGGCAGGCGCGGCACGCGCAGGGCCAGCAGCGCCACGTCGTCGTCGTAGCCGTCCTGCTGGCCGAGCAGCGCGTCGCACAGCGCGTCCAGCGGGGCGGCGGCCAGGGCGGCGGCTTGCTCCGCAAGGTCCCGCAGGCCGGCGTCGATGTCCCGGTCACGGCGCTCGATCAGGCCGTCGGTGAACAGCAGCAGGGTGCTCTCCGGGGGCAGCGGGTGCCGGTGGTCGGGGCGGGGCAGGCCCGGCTCCACGCCGACCGGGATGCCGTGCGCGTCCGGCGCGAGCCACTGGGCCGTGCCGTCGGCGGTGATCAGCAGCGGGGGCGGGTGACCGGCGTTCGTCCAGTTCAGGACGTACCCGGTGGCCGGTTCCCGCTCGATGCGGGCCAGCACCAGGGTGGCGGCAGGCGGCTCGTCGAACGCGGAGAGCGCCCGGTCGAGCCGGTCCACGATCAGGCTGGGCGGCCCGCACCGGTCGAAGGCCAGGGCCCGCAGCATGTTGCGGATCTGCCCCATCAGCGGCGCCGCCTCCACGTCGTGCCCGGTCACGTCACCTACGACGAGGAGAACCGCCCCGTCGGGCAGCCCGAGGGCGTCGTACCAGTCACCGCCGAGGTGGGGAAGCTCGGAGGCCGGCTCGTAGCGGGCCTCCACGAGCAGCGGGGACAGGTCGGGCAGCACCGGCAGCAGACGGCGCTGGAACTGCTCGGCTGACCGCTTGAGCCGCCCGTACAGGCGGGAGTTCTCGATGCTGACGCTCGCGGCGCTGGCCAGCGCGGTCAGCAGGGCCTCGTCGGCGTCGGCGAACGGCGTGCCGTCCTCCTTGTCCGCCAGGTAGAGGTTGCCGTAGACGGTGTCGCGCACGGTCAGCGGGACGCCGAGCAGCGTGGTCATCACCGGGTGGCCGTCCGGGAAGCCGACCGCGCGGGGGTCGGTGGCGATGTCGTCGACCCGCAGCGGCTCGGGTTCCTCGATCAGGCGGCCCAGCAGTCCGTGGCTCCGCGGGAGCCCGGACTCGGCAAGCAGCCGATCGGCGTCGGGGGCGCCGACGGTGATCAGGTCGATGATCTCCCCGCCCTCGCCGAGCACGCCCAGGGCGCCGTAGCGGGCGGCAACGAGGTCGGTGCCCGCCCGCACCAGATGCCGCAGCACCGCGCGGGTGTCCATGTCGGCGCTGATGGCCACCACCGCGTCCAGCAGGCAGTGCAGCCTGCGCCGGTCAAGGCTGAGCTGCCGGATCTGGGCGCCCAGCTCCCCGGCGGCCTCGCCACCCCGAGTCCGGCCGCCTTCCGGAGCCGCGCCCGTCCCCTGGCCGGCCGCCGCTTCCGGCTCCGGTCGCCATGGATCGTCCGACATGGGGCACCTCCCGGCAGGGCCGGTGCTCGTCGGTGCTCGTCCTCACTCACCGTACGGGCCCCCGCACGGCCACCTTACGCCGAGCGGGGAGCGAAAGCCCGAAGGTGGCGGCGCACCGGCGTACGCTACGGAACTGCCCGGCTCAGGTCCCCTCGTGAGGAAGAGTCACCGTGATGCAGAAGATCTCCCTCGACGCCCTCGCCCGCGAGCACCTCGGACGCGCCGAGTCGTCCTCGGCCGGCCGCAGCGCGGAGACCGTCTACGGCGGCCACGAACACGTGCTGCGCCAGACCCTCATCACCCTGCGCGCCGGCGCGGCCCTCGCCGAGCACGACAACCCCGGTGAGGCGACCGTGCTGGTGCTGCGCGGGCGCGTGGTGCTGCGCAGCGGCGACACGTCGTGGGAGGGCATGGCGGGGGACCTGCTCATCGTGCCGCAGTCCCGGCACAGCCTGGAGGCCGTGGAGGACGCCGCAGCCCTGCTGACGGTCACCAAGGCGCCCTGACCAGCGCATCGTCCGCCGCACGTATGGCTCGCGGCCGCTCCGGGTACCCGAACGGCGCCCGCGACGAGATGAGGAGCGCGCGATGGCTCCCGCGAAGCAGAGGACGGCGTCCGTACGCGGTGGAGGACGGGCGTCGGCCCGTGCCACCAAGCGGTACGACGCGATGCCCGAACTCGACGGCGAACCCGATCTGCTCGGTCAGTACCTGCGCCAGATCGGCGCCACACCGCTGCTCGACGCGGAGGGCGAGGTGCGCCTCGCCCGGCGCATCGAAGCAGGTCTGCAGGCCACCGAGGAACTGAGCCGCGCCGACGAGGCCGGCCCCGAGCTCGCGCCGGAGCGGCGGCGGGAACTGGAGGCCGCCGTACGGGACGGCCAGGAGGCCAAGGACCACATGGTGCGGGCCAACCTCCGGCTCGTCGTGGCCATGGCCAAACGGCACGCCCACCGCGGGCTGCCGCTGCTCGACGTCATCCAGGAGGGCAACCTGGGGCTCATCCGGGCCGTGGAGAAGTTCGACCACACCAAGGGGTTCAAGTTCTCCACCTACGCCACCTGGTGGATCCGCCAGGCGATGGAGCGCGGCCTCGCCACGCACGCGCGTTCCGTGCGGCTGCCGATGCATGTCGTGGAGCAGCTGCAGAAGCTCGCCAAGATCGAGCGCAAGCTGCAGCTCCGCCTCGAACACCAGCCGACCGTCGAGGAGGTCGCCCGCGAGAGCGGCCTCGCCGAGGACAAGGTCGTCTGGCTGCGGCGTGTCGGCCGGCAGGTGGTCAGCCTGGACATGCCGGTGGACGACACCGGAGAGACCGTGGTCGGCGATCTCATCCCCGACACGGAGGTGCTGCAGGCCCCCGAGGTCGCCGAGTACCAGGCGCTGGCCGAGGAACTCCGGGAGGCCGTCGACACCCTGGCACCGCGCGAGGCCCTCATCCTCAGCCTGCGGTACGGCCTGCACGACGGGCACCAGCGCACCCTGAACGAGGTCGCCCAGCACGTGGGCCTGACCCGGGAGCGGGTACGCCAGCTGGAGAAGCAGTCACTGGCCCGGCTCAGGGAGCAGGAGCCGGGAGAACGGCTCCTGGCGTGGGCGAGCTGAGGCCCGCGGGCAGAACAGTGCGCCCGGCACGATCGCCGGGCGCACTGTTCCCTACCGGCCGCCGCGACGCTCGGCGGCCGTCACCAGCGGTACCAGCGGCCCCTGCGGCCGCCGGCGCCCTCAGACCGAGCGACGAAACCGAGCAGCCACAGCACGAGCACGATGATCGCGATCCACCACAGCGCCTTCAGTGCGAACCCGGCGCCGAAGAGGATCAGAGCGAGCAGGAGAACGAGCAGCAAGGGAACCATGTATATCAACCTCCGGACCTTCGAATGCCCGGCCTACGCCTGAACACACCCTGGGAATTGCGGTGTTTCCGCAGGCGAAGCAGGGGAACTCGTGGATGCTGCCCATGAGTCGGCCGGTGCGGCCGGACGGGGTCGGACGGAGGTCGGCTTCCGGCGTCGAGCCGGAGCCGGCCCAGGGTGCGCGGATCTCCGGAGGCAGAGGTGACGGTGCGTCGTATCGGCCTGGTCGTCCACGGCGGGCGCGGTGAGGCCGCGGCTGCCGCCCGCCTCGTGCGCGAGTGGTGCGCCGAGAACGGCGTAGGGTGCGCGGACATCGACGTGTGGCACGACGGGGGGCGGCGCAGCGCCCGGGAGGAGATCGAGGCCGCGGGCGACCCGGACCTCGTCGTCACCCTGGGCGGGGACGGCACGTTCCTGCGCGGTGCCCGGCTGGCCGCCGTGAACGACGCCCTGGTCCTGGGCGTCGACCTCGGCCGGGTGGGTTTCCTCACGGAGGTGCCCGTCACGGTCGTACGCTCCGCGCTGGACGCCGTCGTCGCGGAGCGGCTCACCGTGGAGAGCCGGATGATGCTCAACCTGCGCGCCTCGCGCCGCCTCGAGGTGCCGGCCGACATCGAGGAACTGATGCGCTACGGCCGCCGTCCGCTCCTGCCGCCACCGAGGGTGCGCGCCGACTGCCAGGCCGGCGGTGACTGGGGCATCCCGCTGAACGTGACCGCGCTGAACGACGTCGTGCTGGAGAAGCTGGCCCGGGACCGGCAGGTGTCCGTCGGCGTCTACCTCGCGGGCCGCCTCCTGGCGTCCTATTCCGCCGACGCGCTGCTGGTCGCCACCCCGACCGGCTCCACCGCCTACAGCTTCGCCGCCGGGGGCCCGGTCGTCTCGCCCCGCGCGGACGCCCTCGTCTTCACGCCGGTCGCCCCGCACATGGTCTTCAACCGCTCGGTCGTGGCGGCACCGGACGAACCGATCGGCCTGCGTGTCCTGGACCGCTCGGGCCAGGCCGCCGTCACCATCGACGGCCAGTTGCGCGGTGTGCTGGACCCCGGTGACTGGATCGGCGTCTACGCCGCGCCGCGCCGGCTGCGGGCCGTCCGCCTCGGCCCCATGGACTTCTACGGCCGTCTGCGGGAGCGCATGAACCTCACCGACGCCCCGGCCGCGGTCGCCGACGGCACCCCGGCCCCCCTGTGGCCGGTGACGTCGCCGCGACCGGCCGACCTCGCCCACCTGGCCCTGCCGGCCCGCCCCGGCGAGGTCTCACGGGTTCCGTGAGTCCGGAGGCGGACTGTCCGGCCGCCGCTCAGGTGCGGGCTCCGCGGAGAGGCGGTGGGCGGTGAGGGCGGCGAGGTCGTCGTCGAGGCGTCCGTCGCTGTAGTCGAGCAGATCCGCGTGCAGGCGCTCCAGCAGCGCGCCGGGCGGAAGCCCTGTCCAGGGCCGGACGCGCTCGGCGAGCGGGTAGAAGGTGCCGGTGGAATCGCGGGTCTCGGTGACGCCGTCGGTGTACAGCAGCAGCGTGTCGCCGGGCCGGAAGGGCACGACGTCCACCCGGTACCCGCCGCCGAGCAGCCCGCCGAGGTTGATGGGCGGCGAGGGGTCGGTCGGTTCCAGCTCGCCGACCCGGTCGCCGCTGACCAGCAGCGGAGGCGGGTGGCCGCAGTTGACGAGACGCACGACGTGCTCGTCGTCGGGGATCTCCGCGAACACCGCCGTCACGAAGCGCTCGGCCGCCTCGGTGCCGGCGAGCTGCTCGGCGTAGCGGCTCATGCTGCGCTCCATGCGCCGGGCCAGACCGGCCAGGTCGGGCTCGTCGGGCGCGGCCTCGCGGAAGGCCCCGAGCATCGTCGCGGCCGTCTCCACGGCGACCAGGCCCTTGCCGCGGACGTCGCCGACGAGCAGCCGCACTCCGTCCGCCGTCGGCACCGCCTCGTACAGGTCGCCGCCGATCTGCGCCTCGGCCGCCGCGGAGAGGTACAGGGTCTCGATGGAGACCTGGCCGAGCCGGTGGGGGACCGGGCGCAGTAAAACGCGCTGCGCGGTCTCGGCCACGGAACGCACCGTGGCCAGGGTGTGTTCCCGGCGCGCACGGTGCCAGGCGAGGATCGTGCCGAGGATGCCCACCACGAACGTGCAGATGTAGTTGGCCACGTAGTGGCGGTCCCACAGATTGCCCACGGTGCGGCCCGCGCAGCACGGGGTGCCGGCCAGGACGCCCTCCAGGACGATGGCGAACACCGTGACGGCGGCCACCACGCGGGGGCCGTACCCGAAGGCGGCCACCAGTGGCAGGGCGGTGAGCACGAAGCTCACGGGCCACAGCGCCGGGGTGACCGGCTCGACGGCGAGGACCACCACGACGTAGAAGACCGGCAGCCAGCGCAGCCACAGGGGCTGGGCCGGCAGCTGCGACCGCCCCCTCGGCTCGCGCGGGCGGCGGTCCTCGCGGAAAGACTCAGGCGGCCTGTTCACAGGTACTCCCGGCGGCTTGATCAAGACCACCAGCCTGCTGTGCCGTACCGTCACCGCCTCGGCATTGCTCCAGGCAAGGGCATGTCAGCGAGGCCTCGGCGGCCCTCGCGTACGGGCACGACCGGGGCGCCGCGCGCGTCGCGCGCCCCGGTCGTACGTGACGTGGCCCGCCCGGTCAGGACGCCGTGCAGGCTCCGAGCACCGGTGTGGAGTTGTTGCCGTTCTTCGCCGCGGTGAAGCCGAAGCTGGTCGAGGCCCCCGCCGCGAGACTGGCGTTGTAGGAGGCGGCGCGCACGGTCATGACGTTGCCGCTGCTGTCCCAGCTCGGGGTGCCGTTCCACAGGCTGGCGACCTTCTGCGGCGAGCTGAAGGTCAGCGTCACGGTCCAGCCGTTGATCGGGGCGGAGCCCGCCTTCACGGTGACCTCGCCGTTGTAGCCGTCGGTCCAGTCCGAGGTCCTGGCGAAGGAGACCGTGCAGGTCGCGTTGCCGCCGGGGTTGCCACCGCCGGGGTTGCCGCCGTCCCCGCCCCCGCTGCTCGAGCCGCCGAGCGCGGCGAGGGCCGCGTCGTACGCGGGCTTCTTGCCGTAGTTGGAGTCGAACAGCAGGGGAGTGCCGCTGCTGCGCCACGAGTACTTGTCGGTGATCCCCCAGACGGTGAGGCCCGTGCACCGGGTCACCGCGAGGCAGGCCTTCACGACGTTCGAGTAGTTGTTGGCCTGGGCGGTGCCGGAGCCCTCGATGTCGAGCTCGGTGATCTGCACGTCCACCCCGAGGTCGGCGAAGCGCTGCAGATTGGCCTGGTAGTCGGAGGGGACGGGGGAGGCGCTGTTGAAGTGGGACTGGAAGCCCACGCAGTCGATCGGCACACCGCGGGCCTTGAAGTCCTTGACCATGGCGTAGACCGCGTTGCTCTTCGCGTTGACGCCGTCGGTGTTGTAGTCGTTGTAGCAGAGCTTGGCGTTCGCGTCGACGCCGCGGGCCGTGCGGAAGGCCTCCTCGATGAAGCCGCTGCCGAGCTTGTCCGCGAACGGGGAGCTGCGCAGGGCCCCGCTGGAGCCGTCCTGGTACGCCTCGTTGACCACGTCCCAGGCGTAGATCTTGCCCTTGTAGTGCTGCATGACCTGGGTGATGTGGTTGTTCATCGCCGAACGCAGGTCGGTGGCGGCCAGGCCGGAGACCCACGAGGGGAGCTGGGAGTGCCACACCAGCGTGTGCCCGCGGACCTTCATGTTCTGGCTCTGGGCGTGGCTGACGATCTGGTCGGCGGAGCCGAAGGTGAAGGTGTTGCGGGTGCCCTCGGTGGCGTCCCACTTCATCTCGTTCTCGGGCGTGACCTGGTTGAACTCGCGGTCGAGCGTGCCGGCGTAGGCCGACTCGCCGAGGTGGCTCGCGGCGACGGCGGTACCGAAGTAACGGCCCTTTCCGGCCGCGGCGGAGGCCAGGGTGTCGGCGGCCGCGGCGGTGTGCGCCAGGGCCGTGACGGTGGAAGCGGCGAGCAGGACGGCGGTGAACGCCTGCGCCGCCCGTCTGGGCATGGGCATGCCATCTCCGATTCTCGAAAGTTTCGCTGCCAAGGTCGAATGTGACGCGCAGGTTACGAACAGAACCGGGGTCGGTCAACGGTTCGCGCACGGCGGACCGTGGGATGGCCGAAGCTTGACCTCCCGCTCCACCTTTGGGAGTTGCGGGTGGCTCCAGTGGTTGACGCGGCGGTGCGCCGCCTCTAGCGTGACGCGGCGCCTTCCCGAAATCGATACGAATGTTTCGAAACAAAGGACGCCGACATGCCCCGAACCCGAAGAAGGCACGGACTCCGCACCCTGCTGACGGCCCTGCTCGCCGGTGTGACCCCCCTGCTCGCGGCACTCCTGCTGTCCGCGCCGAGCGCCCACGCCGCCTCGCTGACGGAGGTGACCGGATTCGGCGCGAACCCCAGCAACCTGCGCATGTACGTGTACCGCCCGGACAGCGCCCCGGCCCGCCCGGCGGTGCTCGTGGCCGTGCACTACTGCACCGGATCGGGGCCCGCGTTCTACTCGGGCACCGAGTTCGCCTCGCTCGCCGACCGGTACGGCTTCATCGTCGTCTACCCCTCGGCCACGCGCAGCGGCGCCTGCTTCGACGTGTCCTCGCCGCAGGCCCTCAAGCGCGGCGGCGGAAGCGACCCGGTCGGCATCATGTCGATGGTCACCTACGCCCAGCAGCACTACGGGGCCGACCCGGCGCGCGTCTTCGTCGCCGGGGCCTCCTCGGGGGCGATGATGACCAACGTCCTGCTCGGCGACTACCCCGACGTGTTCAAGGCCGGCGCCGCCTTCATGGGCGTGCCCTTCGGCTGCTTCGCCACCACCGACGGCTCCGAGTGGAACAGCGCCTGCGCCAACGGCACCGTGATCAGGACACCCCAGCAGTGGGGCGACCTGGCGCGCGGAGCCTACCCGGGCTACACCGGCCCCCGGCCGCGCATGCAGGTGTGGCACGGCACCGAGGACACCACCCTGCGCTACCCGAACTTCGGTGAAGAGATCAAGCAGTGGACCGACGTCCTGGGCGTGAGCCAGACGCCGGCCTTCACCGACCACCCGCAGTCCACCTGGACCCGTACGCGCTACGGCGGCACCGGCACCCAGGCGCCCGTCGAGGCCGTCAGCATCCAGGGCGTCGGGCACAGCCTGCCGACCTCGGGCATGGCCGCCCGCGCCATCTCCTTCTTCGGGCTGGACTCCACGACCACACCGCCGCCGACCGACCCGCCCACCACACCGCCGGCGGGCGCCTGCCGGGTGGCGTACACGACCAGCGCCTGGAACACCGGGCTCACCGCCTCCATCACGGTGACCAACACCGGTACCGCGCCGATCGACGGCTGGGCGCTGGCCTTCACCCTGCCGGCCGGCCAGACCATCACCTCCGGCTGGAACGCCACCTACTCCCCGGCGAGCGGCGCCGTCACCGCCCGCAACGTCTCCTACAACTCGGCCCTGGCCCCCGGAGCCTCCACCACCCTGGGCTTCCAGGCCAACCACACCGGGAACACCGGCAGCCCGGCATCCTTCACTCTCAACGGAGCCGCCTGCCAGGTGAGTTGAGACAGCACGCGAACGCGCCCCGGCGGATTCCGCACAGCTCGGGGAATCCGCCGGGGCGCGCGGTGTGTGCGAGCCTCAGACAGGGGGGCCGGCGTCCTCGGGACGGATACGGCCCCGCCAGGCACCCGTCTCGCCTCCGTGCTCCTCGATGAACTGCTTGAAGCGCTTCATGTCCCCCTTGACGCGCCGGCCGACCACGCCCAGCATGTCCCCGGCCGTCTCCACGGGGCCGCCGGGCTCGACCTCCATGACCAGTTCCACCCGGGTGTGCGTGTCGTCGACGCGCTCGAAGCGGACCGAGCCCTTCTGCCGGGTGTCACCGGTGGTGCTGCGCCACGTGATGCGCTCGTCGGGCAGCTGGTCGACGATCTCGGTGTCGAATTCACGCCGCACCCCGCCGACCCTGGTGGTCCAGCGGTTGTGGCTGTCGTCGAGCTGCCTGACCTCCTCGACGCCCTCCATGAACCGCGGGAACTCCTCGAACTGCGTCCACTGGTTGTAGGCGGCGTGGACGGGGACGTCGACCTCCACTGTTTCCCTGACCGTGCTCATCTGCGCCTCCTGTCTCGCGGACCGGCGGCGGAACGGGTTGTCCCGCCGCGGACCGGCGACGGGTACCCGCGGGAGCCCGGTTCACGACCGTTCGGCGAGGGTCAGCCGAGCTGCCCGGTGCGGGCGGCCCGCCACAGGTCGACGCCGCCGTCGGTGGCGTGCTTGTCGATCTCGGCCAGCTCCTCGGCGCTGAAGTCCATGCGGTCGAGGGCGGCCACGTTCTGCTCCAGCTGCTCCACCCGGGAGGCGCCGATCACCAGGGAGGTGACACGCTCGTCGCGCAGCGCCCAGGCGAGCGCCATCTGGGCGAGGGTCTGCCCGCGGCGGGCCGCCATGTCGTTCAGGGCGCGCAGCCTGCGCAGCATGTCCTCGGAGAGCCAGGCGGTGTCGAAGGAGGTGCCCTGCGCCGCGCGCGAGTCCTCGGGCACACCGTCCAGGTAGCGCCCGGTCAGCAGCCCCTGGGCCAGGGCGGTGAAACCGATGACGCCGAAGCCCTCCTCCTCCGCGACGTCGAGCAGCCCCTCGTTCTCGATCCAGCGGTTGACCATGCTGTACGAGGGCTGGTGGATGAGCAGCGGGGTGCCCAGCTCGCGCAGGATGGCGGCGGCCTGGCGGCTGCGCTCGGAGTCGTAGGAGGAGATGCCGACGTACAGGGCCTTGCCCTGGCGGACGGCGGTGTCCAGGGCGCCCATCGTCTCCTCGAGCGGCGTGCTCGCGTCCAGCCGGTGGGAGTAGAAGATGTCGACGTAGTCCAGGCCCATGCGCTTGAGGGACTGGTCGAGCGAGGCGAGCAGGTACTTGCGGGAACCGCCGCCCTGGCCGTACGGGCCGGGCCACATGTCCCAGCCCGCCTTGGTGGAGATCACCATCTCGTCCCGGTACGGCGCGAGGTCCTGCTTCATCAGGCGCCCGAAGTTGATCTCCGCCGAGCCGTAGGGCGGGCCGTAGTTGTTCGCCAGGTCGTGATGGGTGATGCCCAGGTCGAAGGCGCGCAGGGCGATCTCGCGCTGGGTCTCGAAGGGCCGGTCGTCGCCGAAGTTGTGCCAGTAGCCCAGCGAGAGGACGGGCAGGTCGAGCCCTGACTGCCCGGTGCGCCGGTAGCGCATGGTGCCGTGGTAACGCTCAGCATCCGCGACGTAGGTCATCGGGTGGTCTCCGAGTGGTGCGATGATGGGGCGTCTCCCCGGGATCGGAGGGACGCCCCCACCTTGCTCCAGCATGATCCTGAAGTCCAACCGCTTCGTTCCATCGGACTCAGCGCCGGCGCTTCTGAATCAGGCGTACGGGTGCGGCTCAGGAGTCGCGCGGTGGCGCGGTGAGGTGCTCGCCGAGCTGCTCGACGAGTTCGCTCATGGTGTGCCCGACGAGCCCGGCGTCCGCGTCCTCGGTGGTGATCACCGCCAGATGCGCGCCCTCGCCGGCCTCGACGATGAACAGCACCCCTCCGTAGAACTCGGTCATCGCCGAGCGGACCCCGCCGGTGCCGTCGCCGAACTCGACGGAGGCGCCGTGCGACAGGGACTGGATGCCGGCGGCGATCGCGGCGAGCTGGTCGGCCTGGTCGGGGGTGAGCTCCGGGGTGCGGCACAGCTTCAGTCCGTCACGGGACAGCACGAGCGCGTGCCGCGCGCCCGGGGTCCGCTCCAGCAGGCCCTCCAGGAGCCAGGTGAGCTTGTCGTCGGCGGTGGTCTGGCCGGTCATGAGGTGGTGTCGCCTTCCTGGGCAGAGCCTGGCACTCGCCAGTTACACGTGTTGTCAACTGCCGGTCACTATACGGAACTTGGTGATCATCTTGGCAAGCCCCGGGACGAATCTCCCTGGTGGAGCCGTTCAGTTGGGGGCCGGGGCCTGCACCATACGGCCGAAGCGGTGGCCGGTGGGCGCGGCGGGGACGCGCCGGATCGCGATCAGGGCCACGTCGTCGTCGAGGCGCCCGCCGGTGTGGGCGAGCAGGTCACGCTGGACGTGGTGGAGCAGGGACTCCGGGGAGCCGTCGGCCCAGTGGGTCGTCCGCTCGACCAGCGGGTAGAAGACACCGCGGCCGTCACGGGCCTCGACGGCCCCGTCGGTGTAGAGCAGCAGAGTGTCGCCGAGGCCGAAGGGCAGTACGTCGACGACTGAGCCGTTCGGGTCGGTCAGGCCCACCCCGAGCGGCGGGGCGGGGCTGAGGTCCGGCATCGTCACCGACCGGTCCGGTCTCAGCAGCAGCGGTGCCACATGGCCGCAGCTGGTCAGCCGCACGATCGGTTCGTCGTCCGGGATCTCGATCAGCAGGGCGGTGACGAAGCGCTCCCCGGCCTCCTCCTCCGGTTCGAAGTCGGACAGATAGCGGGTGATGCTCCGCTCCAGGGAGGCGGCGAGCGAGGGCAGGGCGGCGTGGTGGTGGGCGGCCTCGCGGAACGCGCCGAGCAGCAGGGCCGCCTCGCCGATGGCGGGCAGCCCCTTGCCGCGTACGTCGCCGATCATCACCCGCGCGCCGCTCGCGGTGCGGGCGGCGGCGTAGAGGTCGCCGCCGATCGACGCCTCGTCCTCGGCGGCCAGATAGAGGGAGGCGAGCTGAAGCGGCCCCAGCCGGGTCGGCAGGGGCCACAGCAGCACCCGCTGGGCGGCTTCGGCGACCGACCGGACCTGGGCCAGCTCGCGGGCGCGGCGGTCGCGGACCGCGCACAGGGCCACGACCAGCAGGGAGAGCACCGCGAGGGCGATCATCTGCACGAACACTTCCCGGGACGGCAGGATGCCCAGCCGCCAGCCGGCGAATCCCTGGGCCGCCACCGCGGCGGCGCCGATGACCCCGGTGAGCCACGGTCCCTCGAACCAGGCGGTGATCGCGGGAGCTATCACCAGCAACGGCCCGAGCACGATGTCTGACGGGGCCACGATGTCGGACACGGTGATGAGGACGATGAGCGCGACCGGGATCAGCATCAGTATGTGGCCTGACTGCCGCCCCTGCGCCCGGTCGCCGAAACGCCCCTGCCAGGAACTCACGCCTACCACAGTGCACCGCTGCGCCATGGCGTGCGAGCGCAGTCACCCGGTCCACCGGCCGGGTACGGCACCCCGTCGGGCCGCCGCCGGCCCGTCCCGCCGAAGTACGGCCCGGCGGCCGGGCCGCGAGGACGGAAGCCCCGGAGTGCCCCTGGCGCCGGGCGCCTGTTCGGGTGGCCCGAGCCCTGCGGCACCGGGCGAGTACGCACGGCTCGCCCGGAGTGGGATCCGCCTGACGTGGACTCGGTGCGGCGGTCGTGACGGTGACCGGGTGGGCCTGCGGTCCCGGGGGCCGGCTCCGGTGCGGGAGGAAGGGGCGTCGGTTCGTTCACCATGCCATCGCGTCCAGAAGCGCCTCGGGGTCCGGCTCCGGGCCGCCGTCCAGGCTCAGTTCCGCCCAGATCACCTTGCCGTGCGGCACGTAACGCGTGCCCCACCGGTCCGCGTAGTGAGAGACCAGGAACAGGCCCCGGCCGCCCTCGTCGGTGGTCGACGCCCGCCTGAGGTGAGGCGAGGTGCTGCTGCCGTCCGACACCTCGCAGATCAGCGTGCGCCCGAGCAGGATCCTGACCCGCAGCGGCTCGGCGCCGTAGCGGATGGCGTTGGTCAGCAGCTCGCTGAGCACCAGTTCCGTGGCGAAGCAGGACTCCTCCAGCCCCCAGTCGTGCAGCCGGCGGGTGACCTCGCCGCGCACCCGGGAGACCGCCTCCACGTCGAACGGCACGTCCCAGACCGCCACCCGCGAGGGATCCAGCAGCCGCGTCCGGGCGACCAGCAGGGCCACGTCGTCGCTCGGGTGCTCCGGCAGCATCACCTCCATCAGCGCCCGGCAGGTCTCCTCCGGGGTCCGGTCCGCGGGCGCGACGGTCTCGGCGAGCATCGACAGCCCCTCGTCGATGTCCCGCCCGCGGTCCTCGACCAGACCGTCGGTGAACAGCACGAGCCGGCTCCCCTCGGGCAGGCTCAGCTCACCCGACTCGAACGGATGCCCGCCCACCCCCAGCGGCGGCGCCAGGGGAAGGTCCGGGAAGGTCACCCGCCCCACGGGATCCACCACGGCCGGTACGACGTGCCCCGCGCGGGAGATGGCGCAGTGCCCGCCCACCGGGTCGTAGATGGCGTACAGACAGGTCGCCCCCGTCACCGCGGACACCTCGCCGTCCGCGCTCGCCGTCTGGGTGTCGAGACGCATCACCATCTCGTCCAGATGACCCAGCAGCTCCTCGGGAGGCAGGTCGAGGGACGAGAAGTTCAGCACCGCCGTGCGCAGCCGCCCCATCGTCACCGCCGCGTGCAGCCCGTGCCCCACGACGTCGCCGACCACCAGCGCCACCCGGAAACCGGGCAGGGGGATGACGTCGAACCAGTCACCGCCCACACCGGACTGGGCCGGCCGGTACCGCCACGCCACCTCGAGCGCGTCCTGGTCGGGCAGGTCCCGGGGGAGGAGACTGCGCTGCAGCGTCACCGCCATCGCGTGCTCGCGGGAGTAGCGGCGCGCGTTGTCGATCGCCACCGCCGCACGGGCCACCAGCTCCTCGGTGACCGCGACGTCCTCCTCCTCGAACCGGGGCGAGCCGCCACCCCGCCAGAAGTTGACCATGCCGAGGAGCACTCCCCGCGCCCTCAGGGGCACGGTGATCAGCGAGTGGATGCCGTGGTCGAGCACCCGCACCGCGCCCTGGGGATCCCGGGACCGCCAGTCCTCGGCGCGGTGCAGGTCCGGCACCAGCACCGCCTTGCCGCGTGCCAGGGCCACCCCCATCGACGTGTCGGCCACCACGAACTGGATGAGGTCGCCCACCGGCTGGAGCGGGCTGCGCGCGTTCGCCTCGTGCAGCGCGGTCCGCCGCATCCGGTGCATCGCCCCGGTGGGCTCCTCTCCCTGCAGTACGGACTCCAGCAGCTCCACGGTGACGTTGTCGGCCACCCGCGGGACCGCCACCTCGGCGAGTTCCTGCGCGGTGCGCCGTACGTCCAGCGTCGTGCCGATCCGCACCCCGGCCTCGTACAGCAGCGTCAGACGTTCCCGCGCCAGCTCCGCCCGGCCCGACAGGGCCCGCAGTTCGGTGGTGTCGCGGAAGCTGGCCACCAGGCCCGGCGCGGTGCCGTACGGGGTGGTGCGCCGGGTGTTGACCGCCAGCAGCCGGTCCCCGGCCGGGAACACCGCGTCGGACGCGACCTCGCCGGACTTCAGCAGCCGCGCCATCTCCGGTCCCAGGCCCAGTTCCGTGACGTGCCGCCGGTCGGCGTCGCGGGGGAGGTCCAGCAGCCGGCGCGCCTCGTCGTTGGCGAGCAGCACCCGTCCGTCGGCGTCGACGATCAGCACGCCCTCGCGCACCGCGTGCAGCACGGCGTCGTGGTGCTCGTACATGCGGGTCATCTCCGCGGCGCCGAGGCCGCGGGTCTGGCGGCGCAGCCGCCGGGTGACCAGGAAGGTGCCGCCGGTCGCGAGCACCACGGCCAGCGCCGCCGCGTCCAGCACCATCGGGATCTGCTGGTCCAGCAGGTGCCCCAGGGTCTGGTACTCGATCCCCGCGGTGACGATGCCGACCACGTGCCGGCCGGCGACCTCCACGGGCACCACCGCGCGTACGGAGTCGGTGGGGCTGCCGTGGAACGTCTCGGTGAAGGTCTTGCCCGCGATGGCGCGGCCGATCGCCTGGGCCGGGGTGCCGATCAGCCGCGGCTCGGGGTCGGTGAGCCGCACGCCACGCTTGTTCAGCACGGAGATGAAGTCGACGCCGGAACTCAGCTGAGCCTTCTCCGCCGGGATCTTCAGCAGCGCCGACGGATCGGGCGACTGGAGGGCCACCGCCGTACCGGGTGCCTGGGCGAACGCCTCCGCGACGGCCAGGGAGCGCGCCTTGGCGATGTTCTCCCCGTCGTACCGCCGCTGGAGCACCACGGCGGTGGCGGCCGCGGCGACGAGCACCAGGACGACGATCACCTGCAGCAGGAAGACCTGCGCGGCCACCGTGCCGGGCCGCCAGGACGGTGGAAAACGGAAACCGTCGGCGCTCCGGGCCGTCCAGGTCGCCGGACGGCCGCGTGCCTGATCGTCCGCCCGACGCTCTCCGAACGGCGGCTGCGCTGCCCTCCGGGGCTGGTGGGAACGACCGACCATGTTGTCATTTCTAACACCGCGCTTCCCCGCCGGGCGACCGGTATGTCTGCTCCATCCCTATACGGGCCGGTCAAGTCCTGCGTGGATCGGTGGTTTTGCCCAGATATCACTGGGGAGAGGCTGTTCCGCCCAGATCGTCTTGCCGGAGCCGGTGTACCGGGTACCCCAGCGCTGGGCGAGCTGGGCGACCAGGAACAGGCCCCGTCCGCCCTCGTCCGTGCTGCGCGCGCGCCGCAGGTGCGGGGAGGTGTGGCCACCGTCCGACACCTCGCAGATCAGGGTGCTCTCGTGGATGAGCCGCAGACCGATCGGCCCGCGGGCGTGCCGGATGGCGTTGGTGACCAGTTCGCTGACGATCAGCTCGGTGGTGAAGGCCAGCTCGTCCAGGCCCCACTGGGACAGCCGGTCGCTGACGTCGTCGCGCACCACGCGCACGGCCGACGGGTCGGCGGGCACGTCCCAGGACGCCACGCGGTCGGGGCTGAGGACGCGGGTGCGGGCGACGAGGAAGGCGACGTCGTCCCGCGGCCGGTCGGCCAGCAGGGCGCGGACCATGACGTCGCAGATCTCCTCCAGCGGCCGGTCGGGGTGGGCCAGGGCGAAGCACAGGCGTTCGATCCCGACGTCGACGTCCTGTTCCGCCGCCTGGATCAGCCCGTCGGTGTAGAGGGCGACGACGCTGCCCTCCTCCAGCGGGATCTCGGCCGACTCGAACGGCAGGCCGCCGAGACCCAGGGGCGGCCCCGCGGGGATGTCGGGGAACTCCACGGGCTCGGTCAGGTGCGCGACGGCCGGGCTGGGATGTCCCGCGCGGGCCACGACCATCGTCCGGGCGATGGGGTCGTAGATGGCGTACACACAGGTCGCGCCGGCCGCCACCGGGCCCTCGGCGGCCGCCTCCGCCTCGTCCGACAGGCGCATCACCAGGTCGTTCACGTGCGCCAGCAACTCGTCGGGGGACTGGTCCAGGTCTGCCAGCGTCTGCACGGCGGCGCGCAGCCGGCCCATGCTGGCCGCGGCGTGCAGGCCGTGCCCGACGACGTCGCCCACCACCAGCGCGACCCGGGCGCCGGAGAGCGGGATGACGTCGTACCAGTCACCGCCCACCCCCGACTCCGCGTCGGCGGGGAGATAGCGGTGGGCTACCTCGACGGCGTTGTGCGGGGGCAGGTTCGGCGGCAGCAGGCTGGTCTGGAGGGTGAGCGCGGCCTCGTGCTCGCGGGCGTAGCGCCGGGCGTTGTCCACGCACACGGCGGCCCGCGCCACCAGATCCTCGACCAGGAGCTGGTCGTCCTCGGTGAAGGGATCCGGGTTCTCCCAGCGCAGCAGGGTCACCACGCCCATCGTGACGCCGCGGGCCCGGAGCGGCAGCACCAGGTGCGTGTGCACGCCGAACCGGTTGATCCCCGTCCACCGCACAGGGTCGTCGGGCAGCCAGGGTGTCCCCGGGCCGAGTGCCTCGCGGCTGGGCTCGCCGGTGGCCAGACACCGGTTCTGCAGCGATCCGGACGGGTACCGGATGGGTTCGCCGACCTCGGCGATCACCTTGGGCAGGTCCGGCCGGATCGACAGATGGGCCGCCCTGCGCAGCGTGACCGGGCCGTTGGGAGAACGGCCGGGCAGGCCCTTCCCGGTGGTCGCGACGTCCAGGAGGTCGATGGCCACGAAGTCGGCGAGCTGCGGGACGGCGACCTCCGCGAGTTCCTGGACGGTCCGGCCCAGGTCCAGTGTGGTGCCGATGTGTTCGGCGGCGGCGTTCAGCAGCACCAGCCGCTCGCGGGTGGGATCGGGGGTGCTGACGTTCCGGGCGGCGTAGCAGATGCCGAGCGCCGCGCCCGCCGCGTCGTGCAGCGGGAAGAAGGAGCGCGGCCGGGCACGCTCACGACCGGCCCGCCCCGGCCTGCCGCCCCGGGGCGCCGCGTGGGCCACGGTCACCTGGCGCTGCCCGGAGACCATCCTCCGCCGTGCGTACCGCGTCACCACACCCGACCCGGGCCCCGCACGGGCGCCGGCCGACGCGGTCCCGGCCGGGCTGGCGCCGGTCGCGGCGGAGTCGGCCGGGGCGGGGCCCGTGGGGCGGGTGTCGGGTGGGGCCGGTGCGGCCAGGAGCAGCCAGTCGCGGCGGTTGTCGGCGGTGAGCAGGGGACACACCCGTACGGCGAGCCGCACCGCGTGGCCGGCGCGGTGGCGAACCGCGACCACCGCGTCCCCGGCGTGATCGCTCCGGCACAGCCGGGACATCGCGGCCGTCGGGTCGCGGCCGCGCAGCAGCGCCCGCGCGGGATGCCGTACGACCTCGGCGGCGGAGTAGCCGAGCAGGTCCTGGGCTCCCTGGCTCCAGTAGGTGATCAGCCCGTCGGCGTCCACGACCGCGACAGCCGCGGTCGTGCTGAACGGATCGCTCGGACTCGTACCGCTCGCGCCGTTGATGCCCATGCCTTCATCCTCATCCACGGGCAGGACCCCCACCAGCCAGGACCTCCACCGGCCATGGTGCCATCGGGGGCGGCGTCCCGCCGCCCGGGAAACGGACGGCGTGGGGGAGGCGCGCCGAGGGGCCCTAGGCTCCCGCCCCCAACGCCCCCAGTGCCTTCAGCGGCTCGTCGGTCAGCCGGTACACCGTCCACTCGTCCTGCGGGCGCGCCCCCAGGGCCTCGTAGAAGCCGATCGCCGGCCGGTTCCAGTTCAGGACCGCCCACTCCAGGCGCTCGTACCCGCGTTCGACGCACACCCGGGCCAGTTCCGTCAGCAGGGCCCGGCCGTACCCGCCGCCGCGCGCCTCCGGGCGGACGTAGAGGTCCTCCAGGTAGATGCCGTGCACGCCCCGCCAGGTGGAGAAGTTGAGGAACCACAGGGCGAAGCCCACCACGTCGCCGCCCGCGTCCTGCGCGATGTGCGCGAACGCGGCGGGGCGCTCGCCGAACAGCGCCTCGGCGAGCTGTTCCGGCGTCGCCCGTACCTCGTCCAAGGCCTTCTCGTACTCGGCCAGTTCGCAGATCATGGCGTGGATGACGGGGACGTCGGCGGGGGTCGCGGTGCGAATCATGGGCGCAGTCTCACACACCGCGCCCCGCCGTCGGACAGCAGGTACAGCAGGTACTGCAGGTGCGGATCAGACCGCGGGCGCCGGGTAGGTCGGGTACTCCACCCCGGAGACGTACTGGACGACGCGGATGACCTGGCAGGAGTAGCCGAACTCGTTGTCATACCACAGGTAGAGGATCGCGTTGTCGCCCTCGACCTTGGTGGCGCCGGCGTCGACGATCGAGGCGTGGCGCGAGCCGATGAAGTCGCTGGAGACCGCGTCGGGGGCGCTGGTGAAGTCGATCTGCCGCTTGAGCGGCGAGGTCAGCGACACGTCGCGCAGGTAGTCCAGGACCTCCTCGCGGCTGGTCTCGCGCGCCAGCTGCAGATTGAGGATGGCGATCGAGACGTCCGGCACCGGCACGCGGATCGAGCTGCCGGTGATCTTCGCGGTGAGGTCGGGAAGCGCCTTGGCCACGGCGGAGGCGGCGCCGGTCTCGGTGATGACCATGTTGAGCGGCGCGGAACGGCCACGGCGCTCGGCCTTGTGGTAGTTGTCCAGCAGGTTCTGGTCGTTGGTGAACGAGTGGACGGTCTCCACGTGGCCGCGCAGCACACCGTACTCGTCGTCCATCGCCTTCAGCGGCGGGACGATGGCGTTGGTGGTGCAGGAGGCGCAGGACAGGATCTGCTCGTCCGGCTTGATGGTGTCGTGGTTGACGCCGTGGACGATGTTGGGGACGTCGCCCTTGCCCGGCGCGGTCAGCACGACCTTGTCGATGCCGGGGCGCAGGTGCTTGGACAGGCCCTCGCGGTCGCGCCACTTGCCGGTGTTGTCGATGAGGATGGCGCCCTTGATGCCGTACGCCGTGTAGTCGACCTCCGACGGGTCGTTGGCGTAGATCACCTTGATCGCGTTGCCGTTGGCGACGATCGTGCTGTTCGCCTCGTCGACGGTGATCGTGCCCTGGAACTGGCCGTGGATGGAGTCGCGGCGCAGCAGCGAGGCACGCTTGACGATGTCCTGGTCACCGCCCTGGCGGACGACGATGGCGCGCAGCCGCAGGCCGTTGCCGGAGCCGGCCTTCTCGACGAGCAGACGGGCCACGAGCCGGCCGATACGGCCGAAGCCGTAGAGGACGACGTCGCGTCCCTCGCGGCTCTCGATCTTGTTGGCACCGGTGGCGCCGGCGACGGCCTCGGCGGTGAACTCCTCCACCGTCAGGCCGCGCGCGTCCTCGCGGTGCGTGGCGGCCAGCATGCCGATGTCTATCTGGGACGGCCCGAGGTCGAGCGTGGTCAGGGCCCGCAGGAAGGGGAGCGTCTCGGTGACGGACAGCTCCGCACCGGCGATCTGACGGGCGAACCGGTGGGTCTTGAGGATGCTCACCACCGACTTGTTCACCAGGGAGCGGCTGTGGAGGAGGACGGTGACGTCCCGCTCCCGGTGCAGCTTCCCGATCATCGGGATCATCGACTCCGCGATCTCTTCGCGGAGCTTCCAGTTGGTGAACGAGTCGTCGTTGACAGTCACAGATCTATCTTTCGAGCTAGGCGGCGCTCATATGCTAACCCCACGGATTTTTGATCATGACAGTGGGCCGTACCCGCGGTCGTGCGGGGTACGGCCCATGATCGGGAAGCCTCGGTGACCGGGTCCCTTCGGTGCGGACGGGTTACGGATCGGGCGCGCGCCCGGCGCCAGCGTCACCGGCGCCTGCGGCGGGTCATCCCGATGGTGAGACCCATGGCGGCGAGCCCCAGGAGGGCCGTGATCGCGCCCACCCAGCAGTTGTTCCAGATGACGCCGGCCCGGGAGCCGTGGGCCGCGGGCACGACCCAGGGGGAGATGATCAGCCACAGGCCGAGCGGGGCGACGATCCATGCCAGGCGGAACATGCGCTCGGGGGCCAGGGTGAGGCCAAGGCCGACCAGGGCGACGGTGATGCCGATGATCAGGTTGTTGACGGCGAGGTTCGGCTGGGCGGAGAAGTGCACCACCCAGGGGGAGATCGCGGCGTAGACACCGGCCAGGACGATCATTCCCTCGATGACGATCGCCCGGTTGCTGGCGGCCGTCCGTTCGAGGCGTTCTCGCATCTCGGCGATCTCCGGGTGCGAGCTCATGCCGGTGGAGTGCTGCGGATACGACATCGCTGCCGTCTCCTCTCCGTGAGATTGCCAGTGTGGAGTTCTCCTAAGACCCAAATTCCCCCTTATGTCGTGTTTATATCTTTCCGTCCCCATTCTTGTGGTGAGTTGCGTCACAGGTGAGCCCTGGGTGGGGAGTGCGGAGCCGTCCGTCCGCGGGGAGCGCGCCGCCGTCTGTCAATCTTGTCGGGCGTACGTCAGGAAAACGCCGATGACGTGCGCGGACCAGGGGACAGGGGAGGGCGAGTGACGGGGGCAGAGGTACCCGACGAGTACCTGACGGGGTACGTGCAGATCCTGGACGACGTCTGTGCCACCGGGCGCCGGCTGACCCGGGACGAACTGGACCTGCTGCGCGCCCACGGGGAACGGGCGGCGGAGGACGGCCACGGACTGCGCCGTCTCGTCCGCCGGCACCTCGCCGAGGCGAGGGCCTTCGCGCCCGCGCTGGCGTCCGCCGGAGTCGAACAGGTGCTCACCGCGGTCGAGCAGGCCGTCGACGCGTTCGCCGAGGGCCACGACCGCGCGCAGAAGCTCGCCATGCGCAAGGAGGAGGCCGCGCGCCGGGAGTTCATCGACGACCTGCTCTACGGCCGCAGCGACCTCGGGCGGCTGGGCGAACGCGCGGAACTCTACGGGCTGCTCTTCTCCCGTGCCCACGCGGTGGCGGTGGCCCAGGGCGGGGAGCCCGTCGACGACACGCACCCGGCCGCCCGGTACGTCGAGAACGAGGTGTTCGCCCGGTTCGGTGACCGGCGCATCCTGCTCACCACCAAGGACGGCCGGCTCGTCTGCATCGCCCCGGGCGACCACGACGACGTCCTGGCGTTCTTCGCCAAGCAGGCGTACGCCTCCAACGAGGGCGGCCGGGTCGCGATCGGGCGCCCCCACCCGGGTGCCGGGGGAGTGGTCCACTCCTACGAGGAGGCGCTCAACGCCCTGGAACTCGCCGACCGGCTCGATCTCCAGGATCCCGTCCTGCGGGCCGCCGACCTTCTGGTCTACCCCGTGCTGACCCGCGACCGGCAGGCCATGGCCGACCTGGTCCGCGACATGCTCGGCCCGCTGACGGCCGCGCGCGGCGGCGCCCAGCCGCTCCTGGACACGCTGACCGCCTACTTCGACGCCGGTTGCACGGCCGCGGAAGCGGCCCGCCGCCTCAACCTCAGCGTGCGTGCCTTCACCTACCGCCTGGAGCGCATCCACAAGCTGACCGGAGCGGATCCGGCGGACCCCGTGCACCGCTACACGCTCCAGACCGCCGTGATCGGCGCCCGCCTCCTCGGCTGGCCCACCGCAGAACTCTGAGGGCCACGGGCCACGAGCCGGCACGTTTCCCGCCCCTGCTCGAGCCCGAGGACGGCCCCACCACCTTCGGCCCGGGTGATGGCGGCGTCATCGCTCTTGGCCCCGGCGACGGCGGCGTCACCGGGCTCGGCCCGGGTGGCGGTGTCACGTCGTGGTGGTGGGGTTCACTCCACTGACCGTCCATAACGAGCGGGGCCCTCCGAGCGGTGTGAGCCTGGTGAGGGATTCGGTGGGTGCGTCGCGCCGCCGTGGCCCGGAGAACCGCGCGTTCTCCCCGGCCGGTCCGGCCGGTACCGCGACGTCCGTCCCGGCATGCCGCGACCCTCGGGCCGCCGGCTGCGACCGACTCCCCAACCGACTCCATGGGAGGCCGACGACATGACGACCCAAGGCGGCACCGCTGAAGTCAGCCGGGAGCCCGCGACGCCCGAGGAACGCCCGGGGATCGACGAGATCACCATCCTCTGGATCTCCGAGGGCATGAGCTGCGACGGCGACACCGTCTCACTGACCGCGGCCGACCAGCCCTCCATCGAGGACGTGGTGCTCGGGCTGATCCCCGGTCTGCCGAAGGTGAACCTGGTCAACAAGGTGCTCTCGCCGAGCCTGGGCGGCGAGGACTTCCTCGCCCCCTACCGGGCTGCGGCACGCGGTGAACTGGCCCCGTTCATCCTGGTCATCGAGGGCTCGATCCCGAACCAGCGGATCATCGAGGGGGACGGCTACTGGACGTCGTTCGGCAACGACCCCGACACCGGTGAACCGCAGACGCTGAACTGGTGGATCGACCAACTCGCCCCCCGCGCCTGGGCGGTGGTGGCGGCCGGCACCTGCGCCACCTACGGCGGCATCCACGCGATGGCGGGCAACCCGACGGGCTGCATGGGCCTGGCCGACTATCTGGGCTGGGACTTCAAGGCGGAGAGCGGCCTGCCGGTGGTCAACGTGCCCGGCTGCCCGATCCAGCCGGAGAACTTCATGGAGACCCTGATCTGGGTCCTCTACCACGCGGCGGGCTCGGCACCGCCGCCACCGCTGGACCACATGCTGCGCCCCCAGTGGCTGTTCGGCAAGACGGTCCACGAGGGCTGCGACCGGGGCTCGTACTACGAGCAGGCGAGCTTCGCCACGGACTACAACTCGCCCAAGTGCCTGGTGAAGACCGGCTGCTGGGGTCCGGTAGTGAACTGCAACGTGCCCAAGCGCGGCTGGATGGCGGGCATCGGCGGCTGCCCGAACGTCGGCGGCATCTGCATCGGCTGCACCATGCCGGGCTTCCCCGACGCGTTCATGCCGTTCATGGACGAGCCGCCCGGAGGCACCCTCTCGTCGATGCTGGTCAAGCCCTACGGGGCGGTCATCCGGCGACTGCGCGGCCTGACGAACGACATGGTGAACCACGAGCCCAAGTGGCGCCACAACAAACGCAAACTGACCAGCGGTTTCGACCCGCGCTGGCGTCCCTGAGGGAACGAGGTCCAGACCGAG
>NZ_JBIVJN010000037.1:0-22210 GCF_044750345.1 Streptomyces sp. NPDC088817
GCCTCCGGCAACGGCAAGGGGCAGATCTTCGTGAAGGGGCAGGTCATCAAGACCGTTCCGGAGTCGAAGATCGTGGAGACCCTGATCGAGGAGGCGCTGAAGATCGCGGAGGGGATGGGGCAGGACGACGCCGCGTCCGGCGGTGGCACCGTCACGGGGACACCGACAGTGACAGTGGGTTGAGGTACGGCACGGACCGAGAGGGGGCACAGCGTGACCATTCTGGAGAGCATCCGGGGACCACGCGACCTGAAGGCGCTGTCCGAGGCGGAACTGGGTGAACTGTCCGACGAGATACGTGAGTTCCTGGTGCATGCGGTCTCCAGGACCGGCGGTCACCTCGGGCCCAACCTGGGGGTGGTGGAACTCACCGTCGCCCTCCACCGGGTCTTCGAGTCGCCGGTCGACCGGATCCTGTGGGACACAGGTCACCAGAGTTATGTGCACAAGCTCCTGACAGGGCGTCAGGACTTCTCCAAGCTGCGCGGCAAGGGAGGGCTGTCCGGCTACCCCGCACGCGAGGAGTCCGAGCACGACGTCATCGAGAACAGCCACGCCTCCACGGCACTCGGCTGGGCCGACGGACTCGCCAAGGCCCGCGAGGTGCAGGGGGAGAAGGGACACGTCGTCGCCGTCATCGGCGACGGCGCGCTGACCGGCGGCATGGCCTGGGAGGCGCTGAACAACATCGCGGCCGCCCGGGACCGGCCGCTGATCATCGTCGTCAACGACAACGAGAGGTCCTACGCGCCGACCATCGGCGGCCTCGCCAACCACCTGGCCACCCTGCGCACCACCGACGGCTACGAGAAGGTCCTGGCCTGGGGCAAGGACGTGCTTCAGCGCACCCCGCTCGTCGGCAACACGCTCTACGAGTCGCTGCACGGCGCGAAGAAGGGCTTCAAGGACGCGTTCGCGCCGCAGGGCATGTTCGAGGACCTCGGGCTGAAGTACCTCGGCCCGATCGACGGACACGACATCAAGGCCGTCGAGTCGGCGCTGCGCCGCGCCAAGCGCTTCCACGGTCCCGTCCTGGTGCACTGCCTCACCGAGAAGGGCCGCGGCTACGAACCCGCGCTGGCCCACGAGGAGGACCACTTCCACACCGTGGGCGTGATGGACCCGCTCACCTGCGAGCCGCTCGCCCCCGCCGGCGGGCCGTCCTGGACCTCCGTGTTCGGCGACGAGATCGTGCGGATCGGCGAGGAGCGGGACGACATCGTGGCGATCACCGCGGCCATGCTGCACCCGGTGGGCCTCGGCGGGTTCGCCGAGCGGTTCCCGGACCGGGTGTGGGACGTGGGCATCGCCGAGCAGCACGCGGTCGTCTCGGCCGCGGGACTCGCCACCGGCGGTCTGCACCCGGTCGTCGCCGTCTACGCCACCTTCCTCAACCGCGCCTTCGACCAGCTCCTGATGGACGTCGCCCTGCACCGCTGCGGGGTCACCTTCGTCCTGGACCGGGCCGGAGTGACCGGCGTCGACGGGCCCTCCCACAACGGCATGTGGGACATGTCCGTCCTCCAGGTCGTGCCCGGTCTCAGGATCGCCGCGCCCCGCGACGCCGACCAGTTGCGCGCCCAGCTGCGCGAGGCCGTCGCCGTCGACGACGCGCCGACCCTGATCCGGTTCCCCAAGGAGTCGGCCGGCCCGCGGATCGGGGCCGTCGGTCACGTCGGCGGCATGGACGTACTGCGCCGGGCGGAGACCCCTGACGTACTGCTGGTCGCCGTGGGCGTGATGGCGCCCGTGTGCCTCCAGGCCGCCGAACTGCTCCAGGCGCGGGGCATCGGCTGCACCGTCGTCGACCCGCGCTGGGTCAAACCCGTCGATCCGGCGCTGCCGGACCTGGCCGCCGGGCACCGGCTGGTGGCCGTGGTCGAGGACAACAGCCGCGCGTCCGGCGTGGGCGCCGCGGTCGCCCTGGCGCTCGGCGACGCCGAGGTCGACGTACCGGTCCGCAGGTTCGGCATCCCCGAGCAGTTCCTCGCGCACGCCAAACGCGGAGAGGTGCTGGCCGACATCGGGCTCACCCCGGTCGAGGTCGCCGGACGGATCGGCGCGAGCCTGGCCGTGCGGGAGCAGGCCGGGACGATCCCGGCGCAGCACGGCGCCGGGGCCGTCACGGCAGTCAAGGAGACAACCGAATGACCACGGAGTTCGACCTCGGCGCCCTGCTGGCCGAGCGTGGCGCCGAACGCTACGAGCTGCACGCCAGGCACCTCAACCACCAACTGCCGCGGATGCTGCACACCATCGGCTTCGACAAGGTCTACGAGCGGGCCGAGGGCGCGCACTTCTGGGACGCGGAGGGCAACGACTACCTGGACATGCTTTCCGGGTTCGGGGTGATGGGCCTGGGCCGCCACCACCCCGTCGTCCGCAAGGCGCTGCACGACGTGCTGGACGCCCAGCTCGCCGACCTCACCCGCTTCGACTGCCAGCCGCTGCCCGGGCTGCTGGCCGAGCGGCTGCTCGCGCACAGCCCCCACCTGGACCGGGTGTTCTTCGGCAACAGCGGCACGGAGGCGGTGGAGACCGCGCTGAAGTTCGCCCGCCGTGCCACCGGCCGACCGCGGATCCTGTACTGCGAGCACTCCTTCCACGGCCTGACCGCCGGCGCGCTCTCCGTCAACGGCGAGGAGGGCTTCCGGGACGGCTTCGCCCCGCTGCTGCCCGACACCGCCGTCCCGCTCGGCGACCTCGACGCGCTGGCGCGGGAGCTGAGGAAGGGCGACGTGGCCGCCCTGATCGTCGAGCCGATCCAGGGCAAGGGCGTGCACGAGACCCCGCCCGGCTGGCTGCGTGCCGCGCAGGAGCTGCTGCACCGGCACAAGGCGCTGCTCATCGCCGACGAGGTGCAGACGGGCCTGGGCCGCACCGGGGACTTCTGGGCCTACCAGCACGAGGACGGGGTAGAGCCGGACCTGGTGTGCGTGGCCAAGGCCCTGTCCGGCGGCTATGTGCCGGTGAGCGCCACCCTCGGCAGGGACTGGATCTTCAAGAAGGTCTACTCCTCGATCGACCGGGTGCTCGTCCACTCGGCGAGCTTCGGGTCCAACGCCCAGGCCATGGCGGCGGGCCTCGCCGTGCTGTCCGTGATGGAGAACGAGCAGATCGTGGCCAACGCGCGGGCCACGGGCGAGCTGCTGAAGTCCCGGCTGGCCGCGCTCACCGACCGGTACGAGCTGCTCGCCGACGTGCGCGGCCGCGGTCTGATGATCGGCATCGAGTTCGGGCGGCCGAGGTCGCTGAAGCTCCGCGGGCGCTGGACCATGCTCCAGGCAGCACGCAAGGGACTGTTCGCGCAGATGGTGGTCGTCCCGCTGCTGCAGCGGCACCGGATCCTGACCCAGGTCTCCGGCGACCACCTGGAGGTGATCAAGCTGATCCCGCCGCTGGTCGTCGGGGAGGCCGAGGTCGACCGGTTCGTGGACGCCTTCACCGCCGTGATGGACGACGCGCACGGCGGCGGGCTGATGTGGGACTTCGGAAAGACGCTGGTCAAGCAGGCCGTCGCCAACCGGTGAGCCGGCCGGGCAGGGACCTCGCCAGCCGCTTTGCCTCTGAGGCAAGAAATTTGCCTTAGGGGCAAAGCGGCGGTGAAATGGAGATATGAGCTCTCCAGAGTCCCAGCCCTCGGCGGGGCCGGTCGAGGACCTGCCCGCCGTCGCGCCGCAACTGCGCGCGCTGCGCCGCCGTGCCGCACTGACCCTGGAGGCCGCGGCCAAGGCCGCCGGGCTGTCGCCCGCCCATCTCTCCCGACTGGAGACCGGGCAGCGCCAGCCCTCACTGCCGATGCTGCTCTCGCTCGCCCGTGTCTACGGTACGACAGTCTCCGAACTGCTCGGCGAGAACGTCGCCGAGCGGGACGCGGTGGTGCGCGCCGGCGACATGGAGCCGACGCGGGCCGGCGGCTGGACGTACTGGCAGGCCGGCGCACCCGGCCGCGGGATGCAGGCCCTGCGGGTCCGCGTCCCGCACGGCTCCCAGGGCGACATCGTGCGCGTGCACCCCGGCGAGGAGTGGCTGTACGTCCTCACCGGACGCCTCAGGCTCCGCCTCGGCGACGCCACGCACCTGCTCGTGCCGGGCAGCAGCGCGCACTTCGACTCGCTGACCCCGCACCGCATCGCGGCCGAGAACCCGGACGGGGTCGAGCTCCTCTTCGTCCACACCCTGTTGCAGAGTCCCACGGCCGCGCTGTGCCTGGGCCCCCACACCGGAGACATGCCATGAGCAACATGGAAGAGAAGTTCCCGCGCGCCCTGTGGGTCCGGCTCGTCATCTACACCGTCGTCGGCCACTTCTTCGCCGGGTTCGTCTGGTTCCTGTTCTCGGTCGGCGGCTCCAAGTGAGGGCCCGGGCGACGGCCCGGGTACCGGCCCGTCAGTCCAGCAGCCGCTCGCGCAGCCGCTCCCGGGTGGCCGGAGCCAGCCGCAGCCCCCGCTCCAGGTAGGCGTCGACGCCGCCCCAGGTCTCCTCGATGGTCTCCAGGGCCGCCGCCAGATATTCGGCCCGTGCCTCGAACAGCGGGCTGAGCAGGTCCATGACCTCGGGGGAGTAGGCCGCGGCCGAGGTGCCGCTGCGATGCACCTTGTAGCGGCGGTGCTTGGCGTTCGACTCCAGGTAGTCGGCGACGATCGCGTCCCGCTCCACGCCGAGGGCGAGGAGGGTCACGGCGATCGACAGGCCCGCGCGGTCCTTGCCCGCCGCGCAGTGCATCAGGACCGGGACGCAGTCCTCGGCGAGCGCGTGCAGCACCTGCGAGTGCTCGCCGGTCCGCTCCTTGACGAGCACGCGGTAGGACGAGATCATCCGGTCCGCGCCCTTGCCGTCGTCCAGGACGGAGCGCAGCTCGTCGAGGTCGCCGTCGCGGACCATCTTCCAGAACTCGGCGCCGTCCGCCGGGTCGCTCAGCGGCAGGTTCACATGGCGCACGCCCGGCAGTTCGACGTCCGGGCCCTCCAGCCTGACGTCGGCCGCGTTGCGGAAGTCGAAGATCGTGTGCAGGCCCAGGGAGCCGAGGTAGGACGCGTCCTCGTCGGTCGCGTGCGCGAGGTGGCCGCTGCGGAACAGCATCCCGTGCCGCACCCGCCTGCCGTCCACCGTCGGCAGCCCGCCCACATCACGGAAGTTGCGCACTGCGGCCAGCTCTGGCTCGGTCGAGGGGACCTGCTGCGTCACGGGGACTCCTCCCTTTCGGCCCCGCCGTCACGGTGCGTCGGCGGGCGCGGCTTCGACCATACGACATGGCTGCCCGGGGCAACGGGTTGTCCACAGGCGTTGCACCGGCGCCCGGGCCCCCCGATGATGGCGGTGCGTGCGCGGACCGGTTCGGACCTGTGGGGGACGGAACATGCTGGAGACCGCCGACGACGGACGTACCTGGCTGCTGACCGGGCCCACGAGCGGCTACGCCGTCCATCTGACCGAGCGTGGCGAACTGCTCCATCTGCACTGGGGCCCGGGCATCGCCCTCGCAGACGCCGAGGCTCTCGCCGCCCGGCCGCTGCCGGACGCCCGGCCCTTCGAGTCCCCGCTCGACGGACACGAGGAGTACCCGGTCGAGGGCGGCCCCCGCTTCGTACGGCCCGCGCTGTCCGTGCGCACCGCCGAACGGCGCGGCACCGAGTGGACCTTCGGGTCGTACCACGCCGAGGACGACGAACTGCGCCTGCGGTTCCAGGACTCGGGGCTGGACATCACCCTGCACTACCGCATGCGCGGGGACGTCGTCGAACGCTGGGTCACCCTCGCCAACCGGGGACCCGGGCCCGTGGAGGTGCTGCGCGCCGACTCCGCGACCTGGACCCTGCCCGAGCGTGAAGGGCGGCGGCTGTCCCACCTGCACGGCCGCTGGGCCGCCGAGTCCCGCCTGGTGCGCACCGGACTCACCTACGGCGAGCAGGTCATCGGCAGCCGCCGCGGTCACACCGGCCACCAGCACCTGCCCTGGGTCGCCCTGGACACCGACGCCACCGAGGAGCACGGCGAGGTCTACGGCTGCGCCCTGGGGTGGTCGGGCTCCTGGCGGATCGCGGTCGCCCAACTCCCCGACGCGCGCGTGCAGATCACCGGAGGCGCCGGGCACGACGACTCCGGGCTGCTGATGCTTCGCGCCGGGGAGACGTACACCAGCCCTGTCTTCGCCGGGCTGTGGAGCGACGGCGGACACGGCGGCGCGAGCCGCGCCTGGCACGCCTACCAGCGGCGGTACGTGCTACCCGACGCGGACCGCGACCGGCCGGTGCTCTACAACTCCTGGGAGGCCACCGGGTTCGACATCTCCGAGGAGCAGCAGACGGCGCTCGCGCGGCGGGCCGCGGAGATCGGCGTGGAACTGTTCGTCGTCGACGACGGCTGGTTCGGCGCCCGCACCGGCGACCGCGCCGGACTCGGCGACTGGTGGCCCAACCCCGACCGGTTCCCCGGCGGCCTGAAGCCGCTCGCCGATCGGGTGCACGGCCTCGGCATGCGGTTCGGCATCTGGGTCGAGCCGGAGATGGTCAACCCCGACAGCGACCTGTACCGCGCGCACCCCGACTGGGTGCAGCACCAACCCGGGCGCACGCGCACGGAGTTCCGCAACCAGCTCGTCCTCAACCTCGCGCGCGATGACGTGCGGGAGCATCTGTGGGAGCGGCTGGACACCCTGCTCTCCAGCGCCCCGATCGACTATGTGAAGTGGGACTTCAACCGCTCCTTCACCGACGCCGGCTGGCCCGGGGAGCCGTACCCGCAGCGCCTGTGGACCGACCATGTGCGCGCGTTGTACGCCCTGCTGGACCGACTGCGGGCCGCGCACCCCGGCGTCGCCTTCGAGTCCTGCTCGGGCGGCGGCGGCCGGATCGACCTCGGTGTCCTGTCCCGTACGGACCAGGTGTGGACCTCCGACAACACCGATCCGCTGGACCGGCTCTCCATCCAGCACGGCTTCAGCCAGATCCATCCCGCGCGGGTCATGGCCGCCTGGGTCACCGACAGCCCGAACACCCCGCTCAACGGGCGGGCCAGCACGCTGCGTTTCCGCTTCGTGAGCGCCATGGCGGGAGTGCTCGGGGTGGGCGGCGGCCTCACCCGGTGGACGGAGGAGGAACTGGCCGAGGCCGCCGACTGGATCGCCCTGTACAAGGAGATCCGGCCGGTGGTCCAGCGCGGCGACCTGTACCGGCTGCGGGCCCCGCGGGGCGGGCTGAGCGCGGTGCAGTACGTCCTCGGCGACGACACCGTCGTCCTCGCCCTGCTCCAGGCGCAGCACCACGGCGAACCGGTGCCCGCGCTGCGGCTGCGCGGACTGGACCCGGCGGCGTCGTACATGTGCGGCGACACCGGGGAAGTGCACCGCGGCGCCGTGCTGCTGCACCACGGGCTGCGCACGGGGCTGCGGGGCGACTTCGACGCGGCGGTCGTCAGACTGCGGCGTGTGTGAGGCCTCACGTATTCCCGCCGGCACCTCGACGGCTTCACCGCGGGTGTCGGCGACCCCGGCCCCGACGGGGCGTTCGGCCGAGGGCGCCCTGTGCCCGGAGGACGTCAGAACCCGGATCGCCTCCGTGGTCCGAGCCCGTCGGACTGGCCCGGTTCAGCTCGCGGGGTCCGTACCGTCACGGCTGACCGGAGCACGTGGGTGTGACATCCGGGTCGTCGGAGCGGCCCGACATAATGGAAAGCCTGACCGACTCCACCTGGAGGTAGCGTGGCAGGATTCCGTCCTTCGAACCCGGGGCTCCGTGCACTGCGGCCCGAGGCCTTCGGCGCGGACCCGAGCGGAGAGCGCATGGCGCGCATCCGCAGATCACCCCATTTCAAGGACGGCGTCTTCCAGAACCCCGGCGGCCCCGCCCGGACCCGGCCCTCCGGCTCGACGCCGGCCTTCGCGCGGCGCTACCTGGACAAGGACGAGCGCCGGCGTCGCGCCCCGCGCGGCACCGTGCCCGTGCACGCCACCACCCTCGCCGACCTCGCGAAGCCTCCGGCCACGGGCCTGCGGCTGACCTGGATGGGACACTCCAGCGTCCTCGCGGAGATCGACGGGCAGCGAGTGCTCTTCGACCCGGTGTGGGGCGAGCGCTGCTCGCCGTTCCCCTACGTCGGGCCCCGGCGGCTGCACCCGGTGCCGCTGCCGCTGGCCGCGCTCGGCCCGGTCGACGTCGTCGTCATCTCCCACGACCACTACGACCACCTGGACCTGCCCACCATCAAGGCGCTGGCCGGCACGGACACCCTGTTCGCGGTGCCGCTCGGCGTCGGGGCCCACCTGGAGCACTGGGGTGTGTCCGCGGACCGGCTGCGCGAACTGGACTGGCACGAGGCCACCAGGGTCGGCGGGCTCACCCTGACCGCGACCCCCGCCCGCCACTTCTGCGGGCGGGCCCTGCGCAACACCCAGCACACCTTGTGGGCCTCCTGGGTCGTCGCGGGCGAGGAGCACCGGATCTACCACAGCGGCGACACCGGCTACTTCGAGGGCTTCCGGCAGATCGGCGCCGACCACGGCCCGTTCGACGCGACGATGATCCAGCTCGGCGCGTACTCCGAGTTCTGGCCGGACATCCACATGACGCCCGAGGAGGGCGTCCGGGCCCACCTCGACCTCCAGGGGAACGCGCCGTCCGGCGTGCTGCTGCCGATCCACTGGGGCACCTTCACCCTCGCCCCGCACGCCTGGGCCGAGCCCGGCGAGTGGACCAAGGACGCCGCCGAGGAGGCGGGACAGGCGGTGGCGTTCCCACGGCCGGGGGAGCCCTTCGAGCCCGCGGGCAAGGTCCCCGCGGAGCCGTGGTGGCGACCGGTGTCCGCGCCCCTCTCCCACCCGTGGCGCCGCTCCGCCGAGCGGCCGCAGGCCGTCCCGGCCGCCGAGGCCGCCCCGGCCTCCCCGGGTCATCTTGACCTCGCCGGGGAGCGCTGACGCCCGTCCCGGGTGACCTCTTCGCCGGAAATCTCTGAGAATTTCCCGACCGAGTTCGTCCTTTTCCTCCGGCTCGATGCGGACATTCGGCGACTTCGGCTGCGCGGCATTGCCTACCATGTGCCACAAGCACATGCCGCGCAGCCGGCTGGAAATACCTAAACCTCACCCACCAGGCAAAGCTCCACAGATCCGGTTCTACACCTGACGTGGCAGCTTCCTGCAAGCGCCGTGCCGTGCGAAGGAATCGCATGTTAAAGTTTCGGCACTTGATAATCTGTTTAATTGTGAGGCGATAATGCACGAACGCGAGTTGCGCGCTTTTGTCGCGATTGCCGAAATAGGTCGAATGGACCTCGCAGCCAAGAAGCTCGGATACTCGCAACCGGCAATAAGTTACCAAATCATATGCCTTGAGAGATCTCTGGGTATCAAGCTGTTCACCCGTAATTCAGGTGGCACGACTCTGACCCGTGAAGGGCAGATGATCCTGTCCTCGGCGCGCGCGACTCTGATGCTGATCGAGAACATCAAGAGAGAATGCACGGAATTCAGCAGAGCGCCCGTGGCCGTCACGAGCCTGGTGCCCTGACTCCGTGGCACAGCGGGAGAACCACATCGTCGGCGTGAGCACGCCCCCCGCCCACCGGGACCGGGGCACCGTGGTGGTGTCGGGCCTCGCCAGCGACGCGCACACGTGGAACCTGGTCTACCTCCAGCTCGTCATCGAGGAACTCGGCTACCACGTCATCAACCTCGGGCCCTGCGTGCCGGACGACGTGCTGGTCGCCGAATGCCGCCGGATCGATCCGGTGCTGCTCGTCATCGGCAGTGTCAACGGGCACGGCTCCACCGACGGTCTGCGCGCGGTCACCCGGCTGCGCGCCTGCCCGGAACTGGCCGCCACGCCGATGGTGATCGGCGGCAAGCTCACGGTGTCCGACGAGGACATCGGCCGCCACGCGCGGGCCCTGATGGCCGCCGGCTTCGACGCCGTCTTCCCCGACCAGGCCTCGGACGCGGCCGACTTCACGGCGTTCGTCGCCTCGCTCCCGTCTGCCGCACGCCCGGCGCTGACCGCGGGGAGATCCCGGTGACCGCCCTCGTACCCGGCCGGCCCGCCCACGCGGAGCCGGGATTCGGCGCGTTCGTCCGCGCGCGGGCACGGGCCGGCGCGCTCGTCGTCCAGCCGCGCATGGGTTTCGGCGATCCGGGTCGGATGCGGGCCGGACTGGCCGCCACCAAGGCGGCGCGCGGGCACACCGTCGGCACGCTGACCCTGGACAGCTACACCAGGGTCGGTGACCTGGCCGCGGTCGAGCACGCCCGGCGCGAGGACCGGCCGCTCAACGGCTACCCCATCGTCAGCCACCCCGACGCCACGACCCGGGCGATGCTGGCCGGTGTCCGGGACGCCGGCTTCCCCGTGCAGGTGCGGCACGGATCCGCCCTGCCCCAGCACATCTTCCGCAAGCTGATCGCGCTGGGCCTGGACGCCACCGAGGGCGGGCCCGTCTCGTACTGCCTGCCCTACGGACGCACTCCGCTGGCCGAGTCGATCGCGGCCTGGCGGCAGTGCACGGAACTGTTCTCCCGGCTGCGCGACCACGGTGCCGAGCCGCACCTGGAGACCTTCGGCGGCTGCATGATGGGCCAACTGTGCCCGCCCAGCCAGCTGGTGGCGCTCAGCGTGCTGGAGGCGCTGTTCTTCCGCGCGTACGGCTGCCGCAGCATCTCGGTGAGCTACGCCCAGCAGACCCACGCCGGCCAGGACACCGAGGCGGTGTTCGCGCTGCGCCGGCTGTGCGCCGAGCTGCTGTCCGACGTGGACTGGCACGTGGTCGTCTACGCCTACATGGGGGCGTACCCGGCCACCGAGGCGGGCGCGTACCGGCTGCTCGGCGAGGCCGCCGAACTGGCCGTGCGGACCGGCTCCGAGCGGCTCATCGTCAAGACCGTCGCCGAGTCGCGGCGGATTCCCACCGTCGCGGAGAACGTGGCCGCCCTGGAGTACGCGGCGCGGGCGGCCGAGGCGGCCCGGCCGGTGCCCGCCCCGGACACGGACACCCAGACGTACGCGGAAGCGCGGGCGCTGGTCGAAGGGGTGCTGAACCTGCACTCCGACCTCGCCCGCGCGCTGCTGCTGGCGTTCGAACGCGGCTCTCTCGACATCCCGTACTGCGTGCACCCGGACAACCGGGGCCGGACCCGCAGCCGCCTGGACGAGGAGGGCAGGCTGTGCTGGGCGCAGACGGGGGCGCTGCCGCTGACCCGTCTGGTACGGACCGGGCGGGGCCGTGCAGTGACCGCGGCGGGCCTGCTGGCGGACCTCTCCTACCTGCGGAGCAAGTACGACCGGGAGGCGCTGTACGACCACGCCCCGGCAGAGGTGCCGTCCGCCGACCCGGCGTGACGGCGGCGGACCGGCCGCACCGACCGCCACCGAGTCCCGTCGTGAAGGCGGCCCCGTAAGAGAGTTGGCGTGGTCCGCCCTGATGAAGGTGGGCCGGGTCGGGCGGCCCGCGGTGGGCCGCGTCCGGTCAGACCCGGTCCGGGGCCGGGTCCGGCCAGGCGGTGAACCGGCGGTGGCCGTAGAGCAGCGGGGCGTCGCCGGTGCAGTCGGTGCCGAGCACTTCGCCGAAGACGACGACATGGTCGCCGACCGCCTTGGTGTCGGAGACCCGGCAGGCGGCGAAGGCGACGGCGTCGTCGGCGAGCCGGGGGAGGGCCGCTTCGCCGGCCGGGTGCCACGGCACGTGCTCGAAGTGGCTCAGGGAGGAGTCGGCGAACAGGCGGGCGATCCCGCTCGCGCCGGCCCCGAGCAGGTTCACACCGAAGAAGCCGTGGGAGCGCAGGGCGCTGAGCGTCCGGCTGGTCACCGTCAGGCAGACGGACAGGACCGGCGGATCCAGGCTGACACTGGAGAGGGAGGAGCACGTCATCCCGCGCGGCCGTCCGTCCGCGTCGACCGTGGTCACGACGGACACACCGGTCGGGAAGGAACTCATGAACGCGCGATACGCCCCGGCGCCGACCGGACCCGGCTCCGTGTCCAGCTCCTTCGCCGCCCCGCCCGGAGCCCCGGCGCGCGCGGTCACCGAGCCTGCTCGCGTTCCCGCCACGCCTGCCTGAGCAGGTCCAGGTGGGTCAGTCCGGCCAGCACCTCGTCCGTCTCCACACCGAAGTCGATCAGGCAGGCGACCTCGTCCACACCGACCTCGTACAGCCGCTCGCACATCCGCAGCGCGTCCTCGACGGTGCCGAACATGCCGCTGGTCTCGAAGTAGCGGTCGAAGGCCTGACCGACCAGGAAGTCGATGTCGGCCGGGCTCATCTTGTTCAGGTCCAGCGCGACCGCGTCGGCGCCCGCGGCCTTGGCGGCATGGATGACCAGGTCGAAGGAGCTGGCCAGGTACTTGCTGAACGGCTCTCGGACGGTCTCCCTGACCTTCTCCCGGTCCGGGCCGACGAACGTGTGCAGCATGAGCGCGACATGCCCGTCGCCCTCGGTCTCGTCGTGGTGGTCGCGGAAGGCCTGCCGGTACTCGCCGATCCGCTTCTCCAGCACGTCGACGCCCTGGCCCAGCAGATGGGTCAGCACCCCGGCGCCCATCTCGCCCGCCTCGCGGAAGGTCTGCGGGTTGCCCGCGCTGGTCAGCCAGACCGGCAACTCCCGCTGCACCGGCGGCGGGAACACCGTCACGTCGACGCTCTCGCCCGCGCCGTCGACGAACGTCGCGGGCTCCTGCCGCCAGAGGCTCCGGATCGCCCGCACCGAGTCGATCAGACCGGATCTGCGGGTCGGATATCCCTCCGGGCGCAGGAGGAAGTCGGCGGCGTGCCAACCGGAGGCGAATGCGATACCGACCCTTCCTTTGGACAGGTTGTCTACGACCGACCATTCCTCCGCGATACGCACCGGATGGTGCAGCGGGGCCACCACACTGCCGGCCCGCACCGCGACTTTCTCGGTCACCGCGGCCACCGCCGCGCCCGTCACCGCCGGATTCGGATAGAGGCCGCCGAACGCGTGGAAGTGACGCTCGGGCGTCCACACGGAGGAGAAATCGTGAGTGTCGGCGAACTTGGCTCCCTCGATCAGCAGCCGGTACCGGTCGCCGACGTCCTCCTTGTCGTTCGCGAAGTAGAAAAGGCCGAAATCCATGGCGCCTCCAGCCATCAGCGCGTTCGGTGGGTGGCCGAGCGGAAAAGGGAACGGAGTCCGATTCTGTCCGCCTGGTACGCGCAGCCTAGTCAGGGGGAAAACACCCGCTCCGGGTCAGTTCGAAAACTCTGGGGCCGGGTTTGGGAAGTGGCGCCGAGGGCGGTCGCCGGCCGGCTCACCGCATCGGCCCGGCACGGCCGTAGGCGCGCGCCGCCGCGGGAGCGGTCACGGCGATCACCAGCAGGCAGAAGACGACGGCGAGCGGCGCGGCGTGACGGTCCGGGAAGGCGGCCCCGGCGGGCGGTCCTCCCGTGCCCAGCAGCTCGCGCACCGTGCTGTTCACCGCGGTCACCGGGTTCCAGCCGACCACCTGGCGCAGCCAGCCGGGCAGTCCGTCCGGCGGCACGAACGCGTTGGACAGGAACGTCGCCGGCAGCAGGCACACCGGTACGACCGAGGTGACCGCCTCGGCGTTGCGGAAGGTGAGCCCGAGGAAGATCCCCAGGCACGCACACCCCATGCCGAGCAGCAGCTCCAGGCCCACCGCGGCCAGCGCCGCCGTCGGGCGGACTCCGTCGGCCCAGCCGGCGATCCACGCGGCGGGCACCACACCGGCCATCGCCACCACCACGGGCAGCGAGTCCACCACGATCCGCCCGGACAGGATGGCCGCGCGGTCGACGGGAAGCGAGCGGAGCCGGTCGAACACGCCGTTCTGGAGGTCGTCGAGGACGCCCAGCGCGGAGAGCGCGACCGTCGAGACGGCGAGCGAGGTGACCACGCCCGCCGCCACGTACGCGCCGTACGGCCCGCCGCCGGGCACCCGCATGCTGCCGCCGAACAGGATCCCCAGGCCCACCACCATCGCGACCGGCATCACGGTGAAGCCGACCAGCTTCTCCGGCAGGCGCAGCAGATGCCGCAGGTGCCGGCCCGCGATGGCCCGTGTGTCGCCGAGGAACTCCGCCATGTCGCCGCGGGCCGGTCAGGCGTGCCCGGCGAGCAGGATCCGGTGCATCGGGGTGTCCAGCACCGCGACCCGCCGCAGTCCGGTCGAGGCGAGCCACTGGTCGTAGTCGTCCAGCAGGAAGGCGTCACCGCCGCCGGTGGCCAGCATGGACGCGGCGAACAGCATCGCGAACCGATCCTGGACCGACTTGGCGTCCTTCTCGTCGGTGACCAGGTGGTCGGCGATGCAGATCAGGCCGTCCCGGGACAGGGCCTCCTTGGACTTGCGCAGCAACTCCCGCGCCGACTCGGGGGTCTGGAGATGGAAGATGTTGACGAAGACGAGCAGGTCGTGGCCGGTGCCCCAGCTCTCGGTCCAGAAGTCGCGCACCTGGACGCCGAACCGGTCGGCGACGCCGAGCCGTTCGGCCTGCGCCGTGGCGATCGGGGCGATGCTCGGCGCCTCGAGACCGGTGGCCCGCCACCGCGGGAACGCCCGCAGCAGCAACTGGCTGTACAGGCCGGTACCGCAGCCGATGTCCAGGACGGAGGCGGGCCGGTCGGTGGGCCACTCCAGCGTCTCGAAGCCGCCGCGCAGCGCCTCGACGATCGGCGGCGCCCAGAAGTTGATGCCGCGCACCAGGGACTCGTAGTTGTGCTCGGTGATCTGGTTGAGCTGCAGCCCGCCCGTCTCGTCGCGGTTGTCGCCGCGCACCGCGTCCGCGAGATTGCGCCAGGAGTGCCAGGCCAGCTGGCGGTCGTACTCGATCTTGCCGACCAGGCTGAACAGCCCGTCAGGCAGCAGGCATTCGCGCATCTCCTCCGGCATCCGGTAGACCGCGGGGCCGTCCTCGGCGGGTATGCGGTCGACGATGTCGTAGGCGTACAGTCCGTCCATCAGCACCCGCATCGCCCGCCGGTTGGCGGCGCAGGCCCGCGCGAGCTGGTCACTGGTCCTCGGTCCGGCGCTCAACTCGGCGAACACACCGAGGTCGTGCGCGGCCTCGATGACGCCGGGCGCCCACAGCGAGATCAGGTGCTCGTAGACCCGGTGCGCGGAGTGCACGACCCTGCCGGAGCCCCGCCAGTCGGGAAGCAGCGTGGTGTCCACGAGCGGACGGACGTTGAGTTCCGGCGCGGGTCCGTCGCCCGCCTCGAAGTCGGCGGGCGTGGTGACACCAGGCGTCATCGCAGTGCTCCTTTGGGGGTAGGCGGCGCCTTGTCGGGCGAGCGGTTCAGCGGGCCGCCGCGGTCCGGTACCTGCGGGCGGCGAGCGGCATGGCCAGCGCGATCATCACCACGATGAGGACCACGGCGACGGGGATCGGGTGCACCGAGGGGAAGGAGGTGTCCCCGACGGAGGTGGGGTTGCCGAACAGCTTGCGCAGGGCACCGACCACCGCCGACAGCGGGTTCCACACCGCGATGGCGCGCAGCCACTCGGGCAGTCCGCTCAGGGGGATGAACGCGCTGGACAGGAACGTCAGCGGCATCATGACCATGGACATCACCGCGCTGACCGCCTCGACGTTGCGCAGGGACAGTCCGAGCAGCGCGCCGAGCCAGGCCGCGCCCAGGCCGAGCAGCAGCAGGATGCCGAAGGCGGCCAGCATGCGCGGGGCGCCGGTGTGCACCCGCCAGCCGATCAGGGAGCCGACCGCGGCCATCACGACGATGGCGACGGTGGACAGCAGCAGGTCGGAGACAGTACGCCCGATCAGTACGGCGTAGCGGGACATGGGAAGCGAGCGGAACCGGTCGACCAGGCCGTTGCGCAGGTCGTCGACAACGCCGACCGCGGTGGTCTGCAGGTTGGCCAGCATGACCTGGGCGAAGATGCCGGCCATGATGTACTCGCGGTAGTTGCCGCCCTCGACCTGCATGGCGCTGCCGAACAGGAACCCGAAGACGATCACGTACATCACCGGCATCAGCGTCACGCTGAGCAGCCGTTCCGGCACCCGGGACAGATGCCGCAGGTGACGGCCCGTCAGGGCGAGGCAGTCGCTCAGGAACTCGCTCATGTCGCCGCTCCTTCGGCCACCGGCCGCGTCGCGGGGCCGGTCAGGGACAGGAAGACCTCGTCCATCGAGGGGCGGCTGAGCCGGAAGTCGGCCACCGGGATGCCGGCCTGGGCCAGTTCGGCGGCCACCTTCGCGATACCGCCGACGCCTTCGGTCATCGCCACGGAGACCGACCTCTTCTCCTCGTCCACGAGCGGTTCGTCGACGCCGAACCGGCTCAGCACCTTGGTGAGGGCGACGACGTCGTCCGCGGAGGCGGCGGTGACCCGCAGCCGGTCGTCCCCCACCCGGTCCTTCAACTCGTCGGGGGTGCCCTCGGCGACGACACTGCCGTCCTTCAGCACGGCGACGCGATCGGCGAGCTGGTCGGCCTCTTCGAGGTACTGGGTGGTCAGCAGGACGGTGACACCACGGCTCACCTGGGTACGGATCACCTCCCACAGGGTCAGCCGGCTGGACAGGTCGAGGCCGGTGGTCGGCTCGTCCAGGAACAGCACCGGCGGCTCGGCGATCAGGCTGGCGGCCAGGTCGAGCCTGCGCCGCATGCCGCCGGAGTAGGTCTTCACCGGCCGGTCGGCCGCGTCGGTCAGGTCGAGCCGTTCCAGCAGCTCGTCCGCCCTGGCCCGGGTGGCGCCGCGGCCGAGGTGGTAGAGGGTGCCGATCAACCGGAGGTTCTCCCGGCCGGTCAACCGCTCGTCGACCGCCGCGTACTGTCCGGTCAGGCCGATACGGCGGCGGACCTCCTTGCCCTGCCGGCGCACGTCGAATCCGGCCACGGTCGCCTCGCCGCCGTCCGCGGAGAGCAGGGTGGCCAGGATGCGCACGGTCGTGGTCTTCCCGGCGCCGTTGGGCCCGAGCAGCCCGAAAACCGTGCCGGCGGGGACCGACAGGTCGACACCGTTCAGCGCGTCCTTGACCTGCTTTCCACCGTAACGTTTGCTCAGTCCCTCGGCCCGAATTGCAATGTCCACGCATTCACCCCCATACGCTACGGGTTCGCCGACCGCGACGGCTGCCGCATCGGCGCCGCCGACGCTAGCAGCGGCGTGGCCGGAACCGGCCCCCTCATTGAAAACTCCGATATGCGCGGGGTTCGCGCCTTGGCGCCCGGTGATACCGTGCCCGCGGTGTGCTCGGGCTTCTACGTGAGGATTTGGATGGTGCACGAAACATTAATTCCAGGCGAAAATGACGGGAATTCGTCCGGCCGGGAGCCGTGCGCCGAACTGCCGCCCCGGCCGGTCTGGGGCCACCTGGCTTTCGTCTTCACGTTCCTCTTCATGCTTCTCCACGTGTACTGGGCCGTGGGCGGCACCTGGGGACTGCCGCTCCTGGCGCGGCACGACAAGTCCGCGGTGCAGGCGGTCAACTGGGTGGTGAGCGCGATCATGCTGGTCGGCGCGCTCTTCGTCCTCGCGCTGAACCGCCGCACGGCGAGCCGGGTGCGCGCCTGGGTGCTGCTGGCGCCCATGTGGATCGCGGCGGTGGTGTGCGTCTCCCACGCCCTCTACGGCTTCTTCACCAAGGCCCTGTACCTGAGCGGACACCACGGCGCCGTCGACTTCCCGGTCGTGCCCGGAGTCGGCGCGGCGGAGGCGGCCGAGGCGAACCATCTCTCGGCCGTGCAGGACCTCCTGGTGTTCGAGCCGTGCTTCCTGGTCCAGGGCGTGGTACTGGCCCTGGCCGCCTCGCAGTTCATCCGCACCCGGGGCGCCCGCCGCAGATGGTGGACGTCACTGGTCGTGGGCATCGCGGTGATCGACGTGTTCGGCGCCCTGCTCTCGCTGGCCGGCGCGCGCTTCGCGGTCTCCTGACCACCACCCTCCCACGCCCGCCGGTTCAGCCGGCGGCGCGGGCGGCCGCGAGGTGGCCGGCCAGCCGGCCGGCCAGGTCGCGGACGAGGGCTTCGGGGTCGTCCATCAGATAGAAGTGGCCACCGGGATAGACCCGGTGGTCGAAGCGGCCGGTGGCGCTCACCGCCGCCCACTCCCGCAGGCCCTCGACCGGCACCTGCTCGTCCTCGCTCCCCACGTACGCGGTCACCGGGACGGCCAGCGGCGTGACCGGGCGCGGAAGATACGTGCCGATCAGCCGGAAGTCCGCCCGGATCGCGGGCAGTACCAGCTCCCGCAGGTCCGGATCGTCCAGCACCGTGCCGGCGTCCGGGTCGCCGAGCCGGCGCACCTCCTCCACGATCGCGTCGTCACCGCGCAGGTGCACGCTCTTGGGCACCACCCGGTGCGGCGGCAACTGACCGGAGACGAAAAGCCGTCCCGGCGCCGAGCCGGTGCGCTGCTTCAGGCGCAGCGCCACCTCGTAGGCGACGGAGGCGCCCATGCTGTGCCCGAACAGCACGAGCCGCTCTCCCGCACAGGCCTGGAGCACATCGGCGATCGGCGTGGTCAGCGCGCCCATCTCGTCGATGCACGGCTCCAGCAGCCGGTCCTGACGGCCCGGGTAGCACACCCCGGTCACCTCGACGTCGTCGGGCAGCCACCGCGGCCAGTCACGGAACATGCTGGCCGCGCCGCCCGCGTGCGGGAAGCACACCAGCCGCAGACGGGGCCGGGCCACCCTGCGGTAGCAGCGCAGCCACTTCGACGGGCCCATTCCGGCGGACGGGTTCACCCGCGTGCTCCGTTCCCGCTGCCGTAGGCGGCCAGCGCCGCCTCGTCCGGCTCGAAACGCACCGGCAGACCGGACAGCCCGGTCAGGAAGTTGGAGTGGATCCGCCGCGGCTCCCCGGTGACCTCGAAGCCGGTGCTGTAGGTGCGCAGGGCGTCGAGCATCGCGTTCACCTCGACCCGGCCCAGATAGGCGCCGAGGCAGAAGTGCGGGCCGTAGCCGAAGGTGATGTGCTTGTTCGGCGACCGGTTCAGATCGAAGACGTACGGGTCGGCGAAGACCTCCTCGTCCCGGTTGGCCGAGCTGTTCCACAGCGTGACGATGTCGCCCGCGGCGATCACCTCGCCGTGCAGCTCGACGTCGGTGACCGCGCGGCGGCCGAAGTGCATCGCCGGGGTCGCCCAGCGCAGCACCTCCTCGGTGGCCGACTCGAGTGTCACCTCACCGTCGCGGAGCGCCCGCCACTGGTCCGGGTGCCGCGTGAGGGTCCGCACGGCGTCGATCATCGACAGCCGGCTGGTCTCGTCGCCGCCGAGGATCAGGCTGTAGCAGTTGAGGACGATGACCTCCTCGCTCAACGGCTCGCCGTTCACGGTGCTGTTGGCGAGGACGCTGATCACGTCCTCGGTCGGCTTCGCCCGGCGCTCGGCGACCAGCTCGTTGAAGTACAGCAGGATCTCGTTGCGGGCGAGCCAGGCGTCGGTCTCCGACTGGCCCTCCTCGTTGGAGCTGAGCGCGGACTTGTTGAGGTTCAGCAGGAACTCGCGGTCGGCGGTGGGCACTCCGAGCAGGTCGGAGATGGTGTTCATCGGGATGTGCTCGGCCACCTCGGTGGCGAAGTCGCACTCACCGCGCCGGACGGCCTCCACGACCAGGCGGGTGGTGTTCTCGCGGACCCGGTCGGAGACGGGCTTGAGGGCTTGCGGGGAGAAGGCCTTGAGCAGCACGTTGCGCAGGTTGCGGTGCGGGGCGCCGTCGGTGACGGCGAGCATCCTGCCCGCGGCGGAGTCGCCCCCGGCGAGCAGCGTGACCAGCACGTTGCCCCGCTCCGAGGTGAGCCGCTTGTTGTCCTTGTACAGCGCCATGACGTCCGCGTACCGGCTGATCACCCAGAATCCCGGCGCGTCGCCGGTGGGCGGGTGCCAGTGGAGCGGCCGCGTGGTGCGCAGCCGGCGCCAGTATTCACGGAGGTCGTTCTCCTCGAACGTTCTGGGATCGGTCAGATCGACCGTGGAGATGTCGTCCGGTGTCGACATCGTCTGCGCAGTCATGTTTCCACCATTCGTCGTGGGCTGCGAAAGGTCGGGAAAGGACGGGAAAGGGAATTGCGGCGGTGGGTTCGACCTGGGGGACATCCGGTTCAGGCCCGGGGAAAAGGGAAAACCCTTTTCCCCGGGCCTGATCCGGTCGGTCGACGCGGGCCACGGGATCCGGCTACTTGCTTTCCCCGAGCTTCTCGGCGAGTACGCGGCCGATTTCCGCGGCCGGTTCAGCCTGCATCATATGAGCGTGAGTACAGCGCACTACCCTGTATTCAATTTTTCCCGTCACGAACGGCCGCCAGCGTTCGGCGCGCGCCGCGAGTTCCGCGGCCGGCACCGTCTCGTCGGGCTCGGCGACGAGGACCAGGACGTCGCTGTCGAGCGGCCGCGGCTCGAAACCGCCGATGAGGGTGCGGCTGTTCGCGAACACCTGGGCCAGCGCGGCGATCGCGGACTCGTCGAGGTTGGCGAACACGCTCTGCCGCTCCCTCAGCACCTCGGCCACCATCGCGTACTCCAGCGGTTCGTCGCCGAGGCTGTCCATGTCGTGGCCGACGAAGTCCAGCATGATCCGGAGCGCGTCCTGCTGGTCGGGCAGGCGCTCCGGCTCCGGCTCGGAGCGGTCGACCGGGTACTGGTCGAGGTTGGCGAGCAGCCCGACCTCCTCGCCCGCGGCCCGGAGCTGGGTGGCCATGGAGTGGACGACCAGACTGCCCAGCGACCAGCCGAGCAGGTGGTAGGGGCCGTTCGGCTGGACGCCGCGTATCTGCGCCACGTAGTCCGCCGCCATCTCCTCGATGCTGCCCGGCAGGGTCGCCGAGGGATCGGCGAGGCCCCTGGCCTGGAGACCGTACAGCGGGCGGTCCGCACCGATGTGCTTCATCAGCCCGGAGTAGACCCAGCTCAGGCCACCCGCCGGGTGCACACAGAACAGGGGTGCCCTGTCGCCCGTGGTGCGCAGCGGCAGCAGCACGTCCAGGGTGTCCCCCTCGGTGTCGCCCGCGAGCCGCTCCGCCAGCTCCGCGACGGTGGGCGCCTCGAAGATGGTGCGGATGCTCAGCCGTACGCCGAACGTGGCACGGACCTTGGTGACCAGCCGCATCGACATGATGCTGTCGCCGCCGACGTCGAAGAAGCTGTCGTGCACGCCGACCGTCTCCAGCCCGAGCACCTCGGCGAACAGCCCGCACAGGATCTCCTCCCGCGGAGTGCGCGGCCCCGTCCAGTCCGTGGGGCTGAAGTCGGGCGCGGGCAGCGCTTTGCGGTCGAGCTTGCCGTGGGCGGTGAGCGGCAGCGCGTCGAGCACGACGAACGCGGCGGGCGTCATGTGGTCCGGCAGCGTCGCGGCCAGGGCGTCACGCAGCCGGGGCACCTCGACCGTCGCCCCGTCCGCCGGAATCACATAGGCGACCAGGCTCTTCGCGCCCTCCTCGTTCTCGCGGACGACGACGACCGCCTGACCCACGGTCTCGTGCCGGCCGAGTACGGTCTCGATCTCGCCGAGTTCGATGCGGAAGCCGCGGATCTTGACCTGTTCGTCGGCGCGTCCGGCGAACTCCAGGGTGCCGTCGGGAGTCCAGCGGGCGATGTCGCCGGTGCGGTAGACGCGTGTTCCGGGCGGGCCGTAGGGGTTGGCGAGGAAGCGTTCGGCGGTGAGGGCGGGGCGGTTGAGGTAGCCGCGTGCGAGTCCGTCGCCGGTGACGTAGAGCTCGCCGGCCACACCGACCGGGACGGGGCGGAGCCGGGCGTCGAGGACGTAGGCGCGGGTGTGAAGGACGGGAGTGCCGATGGGGACCGGGCCGTCCGGAGTGAGCGGTGCGCTGATGGTGGCGGCGACGGTGGCTTCGGTGGGTCCGTAGGCGTTGGTCATGCGGCGGCCGGGTGCCCAGCGGGTGACGAGTTCGGGTGGGCAGGTGTCTCCGCCGACGATGAGGCTCTGGAAGTGGGGGAGTTGGGTGGCTGTCTCGGTGGGGATGCTGGCGAGTGCGGCCGGGGGGATGAGGGCGTGGGTGACGTGGTGGTCGCGCAGGACGTCGGCCAGGTTCTCGCCGACGAGGGGTCCGGGGGGTGGGACGACCATGGCGGCGCCGGCGGTGATGGCTGTGCACAGCTCCAGCACCGAGGCGTCGAAGCTGGGTGAGGAGAACAGGAGTACGCGTGAGTCGGTGTCGACGGTGAAACGTTCGACGCAGGTGGTGGCGAAGGCGGCGAGGCCTCGGTGGGAGACGAGGACGCCCTTGGGGCGTCCGGTGGAGCCGGAGGTGTAGATGACGTA
>NZ_JBIVJN010000038.1:0-21991 GCF_044750345.1 Streptomyces sp. NPDC088817
CCCTCCTCGTATGCGCCGAGCACCCGACGACCACCCGATCGGGACGACCGTTCGATCACCAAGTCCCAGGAGCGGTACGACAACGGCTACTGAGTTTCTCAACGCCCTCGGCGCTGACACACCGCTCCCCTAACGATGCACCATCGCCGTCGGGCGAAGCACTCGCCGCAGTCGCCGACGGTGTGGGGGACGCTGAGAGCCAGGGATCCAGGAAGGCGGCATCACGAGGGCCAGGGCGGATGTGACAGCCATCACGGCAAGGTGCAGCTCACGCGGTTGGAGCGGCGCCCATCGCCCACCAGTTGTGCTCAAGCCACGTACCGAACAGGCAGCCTCACGGGCTGGTCAGAGGAGAGAGCTTCGGTGACGCTCCAAGACCCGTCAGCAGACTGATCCTGGGCACGGCCTTTCCGGCGCACAGACGTCCCCGGCGTTCTTCGGTGAGCGCTTCAATGGTCGTGTCTGCCCACTGCGTTTTGGCGGTGGCCATGATGAGACCGGACGCGCCGACAGCTGCGCACCCCTCCATGAGCTTGCTGGCCTCGTTTCGCCGCTGGCCAGGGCTCCTGCCGAGAGAGTCGTTGCTCTTGGCCTCCCCCAGCCACAGTTCCTCCGTGGTGGCAAGAGCGAAGTCCATCTCGACGAATCGCTTGTCGTCCTTGAGGAGTTCGAACTCCTCACATACCAAACCTCCTCGCGCCCAGTACTGGTTACGCAGATACTGCGTGGCCAGCAGTGGCACGTCTCCATCGTTCGTGACGAGCTCCAGCACGGCCGGGTGCAGGTCGTAGAACCAGCGGGGCTCGTCTGCGGCTGGCTTCCAACGGTTCTTGGCGAGCTGGTTGTCCCCTCCGCAGCGCCTGCAGCGGTAGCTCTGACTGATCTCGGCGAGGGGATAGAACTCCAGAATGGGGCAGTGATCGCAGCCAAGGATCAGCCCGCGCCGCAGCACACCTTGTGACGTCCACTGGTCGATCTGCTCTCTGCGAGCGGCCAGTTCCCAGCTGCTGTCGTCATGCGCTTCGATGGCCTCCCAGGACAGCACGACCGCAGACTTCAGCTTCCACCAACTGCCTTCCGGGCAGCCGGTGTTCGGGGCGTCGGAGGTGAAGCGGTGCAGGAGCGGCCAACCGGGGCTGGCGGCCAGTGCCTCCAAAGCGGCACGGGACCCAAGGAGCCGCTCGGTGATGGCAGCACGTCTGCCGGCAGGGCTGGGCAGAATGGTGATGTCGTTCGCTGCGGCGGCGACCTGCAGGATGCGTTTGATGCCGGGCCAGGCCAGTTTGGGAGACGCCAGCGAGCCAGCCAGCGAAGCCCCGCTCGGTACGAAGTCGTAGCGGTGCGACCAGTAGGTGATGCCTCCGTCGGCTGCGCGGACGAAAGTCTCCCATGGGCTTTGGCCTGTTGCCGTGACGGTGGACGAGTCCAAAACGACGAGAGGCGGGACCGGGTGGTTGGCGGCGGTGAGAGTGACCTGCCAGCGGTGCTCATTCGGGTTGAGGCCGCGTGGGACCTCCGCAGCGAGAGACAGCGATGTCTGGAGTGAGCCGTCCGATTCCACGGTCGCGGGAAGAGAACGCGGTTGGTCCCAGGCGTTCTTCAAGACCACCATGAACGGATGGGCCAGGTCGATGTTGCCGGGCTCAACCACGTCGAATGAGCGCTTCTCCTCGTCAGGATCAACGGACCTGACAGGCCGCCTGTCCCACCGCGTGTTGATGCGTTGCTGCGTCTCCTCCAAGCTCAACGACGCGCTCGTCACCAGCAGCCGCTCCGATGCGCTGCCGGGAAACAACCACATGTCGCTGAGGCCTGCTTCTGTCCAGGGGATCCAGGTCACCGCGCCTCGGATCTGCCGGAGGGTCTCGGCCAGTGCGAAGTCTTCGGGCCGGTTTCCCAGGACGGCAATGCGCTCCCGGTGCTGGAAGGCTCTCGTGATCGGGACGCACAGCGCTGCCTCGTGTGACCGGGCCGCGTGGGCTCCATCGGCTTCATCTGGGTGCAGTTGCGACAACAGTGCCGACTCGGCGCCGCGGAGAGCTGCCTCCCGCCACTGCTCAGCTGGAATATCTCCGCTGGCGTCGGATGCCTCGATGCCGACATGCATCGCGTAGGCCAGAGCCTCCGGGGTGGTCACGAGAGTCGCCGGAACACCCATGACAGGGGTCGTGGCCACCGCAGCCAGCGGCGTCAGTTCACGTGCGTTGTCGTAGTCAAACAGATGGCTGCACTGGACGTGGTCATCCCGTCGGTTCGCGCCCAGGCGTGAACGAAGGCTGTCGGCAGCCGCCTCAGCCTCGTGCACGACTGTTCCGTTCCACGGTTCCTTGCGCAGCATCTCCTTGAACTGTGCTGCGATGGAATTGTCAGAGATGTTCTTCTCGGCCAGCAGCCGGTCGATAGTGCCGGGGTACAGGGCGTCGAACGTGGTCCACGACGGACCGTAGGCAACCACGTGATCGGGGTGCAGGCGTGCCAAGCACCGGTCTACTGCGGGATGTCCGACCGCGCTGGACGGCACCACCACACTTCCACTGCAGCCCCACACCCTCGACAGCCGGGCAAGGCCCGCCGCCGTCCACCGAACCCAGCGCTCATCGTCGTGTGGCACCACCACAACGATCCGAGGCGGCCTGGCCGCATAGGACAGCGGAAGGAAGACGAAGGGCTGTTCAGGCACCCGCCCAGTTTGACATCTCGCAGGCATGGGCTGACATCCGACGGGCCTGATCAAAGCTGTACGCATGGCCGGAGGGCGTCATCAGCGGGCGCAGATAGCGGCACATTCGTGGGGCACGGATGACGGCCGTCGCGGCGTACGCACGGTAAGTGATCTTGGGATGGATCATCCGTACACGCTCACCGACCGGACCCGTCAAGTGCCGGTAGCCGCCCCGCATATGGGTCCGGCCCCACCCCCGGACCCTCCCCCACCACCGCCCTCTCATAGAGGTTCTCAGTCTAGATGCAGCAGTCTTATCCAACCTGCAAGACCGCAGGTCAAACAGCCCGTCGTGTCTCTAGAACCCGTCGCGATGTATGTGCGGTACCGCAAGTCAACGACAGACGGTCACAGCAACATCAATGAGACCTCACACTCGGCTGCCTCTACCACTGCCTGCACGCACGCACGCTCTACGACCCCGAGCGCGCCTTCGGGTTTTCCCTCGCGCTCGCCGCATAGCGGCCTGGTCGACCTGCATGACGAACCGGGCCACGTCGTTGGCGAGCATAGGGTTCAGCAGACCCACGGCCCAGGGAGGTCTTCACGAATGGCTTCGAGATCAGCAGTCGTACGCCCACGCGCGTGGATCCAGGACTGGTCCTGGAGGCCGTCCCTGCGCACCAGTTGGCCAGGAGCCGCGTACCAGCGCACCGGCGAGTCGTCCTTGCTCGCCCACATGGGATGGTCAGGCAGGTCGACACGCGCATAGCGAGCGTGGAGGCTCGGCAACAGCGCATCCGGGAGCTCGCAGGCGTCGTAGCAACTGTCCGCGCCGAAAAGTGACTCGCTCAGAACGAGTTCCACCCAGGCCAGGGACATCCGATCGAGGAAGGGAATCCACCCCTCGCGCGACTCCACCACCACCGGCGGATCCTCCTGCTCGATCTCATCCAGCGAAATCCCCCAGAATGCGCAGTCCTGGTTCTCACGGCGGAAGACCAGAACACCGTTCAAGGCGTCGTGGACGTAGAGCCCAGTCGGCCGGACCAGAGGGTCCTGCTGTCGAGTCAGGTCATCCCGCCGACCGAAGAGCGCAAAGCCCTCACGCAGGGCCGTCGGGAGCTCGAAGCCCAGATCGGCTTCCGCAGCCGCCAACTCATCCTCGATACAGCCGTCCTCTGACCGCAGAGGGCAACCCATCCATGCGTCGGCGAACCAGCCCACGAAGCCCCGGGCCTGGAAGCGAGTCTGCACCCCGCCTCGCAGCACCGTCGACACATCAGAACCATCCAGCATGCCGAGGACGTTACCGCCTCCCTCGGCCACCTGATCGCGAGGGGAGGCACGAGTGGCCCGCCCCAACTTGACCTACCAACGACATGAGATGCCTCGTCCACGCCGGTCAGCCGGCGCTGCCGCTTGCGGACGATCTGCGGCTCGAAGGTGCCGGCGGTGTCGCGGGGCACCTTCACCTCGACCGGGCCGACGTCGGCCAGTACCGTCTTGGCCCGGGTGCCGTTCCGGCTGTTGCCGCTGTTCCTGCCGACCGCGTCGTGCTTGTCATAGCCGACGTGATCGGTGATCTCGCCTTCCAGGGCGGACTCCAGTACCCGCTTCGTCAGCTGCTGCAGCAGCCCGCCCTCCCCGGTCAGCTGCAGCCCCTCCGACCGGGCACGCTCCACCAGCATCGCGACGAACTGCTCGTCGGACACGGGCACAGGCTGCCCCAACTGGGCACTCTCGACAGGCTCCACGGTCTCCAACTCCACGGCGGTATCACTCACTTGACGTCTCTCCCATGATCGTCAGATCCGACACCGACAGCCAGCGGACAGATCAAGGTGCGGTCCAGCAGCTCCCGCCAACAGGTCCGCACCCACCTCTCCATGACCGAGTTCATTCTCGGCATCCGGACTCCCGTCAGCACGACCTCGATCCCCGCGTCGGCTAGAACGGGGTCGAACAGGGCGGAGAGCCTGCCGTCCCGGTTGCTGTGCTCGATTGATCTCCCAGACGGTGGGGGCGGCCACCTTCACGCCTGAGATCAGCAGCTCACCGTGGACGCGCCTGTACCCCCCACCCGGGAACTTCCCTTGCCAGGCGCAGGACGAGGGAGACGGTCGGTGGCCGACTCGAACATGGCCGCCTGCACGAACAGCAGCCACCGACGCGAGTGATCAAGTGCGAGACGACGTTCGAAGCCCCAGGTCAAAGATCAAATCAGGCGTCCGCGAGGAGGGGGTCGTACGGGGTGCCCGTGCGGCGGGCGGACATGAAGGAGAGGAAGTCACTCACGAAGGCGCTCCGGCCGTAGATTCCGTCGGTGGTCGTGAGGTCGCGGCGGAAGGCAGTGCGGAAGAGAGTCCGGTACTCGTCGGCGTCGATGGCCCCGCTGCCGTCCTTGTCGGTGGCGTCGAAGAGCACCTCGGCGACGCGGATGAGCGCGGGTCCGGCGAGGGAGGGGGCGGCGGCGGCGTACTCGTCGGCGCTGACGCGGCCGTCGCCGTCCGTGTCGAGGGCGGCCTGGAGTTCGCGCCACCAGGCAGCGAAGGCCTCGTAGAGCCGGGTCTCCTCGGGTTCGTCCAGGTCGAGGCGGGTGGAGAGTTCGCGGGCCATGGCGGCGAGGTCAGGCCAGTCGAGGTGGCCGTCGCCGGTCTGGTCCAGCACCTGGCGGAAAAACTCCTCCGCTGAACGTCGGCCCTCCCCCGTGCCCGCCCCGGATGCCGGGTCCGGATCGGTGTCACCGCCCAGCGGGGTCAGTAGGCGGAGCAGGGCGGATGCCCGCCTCATGCGGCCGCGCAGGGCGGCCACGGTCCGGGAGCGGGGGTCGTCGCTCCCGGGCGAGAGCGAGAGGAGTTCGATGACGCTTTCGGCGTTGAGCCAGCCCTCGGGCAGGAAGCGGGCCAGTCCGGCGGCGAGGTAGGCGCCCTGCATGAGGGTCTGGGCGCCGGGCATCTCCGGCAGGCCGGCCCGGCGCCGGTACGGCCCGGGGAGCGAGGCGACGGTGATCGCGCCGAGGAGAGGTCCGGCGACGGCCCGGCCTGCCGCCCACAGCGTCGGGGCGCCGTCGAGCAGCGGCGGGGCTGGCAGGTGGTCGAAGAGCCGGTAGAGGATGACGCGGGCCGCCTCGGTGTACTCCAACTCGTTCTCGACGACCCGGTCGAAGTACTGCCAGAAATCGTGGAGGTTTTCGGGGAGTTCTCCGGCGTCACCGTCGAGGGCTGCTAGGAACGCGCGGTACTCGGCGTACATACGCTCCATCGTGTCCTGGTCGAGCGGCTGGCCGCTCAGCCGGCACATGGTGACGGCGCTCTCGAAGAGGGTGGCGACCACCCAGGCGCGGGTCGCGCGGTCCATCGCGTCATAGGCCCGCCCTCGGGAGTCGGAGCCGCTCATGCGGGCGTGCAGCCGGTTGAGCCGGCCGGCCTCCCGCTCACGTACCGCAGGGTCGGCGTCGAACATGCGCCGCATGCTGAGGAAGGTGTTGCGGAGCCGGCGCCAGGGGTGGGCGACAAAGGCGGAGTTGTCGACGAGGGCGGCGCCGATCTGCGGGTGGGCCGCCTCCAGCACGGTCGCGCGGACCATGGCGAGCGCCCAGCGCGGGTCGTCGAAGAACGCGTGGAACTGCGAATCCGGCCCGAACAGGGGCGTTCCGTCGGCCGGTCGCGTGGTGTCCGTGCGGGTCGCGCCGGTCGTTGCGGTCGTCATCGCGGGTCTCCGTTCGTCTGGGGCGGTAGGCCGCCGAAGCGGCGGTCGCGGCGCCGGTAGGTGTGCAGGCAGGCGAGGAAATCGGGGGCCCGGAAGTCCGGCCAGAGCACCTCGGGGAAGACCCACTCGGCGTAGGCGACTTTCCAGAGCATGAAGTTGGAGATGCGCTGCTCGCCGGAGGTACGGATGACGAGGTCGACGTCCGGGGTGTCGGGGAACGGCAGGTGCTCCGCGAAGAGCCGCTCGGTCACCTCGTCCGCGGGCGTTCCGCTGCGGATCAGCGACCGGGTGGCCTCGACGATGTCCCGGCGGCCGCCGTGGTCGAAGGCCACGGTCAGCGTCATCCCCCGGTTGTCGCCGGTCAGCGTCGTCAGGTCGTCGAAGTCCCGGGCCAGTTCGCGGGGGATGCGCGGGTCGGCGGCCCCGAGGAAGCGGCAGCGGATGCCGCGGGCGAGCAGCAGCAACGCGTGCTTCCGTACGACCCGGCGGACCAGGCGCATCAGGTAGTCGACCTCAGCGCCGGGCCGGTTCCAGTTCTCGGTGGAGAAGGCGTACAGGCTGAGCCACTCGACGCCGGCGGACCGGGCCGCCTCGATGATGTCGATGACGGTGTTCTCGGCGGCCCGGTGGCCCGCAGCGCGCGGCAGTGAACGCCGCTCCGCCCACCGGCCGTTGCCGTCCATCACGCACGCCACGTGCCGGGGCACCGCAGGCGGCGCCCCGTCGCCCTGCCGTTGCCTGCCCGGCCCGTCGCTCCGCCGTTCACGGCCCGGCCGGTCCTCCGTCGCCGCGCGTCCGCTCGGGACGCCGTGGTCCGTCATGCCCGGTCCCCCCCCGGAGCGGCACGACCGGTCGTGCCGCGCTCGGTCACGCCCACCCCGCCTCGCCGCCCCCGCCTCGCCCGCGCCCCCACCGGCGCCTCGCCTGCCGGGATTCTGGCAGCGCAAAGAGGCCCGTACAGCCGATACGGGGCGCCGTCACCCTTGGCTCGTACGTCCGAGTCTTTTCACGCCGGTGTCGGCAGCGTCCCCCCGGCGACCGCGGTCGACGATCTCGTACGCCTCTGCCCGCCGCCCACCGTGAACAGGGCGCGGAACGAACGCGCCCTCGGCGTGGCTCCCCCGGGGACAACAAACGGCTCGCCGAGACGTACGGTGCCGGGGTCTTCGACGAGACCGTCCGGCTGCTCGCCCCCGACGCGGACCGCGCCGACTGCGCTGGGCGGAGCCGGGTGGGCGGGTGGTGCCGTGGGCCTTCGAGGAGCGGCCGCTGCGCGGCTGCGGGCCGGGTACGCGCTGACGGTCCGTGCGAACGCGGACCGGGCGCGTCAGCCGCTTCCACCGCACGCGGCACATCGACGTGCGGCACCGGGCAGGATTCGACAGGCCCTGGGGTGTTCTGGTTCGTCTGGAACTGGGCGCTCGTCGAGTGGGGGGCGGGACCCGTCGGCCGGTGGGCACGCCCGGCGGTCCGTTCGAGGCCCTGCCGCCGTCGGCGACGCTCGGTCATGACCGCGCCGAGGTCGCCGCATTGTGCGGACACGGCCGTGATTTGAGGCGCGTTCAACCAGCATTGCCTCAGACCAAGACGGTGATAGTGACGCGCGTCGGGCCGCCGGCCGGACTGTCGACGTCGAGCTGACCGTCGAGGATCGCCAGCCGTTGGACGATGCCGTGCAGGCCGCGGCCGGGTGCGACAACGGCGCCGCCGACGCCGTTGTCGCCCACCTCGACCCGCAGCACCTGCGGGTCGGTCACGTAGGTCACGGATGCCGTGGTCGCCTGGCCGTGTTTGACCGTGTTGGCCAGGCATTCGGCGATGGCGAAGTACCCGGCCGTCTGGACCGCCACAGGGATGTCCGGCGGCGGGTCGCCGGTGATGGTGACCGGCAGCGGCAGGTCGAGCGCGAGTGCCCGGACCGCGTCGGCAAGGCCGCGGTCGGCGAGTACCGGCGGCTGGATGCTGTGCATGACGGTACGGAGGTCCTCCAGCGCGCTGCCGGCGGTGGAACGGGCCTCGCCGAGCATCTCCGCCGCGGCGTCCGGGTCGCGGTGGATCAGGTCCTGAGCCATGCCGAGGGTCAGGCCGAGCGACACCAGGCGGGCCTGCGCACCGTCATGCAGGTCGCGTTCGACCCGCTTCAGCTCGGCCGCCTGGCTCTCCACCGCACCGCGGCGGGTACGGGTGAGCATGTCCACCCGTGCGACCAAGGCCCACTCCCGGTCGTCGGGGTGGCGGCTCACCAGGAACGCGTGTGTGCCCCACACCATGGACAGTGCCAGAAAGGTAAAGATGGGCCAGAACAGTCCGCCACCGGAGAGCGCCCAGATCGCCACGTCGTCCGTGGCGCAGCGCGCAGAGGGCGCCGTCCAGCGCGAGCCAGCGCCGCCGACCCGGTGGCACGCCCAACACCCACCGCAGAAGCTGGTCCGCGGCGAGCACGGTGGCCAGGCCGAACCAGACCCACCGCGGCCAGAAGTCTCCGCCACCGGTGCCGGCCCAGAGCAGCCCGGCCGCGGCGGACACCACCGCGGCCAGGCCGATCCGGACTCTTGCAGGCCAGCGCCATGGGGGGACGCTCATGACCGGCCGTAGGTCAAGCGGCGCAACAGGCGCTCGGCCGGCCCCCGGTACCGCCGCCTCTCCATGGCCCGTGCGGCCAGCACCGACACCGTCCACACCACGATCGCGGCCATGACCGCGCGGTACGTGGAGCCCCCCAGGTCCAAGGCGAACGGGGCGAAGACGATGGTCCAGGCCACCGACTGGAACAGGTACCCGCTCAGCGATCGCCGGCCCAACGCGGCGACCGCGCCAACGATCTTCGGCCGGCGCGGGCCGGTGGAGAACTGCTGCGCCAGCAACCCGAACAGGGCGACGTAGCCAGGACCACCGAACTTGCCACTGACCGCGTGGAGATAGGCCATGGCATCGAGAGTACCGGGGTCGACCTGGAGCGCACCGGCGGCCACCAGCACGTACGGCAGGGCGCCGAGCACGGTGACGGCCAGGCAGCCCACCGTGGTGCGGCGCAGCAGGACCTGGTGTGTCTCCGGGGCTTCCAGAATGCGGCGGCGCGCTGCCCACATGCCGAGCCAGACGATGAAGATGAACGGCACCACTGTCGCGGTGTGCACGGGCCATTCCGCAAGCCGATCCAGAATGCCCTGCCCGTAAGAGGCTGCCGCCAACGACGGGTTGGGGGTGTTGGTGAGGACCGCGTGACCGCTCTCGGCGTTGACGACCAGCATGGCGGCGAGGACGAGGGTGAAGCCGAGCAAGAGCGCCCACAGCCACATGACGAGGCGGTGGACCCGGTCGCCGCGGCGAAGGAGGACAAGGGTGGCGATGATCCCGACGATGCCGTACGCGCCGAGAAAGTCACCGAAATACAACAACGTGGCGTGGATGGCACCGAACACGATGAGGCACGCGTTACGGCGCAACAGGATGCGTCGCGGATCGGCGCCGGCCGCGGCAGCCCGGCGGGCCAGTTGCACCAGCCCGTAGCCGAACATCACCGCGAACACCGGGTACGCCCGGCTGTCCACAAACGTGATCATGAAGAAGTTGACCATTCGCTGCAGGCCGTGTGGCGTACCGTCGATGCCGGGCTGGCCCGCGAAGGCGAAGTTCGCCGCGTTGGCCAGCGCGATGAACAGCAGCATCGCGCCGCGGGCAAGGTCGGGGGCGAGTGCCCGTTGGGAACGAAGCACCGGCCCCGCGGTGGGAGTCGCGACGCTGGGGCATCTGTTGGTGTGTTTCATGAGCCCAGGCTGGTCCGCGAGCGCGCGGAAGTCCCTGGGCCTGGACTGTGTCTTCGGTGGTGGGCCTAGACCCCCCATCCGTCGAGGTACGCCAGCACGGCGAGGACCCGGCGGTTGTCGTCCTCCGAGGGCGGCTGCCCCAGCTTGGCGAAGATGTTGTTGGTGTGCTTGCCGACCGCCTTCTCGGTGATCGCCAGGGCGGTCGCGATGGCCGCGTTCGACCGGCCCTGCGCCATGTGCGCGAGCACCTCCCGCTCACGCGGGGTCAGTCGGTCCAGCGGCAGCGCCCGCCGCCGACTGTCCAGCAGCCTCGCCACCACCATCGGGTCGAGGGCGGTGCCGCCGGCGGCGACCCGGTGTACCGCCTCGACGAACTCCCCGACGTCCGACACCCGGTCCTTGAGCAGGTAGCCGATGCCGCCCCGGCCATCCGCGAGCAGCTCTCGGGCGTAGAGCCGCTCGACGTACTGCGACAGCACCAGGATGGGGAGTCCGTCGATCTCCTCCCGGGCGCTCAGCGCGGCCCTGATCCCCTCATCGGTGCGGGTCGGCGGCAGCCGGACGTCCACCACGGCCACGTCCGGGCGCTGCTCCGACAGGGCGCGCACCAGATCCGGCCCGCTGTCCACCGCGGCGACCACGTCGAAGCCGTGCGCGGTCAGCAGCCGGATCAGACCGTCGCGCAGCAGCGTCAAGTCCTCGGCGGCAACAACCCTCATGGCGTCCCATTTTGCACTTCCTCGGCCGACGGGATGACCACATCCTTGAGAATCCAGTGATCGCTGAACGGTGGTGTGGTCAGGGTCGTCGGCTGCTCTGACACACGCGGCGACCGGGCTCGCCTGCCTCCAGGACGCGTGGCGCCGGCTGCTGCGGACGGGCGACGCCAGTACCGTCGGCACGGCCGTCGCGGACGGGCCGTTTCCTGACGCGGTGGCTCGGCGCGCCGAGGGCCGCACCGGCTTCGCCGTCGCCGGCGGGGCGCAAGTCGGGTTGGGAGCGAGTACAGGAGTTGCGATCGCGATTGACGCTCCTTACGGGGCGCACTTTCGATCAGGCATCACACAAGCCGCTGGTCGAAGCGTGGACGGCTCCCGCCCTGTGACGGCGTCGCGAATGCCAAGTCGTTTCATCTTCCACCAACATTCAACTCCTGATCCCTGTGAGCAGCATGGGCAATCCCTATGGTCCTTGAGGCTCTTGAAGGAAGGGACCCATGGAACAACTTCCCGCAGTCCGGGCTCGCGCCGTCACGAAGAGTTTCGGTGATGTCGTCGCCCTCGACGACATCGACCTCGAGGTGACGCAGGGGCAGATCCACGGCCTGGTCGGACCGAACGGCGCCGGGAAGACCACCCTGCTCGGCCTCCTGCTGGGGCTCTCGGGCGTCGACAGCGGTCGCCTCGAGGTCCTGGGGACACTGGTCGGGCGGGCACTCGAAGCTCCCGACGGTGTCGCCGGCTTCGTGGACGGTCCCGCGCTCTATCCCTCGCTCACCCCGCGGCAGAACCTCGCCGCGCTGGCCGCACTTCGCGGCCACGACGCGCGCACGGCGGGAATCGACGACGTACTCGCCGAGGTCGGCCTCACCGGTGTCGCCGACGACCGCACCCGCGGCTTCTCCCTCGGCATGCGGCAGCGGCTCGGACTCGCCGCCGCCCTGCTGTTCAAGCCCCGGCTGCTCGTGCTCGACGAACCCACCAACGGCCTCGATCCGGCGGGCAAGAAGCACGTGCACGGGGTCCTCAACCGGCTCACGGCCGACGGGACCGCCGTCGTGCTCTCGAGCCACAACATGGATGACCTGGAGACGCTGTGCTCCGACGTGACCATCCTCGTCACCGGACGCGTCGTCTTCACCGGCCCGCTGAGCAAGCTGGCCACCGACAACCGTGAACTCGACTACCGGCTGCTCACCTCCGACCCGCAGGCCGCCCGCCGGGTGGCCGACGAGGCGCGCGGGGTCCGGGTCGTCGACGGCGGCGGGATACGGCAGAACGCCGAACTGCTCGTCGTCCGCGCCCTGGTGCCCGCCCTGGACGACCTCGTGGTGCGACTCGTGGAGGAGGGCGTCGCGCTGCGCGAGCTCACTCCCGTGGTGTCGCCACTCGAAGCCGCGTTTCTCGCCCTCACCGAGCAGCAGGAGGCCGGCCGATGACCGCGACCCTCACACAGAGCCCGGAACAGGAACACGAGCCGGCGGCCCGGGGCCGTCGCGTCCCCGTCACCCGCGCCTGTGGCTTCGAACTCGTCAAGCTCATCTCCCAGTGGCGGATCCGCCTGCTGGTCCTCGCCTGCTGGATCGTTCCCGCACTCTTCGTCGCCGGCGTGAGCCAGCAGGCCACGCTCCCCGTGGACACCCTCTTCGGGCGCTGGATGCACGTCTCCGGGTGGGCCGGGCCGCTGGTGATGCTCGGTTTCGCGGGGACCTGGGCGCTCCCGCTGCTGACCTCGGTCGTGGCCGGTGACGTGTTCGCCTCCGAGGACCGTCTCGGTACCTGGCGCCAACTGCTCGTGGCGGTCCGCTCGCCTCGGCGGATCTTCGTGGCGAAGGTGGTCGCCAGCCTCACCGTCCTGCTGCTGCTCGTGGCCGGGCTCGCGGTCTCCAGCACGGTCGGCGGCCTCCTCACGGTCGGCGACCAGCCGCTGGTCGGCCTCGACGGCCACCTCCTGGCACCGTCGGACGCCGCCGTTCAGGTCCTGCTCTCCTGGATCTGCGTCCTCGCTCCGACCCTGGCGCTCGCCGCACTCGGCTTCCTCGGATCGGTCACCCTGGGACGGTCCCCGATGGGGCTGCTGGTGCCCGTACTCGTCTCGCTCGCGATGGCCGTCGCCCAGATGCTGCCGATCCCCGTGGCCGTCCGCGTCGCCCTGCCCAGCTACGCCTTCATCTCCTGGAACGGACTGTTCACCAGCCCGCAGCAACTCGGCCCGCTGCTGATCGGCATCGTCGTCAGCCTCGCTTGGGCCGTGGTCGCGACGGCACTGGCCTATGTGCTCTTCGTACGGCGCGAATTCACCAACCCGACCCATGACGGTTCGGGCCGCCGCGCCATCACCGTCGGAGTCCTGCCGCTCGTCGGGGTGGCCGCCGGATCGTTCGCGGTCGTCGCCGCGACGACCTCGGCGACGGGCTCCGGGATCGAGCAGGACAAGGTGCAGCGCTCGGTCGCCACGGCGTTCGCGCACCTGTACCGCATGCAGACCGACCAACTCAACCGACCCGCCGTCACCGAGGCCCAGTTGAAGACCACGGCGGCCTGCAACAAGGGGAGCACCAGGGTCGCGGCGCAAGGCCCGGGCAACGACTGGCGCTGCGTCGTGACCTGGCATCTTCCCGGCGTCGAGGCCACTGGACAGGCCATCTACCAACTCGACGTCACTCCGGACGGGCGGTTCATGGCCGATGGCGATGGACCGAAGGAAGTGAACGGCTACTTCCTGGTGCGGACCCCCGAAGGAGACGCGCCGAACCCGCTGTGGCAGTTCGACGGCAACGTCGAGCTGCTCGACACCACCCCGAAGGGATAACACTCAATGCAGGTAACTCGCCGCCGCAAGCTCGTCGAGGAATCTCGGTTCAACCTCCTCGGCAGACGCATCGGGCGCAGGATACCGCTGTTGACGGCAGGCACCACCGCTGTCGCCCTCGTGGCCGCCGGCACGGCGTTCGCGCAGACCCACCAGTTCGGCACGTCCCAGGTCGGTCAGGTCACTGCCGACGGCCAGGTCGTCTCCGGCAACCAGTACATCGCCCCGTACGGCGACCGTCTTGTCATCAACCAGGGCAAGATCATGTCGTCCTCGGTCAGCCCGGACGGCACGCACATGGCCGCCTCGGTCACCGACGGTGGCGCGGCCCTGGCCATCGTGGACCTGAAGAACTGGAAGACGCAGCAGCTCGTCAGCAACGCCGCGTCGTCCAACCCCCGCATCAGCAGCAACAACGTGGGCCAGGAAGGCCCGACGTACTCGCCCGACGGCAAGCAGCTGTGGCTGGGCCAGCCGGACGGCTACACCGTGTTCAGCGTGAACCCGGACGGCAGCGTCTCCAGCCCGAGGACCGTCGCCATCCCGGCGCAGGGGTCCAAGAAAGCCCTGGTGGGCGAGGCGGTGTTCTCGGCCGACGGAAAGACCGTGTACTCCGCGGTCAACGGCCAGAACCGGGTCGTCGCCATCGACGCGGCGACCGGGACCATCATGCGGAGCTGGGCCGTGGGCAACGCCCCGCGTGACATGATCATCGTCGGCAACAAGCTCTACGTCAGCAACGAGGGTGGCCGCCCAGCCAAGCCCGGCGAGCCCACCATCAACTCGTACGGCACGCAGGTACTCGCCGACCAGAAGACCGCTGCCACCACCACCGGCACGGTCAGCGTCATCGACCTGGCGAACCAGGACGCCGCCGTCGCGAACATCGACGTCGGTCTGCATCCGACCGCCGTGTACGCCAAGAACGGGGCGCTGTTCGTCACCAACACCGCGACCAACGACGTCTCGGTCATCGACACGGCGAAGGACAAGGTCGTCCAGACCATCGCCACCCGGCCGTGGGCCGAAGCCTCGGTGGGTTACGAGCCCGACGCGGTGACCCTCACCGACGACGGTCACCTGCTGGTGACCCTCGGCCGTGCCAACGCGGTCGCCGTCTACCGGTACACCTCCGCGCAGGAGCCGGTGAGCTACGTCGGCCTGCTCCCGACGGACTACTTCCCCTCGGAGATCACCACCGTCGGCAACCAGGTCTACGTCTCCAACACCCGTGGTATCGACGCCCGTCGCAACGCCAGCGGTCACGGCACCCACGACACGACGTCGAGCGTGCAGAAGTTCACGCTGCCCGACGACGGGGTGATCAAGTCCTACACCGGCAAGGTCTTCAAGCAGAACGGCTGGAACGGCGAGTCGCTCAAGAAGTCCAACGGCTCCCCGGCCCGGCCGGTGCCGGTCCCGGTCAAGCTCGGCGACCCCTCGACGATCAAGCACGTGTTCCTGATCGTCAAGGAGAACCGCACCTACGACCAGGTCTTCGGTGACATGCCGCAGGGCAACGGCGACCCGTCGCTGACGCAGTACGGCGAGAACGTCACGCCGAACCAGCACGCCCTGGCCCGCCAGTTCGGCCTGTTCGACAACACGTACGACATCGGCACGAATTCCGCCGAGGGCCACAACTGGCTGATGCAGTCCGACAACCCGGAGTACACCGAGTCCTCCGCGGGTGAGTACGCCCGTAGCTACGACACCGAGGACGACGCCCTCGGCCACCAGCGGACCGGCTTCATCTGGACCGGAGCGCAGGACGCCGGCAAGTCCGTGCGAAACTTCGGCGAGTTCCAGCAGTTCCTGACCAAGCCGGCGGACGCGAGCTGGCAGAACCTGTACTGCGACAGCAAGAACATGGCGGCGACCGGTCAGGACACCGCCTACCTGCTGAACTCGACCTCGCCGATCCCGTCGCTCAACGACGTGTCGGTGCACGGCTTCCCGAAGTTCGACACCAGCGTCCCGGACGTCTACCGCGCCGAGATCTGGAAGAAGGACTTCGAGAAGAACGGTCCGGCGAACCTGAACATGTTCTGGCTCTCCAGCGACCACACCGGTGGCCCGGTGAGCGGTGCCGCCCAGGTCGCGGACAACGACCTCGCCGTCGGCGAGATCGTTGACGAGATCTCGCACAGCAAGTACTGGAAGGACTCGGCGATCTTCGTCGTCGAGGACGACTCCCAGGCCGGCCTCGACCACGTCGACGGCCACCGCGCCCCGGTCCAGATCATCAGCCCCTGGGCCAAGCACGGAGTGGTGGACAGCCACTACTACTCGCAGATCAACATGATGCGGACCATCGAGCAGATCCTCGGGATCCAGCCGATGAACCAGAAGGACACCGCGGCCAGCCCGATGGCCTCGGCGTTCACGCAGAACCCGGACTTCACACCGTTCAAGGCGCTGCCCAACCGGGTCTCGCTGACCGACGGTGCGAAGACCGCGCCGTCCTGTGGTCTGGACACCCCCGCGGAGCAGAACCCGCAGGCGGCGGCCGTGCCGGCTGCCTCGGTGCCGGCGGACATGAAGAACGTCGCCGCCGAGTGGAACCAGTGGAAGTCGAAGCAGCGGCTGACCGGTCCCCAGGCCGTGCCGGACTACGCTCCCCCCGCGCAGATGAACCACTTCGCCTGGTACGAGTCACACAACTGGACGAAGCCGTACCCGGGTGAGAAGAAGATCTACGTTCCTCAGGACGTGCCGGGTGCCTACATCCCGTCGGCCGAGAACGACGGCTGACTGCAGCAGGCCGGTCCGCACAGCCTGACCGTCGTCACAGGGCCCCTGGCCGGCATCCGCCGGTCAGGGGCCGGCTGCGCTTTCCACAGGGGCGCGGACGGCTCGCGGGTGCCGGCTGGTGCGGGGGCCCGGATTCGCGTTTCGGGCGCGGACGTGCCCATCGAAGAAGGCCTCTTGGCCCGACGGGCGCGTCCCTTCCGGCCGTCACCCTGCCCCCCTGCGGGTGTGGCGGCGTAGGCCGGCGAAAGGCTTGTGACCAGCGCGGTCCGAGCGCTCGTGGTCGGGGCCGAGCCGGATTTCCCGTCCTTGCCAGCGCTCCCGCAGCCAGCGGTCGTGGCTGGCCAGCACGACCGCGCCGGGGCCGGTGCCCAGCGCCGCCTCCAACTCGTCGCACAGGTGCGGCGACAGGTGGTTGGTGGGTTCGTCGAGCAGCAGCAACTGCGGCGGTCGCGCCACCAGCAGCGCCAGCCCCAGCCTCCGGCGCTGTCCGACCGAGAGCCGGCCGACCGGCTTGTCCAGGTCCGTCTCGTGCATCAGACCCAGCGAGCACAGCGGCGCTGATTCGGCACGCTCGGCGCCCAGCGCCAGCTCATAGGTGTCCCGCACGGACCGGTCCGGCCGGTCGAAAACGGTGTCCTGGGCGAGCAGTCCCACGGCCAGCCCGCTCCGCCGCCGCACCTCGCCCTCGGCTACGAGCCGCCCGGCGAGCACGGCCAGCAGAGTCGACTTCCCGGTCCCGTTCCCACCGGTGACCAGCAGACGGTCGGTCGCCGACACCTCCGCACTCACCGGTGCGAGCCGGCCCGGCACCCGTACGTCATGCAGGGACACCAGCGGACCGTCGCCCTCCGCCGCCGGTACGGCGAGCGTCGTGCTCTCGAACCGCAGCGGCTTCGGTGGCTCGCCGACCTGGGAGCGTCCCAGCTCCTCCAGGCGGCGGGTGGCGTTACGCACGCGCCGGGAGATCTGGCTCTGTACCCGGCCGGCGCGGTGGCCATAGCCCATCTTCTCGTTGTCGCGCGGTCCCCGGTCCGCTGCGATGCGGTGCGCGGTGACCCCGGCGGAGACACGCAGCACGGCCAGTTCCTCCTGTTCCTCGGCCCAGCGTCGCTCCCAACGGTCCCGCTCGGCACGTTTCTCGGCCAGGTAGGCGCTGTAGTTGCCGCCGTAGCGGACCGGGCCGTCCAACGCGGGGTCGAGGTCGATCAGGTCCGTGCACACGGCGTCCAGAAAGGCCCGGTCGTGGCTGGCCATCACGACGACCCCGGGCAGGGTGCGCACCTGGTCCTCGACGAAGGCGGCGGCATCCTCGTCGAGATGGTTGGTCGGTTCGTCCAGCAGCAGCGCGGAGGGCCGCCGGACCAGCAGCGCGGCCAGCGCGAGCCGGCCGCGCTGCCCGCCGGACAGCGACCCCAGCGTCCGGTCGTGTGCGAAGGCTTCGAGTCCCAGGCCGTCGAGCACGAGCGCGGCATGCCGGTCGGCGTCCCATGCCTCCCGCTCCTGGGCCTGTTCGAGTCGGACGCCGTACGCGTCGAGCAGGCCGGCGTACTCGGGCGCGTCCTGCGCGGTCCGCGCGAGCTGCTCGGTGAGCCGTTCCAGCTCGGCGAGGTCCTCCCTGGCTTCCAGCAGGGCGTCGTCGAGCACGTCGGCGATCGTCGCGTCGGCGTCGTACGGCATCTCCTGCTGAAGAAAGCCCAGGTCGGGCGGGCGCGCAACGCTGCCGGCGTCGGGCTCGTCCGTCCCGGCCAGCAGTCGCAGCAGGGTCGACTTGCCGACGCCGTTCTCCCCGATCAGCCCGATGCGGTGCCCGGGCGAGGCAGTCAGGGATACACCGTCGAACAGCCGGCGGTCGCCGAGGGTGTGGACGAGGTCGTGGGCGAGCAGAGCGGGCTGAGGCATGGGGTCCGTCCAACGTGATCGGTGCTCGGCCCGCGGGGCGGCATGCCTCGGACACGGGCCAGGTCGGCACGCCGGCGACTCACACCTCAGGGGCCCCCGTCTCCTTCAGCTCGCCGTCGGCCAGCCGCAGCCACCGGTTCACGCCGATCTCGCGCAGGAACCGCTCGTCGTGGCTGACCACCACGAAGGCCCCCTGGTAGGAGTTCAGGGCACTCTCCAACTGGCCCGCGCTGACCAGGTCGAGGTTGTTCGTCGGCTCATCCAGGAGCAGCAGGTGCGGAGCCGGCTCCGCGCACAGCACACAGGCCAGGGTGGCGCGCAGCCGCTCGCCTCCGGAGAGCACCCCGACGGGCAGATGGGCGCGAGGCCCCCGGAAGAGGAAGCGGGCGAGCAGGTTCATCCGCTCGGCCTCCGACCGCTTTGGGGCGTAGTCGGCGAAGTTCTCGGCGACCGTACGGTCCAGGTCCAGCAGGTCGAGGCGCTGCGAGAGGTAGGCGATGCGGCCGTCGGCCCGCCTGATCTCACCGCTCCGTGGTGTCAGGTCGCCGCTGAGCAGACGCAGCAGCGTGCTCTTGCCGGCACCGTTGGCACCGGTCAGCGCGATGCGCTCCGGGCCACGGACGGTCAGGTCGACGCCCTGGCCGGCGAACACGTCCTTGTCGCCGAGGCGGACGAGGAGCTGCTCGCCGAGGAACAGGTTGCGTCCCGCGGGCACGTTGGTGTCCGGCAGATCCAGCGTGATGCGCTGCTCCTCGCGCAGCGCTCCCCCGGCCTCGTCCAGCCGGGCCTTCGCCTCGCTGACCCGGCCGGCGTGCATCTGGCCCGCCCGGCCCGCGGACTCCTGCGCGCCCCGCTTCATGTTGCCGGCGAAAATGCGGGGCAGGCCGGCGTTCTTCAAGTTGCGGGCCGCGTTGCTCTGCCGACGTTCAGCGCGCTCCCGGGCCTGCTGCATCTCCCGCTTCTCCCGCTTCAGCTCCTGCTCGGCGCTGCGGACGTTCTTCTCTGCGACTTCCTGCTCGGCCCGTACGGCCTCCTCGTACTCGGTGAAGTTGCCGCCGTAGAAGCGAAGTTCGCCGCGGTTGAGTTCGGCGATGCGTTCCATGCGGTCGAGCAGGGCGCGGTCGTGGCTGACCAGGAGCAGGCAGCCGTTGAAGTCCTCCACCGCGTCATAGAGCCCCCGCCGGGCATCGACGTCGAGGTTGTTGGTGGGCTCGTCGAGGAGCAGCACGTCGGGCCGCTTCAGCAACTGGGCGGCAAAACCGAGGGAGATGACCTGGCCGCCGCTGAGAGCGCTCAGGCTGCGATCCAAAGTGAGGTCGGCCAGGCCCAGGCGGTCGAGCTGGGCGCGGGTGCGTTCCTCGATGTCCCAGTCGTCGCCGATGGTGATGAAGTGCTTTTCGTCGACGTCCCCGGACTCCACGGCGTCGATGGCCTGGATGATCGCGGCGACGTCCAGCACCTCGGCGACCGTGAGGTCGCTGGTCAGGGGGAGGGTCTGCGGGAGGTAGCCAAGGGTACCGGCCACGGAGACCGACCCGGCGCCGGGCCGCAGTTCACCGGCGATGAGCTTGAGCAGCGTGCTCTTGCCAGTGCCGTTGGGCGCGACGAGGCCGGTACGGCCGGAGCCAACGGTGAAGGACAGTTCCTGGAAGACGGGAGTGTCGTCGGGCCAGGTGAAGGACAGGTTCGAGCAGACGACGGAGGCGTCGGACATAGAGGTGACCTCGTGGGGAGGGGGCAGAAAAAACACTCCTGCCCCGGCAGCAGACAGAGGGAAAGAGGGGACGACAGCGAGGCCACTTCGGCGGCGCTTCCACGCACCGGGCCGGTGGCCTGTCAGGTCCGGGTATCACCCGGAGATGTCGTCGTCCACCACCATGTCTGGGCTCCTCAACAAACGATCAACGTCTCTGCCAGTCTAACAGCCAAGCCCGGGAAGTCAGGGGGCTGGTGCCGTCCGTGAAGCCGGCTTGGTGTGATGTGTGAACTCGTGGTGATGCGCCGTTCGCCCAACTGGCGCCAATCCTGGGATCGTATCGTCGGCTGGTCCGCGGCCACTGTGAAGGAGACCGTCTTCGTCCTGGACGCCCTGGAGATGGCGATCTGGCAGCGCGACCGCGACCAACAGCCTGTTCAGGCAGGCGAGTTGATCCATCATTCGGATGCCGGGTCGCAGTACACGTCGTTCAAGCTCGCCGAGCATCTTCAGGCTGCCGGCATCGCCGCGTCCATCGGCTCGGTCGGCGACGCGTACGACAACGCCCTCATGGAATCCACGATCGGCCTGTACAAAACCGAGCTGATCAAGCCCCGACGGTCCTGGAAGACGCTCTCCCAGGTCGAGCTGGCCACCGCGGAGTGGGTCGACTGGTACAACCACCAGCGGCTCCACGGTGAGATAGGCCACGTCCCGCCCGTCGAATACGAAGCCAACTACTACACCGAACGCGCGAAACCCCAGGTCACAACCACAGTCTGAGATCTCTATGGAACCCGGGGCGGTTCACTTGAAGTAGCACCGGCAGTCGCCACTCGCTACGACAAGCGCAGCTACGTCTACCTCGGCACCGCCACAGCAGCAGCCCTCACCATCTGGCTGCGAACGGGATCGCTCGGGCAAGCCCTAGTTGTATTGCCCTGTTGGGGACGCGGCTGGCGGGTGGTTGGCCCTTCAGCGCGGTGTGTCCGCGGTGGTGATTGTAGGTGTGCAGCCAGGCGGGGAAGGCGTCGCGTCGTTCCTGTTCGGAGCGGTAGGGGCGGGCGTAGGCCCACTCGTCCAGCAACGTCCGGTTGAACCGTTCGACCTTGCCGTTGGTCTGCGGCCGGTAGGGCCGGGTCCGCTTGTGCACGATCCCGGCTGCCGCCAGCAGGTCGCGCCAGTCGCGTGAGCGGTAGCAGGAGCCGTTGTCGGTCAGGACCCGCTCGACGGTGATCCCGGCCTGGGCGAAGAAGGTGTGGGCCCGCTGTCAGAAGCCGGTGGCGGTCTCCTTCTTCTCGTCGGTGTGGATCTCGCTGTAGGCGAGGCGGGAGTGGTCGTCGACGGCGGTGTGCAGGTAGCTGTAGCCGGTGCCGGAGCGGGTTTTGCGGCCCGCCTGGCGGCCCAGGACCTTGTGTCCGCCGCCGTCGGGGATGTTGCCGAGCTTCTTGATGTCGACGTGCACCAGCTCGCCGGGCTTGTCGCGTTCGTAGCGGCGGATGACCCGGCCGGTGGCCCGGTCCAGGTGGGTGAGGCGGGCCAGGCCGTAGCGGGTCAGGACGCGGTGCACGGTGGAGGGCACCAGCCGCAGCAGGTGCGCGATGCGGGCCGGTCCCCAGCGGCGCAGGACGCGGACCTTGATGATCCGCCGCTCGGTGCGGGTCGGGGTCCGCCGGGGGCTGGTGTGCGGGCGGCTGGAACGGTCGGCCATGCCGGCCTCCCCGTATTGCCGGTAGCGGTCGGCCCACCGCTGGGCCGTGGCCGGTGAGACCTGGAACCGTTCCGCCGCCCGCCGCAGGGGCCAGTTGTCCTCGACGACGCAGCGGGCCAGACGCAGGCGTCCGGTCTCGGTCAGCGGTGCGTTACGGTGCGGCATGAGGGCCTTTCTGGTCGCCGGTGCAGATGTCGCAATCCACACCGAGCCAGAAGGCCCTCACCCATTTCAAGATCACACGTCAGTGACCGCTGTCA
>NZ_JBIVJN010000039.1:0-14148 GCF_044750345.1 Streptomyces sp. NPDC088817
GGGGGTCGGCCGAGGTCGGGGTGGCGGCGGGTGCGGGCTGCTGCGTGGGCGGCTGCTGGGTGCCGGGGAGGCCGTATCCGGCCTGGGGAGTGCTGTGGTCCGCCGGAGGCCGGACCGTCGGTGAGGCCTGCGCACCGGGGGTGCCGGGTTGCGGGAAGCCGTATCCGGCCTGGGGGTCGGCCGGGGCCGGGTCGGCGGCGGTTGCCGGCTGCTGCGCGGGCGGCTGCTGGGCGCCGGGAGCGCCGGGGCCGGGGAAGCCGTATCCGGCTTGGGGAGTGGTGGGGGCGACCGGCGGCTGGCCCGAGGGCTGAGCACCGGGGGTGCCGGGCTGCGGGAAGCCGTATCCGGCCTGGGGGCCGACCGGGGGCACGGCGGGGGCGGGTGCCGGCTGCTGGGCGCCGGGGAAGCCGTATCCGGCTTGCGGGTTGGCGGGAGGTGCGGCGGGGCTGGTCGGCGGCTGGCTCGCGGGCTGCACACCGGGGGTGCCGGGCTGGGGGAAGCCGTACCCGACCGGGGGGTTGGACGGGGGTTCCGTAGGGGCGGTCGGCTGCTGCGGGCCGGGGTTGCCGGGGTGCGGGAAGCCGTAGCCCTGCTGCGGGGCCGCTGGAGCGGATGCCGGGGGCGGCGGTGGCGGTGCGGCGGGCGGAGTCCAGGTAGCGGGGGCAGGCTGAGGTGCCTGCGGCTGGAAGGCCGGCTGCTGGGCCGACTCGTGCGGCTGACCCTGCGGAGCCGTCGGCTGCGGCTCGTCGGACCACTGGGCCGCCGACGCGGGCTGGTACGACGGCGGCAGGGGCGGCACCGGACCCTGCGGGACCGGCGGCGGCGCCCAGGCGGCGGGCGCGCCCTGCGAAGCCTCGGCGGCCGCCGCGGGGGCGGCCTCCTGGGACGCCGTGTCCTGGGAGGCCGGGGCCGCCTGGACAACGGAGTCCTGCGGAACGGCGTCCTCGGGCTCGGACTCCCGCTTGTGCGGAACGGCGTCCTGCGGCTCCGAGTCCTGCGGGGCAGAGTTCTGCGGTTCGGCGGCGGGCGTCGAGTCCTCCGGAGCGGCGTCCTCGGGTTCGGCGGGGACGGACTCGGAGACCGAGGCAGTGGATTCCTCGGGCGCGCCGTCCGCCACGTCGGTGTCGGACACCGAGGCATCCGGGCTGTCCGCCTCTGCCTCCGCGTGCTCCTCCGTCCCCTCGGCATCCGAGGATTCGGCGGACGTCGTCTCCTCGACTTCGTCCCCCTCGGCCTCAGCGTCGGCGGGCTCGGCGGACTCCGACGCCTCGGCCTCAGCGTCCGCAGGGACCGCGTCCGCGTCGCCCGAGTCGACGTCCTCAGCCACATCCTCCGCGGCGTCGGAGCCGTCCCGAAGCCCGGACACGTCGGTCTCCCCGGACTCCTCCGCCTCGTGAGCCGCGGCACCAGCCCCGGTCCCGGCCTCGGAGTCCGTGTCCGCCACTGCGGTCGACTCGTCCTCCCCGTCCTCGGCGCCGGGCGCCTCGCCCTGCTCGTCGGCCGCCTGCGCCGCCTCCCGCCGTACAGAGACGGTGGAGATCCGCATGGTGGCACCGCTCTCGAGGTCACCGGCTCCGGCACCCGCGCCCGGGGCGAACCCGCCCACCGGAAGGTGCGGCACCGCCGCCGGTGACGCGGCACCGGCCGGATCCGCCTCCGGCGAATCCGCCGCCTGCTGCGGCTCGAACCCGCTGCCCACCGGCAGCTTCGGCACGGCGACCGGGCCGCCCGCCGACGGCGGAGGAGACGTGAAGGGCGCGCCCGGTGCGGGAGCCGGCGGCGTGAGCGGCGCCCCCGGTGCGGGAGCGGGCGGAGTGAAAGGCGCGCCCGGCGCGGGCGGAGGCGGAGTGAACGACGCTCCAGGCGCAGGGTTCGGCGGAGTGAAAGGTGAGCCCGGCGCGGGCGGAGGCGGCGTGAACGGCACCCCCGGCGCAGGGGCGGGCGGAGTGAGGGACACCCCCGGCGCGGGTGCCGGCGGAGGGAAAGGCGCCCCCGGCGCAGGCGGCGAGAAGGGCGCCCCCGGCGCAGAAGCCGGTGGCGAGAAGGGCGCCCCCGGCGTCGCCGTGGCGTGCGGCGGCGGAGTCAGCCCAGGCACCGGACCGCTCGGAGCGGCCGGCCGCCCGGCACCGCCCGTCGCAGCCGGAGTCCCCGGCGGAACGGGTGCCCCCGGCGGAACCGGTGCACCAGCAGAAGGGCCCCCGGCCGCACCGGCCGCCCCACCCGCCGCGTCAGCCGACTGCCCCGACCCGCCCGACGCGTTCTGCGTGTACCAGGCGGGCGGCGCGTAGTCGATCGTGAACTCGCCCGTCGTCTCGATGGCGGACGCCGCGTCGGGCTGGTCGTCGCCGGGCGTGGCCCAGCCCCCGCGGATCCCGTCCCGATCGCTGCTCACAGTTCCTCCTGGTGTGGTCGAGCGCCCTCAATGCCGTGCGGGGGCGACCATTTCTCGTCGTCCTTGGTCGTTCGAGGCCGTCCGATCCACCGACTTCCCCCCCGTGACGACGACGTCCGTTCCACGGGTTCCGACATCGCGCCCCCTGTCCCAGCCTAATCACCAGGAGACTCACCATGGCAGGCCTCTCCGTCCCCCGGTGCCCGGCCACTTGACGGCAACCTGTCCCGAATCGCCGTACACAGCAAGGCATCCGCAAGTAAACCGGGCACATCCGTGCCCAAGCCGTACAGAAGACGAACCCCGAACCCCAGGACACCACGGCTCACGAACCGGCCCGCCCGGCAAGGGCCTTGAAGGACCGATCCGTCAACCACGCCCGCCCGTCACGCAGGCCGACGAAAGGGGGCGGCACGCGCACGTGCCGCCCCCTTTCATGTGCGCGCGCCCCTCACTCGGACGCGAGCCCCCCGTTGTGAGGAGCGGGCTCCAGGTCGAACTCGCCGTCCCGCGCGCCCAGCACGAACGCCCGCCACTCCGCCTCCGTGTAGCGCAGCACCGTCTCCGGGTCGAGGGAGGACCGCATGGCGACGGCGCCGTCGGGCAGATAGGCGATCTCGACGCGCTCCTCGTGCTCCTCCGTGCCCGGCGCGCAGTGCCACCGCACACCGGAGATGTCGAGCGCGTACAGTTCGTCGCGCTCGCGTTCCTTGCGGGCCTTGATCTCCGCTTCCGTCTCCGCCATGTCGCAGCGACCCCTTCCAGACGAGCCCAACCGTGCCGCGCTCACCCTAGTGGCCCGCCGGCCCCCCGCGGCAGGATCGGAGAACCGGGGGAAATCGGACCGTCGCGGCCTGGTACGCTGTGTCACGGCCGTTTGTGTACGCACCCCCGGAGCTCTCGCAGGAAGTCCTGCGGGCCCTGGAGGCCGCGCTCAGCGGATCCCCGCCTCCCGAGTCAGGGAAGCTCCCCCGAGACGAAGACCGGGGGCACTCGGAGGCCACTCACGGAGCATGAGGAGTACGAGTGTCGCTCGACGCCGCAACGAAGAAGCAGATCATCACCGAGTTCGGTACCAAGGAGGGTGACACCGGCTCCCCCGAGGTCCAGGTCGCTCTGCTGTCCCGTCGGATCTCCGACCTGACGGAGCACCTCAAGACCCACAAGCACGACCACCACTCCCGCCGTGGTCTGCTGATCCTGGTCGGTCAGCGCCGCCGCCTGCTGCAGTACCTCGCCAAGAAGGACATCCAGCGCTTCCGTGCGCTGGTCGACCGCCTCGGCATCCGCCGTGGTGCGGCGGGCGCCAAGTAGGACGTCGTGAAGGGAGCGGTTCCCGGGAGACCAGGGGACCGCTCCCTTTGCCGTACGTAAGGGAACGCACGGGAACGTGCGGAGTGTCGGTGCCGCTTTGTAGTGTGGTAGCACGACGCAGTAGCTGTACGACGCAGTAGCAGTACCTGTGACACGGCGTGACAGGGCCCGCCCCAGGCGGGCACGGCATGTCCCGCCCAAGACGAACGAGGAGGAGCGCACCTCGCCGCCGCCGGTCCTCGGTAGTGGCCCCCGGGAGAAGTGAACCCCGGGTGCTTCGATCGAAGACCGGCCCGCACCGGACGGAGCGCCTCTCCGCCACCGTCCACCCGCCACACGGGCGGGAGGACGACGACGAGGAGAAAACGCTAGTGGAGAACGAGACCCACTACGCCGAAGCCGTGATCGACAACGGCCCCTTCGGCACCCGTACCATCCGCTTCGAGACGGGCCGCCTGGCCAAGCAGGCCGCCGGCTCCGCCGTCGCGTACCTGGACGACGACACCATGGTGCTGTCGGCCACCACCGCGTCCAAGAACCCGAAGGACCAGCTCGACTTCTTCCCGCTGACGGTCGACGTCGAGGAGCGCATGTACGCGGCCGGGAAGATCCCCGGTTCCTTCTTCCGCCGTGAGGGCCGTCCGTCCGAGGACGCCATCCTCACCTGCCGCCTGATCGACCGCCCGCTGCGCCCGTCCTTCAGGAAGGGCCTGCGCAACGAGATCCAGGTCGTCTGCACCGTCATGGCGCTCAACCCCGACCACCTGTACGACGTCGTGGCGATCAACGCCGCGTCCGCGTCGACGCAGCTGGCCGGCCTGCCCTTCTCCGGCCCGATCGGCGGCGTCCGCGTCGCGCTGATCCGCGGCCAGTGGGTCGCGTTCCCGACACACACCGAGCTCGAGGACGCCGTCTTCGACATGGTGGTCGCCGGCCGCGTCCTGGAGGACGGCGACGTCGCGATCATGATGGTCGAGGCCGAGGCCACCGACAAGACCATCAAGCTGGTCGAGGGCGGCTCCGAGGCTCCCACCGAGGAGGTCGTCGCCGCCGGTCTGGAGGCCGCGAAGCCCTTCATCAAGGTGCTCTGCCGCGCCCAGTCGGACCTCGCCGCCAAGGCCGCCAAGCCGACCGGCGAGTTCCCGATCTTCCTCGACTACCAGGACGACGTCCTGGAGGCGCTGACCGCCGCCGTCCGCCCCGAGCTGGCCCAGGCGCTCACCATCGCCGGCAAGCAGGAGCGCGAGACGGAGCTGGACCGCGTCAAGGGGCTGGCCGCCGAGAAGCTGCTCCCCGAGTTCGAGGGCCGCGAGAAGGAGATCTCCGCCGCGTACCGCTCGCTGACCAAGACCCTGGTCCGTGAGCGCGTCATCAAGGAGAAGAAGCGCATCGACGGCCGCGGTGTCACCGACATCCGCACGCTGGCCGCCGAGGTCGAGGCCATCCCGCGGGTGCACGGCTCCGCGCTGTTCGAGCGTGGCGAGACCCAGATCCTGGGCGTCACCACCCTGAACATGCTCCGCATGGAGCAGCAGCTGGACACCCTCTCCCCGGTGACCCGCAAGCGCTACATGCACAACTACAACTTCCCGCCGTACTCCACCGGTGAGACCGGCCGCGTCGGCTCCCCCAAGCGCCGCGAGATCGGCCACGGCGCCCTCGCCGAGCGCGCGCTCGTGCCGGTACTGCCCACGCGCGAGGAGTTCCCGTACGCGATCCGTCAGGTCTCCGAGGCCCTCGGGTCCAACGGCTCGACCTCGATGGGCTCGGTCTGCGCCTCCACCATGTCGCTGCTGAACGCCGGTGTGCCGCTGAAGGCCCCCGTCGCCGGTATCGCCATGGGTCTGATCTCCCAGGAGATCGACGGCGAGACGCACTACGTGACCCTCACCGACATCCTCGGTGCGGAGGACGCCTTCGGCGACATGGACTTCAAGGTCGCCGGCACCAAGGAGTTCGTCACCGCCCTCCAGCTCGACACCAAGCTGGACGGCATCCCGGCCTCCGTCCTGGCCGCCGCCCTCAAGCAGGCCCGTGACGCCCGCCTCCACATCCTCGACGTGATGATGGAAGCGATCGACACGCCGGACGAGATGTCCCCGAACGCGCCGCGGATCATCACCGTGAAGATCCCGGTCGACAAGATCGGCGAGGTCATCGGCCCCAAGGGCAAGATGATCAACCAGATCCAGGAGGACACGGGCGCCGAGATCACCATCGAGGACGACGGCACGATCTACATCGGTGCCGCCGACGGCCCGTCCGCCGAGGCCGCCCGTGCCACGATCAACGGCATCGCCAACCCGACGATGCCCGAGGTCGGCGAGCGCTACCTGGGCACGGTCGTGAAGACGACCACCTTCGGCGCGTTCGTCTCCCTGCTGCCCGGCAAGGACGGTCTGCTGCACATCTCGCAGATCCGCAAGCTGGCCGGCGGCAAGCGCGTGGAGAACGTCGAGGACGTGCTCGGCGTGGGCCACAAGGTCCAGGTCGAGATCGCCGAGATCGACTCCCGCGGGAAGCTCTCCCTGATCCCCGTGATCGAGGGCGAGGAAGACGGCAACGACAAGAAGGACGACGCCGACAAGTGACGTCCCGAGGCTTCAAGGCGACGGCCCGCACCTCCTCGGAGGCGCGGGCCGTCGCCCGTACCCAAACCCTCGTCAAGGGCCAGAACGGCATCGGCACCGTCCGCAGGACCACCCTCCCGGGCGGCCTGCGCGTCGTCACCGAGACCCTGCCCTCCGTGCGCTCCGCCACCTTCGGCATCTGGGCGCACGTCGGCTCCCGCGACGAGACCCCCGCGCTCAACGGCGCCACGCACTATCTGGAGCACCTGCTCTTCAAGGGCACGTCCCGCCGGTCCGCCCTGGACATCTCCGCCGCGATCGACGCAGTCGGCGGCGAGATGAACGCGTTCACAGCCAAGGAGTACACGTGCTACTACGCGCGCGTGCTCGACACCGACCTGCCCCTCGCCATCGACGTGGTCTGCGACATGCTCACCGGCTCGCTGATCCTCGAGGAGGACGTCGACGTCGAGCGCGGCGCGATCCTCGAAGAGATCGCCATGACCGAGGACGACCCAGGCGACTGCGTGCACGACCTGTTCGCGCACACCATGTTCGGCGACAACGCCCTCGGCCGTCCCGTCCTCGGCACGGTCGACACGGTCAACGCCCTCACCGCCGACCGCATCCGCCGCTTCTACAAGAAGCACTACGACCCCACCCACCTGGTGGTCGCCTGCGCCGGCAACATCGACCACGCCAAGGTCGTACGCCAGGTCCGCGCCGCCTTCGAGAAGGCCGGCGCCCTCGGCGACGCCCACGCCGTCCCCCTGGCCCCGCGCGACGGACGGCGCACCCTGCGCACCGCCGGCCGGGTCGAGCTGCAGAACCGCAGGACGGAGCAGGCGCACGTCGTCCTCGGCATGCCGGGCCTGGCCCGCACCGACGACCGGCGCTGGGCCCTGGGCGTGCTGAACACCGCACTCGGCGGCGGTATGTCCTCCCGCCTCTTCCAGGAGGTCCGGGAGAAGCGCGGCCTGGCCTACAGCGTGTACTCGTACACCTCCGGCTTCGCCGACTGCGGACTGTTCGGTGTCTACGCCGGCTGCCGCCCGAGCCAGGTGCACGACGTACTGAGGATCTGCCGGGACGAACTCGACCACGTCGCCGAGAACGGACTCACCGACGACGAGATCGGCCGCGCCATCGGCCAGCTCCAGGGCTCCACCGTCCTCGGCCTGGAGGACACGGGTGCGCTGATGAACCGTATCGGCAAGAGTGAACTGTGCTGGGGCGAGCAGATCTCCGTCGACGACATGCTCGCCAGGATGGCCGCGGTCACCCCGGACGAGGTCCGCTCGGTCGCCCGGGACATCCTGGGACAGCGCCCGTCGCTGTCGGTCATCGGCCCGCTCAAGGACAAGCAGGCCGAGCGTCTGCACGACGCGGTCGCCTAACCCTCTGTCCGTCCACCGGTGGTAAGGAAGCAAGAGATGAGCAAGCTGCGCGTGGCGGTCCTCGGTGCCAGGGGCCGGATCGGGTCCGAGGCGGTACGGGCGGTGGAGGCCGCCGAGGACATGGAACTGGTCGCCGCCCTCGGCCGGGGCGACAAGCTGGAGACCCTCGCCGAGACCGGCGCGCAGGTCGCGGTCGAACTGACCACCCCCGGGTCGGTCATGGGCAACCTCGACTTCTGCGTACGGCACGGCATCCACGCCGTCGTCGGCACCACCGGCTGGACCGACGACCGCCTCGCGCAGCTGCGGGGCTGGCTGGCCCAGTCCCCGCAGACCGGTGTGCTCATCGCCCCGAACTTCTCCATCGGCGCCGTGCTCACCATGAAGTTCGCGCAGATCGCCGCGCCCTGGTTCGAATCGGTCGAGGTCATCGAGCTGCACCACCCGAACAAGGCCGACGCCCCGTCCGGCACCGCCACGCGCACCGCGCAGCTCATCGCCGAGGCCCGGGCCGAGGCGGGCTCGGCCCCCGCGCCGGACGCCACCGTCACCGCCCTGGACGGAGCGCGCGGCGCCGTCGTCGACGGGGTGCCGGTCCACTCCGTGCGCCTGCGCGGACTCCTCGCCCACCAGGAGGTCCTGCTGGGCGGCGAGGGGGAGACGCTCACCGTCCGCCACGACTCGCTCCACCACAGCAGCTTCATGCCGGGCATCCTGCTCGGCGCGCGCCGCGTGGTGACCACTCCGGGCCTGACCGTCGGCCTGGAGCACTTCCTCGACCTGAACTGAGCCCCGAAGCCCCTCATGCGCGCGAAGATCACCTATCTCGTCACGGCCGCCGTCCTGGTCTTCTACTTCGTCCTGGTCGGCAGCCGCGGCGTCATGCTCATCCAGTACGGCACACCCGTCACCGTCGCCTTCGGGATCGCCGTGCTGATCCTGCCGGTGATCGGCCTGTGGTTCCTGTGGAAGAACACCCAGTTCGTCCGCCGGGCCAACCAGCTCGCCGCCGAGCTCGACGCCGAAGGGGGCCTGCCCGTCGACGAGTTGAGCCGCACGCCCAGCGGGCGCATCGACCGTGACTCGGCGGACCGGGTCTTCGCCGAGCGCAGGGCAGAGACGGAGGCGGCCCCCGACGACTGGCGCACCTGGTTCCGTCTCGCCGTCGCCTACCACGACGCGCGCGACACCCCCCGGGCCCGCAAGGCGATGCAGCGGGCGATCGCCCTGCACGACGGCAAGCCGGTGCAGACCGTCTGACACCCGGAGCACCCCGTGAACGCGGAGGGGCCCGGTCCGCACACGCGGACCGGGCCCCTCAGGCATGCCGTCGGCCGGGGTCAGCCCTTCCGGTTCTCCTCCGCCCACGCCTCCACCGCGTCCGCCGCGCGGTCGAACGCCTCGGTGCGCCCCAGGAAGTCGGCGTTGTGCGTGGTCATCAGCGGCGGCAGCTCCTGCTGCCCACGGCCCGCGCGGCTGAGCGCCAGCGCCTGGCCCTGCACCGTGCGCGGCAGCCCCAGCCAGCGCACCGGCTGCTGCACGGTCCGCACGCCGGCGACCTGCGCCCACGGCGTCGTACGGGTGACGGGGAAGCTCACGTGCCGCAGCCCGCGCGCGCTGACCCAGACGCCCATGCGCAGCATCCGCAGCGCGCAGGCGATCAGCACCAGGGCGACGACGAAGCAGAAACCGGCGGAGGACAGCGTGGCGGTGAGCGCCGTGACCACCCCCGCGAGCAGCACGAAGGAGGCGAGCAGCAGCACGAGTGCGGCCACCCCCACGCGCCATGGCCCGGGCCGGTAGGGGCGTCGCCAGCGCTCGCGGTCGTCGAACGGAAGCGCTACGTCGTCCGCCGCGTCGAAGGCGCGGTCGGCCGTCAGGAAGGACAGGGGCACGGCTGGTCCTCACTCAATCCATGCGTGGGCTGTGCCCGGTGAGGCTATCCGCATGGATCCGTGTCCACCACCCGTGGGGGTCCGGGGGAGGTGCCCGCCGGGCCACCCGGGCGGTGGCCCGGCGCCCGCACCGGCTCAGTGACCGGGAGAGACCTGGGACTGCTGGGTCTCGGCGGGGGAGTGGCTGATGGTCAGCGCGGGCGTGCCGAGGATCACGGAGCCCACGAGCGCGGCGACGATGGTCAGCCCCAGCAGGCAGCGCCCGGCTATTCGGCCGGTGGACGCGCGCTCGCGGGGCGGGGGAGCGACATTGCTGCGGAACCGGTCGGCTTCGGCGACGAAGGCGAACGGTACGGGCTCGCGCCGACGGAGCATCGGAGGTACGACTCCTTCCCGGGGGGTCGAACGGGGGTGTCTCACCCATACAGACGACCGAGTGTCCCAAAAGGTGCCCGGTTCCGCCGAAATCGCAGATCTTCACCAAAGATGTCGCACCCGGGCATCGAACGCCCCGATGCCGGAGGCGGGCCGTAGAGTGGGCGCCGCCCGTCAGACGTGAAGGAAGGGACCCGCCCAGCCGTGACCGCCACCCCCGCCGACGACCCGAAGCCCAGCTTCCGCAGCGACGTCACCGTCGAACTGGTCAAGCACGCCGCGTCGGACGCAGACGTGCTGTTCGCGGCCCGCGTCTCCACTCTCGGCGAGCAGTCCCTGGCCGAGCTGGACAAGGACCCCGAGCGCTCGAAGGGCCTGATCAACTTCCTGATGCGGGACCGGCACGGCAGCCCCTTCGAGCACAACTCGATGACCTTCTTCATCAGCGCCCCGATCTTCGTCTTCCGCGAGTTCATGCGGCACCGCGTGGGCTGGTCGTACAACGAGGAGAGCGGCCGCTACCGCGAGCTGGAGCCGGTCTTCTACGTCCCCGACGAGTCCCGCAAGCTCGTGCAGGAGGGCCGCCCGGGCAAGTACCGGTTCGTCGAGGGCACCCAGGCCCAGCAGGAGCTGGTCGGCCGGGTCATGGCGGACTCCTACCAAGAGGCGTACGAGGCCTACCAGGAGATGCTCGGGGCCGGTGTCGCCCGCGAGGTGGCCCGCTCGGTCCTGCCGGTCGGCCTGTTCTCGTCGATGTACGCCACCTGCAACGCCCGCTCGCTGATGCACTTCCTCGGTCTGCGCACCCAGCACGAGCTGGCCAAGGTGCCGTCCTTCCCGCAGCGGGAGATCGAGATGGTGGGCGAGAAGATGGAGGCCGAGTGGGCCGCGCTCATGCCGCTGACCCACGCCGCCTTCAACGCCAACGGCCGGGTCGCGCCGTAGCCGGCGGCCGTCCACCCGCGCAGGTACAGATGTACGGTTCAGCCGGGCGAAGTGTCCGGATTGCGGGGCTTGCAGAAGTTCATCTAGCCTGATCAAACGGACCCGGCACTGCTTGAACCCCCGAGCAGGCAGTGCCGGGTTCCATCTTTGCCGGGACCCGTCGGCCCGCCCCCCGAGGGCAGCCCCCACCTTGAGCAGCGAGTAGCGTGTTACCCATGGCTCCGACCTCGACTCCGCAGACCCCCTTCGGGCGGGTCCTCACCGCCATGGTCACGCCCTTCACGGCGGACGGCGCACTCGACCTCGACGGCGCGCAGCGGCTCGCCGCCCACCTGGTGGACGCAGGCAACGACGGCCTGATCGTCAACGGCACCACCGGCGAGTCCCCCACCACCAGCGATGCGGAGAAAACGGACCTCGTGCGCGCGGTCCGGGAGGCGGTCGGCGACCGTGCCCACGTCGTGGCGGGCGTCGGCACCAACGACACCCGGCACAGCCTCGAACTGGCCCGCGCCGCCGAGCAGGCCGGCGCGCACGGCCTGCTGACCGTCACGCCGTACTACAACAAGCCCCCGCAGGAGGGCCTGTACCGGCACTTCAAGGCCATCGCCGACGCCACCGACCTGCCGGTCATGCTCTACGACATCCCCGGCCGCAGCGGCGTCCCGATCAACACCGAGACGATCGTCCGCCTCGCCGAGCACCCGCGGATCGTCGCGAACAAGGACGCCAAGGGCGACCTCGGCCGGGCCAGCTGCGCCATCGCGCGCTCCGGTCTCGCCTGGTACTCCGGCGACGACATGCTGAACCTGCCGCTGCTCTCGGTGGGCGCGGTCGGTTTCGTCTCCGTCGTCGGCCACGTCGTCACCCCGGAGCTGCGCGCCCTGGTCGAGGCGTACACCGCGGGCGACGTCCAGAAGGCCACCGAGATCCACCAGAAGCTGCTCCCGGTGTACACCGGCATGTTCCGCACCCAGGGCGTCATGACCACCAAGGCCGCGCTCGCCCTCCAGGGCCTGCCCGGCGGTCCGCTGCGGGCCCCGATGGTCGAGCTCACGCCCGAGGAGACCGAGCAGCTCAAGATCGATCTTGCCGCCGGCGGGGTACAGCTCTGACAACGAGACTTCGCACCACCCCGTGACACCCGAGGCCTGACAACTGAATAAGCGGGCCACCGGTGCCCGCGACCCACCATGACAACTGCTTCTGCACGAACGTCACGCGCGCCACGTGCCCACCGGTACGTGGCGCGCGTGTTTGAGGAGAGTCTTTTGAGTCATCCGCATCCTGAACTGGGTTCGCCCCCGCGCCTCCCCGACGGCGGTCTGAGGGTCACCCCCCTCGGCGGTCTCGGCGAGATCGGCCGGAACATGACCGTCTTCGAATACGGCGGCCGCCTGCTGATCGTCGACTGCGGAGTGCTCTTCCCCGAGGAGGAGCAGCCCGGAATCGACCTGATCCTGCCGGACTTCACGTCCATCCGGGACCGCCTCGACGACATCGAGGGCATCGTCCTCACGCACGGCCACGAGGACCACATCGGTGGTGTCCCGTTCCTCCTGCGCGAGAAGCCGGACATCCCCCTCATCGGCTCCAAGCTGACCCTCGCCCTCATCGAGGCCAAGCTCCAGGAACACCGCATCCGCCCGTACACCCTGGAGGTGGCGGCAGGACAGCGCGAGCGCGTCGGCCCCTTCGACTGCGAGTTCATCGCGGTCAACCACTCCATCCCGGACGCCCTCGCGGTCGCCATCCGCACCCCCGCGGGCATGGTCGTGCACACCGGCGACTTCAAGATGGACCAGCTCCCGCTGGACAACCGCCTGACCGACCTGCACGCGTTCGCGCGGCTGAGCGAGGAAGGCATCGACCTCCTCCTCGCGGACTCCACCAACGCCGAGGTGCCGGGCTTCGTCCCGCCCGAGCGGGACATCTCCAACGTGCTGCGCCAGGTCTTCGGCGGCGCCCGCAAGCGGATCATCGTGGCGAGCTTCGCCAGTCACGTCCACCGCATCCAGCAGATCCTGGACGCCGCGCACGAGTACGGCCGCCGGGTCGCCTTCGTCGGCCGGTCCATGGTCCGCAACATGGGCATCGCCCGGGACCTGGGCTACCTGAAGGTGCCGCCGGGCCTGGTGGTCGACGTCAAGACCCTGGACGACCTGCCCGACCACGAGGTCGTGCTCGTCTGCACCGGCTCGCAGGGCGAGCCGATGGCGGCCCTGTCCCGCATGGCCAACCGCGACCACCAGATCCGCATCGTCGAGGGCGACACGGTGATCCTGGCGTCGTCGCTGATCCCGGGCAACGAGAACGCGGTGTACCGGGTCATCAACGGCCTGACCCGCTGGGGCGCCAACGTCGTGCACAAGGGCAACGCCAAGGTCCATGTCTCGGGCCACGCCTCGGCCGGCGAGCTGCTGTACTTCTACAACATCTGCCGCCCGCGGAACCTCATGCCGGTCCACGGCGAATGGCGCCATCTGCGAGCCAACGCCGAACTGGGCGCCCTCACCGGAGTCCCGCACGACCGGATCGTCATCGCCGAGGACGGTGTGACGGTCGACCTGGTCGAGGGCAAGGCCAGGATCTCCGGCAAGGTCCAGGCCGGCTACGTCTACGTGGACGGCCTCTCGGTCGGCGACGTCGGCGAACCCGCGCTGAAGGACCGGAAGATCCTCGGCGACGAGGGCATCATCTCGGTCTTCGTGGTGGTCGACTCCACCACGGGCAAGGTCACCGGCGGCCCGCACGTCCAGGCCCGCGGCTCGGGCATCGAGGACTCCGCCTTCGCGGCGGTCATCCCGAAGATCGCGGAGGCGCTGGAGAAGTCCGCCCAGGAGGGCATCGCGGACTCCCACCAGCTCCAGCAGCTCATCCGCCGCACCCTCGGCAAGTGGGTCTCGGACTCCTACCGGCGCCGGCCGATGATCCTGCCGGTCGTCGTGGAGGTCTGACCCGCGTACGTCCCCCGGGACACGTGAACTGGGAGCGGGGCACCTCGATTTGCATCGGGGCGCCCCGCTCCAGTACGTTTACGGCTCCGCCAGGACGGGAACCCGAAGGCTTCAAGCGCTTCGGGGGGCACACCCGGAACCGGCGGAAAACCGACTCAGAATCTCTGATAAAGTCGGAACCGCCGGAAAGGGAAACGCGAGAGCGGATACCTGGAAAGCACCGAGGAAATCGGATCGGAAAAAGATCTGATAGAGTCGGAAACACCGAAGGGAAGCGCCCGGAGGAAAGCCCGAGAGGGTGAG
>NZ_JBIVJN010000040.1:0-11501 GCF_044750345.1 Streptomyces sp. NPDC088817
TGGACCGGCACATGCCCCACCTGCCACCGCAGCATCCCCGCTTCAGCTCCGCCAGAACACCACCCACGCCAACCAACCTAACGAAGTACTACTAGTGCTCTGACCGGGAAGGTTCGCCGGGGCGATAGCTATCGCCTCGATAGTCTGCACGGCATGATCGACTCATACGCGAGCTCCGACGATGCTGCAGTCGCGATAGCCGGGGCGCGGGCTGGCGCGGACGTGGTCCGCAACATGTACGGCCAGCGGCTCAGCCGCATCGACAAGGGTGCCGGGGACTTCGCCACCGCCGCTGATGTGGAGGCAGAGAAGGCGATCCTCGGCGTCATCCGTGCCGCACGGCCCGATGATGCGGTGCTCGGCGAGGAAGGCGGGCAGCAGGGTGCCGCCGACACTGTGCGCCAGTGGTTGGTGGACCCCCTGTGCGGCACGCTGAACTACGCCGTGGGCAACATGCTGGTGGCTGTCAACGTGGCGCTGCGCGATGGCGCGGCGGCGGTGGCCGACCCGTTCAGCGGTGAGGTCTTTTTCACCAATGGCGAGACCGCCTGGGTGCGGCATGACGGGGTCGACGACGCACTGCTGGCGCCCACGCCGTCTACCCGATTGGTGGACGTCAACCTGGATCCGCCGTTCCCGAGTGCGCCGGGATTCCGGGCAGTGGATCTGCTGGCCCGCCCTGAGTTCGTCGAGCGTTTCCGGCCGCGCGTCGTATCCACGACGCTGGCGCTGGCCTGGGTGGCTGCCGGCAAGCGCGCCGCGTATGTCACCGATGGCGGCGACCTCTCCGGGAGCGTGCATTTCGCGGCCGGTATCGCGTTGTGCCGGGCTGTTGGCTGTGTTGTCACCGGGATCGACGGTGCCCCGATTGGCGAGGCGGGTCGTGGGCTTGTGGTCGCCGCCGACGAGGAGACCCACGGGCTGTTGATGTCGATGATGCGCAGCCGAAGCTAGGGCTGTGACCGCGTGGGTTTCGCCGGGCTGGGGCGGCCCGTCCACCGGTACGGTGGACGGGCCGCGATCTGGTCAGCGGACCAGGGTCAGTTCGCCGTTCCCGGGTCGGTGATGCGGGCTTCGAGGTCGGCGACGCGGCGGTCCTGGAAGCGGAGGTTGGAACGGGCGGCCTTGAGGCGCTCGTCGAGGGTGCGGTTGTCGGCCGTGAGCTGACGGACCCGCTGTTTGAGGGTGGTGTTCTCGGTGGTGAGCCGCTGGATGGCTTCCTTGGTCCACTCGGCTTCCAAGTCCCTTATCTGGCTGAGTAGTTCACCGATGCGGGTCCTCTGGGCGAGGATCTCGCTGTGGCCTTGAGGGCGTCTTCGGCATTCAGGGCGCGTTCGCGCCAGGTCGCCTCACGCTCCTCGTCCTGGTCGGTGAGCAATTGGGTTCGGCGGTCTCCGGCCTCGGCCATCGCGGAGGCGATGACGGCTCTGGCCTCGGGATTGTCATAGAGAAAGGTCCGTGAGACGTCCGCGCGACGGGCGACAGCGGCGACGCTGACCTGGGCTTTCTCGCGCCGGAGCCGGGTGATGGCGTCGCGGACTCGCTGCAGGGCGGTCTCGGTCTTGTGGCGCCGTGCGGCCAGGGCGGCGGCAGTGCGGGGTTGGGGAACGGCAGCGGTTTTCATGCGATGTCCTGCTCGGGGTCGTGGTCGTCGTCGGTTGTGCACGTCGCGCTGTACTCGCTCTGTTCTTCGTCTCCTGCGTTGACCAGGTCGGCGGCGCGGAAGGCCGTGGACCAGACGCGCTGGAAGTAGTCCTGGGGTTTGCGCAGGTCAAGGGCGAGTGCGTCGTCGAGGAGCCCAAGACCGGCCAGGGCCTTCTCCAGGCCGTCGATGGCGCGGGCGGTGGGCTCGAAGTAGCGGTGGAGGTAGTCGGCGGTGGCATCGTCCGGGGCGCCCTCTGCCAGCAGGCGCCACTGTTCACGTTTGCGCCGCCAGTAGAGAAGGTCGGCGCAGGAGAGCACGAACTTGTCGCAGTTGTGACAGTCGAGGTTCCAGGGGCAAGCACCGCCGTCGACAACCGGCTGGAAGGTGCAGAACCCTCCTTCAGCTGGGGTGCTGCGGCGGGCGAGATCGACGGCAATGGCCAGGGCCTGCTCCTTGGTGAGAGCGTCGGACGAATTTCCTGCGAGAAGTTCCCCCGGAGCGGCAGTGCCGGGGCCGGCGACCCAGACATGCTCGAGAACGTTCTCCAGATCGGAGTTGGAGAGATGCACGTAATGCTCGGCCATCCTGTCCGAGACGTGCCCGAGATAGCGCCGGATATGGGTGAGGGTGGCACCTTTGCGGAGCAGACTGGTGGCCAGGGTGTGACGGGCCTGGTGAGGGACGCAATGGCCAACTTCCAAAGCGGCGACCCAGGCGCGGAAACGGCTGTAGAACCACGGCCTGCTCAGCGCGATGGTCCCGTCTGTGCTCCGATAGTTGGTAGGAAACAGCGCGAGGCCGTCGCGTTCTTTCCCCGTGGGTGTGTAGCCGTGTTCATCGGCGAACCGGCTGAGGGTCTTGCGCTGACGTTCGGCGATGCGCGCGAAGAGAGAGTCGGGGATGCGGATGGCTGCGTCGTAGTTGCCGACTTTCGTCTGGTCGTGCCAGAGCATCGCGAGGCCGTTGAGTCGGCCGATGCAGTTCCAGCGGAGCTCGGTCACTTCCCCCAGCCGCCGTCCGGTGGTCACGATGATCTCCCAGATGTCCCGCGCGCCCTCGTCATGCGGGTCCTGAACACGCGTGAGCTCAGCGAGATTGCGCTCGTCGGCCAGCGCGCGTGCCACCTCGTCGGGGAAAGGGCGTCGACGTTTCGGATAGGCGGTTGCGCCGGCATTCGGCAATGCGACGACGAACTCCCTCGCCAGGCCAAGAGTGTCGGTCACACCGTTATCCATGGCCGTGCGGAGGATTTTGCGCGTGTGGTTGAAGACAATTGACCGTGTGCCGATTGTGACGATGCTCTGCTTTCCGTCGGAGCGGACCATGGCCAGGGAGGGGAGGGCATGTTCCTCGCGATGCCGCTGGTCTGCGACGAAGCGATCGGCGTGCTCCTTCGTCAAGACTGCAGGGTCGTGACCCCCGCCAGGGGCGTCGACTTCAAGGAATGCGCCCAATTCGGTCATCGCGCGGCGCAGTTGGTCGAGTTTGTGAGTGCTGGGGCATCGGGGTGAACTCAGGATCCCGGCGAAGTAGTCCCATGCGATTGAGGCTGACGCCGAAGTGCCTGGTTTCAATGAATCCAGCTTCCTTGGTCTCCTCGCGCGTGAAGTAGACCAGACGCAACTCGTGGAGAATCTCTTTCGTGATCCCTGTGGCGGTCTTAGTCAGGGATGAAATATCCAGATCGATGATTGAGGTCGCATCTGTTTCGCGACATGCATTCACGATCATTCGGAGCGCGGTGACGTCCCAGCGGGCCGGACGCTGCCGTTGGGTGTGGGCGAACAGACCCCACTGGATCTCCTTTTGTGTCAACGGGCGCAGGCCGCGCAGATTCAACTGAGCAGGCAGGGCGACTGCGATCTCCGCGTTGCACCATTCCTGGAACTGGTTGCGGTCCGTGTGACTAGCTGCGGATCGGTCGTCACGCCACCATTCCTGCGAAATCGATGCACCTCCCGGGGAACCTGCCCTCCGGTAGGCATTACCGTGCCGACGACATAGTCCGAGCGGCGAATCTGCCAACAGAAGGCAGACCCGCACCATGCAGACGCCAAACCCTGGAAGGGGAAATTGCTCGGCGCCCCACTCATCCAAGTCGAGAGCGGTCTCATTCCCGACTTGTGCCTGGCTCCACTTCTTGAAATGCAATTCACAGAGGCGATACTCGCCCGGTCGTGCGGGGCGCTCAGGACAGATCAAGCAGGAGAAGTTCCCGTACTGATCGGTGGATTGCCCCAAGGGTTCAGCAGTGCGGAGAAAGGTAGACCGGCTGACTCCCTTCTTCGTGACCGCAAGCCACTCTTCTCGATGGGTGTGGCAGAAATCGCCGAGACCCGTAGCACGCTCGCAACCAGGGACCCGGCAAAACCATCGATAGACCTGATGCCCCTGCGGGATTTGAATGATGTCGTCGCGGAACAGAGGATCGAAGGAGGGCGCGCTCGTGAGCGCGGTGAGTATCTCCAAACGATCTCTGCCGGTCCGAGTGTCGTTCTGGTGCGACGTCAGCAAGGGCAGCAAGAAGGCGTCCCGGCGCTTCATCGGCCCTCCCCCCAGACCGTGCGCAGAGCGGCGTCGAAGACCGGATCGTGAATGTCGACGTGCCCGTAGACGTCGTCGACCATCGCAGCCGAGGCCCAACCGCCTGCGTCCCGGGCGATCAGGGTGTTGCCGTCCGCGGCGTCGAGAACCGCCGAGGTGAAGGTGTGCCGGAAGGCATGGGGTTTCACCAGCCCCAGCCAGCGCGTTTCCCTGCCCGCCCAAGCATCCGGCGGGCGCCGACCGGTGCCCACGGCTGGCCGGCGTCGGCGCCGTGCAGCTGGACCAGCAGCATGCCGTGCCGGGTGCCGCGCGGGTACTCGGTGGTGATGTACTCGAAGTACGAGTGCACCATCGCAGGGCTGACCCGCTTGATCAGCCCGCCGGTGACCGTCCCTCGCTCGAGCTGCCACGGATGCTTGGTCTTGGCCTCGGCCCGGTTCGGGTTGCCGGGCCGGTGGCAGACGTGCAGATGCGGGGTGCGGCACTCGCCGCAGGCCGAGTTCTCCCGCAGGTGCAGGTCGACCAGGTGCAACCCGCGCAACTCACCGATCCGCAGGCCCCCGTCGGCCAGCCAGTCGACGACCAGCCGGTCCCGCGCGGCGTTCACCGTCTGCAGCAGCTTCTCCCTCGCCCCGTCCGGCAACATCTTCGGGTGTCGGCGGAGCGGCCCCTTCGGCGCCAGCGGGTTCGCGGGCAGCGGCGACTTCGTGTGACCGAGGAACGACCGACGACGGTCCACCCGTGACGGCAGCCGGGACTTGTCGAGCTTCTTGCCGAGCTCGCTGTTGATGCCGAGAGAGGCTTGGTGCAGGTAGAAGCCCTTCAGACAGGCCGCCGCGGTCGACAGCGCAGAACGGCCGTAGGGCCGCTTGCCGACCCGCCACGGTTCTCCGAGCGGCATGCGGATCTCGGCCCCGACGATCCCCATGTACCTCTCCAGGTCACGCAGTTGGACCGTGCCGAAGGTCAGACACTCGCGCTCCAGCCAGCGCAGATGGTCCACCAGGTAGTACGCGTAGGTCTTCTGCGTGCCCGAACCCTCGTGTTCCCGCAGGAACCGGTCCGCCTCCGTGTGCAGTGATCCCTCGGGCCAGACGATCGTCCACGATCGCCGCCCGTCCTTCCGGTCGATCCGCTGGACTCTCAAGTCCCCGACCACGACGTGCCGTGCCACTTGCCCTCCGTACCGACTCCAGAACATGGCCAACGTCCTGGACACGGTCGGTAAACGAGCCCAGGACGTGCTGGTCACAGTCCCAGACGGACATCACGGGCAGGCCTACGGGCGGTCGGTAAAGTCAACGTCGAGGAAGAGAACGGGACGCTCCGGTGCGCTTGTCACGGCGTCACGATGGCCAGGAGGCTGCGGTCGCCGGTTCAGCCCAGGGTGTTTGCCCAGTCGGCCGGGACGCGGCCTGCTGGGCCCGGGGTTGGCTGGTCCTTCGGGTGGTGTTCGGGTGGGGCGAGTTCGGGGCCGGAGTCGTAGAGCTCGTTCGTGTCGTAGTTCCAGAACCAGCCCTCGCCCGGCTCGTAGCTGCGGATCACCGGGTGCCCCGTGGCCCGGTGGTGGGCGGTGGCGTGCTTGCCGGGGGAGTCGTCGCAGCAGCCGATGTGGCCGCAACGGGCGCAGCGCCGCAGATGGAACCACCAGCCGCCGGCCGCGTCGCACTCGGCGCAGCCGGTGCCGCTGGGCGGCACACGGGGGTCGATACCGGTGTCACGGGTCATGTCGGCTCCTCGGTGGTCGGGTGGGCCCCGGCGGTGAGCGGCGGTCCGGCCGACGCCGGTCCGTCCCCGTCCGCGGCGTTCAGCGGCAGCAGCACCCGGAACCGGGTGTCGCCGGGCACCGACTCCACGCAGATGGCGCCGTGGTGCTTGTTGACGACGATCCGCCAGGAGATGTCCAGGCCGAGGCCGGTGCCCCGGCCGACCGGCTTGGTGGTGAAGAACGGGTCGAAGATACGGTCCCGGATCTCCGGCGGGACCCCGGGACCGGTGTCCCGGAACTCGACCAGCAGCCGGTCGTCCTGGAGCGCGGTCCGCACGGTCAGCGTGCCCTCGCCGCCGCCCGCGCCGTCCATGGCGCACACCGCGTTGTCGATCAGATTGGTCCACACCTGGTTGAGTTCGGCCGGATAGGCGGGAATCCGCGGCAGCGTCCGGTCGTACTCCCTGACGACCTCGATCCGCGGCCCGATCTTGCCGGACAGCATCAGCAGGGTGCTGTCGAGGAGTTCGTGCACATCGGCGACCTGGTACGGGGCGCGGTCCAGCTGGGAGTACTGCTTGGCGGCGTCCACGAGCCGGGAGACCCGGGTGGTGGAGTCCGCGATCTCGTCCATCAGCAGCTCCGTCTCCACCGTGTAGTTGAGCCACCCCACGGCGCCCGGCAGGATCTCCTCGTCGACGGCCGCCGCGACCTGGTCCAGCCAGTCGACGTCGAGCCCCGCCTGCACGAAGGTGGGTGCCAACTGCGCGCCCTGGTCGATGCCGTGGTCCTCCAGCCAGTCGGTGAGCGCGTCCTCGCGGTCGGCGGCCTGGAGCGGACTGAGGTCCGGGGCCTTGGCGACCCGCTCGGCCGTACGCTCCTGGATCTCGATGAGGTTGGTCAACTGGTCCCGGGAGAAAGGCCCTTCGGCGATCACGGCGAGCTTGCGCCGCATCTTGGCCACCCGTTCCCGCAGCGTCGCGGTGGCCCGTACGGCCGCCGCCGCGGGGTTGTTCAGCTCATGGGTCAGCCCGGCGGACAGCGAGCCGAGCGCCAGCAGCCGCTCCCGCTGCCCGACGGCCGCCTGGGTGCTCTTGGACCCGAAGAACAGCCCCTCCAGCAGGTGCACCGCCATCGGGAACCATTCCCGCATGATGTCCGCGAACGCGTCGGCGGGCAGCACGAAGAACCGGGTCGGCTCCGTGACCCGCATCGAGTTGATGTAGACCTGCCGCAGCCGGTCCCCGAGGTACGCCTGCATGGCGCCCGAGTACACCCCGCGCTGCGAGGTCCGGCTGACCTCCACGTCGTCGCCGCCGACCCGGCGGGAGAGCACCACCGTCCCCTCGATCATCACGTAGAAGCAGGTGGCCGGCTCGCCCTCGGTGTACACCGGGCCGGGCTCGTACCTCTCCACCCGCCCCTGGGCGCACAGCCGGTCCAACTGCTCGGGACGCAGCTTCTCGAACAGGAACAGCGAGCCGATCTCACCGGTGCCGCACGGCATCGGCCGCCCGTTCACGACTGCTCCAGGTACCGGTGGACGAGCAGCACGGCCATGGCTCCCTCTCCGACGGCGGACGCGACCCGCTTGGCGGACTCCGCCCGCGCGTCACCGGCGACGAACACGCCGGGCACGTTGGTCTCCAGGTGGTACGGCGGCCGGTCCAGCTCCCACCCCGGGGGCGGCCGCCCGTCGGCGGTGAGGTCGGGCCCGGACAGGATGAACCCGCGGCCGTCCCGCAGCACCGTGCCGTCCAGCCAGTCGGTCCGCGGCGCCGCCCCGATGAACACGAACATCCACTGCGCGTCGACGAGTTCGCACTCCCCGGTGGCGGTGTCGCGCAGGGCCAGTTTCTCCAGATGGCCCGAGCCGTGCGCGGCGTCCACGACGGTGCCCGTGCGGACCGTGATGTTGGAGGCCTCGTCGATCTGCTGGATCAGGTAGTACGACATCGACGCCGCCAGCGACGCCCCGCGCACCAGCAGGGTCACCGACTTCGCGCCCCGGGCCAGGTACATCGCCGCCTGCCCCGCGGAGTTGGCGCCGCCGACGATGTAGACGTCCTGCCCCTGGCAGGAGGGCGCCTCGGTCAGCGCCGAACCGTAGAACACCCCGCACCCGGTCAGCTCCTCCACCCCGGCCGCCGGGAGCTGCCGGTAGGACACGCCGGTCGCCAGGATCACGCTGTGCGCGGAGACCGCCGAACCGTCGGAGAAGCGCACGCTCCGCGCCGCCCCGCGGACCTCCAGCCCGGTCACCTCGCGCGCGGTCAGGATCTCCGCGCCGAACCGCGTCGCCTGCCGCCGGGCCCGGTCGGTGAGCTGGGCGCCGGAGACGCCGTCCGGGAAGCCGAGGTAGTTCTCGATCCGGGAGCTCTGACCCGCCTGCCCGCCGGTCGCCGAGCGCTCCACGAGCACCGTCCGCAGCCCTTCCGAGGCACCGTAGACGGCCGCGCCGAGCCCGGCCGGGCCGCCGCCGACCACCACCAGGTCGTAGAACTCGGCCGCCGGTGTCGTCGCGAGCCCCACGTGGGCCGCGAGCTCGGCCGGCTCCGGTTCCAGCAGCGGGGTGCCGTCCGGGGTGACCACCAGCGGCAGCCGCTGACCGTCCTGCCCGGCCGCGGCAAGCAGCCTCCCGCCCTCCGGTTCGTCCGAGGAGTACCAGCGGTACGGCACCTGGTTGCGGGCCAGGAACTCCCGTACCTGGGAGGACCGCGCCGACCAGCGGTGCCCCACCACCTTCGTGCTCGGCACCGGCCGGTGGTCGCTGCACCGCCAGACCTGGAGCAGGTCGTCCAGGACCGGGTACAGCTTCTCCTCGGGCGGGTCCCAGGGCTTGAGAAGGTAGTGGTCGAGGTCGACCACGTTGATCGCGTCGATCGCCGCGTCGGTGTCCGCGTACGCGGTCAGCAGCACCCGCCGGGCGCCCGGGTGGATGTCCAGGGCCCGTTCGAGGAACTCGATGCCGTTCATCCGCGGCATGCGGAAGTCGGCCAGGATCACGGCGACGGGATCGCCCCGCAGCTTCAGCTCGCGCAGCGCGTCCAGCGCGGACTTGCCGGACTCGGCGCGCACGATCCGGTACGAACCGCTGTAGCGCCGCCTGAGGTCCCTGGCGACGGCGCGGGACACCCCCGGATCGTCGTCCACGGTCATGATGACGGTCCGCGCCTGCTCCTGGGCCTGTGTCATGCGGTTGTCACCCCGCGTGCTCGGATCGGCGGCCCGGTGCGCCTCCGTCGCCACCGCGCCGGCTCCCGACCATCGTATGTGCGCCCGTCCCGTTTCGCCCAGGTACGCCGACCGCCCCCACCGCCCGCCGTGATGATCGGCCGGTGGGGGAGACTGGACCGGGAACTGGCTCACCACACAGGGAGGCACACGGCATGACGCGCCCGATCACGGCAGGGGTGGACGGATCGGAGGAGAGCCTCGCCGCACTGGCGTGGGCTGCACGGGAGGCCGAGCGCCGCGGGCTGCCGCTGCGCGTGGTGCGGGCCTGGCGCCACGAGGTGCACGACGCCTTCGACGTGGGCGACCGGGACACCCAGCGCGCGTGGGTGCGCGAGTCGCTGGCCGAGGCCGTCAGGACCGTCACCGAGCGCCATCCGGGCCTGGACGTGACCGCCGACGCCGTCGAGGACGATCCCGTACCCGCCCTGCTCGGCGCCGCGGCCGTGTCGGACGCGCTGGTGCTCGGCTCACGCGGACGGGGCGCTCTCGTCGGGTTCCTGGTCGGCTCCGTCGGACAGCAGGCGATCGCCGGCACCGAGCGGCCGGTCGTCCTGGTGCGCGCCGGGGACCGCCCCGCCGCCGAGGCCGCGGGCCGGGAGGTCGTCGTGGGCCAGCAGGGCGCCCCCGAGGACGGCGCGGCGGCCCTGGAGTTCGCGTTCACGACCGCCGCCGCGCGCGGCGCCGGGGTGCGGGCGGTACGGGCCTGGACGCTGCCACCGGTCTTCGCCTACAGCCCCGGCTCGCTCCGGCTGCTCGACGAGGCCGGCGGCCTGGAACCGTACGAGCGCAAGGCGCTGGACGCGGCGCTCCAGCCGTGGCGGGAGCGCTTCCCGGAGGTCCCCGTCGTCGAGCACGTGGAGATGGGCAGCGCGGGCCAGGTGCTGCTGGCCGCGGCCGAGAACGCCCAGCTCCTCGTCGTCGGACGCCGGGCACGCCGGACGGCGGTGGGCGCGCGGATCGGCTCCGTCGCGAGCGGGATGCTGCACCACGCCGGCTGCCCGGTGGCGGTCGTCCCGCACCCGTGACTCACCCGGACGTCGTGCCCGGGGCCTCGCGCGCCCCGGGCAGGATGTTCCTGACGTAGTCCCGCACGGCGGTGTCCAGGCCGATGTCGTGCTGCGCCCGCTCGGACAGGTACCAGCGGTGCTCCAGCAGCTCGTGGTAGAGCTGGGCCGGATCCACGGTGCCGCGCAGCTCGGGCGGCACCGCCCGCACGGTGGGGCGGAACACCTCCCGCACCCAGCGGTGCGCCAGCACCTCCGGGCGCGCGGCGTGGGGACGCCCGGCGCCGGGAGCGTGGTCGTCCTGGGTGGCCATCCAGCTCTCCAGGTCGTTCAGCAGCCGCCGCGCCTGGTTCTCCTCGGTGTCCAGGCCGGTCAGGCGCAGCAACTGCCGCTGGTGGTGGCCGGCGTCGACGACCTTGGGCACGAAGGTGACCGTGTCGCCGGTGGCGGAGCTCTCGATCTGCATCTCGGCCACGTCGAAGCCGAGGTCGTTCAGCCGTCTGATCCGGCGCTCGATGTAGTGGTACTTGCCCGCCGGGTAGACCGAGGTACGGGTCAGCTCCTGCCAGAGCCCCCGGTAGCGGGCGCAGATCTCGGTGCCGAACTCGATCGGGTCCACCGAGGGGTGCAGCGCCCCGGACGCCTCCAGGTCCAGCAGCTCGCCGCTGATGTTGACGCGGGCCAGGTCGAGGTCGTACTCCCGCTGTCCGGGGCTCAGGCGCCGGTGCAGCTCGCCGGTCTCGGCGTCCACCAGATAGGCGGCGTACGCGCCGGCGTCGCGCCGGAACAGCGTGTTGGACAGCGAGCAGTCCCCCCAGGCGAACCCGGCCAGGTGCAGCCGCACCAGCAGGACGGCCAGGGCGTCCATCAGACGGTGCATGGTGGCCGGGCGCAGGGTGGTCTCGAACATCGAGCGGTACGGCATCGAACCGCCCAGGTGCCGGGTGATCAGCACCGGCTCCAGCGGCTCGCCCGCGCCGTCGGTGCGGCCGGTGACCACGCCCAGCGCGTCCACCGCGGGGATGCCGAGCCGGTCCAGGTCGCGCAGCAGCTCGTACTCGCGCAGCGCCGGGCGTTCGGCGAGTTCCTTGACGGCGATCACCTCCTCGCCGGCGCGGGCGTAGCGCACCACGTGCCGGGATATGCCGCGCGGCAGCGGCACGAGGTACTCCTCCGGCCACTCCTCCAGCGGTGTCCGCCACGGCAGTTGGAGCAGGAGCGCGGGGTGCTCCGGGTTGGTGGCGCTGATCTGCAAGCCCATGCGGGAACCCTAGTAGTGCTTGGTCAGGTCGGCTGTGGTGGTGCGTGTCTTTCGGGTTCGGTGTGGCGTTGAGGGGGTGTGACTCCGGACGAGATTGCTGCC
>NZ_JBIVJN010000041.1:0-5062 GCF_044750345.1 Streptomyces sp. NPDC088817
GTCGACTGGACCGCCGGCACCGTCCAGCTCCTCACCGAGTCGCGGCCGTGGCCGCAGACCGGACGCCCCCGACGCGCCGCCGTCTCCGCCTTCGGTGTCAGCGGCACCAACGCCCACGTCATCCTCGAACAGGCACCCCCCGAAGAACCCACCCAGGAACAGACCGGACAGCCCGTCGAAAAGCCCGCCGCTGAGCCCGACTCGACTCCGGCCGTGGTGCCGTGGAAGCTGTCTGCGGCCACGCCCGCCGCGCTCGCCGACTCCGCCCAGCGTCTCCTGGACCACCTCCACCGCCACCCGGACCTGACCCCCGTGCAGGTCGCCACCGACCTCGCCCGCCGGCCCGACCTCGAACATCGCGCCGTCATCACCGCCACCCACCGCGACGACCAGCTCCGCGCCCTCACCGCCCTCACCCAGCACACCGCCGACCCCGCCCTGACCACCGGCACCCCCCACACCACCGGCAAAACCGTCTTCGTCTTCCCCGGCCAGGGCACCCAATGGACCGGCATGGGCGCCACCCTCCTGGACACCCACCCCGTCTTCGCCGACACCATCACCGCCTGCGACACCGCCCTCGCCCCCTACCAGGACTGGACCGTCACCGACGTCCTACGCCGAACCCCCCACGCCCCCACCCTCGACCGCGTCGACGTCGTCCAACCCGTCACCTTCGCCGTCATGACCGCCCTCGCCCGCCTCTGGCAACACCACGGCATCCACCCCGACGCCGTCATCGGCCACTCCCAAGGCGAAATCGCCGCCGCCCACATCGCCGGCGCCCTCACCCTCGACGACGCCGCCCGCATCATCGCCCTGCGCAGCCAAGCCATCGCCCGCCAACTCGCCAGCCACGGCGCCATGATGGCCATCCCCCTCCCCCACCACGAGCTCACCCCCTGGACCCAACCCCACACCGGCCACATCGAAATCGCCACCATCAACGGACCCCACACCACCGTCGTGGCCGGCGACCCCACCGCCATCGACACCCTCCACACCACCCTCACCGACCACGGCATCCGAGCCCGCAAAATCCCCGTCGACTACGCCTCCCACACCTCACACGTCGAACAACTCCAACCCGAACTCACCCACCTCCTCGCCGACATCACCCCCCACACCCCGGCCATCCCCATGTACTCCACCACCGACACCACATGGATCGACGGCCCCCACCTCACCGGCGACTACTGGTACCGAAACCTCCGCCAAACCGTCCACTTCCACACCGCCACCACCACCCTCGCCGACACCGGCCACCACACCTACATCGAAACCAGCCCCCACCCCGTCCTCCTCCCCTCCATCGAAGACACCCTCACCCAACACACCCCCCACACCCCCACCACCACCCTCCACACCCTCCGACGCAACCAACACGAACCCACCACCTTCCACCAAGCACTCGCCACCCTCCACACCCACACCCACCACACCCCCACCTGGCACCTCCCCACCACACCCACCAACCCCCACACCCCCCTCCCCACCTACCCCTTCCAACACCAGCGCTACTGGCTGAAGACGGACGGGAAGGCCATGGACATCGGCGCCGTGGGCCTGGACCGGAGCGGGCATCCGCTGCTCGGCGCGGTGGTGCGTCTGCCGGAGTCGGACGGAGCGGTGTTCACCAACCGGGTGTCGCTGCGCACGCAGCCGTGGCTGGCAGAGCACGCCGTGTCCGGGACCGTTCTCGTGCCCGGCACCGCGCTGCTCGAACTGGTCGTCCGCGCCGGCGACGAGCTGGGGGCGGCCGTGGTGTCGGAGCTGGTGGTCGAGACACCGCTGGCCGTACCGGCGACCGGCTCAGCGGACCTGCGGGTGTCCGTCGGGGACCCCGACGAGTCCGGCCTGCGGCCGGTCACGGTCCACTCGCGCGCCGGGGACGCCGACGCGGAAGCGGCGTGGACCCGGCACGTCACCGGACACCTCAGCGCCGTCCCGCAGCCGCTGCCCCTCGCCGGTCCTGCGGTCTGGCCGCCCGCCGGGGCCGAAGCGGTCGCGGTGGACGACTTCTACGCGGAGGAGCAGGCGGCCGGGTTCGAGTTCGGCCCGCTGTTCCAGGGCCTGCGGGCTGTCTGGGTCCAGGGCGACGAGGTCTTCGCCGAGGTCGGCCTCCCGGACGACGCCGACGTCTCCACGGCCTTCCTGCTCCATCCCGCGCTGCTGGACTCGGCCCTGCACGCCGCCGCCTTCCTGCCCGGCCGCCGCGGTGGGGACGCCCCGGTCCGGCTGCCGTTCGCCTGGAGCGAGGTGGCCCTGCACGCGACGGGTGCGACCGCACTGCGGGTGCACATCCGCCCGGTGGGCGCCGACGACATCGCCGTGGAGGTGACCGACCCGACGGGTGCTCCGGTCGCCTCGGTCGGCCGGCTCGTCACCCGCCCGGTCGACGCCGGCCGGATCGGCGAGCAGGGCGGCACCGCCGACATGCTGTTCGCCACCGGCTGGACGCCGCTCGGGGTGGATGCGACGAGCCCGCTGCCCGAGTCGGTGCCCGGAGACCTGCTGGACCTGACCGGTCCCGGCACCTCACCGGACCTGCCCGTGCCCCGGCGTTCGCGGGCCCTGGTCACCCGTGCTCTGGAGGCGATCCAGGAGCACCTGGGCAAGCCGGAGCCCGGGGCCCTGCTGGTGGTGCTCACGCGCGACGCGCGGCGCGACCCGGCCATGGCCTCCGTATGGGGACTGGTCCGGGTGGCACAGTCGGAGCACCCCGGCCAGGTGGTCCTGGCCGACGTGGACGAGGCCGCGGAGTCCCGGCGGCTGCTGCCCGCCGCCGTCGCGACGGGTGAGCCGCAACTGGCCGTGCACGCCGGTGCCGTCTCCGTACCGCGCCTCGGCCGGTTCCAGCCCGCCGAGGCCGGGCCCGCCCCGCTGGACACCGACGGCACCGTGCTGGTGACGGGCGGCACCGGCACCCTGGGCGGGCTGGTCGCGCGGCGGCTGGTGACCCACCACGGGGTACGGCACCTGCTGCTCACCAGTCGGCGCGGCCCCGACGCGCCGGGGGCGCACCAGCTGCGGGAGGAACTCAGCGCGCTGGGCGCCACGGTGGCCGTCACGGCGTGCGACATCGGCGACCGCGTGGCGGTCGAGGAGCTGATCGCGGGGGTGCCGGCGGAGCAACCGCTCACCGCCGTGATCCACAGCGCGGCCGTGCTCGACGACGGTGTGTTCACCTCGCTCGATCCCGCGCGGATCGGCACGGTGTTCGCGCCGAAGGTCGACGGTGCCTGGAATCTGCACCTGGCGACCGAGGACCTCGGCCTGGCGGCGTTCGTGCTGTTCTCCTCGGCCTCGGGCACGCTGGGCAACGCCGGCCAGGGCAACTACGCCGCGGGCAACGGGTTCCTCGACGGCCTGGCCGCGTACCGCCGGCAGCTCGGGCTGCCCGGTCTCTCGCTGGCCTGGGGCCTGTGGGAGCAGGCGAGCGAGATGACCGGGGCGCTGCTGGACGGCACACGCGGACACCTCAAGCAGGACGTGCTCGCGATGAGCGACGAGGAGGGCCTGCAGCTCTTCGACGCCGCCCTGTCCGGCGCCGCCGCGCCGGACAGCCCCTCGGTGCTGGTGCCCGTCAAGCTCAGCCGCACGGCACTGCGGCAGTCCGTGAACCCGCCCGCCGTGCTCAGGGACCTGGTGCCCCGCACCCGGCCCGCCGCGCGGCAGGCCGCCGCCGAAGCGCCGGACTCCTTCCTCGACCTGCTGCGCCGGAGCACCGCTCCGGAGCAGTCGAAGAAGCTTCTGGACATGGTGCTCACGCACACCGCGGCGACGCTGGGGCACACCACTGCCGGGGCGGTCGACGAACGGCAGGCCTTCAAGGAGCTCGGCTTCGACTCGCTGGCCGCCGTCGACCTGCGCAACCGCATCGGCACGACGACCGGCCTGCGGCTCCCGGCGACCCTCGTCTTCGACTACCCCACCCCTGCGGCGCTCGCCCGGTACGTCGGGGAGCAGCTCGGCCTCGACAGCGGCGAGGACGGGTCGGCCACCGAGGCGCTGGCAGAGCTGCACCGACTCGAGGCCTCGCTCGACGAGCTGGCGCTGGAGCCCGGCGACCGCGCGGAGATAGCGGACCGGCTGCGCAAGCTGGCGGCCAAGTGGCACGTCCCCGCCACAGGTCCCGGGCCGGATCTGGAGCTGGCGACCGATGAGGAGATCCTGCGTCTCGCCGAAGCCGAACTGGACCTGCCGTGAGCCACGAACGCGTAAAGGACCCTTCCGTGACCAGTGACAACAAGCTTCGCGACTATCTGAAGCGGACCCTCGTCGAGCTCCGGCAGGCCCGCGAGAGGCTGCACGAGGCCGAGGCCCGGCTGCAGGAGCCGATCGCCATCGTCGGCATGGGCTGCCGGCTGCCCGGCGGCGTCGCCTCCCCGGAGGACCTGTGGCGGCTGGTGGATTCCGGCACGGACGCCATCACCGCCTTCCCCGAGGACCGCGGGTGGGACGTGGAGGGCCTCTACGACCCCGACCCGGACGCACCCGGCAAGGCGTACGTCCGCGAGGGCGGGTTCCTCCAGGACGCCGGCGGCTTCGACGCGGAGTTCTTCGGCATCTCCCCGCGCGAGGCGCTGTCGCTCAACCCGCAGCAGCGGCACCTGCTGGAGGTGTCCTGGGAGACCATTGAAAGGGCGGGGATCGACCCGACCACTCTGCACGGCAGCAGGACCGGCGTGTTCGCCGGCGTGATGTACCACGACTATGCGCCGCCGCTGCGGGAGATACCCCGCGAGGTCGAGGGCCTGCTGAGCATCGGCAACTCCGGCAGCGCGGCCTCCGGCCGGATCTCCTACACCCTCGGGCTGGAGGGTCCGGCGGTGACCGTGGAGACCGCGTGTTCGTCGTCGCTGGTGGCGCTGCACCTGGCCGCGCAGTCCCTGCGCTCGGGCGAGTGCGACCTCGCCCTGGCCGGCGGTGCGGCCATCATGGCGGCGCCCGACACGCTCGTGCACTTCTCGCGGCAGCGGGGGCTGGCGCCCGACGCCCGCTGCAAGGCGTTCGCCGCCGCCGCCGACGGCACCGGCTGGTCCGAGGGCGTGGCCCTCGT
>NZ_JBIVJN010000042.1:0-3984 GCF_044750345.1 Streptomyces sp. NPDC088817
TGGCGCGTTCGTCCGACTCCCGGTACGACAGGGACTCCTCGCCGCACACCAGCGCCACGGCGTCCGGGTTCCGTTGCACGGTGGCGTCGAACAACTGCGGGAACGTCACCGGCACGACATCACCACGCGCCGTGTCGTTCCACTCCACCAGCAGCCGATGCCGCTCCTCGGGAGACAGCAGCTCGGCGTCGCCGACGGCCCGGTCCGGGTCGGCCGTGAACTGGCCGATCAGCCCCACCAGCCAGTCCATCCAGCGCACCATCTCGGCGCGCTCGAACAGCTCGCCGCGGTACTCGAACTTCAGCAGCAGCTCGCTGGTCGGAACGGCGATCAGGGAGATCGGGTAGTGGTTCGCGTCCCGTGCCTCCAGGCCGGTGATCCGCTGACCCTCGGTGGGCCTGCCGAGCTTGCCGGTGTCCATCGGGTAGTTCTCGGTGACGGTGAGGGTGTCGAAGAGCTGGTCGACGCCTTGGGCGCGCAGGATGTCCGGCAGGCCGAGATACTGGTGGCCCATCAGCTCGGTCTGCCGGCTCTGGAGACCACTCAGCAGTTCCGCCCACGACTCGCCGGGCCGCACCTGGACGCGCACCGGCAGCGTGTTGATGAACAGGCCGACCATGTTCTCCACGCCGTCGATCTCCGGCGGGCGACCCGAGACCGTGCCGCCGAAGACGACGTCGTCGCGTCCGGTCAGCCGTCCCACCAGAACACCCCAGGCCGCCTGGACGACGGTGTTGAGCGTGACACCGCAACGCCGTGCCGCCGCGTTCAGCGCGGTGGTCAGCTCCTCGGGCACGCGGAACAGCAGCTCGTCCGGCACGGTCGCCCGGCGGCCGGAGTCCTCCGGCGCGATCAGCGTCGGTTCGCTGACACCTTCGAGCACCCGCTGCCACGCGGCGAGCGCGGTCCCGCGGTCCTGCCGGCCCAGCCAGGACAGATACTCACGGTAGGGGGTGGGCGTGGGCAGGTTCCCGCCCGCGTAGAGCACGAACAGATCGCGCATCACCAGCGGAGCGGACCAGCCGTCCAGCAGGATGTGGTGCGTGGTGAGGACGAACCGGCAGCGGTTCTCGCCCAGTTGGACGAGGGTGAACCGGAACAGCGGCGGCCGTTCCACCTCGAACCGGTCCACGCGGTCGGCGGCCATGAACGCGGCCAGCTCGGCATCCCGCTCCTCGGGCGCGAGACCGCTGAAGTCCACCTCCCGCCACGGCAGTTCCACCCCGCGCCGCACCACCTGCACGGGCCGGTCCAGACCCTGCTGCCGGAACGCGGCCCGCAGGTTGGCATGCCGGTGCAGCAGCCCCGCCGCGGCCTCCCGGAGCCTGGAGGCGTCAAGGCCGCCCTCGACGTCCACGGCGATCTGGATGTTGTAGACGTCGGGGGAGTGCTCGTCGAACTGCGCGTGGAAGAGCAGGCCCTCCTGCAACGGAGTGAGGGGCAGCACGTCCTCGAGCTGCTCCGGGTCGGCCGCCTCCACCATGTCGATCTGGGCCTGCGTCAGCGGAACCAGCGGAAGGTCGGAGGGGCTGTGACCACCGGCCGACGGGCGCTCCACATGCGCGACCAGCGCGCCGAGCGCCTCGAACCAGGTCTCGGCGAGCTCCCGCACCTCCTCCTCGGTGAACAGCGCGTCCGCCCAGGACCAGACGGCGACCAGCCGCGGCCCGTCGGCGCGGTCCTGGGTCTGCGCGTTCAGGTCGATGCTGTGGCTCAGCGGTACGTCGGTGTCACCGCCGCCGCCGAGCCCGCCGGACTCCGGGGCCGGGCTCCACTCCTCCGGCGCGGCCCGCGTCTCCTCCTCCGCGATGGCGAACCGGCCCAGGTAGTTGAAGCCGATCTGCGGCTTGGGCAGGCCCGCGAGCATCATGCTGGTCTGCGGGTTGAGGTAGCGCAGCAGGCCGTACCCGATGCCGTTCTCCGGCAGCCTGCGCAGCTGCTCCTTGACCTCCTTCAGGGCCCGGCCGGCCGAGGGGCCGCCGACGCGGAACTCGTCCCAGTCGAGCGGACCCGGGTCGACCCGGACGGGGAAGAGGCTGGTCAGCCAGCCGACGGTCCGGTGCAGGTCGACACCGTCGACGATCTCCTCGCGGCCGTGGCCCTCCAGGTCGATGAGTACGCCCGTGTGGTCGCCCCGTCCGTGGGTCCGCCGCCACCGTGCCACGGCCGCGCCGAACGCGGTGAGCAGCACGTCGTTGACCCGGGCGTGGAAGGCGGCGGGCACAGTGGTGAGCAGAGCGGCGGTCAGGTCGGTGGGCAGGACCAGCGACATGGTGCACGCGGTGGCGGTGATGTCCCGTCGCGGGTCGAGCGGTTCGGGGGTCAGCAGCGGGTCGGACGCGCCGAGCACGTCCAGCCAGGTCTCCAGCTCCCCGACCCGCTCGGCGTCCTGCGCGGCCTCGGTCAGCCGCTGGGCCCAGGTGCGCAACGAGGTGCCCACCGGCGCCAGTTCCGGCGTCCTGCCGGCCGCAACCTCGGCCCAGGCCTGGGCCAGATCGGGCAGCAGGATCCGCCAGGAGACGCCGTCCACGACCAGGTGGTGCACGACCAGCAGCAGCCGGCCGGGGGCCCCGGGACCCGCGTCGAACCACACCGCCTGGACCATCGCGCCGGTCTCGGGGTCGAGCCGGTCCCAGGCCGCCTGGACGTGCTCACCGACCCGGGCGTTGGTCTCCTCCCGGCCCAGCCCGGCGATGTCGACCCGGCGGACGCAGTCGGCGGCGCGCAGTTCGCCGCGGGGCGGTATGTCCAGGTTCCAGATCAGCCCGCCGGTGCGGCGCAGCCGCATCCGCAGCGCGTCATGGTGGTCGAGCACCGCCTGGAGGGCGGATTCCAGGCGCTTCAGGCCGAGTTCGGCGGGGACCACCACCATCATGGTCTGGTTGAAGCGCCGGATCGGGCCGCCGCGCTCCCGCATCCAGTGGATGATCGGCAGCAGCGGCACGGAGCCGACGCCATCGGTGTCCCCGCCGCCGACGGCGGGCGTCCGGGCGCCTCCGGCGGCAGCCGCGAGGCGGGCGACGGTCTTGTGCTCGAACACGTCCCGCGCGGTGAACTCGACGCCTGCCGCTCGGGCCCGGCTGACCAGCTTGATGGAGACGATGCTGTCGCCGCCGAGGTCGAAGAAGCTGTCGTCGATGCCGACCTCGGACAGGCCGAGCACCTCGGCGAACAGCCCGCACAGGATGCTCTCGGTCTCGTCGCGTGGCTCCCGGCTGCCCTGGGACGAGGTGAACTCCGGGGCGGGCAGGGCCTTGCGGTCGAGCTTGCCGTGAGGAGTGAGCGGCAGCGCGTCGAGCACGACGAACGCGGCGGGCGTCATGTAGTCGGGCAGGGTGGCGCTCACCCGCTCCCGCAGCCGTGCGGTGTCGATCTCGGAGCCGGCGGCGGGCACGAGGTAGGCGACGAGCCGCTTGCGGTGCCCTTCGTCCTCCCGCGCGTTCACCACCGCCTGGGCGACGGCGGGATCCTCGGCGAGTACGGTTTCGATCTCGCCGAGTTCGATGCGGAAGCCGCGGATCTTGACCTGTTCGTCGGCGCGTCCGACGAACTCCAGGGCGCCGCCCGAGGTCCACCGCACGACGTCGCCGGTGCGGTACATCCGCGATCCGCGCGGGCCGAAGGGGTCGGCCACGAACCGCTCGGCGCTCAGCGCGGGGCGGTTCAGGTAGCCGCGTGCGAGTCCGTCACCGGTGACGTAGAGCTCGCCGGCCACACCGACGGGGACGGGACGCAGCCAGGCGTCGAGGACGAAGGCCCGGGTGTTGATCACCGGGGTGCCGATCGGAACGGTTCCGCCGGGGGCCAGGGGCGTGCTCGTCGAGACGGCGACGGTGGCTTCGGTGGGTCCGTAGGCGTTGGTCATGCGGCGGCCGGGTGCCCAGCGGGCGACGAGTTCGGGTGGGCAGGTGTCTCCGCCGACGATGAGGCTCTGGAAGTGGGGGAGTTGGGTGGCTGTCTCGGTGGGGATGCTGGCGAGTGCGG
>NZ_JBIVJN010000043.1:0-3201 GCF_044750345.1 Streptomyces sp. NPDC088817
TGGAGGGTCTGCGGGAGGGTGCCGTGGTGCAGGGCCAGGACCGTCTTGATGATCCCGGCGACACCCGCGGCGGCCTGGGTGTGGCCGATGTTGGACTTGAGGGACCCCAGCCACAGCGGCTGCCCCTCGTCACGGTCCTGCCCGTACGTGCTGATCACGGCCTGGGCCTCGATCGGGTCACCCAGAACGGTGCCGGTGCCGTGCGCCTCGACGGCGTCGACGTCACGGGGACCCAGGCCCGCGTTGGCGAGGGCCTGGCGGATGACCCGCTGCTGAGAGGGGCCGTTGGGGGCGGTCAGGCCGTTGGAGGCGCCGTCCTGGTTGGTCGCGCTTCCTCGTACGACGGCGAGGACGGTGTGTCCGTTGCGGCGGGCGTCGGAGAGGCGTTCGAGCAGGATGAGGGCCACGCCCTCGGACCAGCCGGTGCCGTCGGCGGCGGCGGCGAACGCCTTGCACCGCCCGTCGGGCGCCAGCCCCCGCTGCCGCGAGAACTCGATGAACGTCGACGGCCTCGGCATCACCGCGACACCGCCGGCCAGGGCGAGGTCGCACTCACCGGAGCGCAGGGACTGCGCGGCCAGGTGCAGCGCCACCAGCGACGAGGAACACGCCGTGTCCACGGTCACCGCCGGACCCTCGAACCCGAACGTGTACGCCACCCGGCCCGACAGCACACTGGGCAGGTTGTTGTGCGAGGTGTAGCCGTCCACGCCCTCGTCGATGAGGTCCGCGCCGATGGTGTACCCGGTGTGGAAACCGCCCGCGAACACGCCGGTCCTGCTGCCGCGCAGGGCCGTCACGTCGACGCCGGCGTTCTCGAAGACCTCCCACGAACTCTCCAGGAACACCCGGTGCTGCGGGTCCATCGCCAGCGCCTCACGCGGAGAGATCTTGAAGAAGGCGGCGTCGAAATCCGCGGCACCGTCGAGGAAACCGCCCCTGCGGGTGTACGTCTTGCCCGGGACTCCCGGCTCGGGGTCGTAGATGGCCTCGATGTCCCAGCCGCGGTCGGTGGGGAAGTCGGACAGCGCCTCCCCGCCCGAGGCCAGCAGTTCCCACAGGTCCTTCGGTGAGACGATGCCGCCGGGCAGCCGGCACGCCATACCGACGATCACGACCGGGTCGTCCTCGACGGGGCCGCCCGCGGCGGCCCGCACCTGCTCCGCGGTGCCGCCCGAGACCTCGCCCAGCACGAAACGGGCTAGGTCCCGCGGGGTCGGGTAGTCGAAGAGCAGGGTGGTCGGCAGCCGCAGCCCGAAGTCCTTGACCAGCGCGTTCCGCAGCTGCACGGCCGTCATCGAGTCGAAGCCCTGGTGCGTGAACGCGGTGTTCGCGTCCACGGCCGACGCGTCCCGGTGGCCGAGCACGGCCGCCGCCTGCGCCCGCACCGCCTCCAGCACCGCGGGTTCGCGGTCCGCCTCGGGCAGGGTGGCGAGCCGTCCGGCCAGGTCCGAGCCGGAGTGCTCGGTCCCCGCCGCGCTGTCGAGTTCCCGCAGCGCCGCCTGCACCTCGGGCAGTTCGGTCAGCAGCGGGCTGGGCCGAGCGGATGTGAAGCCGGGAGCGAACCGGGACCAGTGAATGTCCGCGACCGATACCGCGGTCTCGTCCCGTTCCACCGAGCGGACCAGCGACTGGGCGGCGAGCTCTGGGTCCATCGCCGTGACCCCGAGCCGGCTCAGCCGCTCCGCGGCGCCGTCCACCGCGCCGAGCCCGGCCCCGGCCCAGGAGCCCCAGGCGATCGACGTCGCCGTACGGCCGCTGCCGCGACGCCGTACGGCGAGCGCGTCGAGGTAGGCGTTCGCCGCGGCGTAGGCGCCCTGGCCGCCGCCGCCCCACACACCGGCGTTGGACGAGATCAGCACGAAGGCGTCCAGCGGAAAGTCGCCGAGCACCTCGTCGAGGTTCCGGGCACCGACGACCTTGCCCGCGACGATCCGCGCGAACTCCTCCGGCGAGGTCTCCGCGATCGCGCTCTGCTGGCCGAGCCCGGCCGCGTGCACCACGGCGGTGAGCGGCCTGTCGTCCGGCACCGACGCCACCACCGAGGCCAGGGCGTCCCGGTCGGCCACGTCGCACGCGGCCACCGTCACCGCGGTGCCGAGCTCCTCCAGCTCGGTCACCAGCTCACGTACGCCCTCACCGTCCACGCCCCGGCGGCTCACCAGCAGGAGGTGTTCCGCGCCCGCGGTCGCCAGCCACCGGGCGATCTGTCCGCCGACACCGCCGGTACCGCCGGTGACCAGCACCGTCCCCCGTGGCGTCCAGGGCCGTCGCACGGCGGCCTCGTCCAGCGGCGCACGCACCAGCCGCCGCGCGGACACACCGGAACTCCGGATGGCGACCTGATCCTCGTCGCCCTGGCCGCGCAGCACACCCGCCAGGTAGCGCAGCACCTTCTCGTCCGGCTCGGCCGGCAGGTCCACCAGACCGCCCCACAGCCGCGGGTACTCCAGCGCCGCCACCAGGCCGAAGCCCCAGGTGAGCGCATCGACGGGGCTGATCCGCGGACCGTCGTCCCCCTCGGCCCCGCCCAAGGTGAGGGTCCACAGCGGTGTGGTGACGCCGCAGTCCGCCAGCGCCGGCACGAGGGCGGAGAGCAGCATCAGGCCATTGGGCACGGCGGGGAACGCGGCGTGCGGCCGCTCGTCCAGGGAGAGGAACGACAGCAGGCCGCTGTACCCGGCCTGCGCCACGCCCTCGGCCGTGAACCGCTCGGCCAGCGCCTCCCGGTCCGCGTCACCGGCCTCCAGCACGACGCAGTCCGCGCCGTACGACCGCAGGGCGTCCAGGGTCGTCGTCACCCGGGCGTCACCGGCGAAGCCCGCGGGGACCACGGCGAGCCACTTGCCCGCGAACCGGTCGGAGGTGACCACGCCCAGACGGCGCCACACGACGCGGTACCGCCACGACTCGACGGTCGACTTCTGCCGTGTACGCCGCCGCCAGTTCCTCAGCGCCGGCAGGGCGGAGGCGACCACATCGCGCTCCCGTTCGTCGGCCACGTCCAGCGCGGTCGTGAGCGCCGTCGCGTCCTCCTGCTCGACCGCCTCCCAGAAGCGCGCCTCGTACGGGTCGGCCGCGGACGAGACCTCGGCCGCGGGCTCCGGCCAGTAGCGCTGGTGTTGGAAGGGGTAGGTGGGGAGGGGGGTGTGGGGGTTGGTGGGTGTGGTGGGGAGGTGCCAGGTGGGGGTGTGGTGGGTG
>NZ_JBIVJN010000044.1:0-2662 GCF_044750345.1 Streptomyces sp. NPDC088817
GCGGAGACAGGGGGCGGGACGGTGCGTGAGGGCAGGCGTGTCGGCCACATGGGGCGCGAGGCGTCATCGGTGGCGGCGTCTGAAGACGACCATCCGCAGGACGGTGAAGCGCACCACGGTCACCAGGGCGAAGCTCGGTGCGAGCACCAGGGTCTCCGCCGCTGGTGAGGCGGTGGGCCGGTAGTGGCGGAAGAGCAGGACGGCGCCCGAGGTGACCAGGTACGCCAGGACGAACAGGCCCCCCGCGGCCAGATGCGCCTGGAGCGCCCGGACCGCGGACCCGCGAAAGGTAAGCCGGCGGTTGGCCTCCGTGTTGAGGACGGTGACGGCAAGAAGGGAGGCGAAATTGGCCGGGACGGGCGGCGACCAGTGGCGCAGCACCCAGTACAGCAGGGCCTGGGCCACCGTGGAGGCGACGCCGATCACGACGAACCAGAACACTTCCCTGGTCAGCGCGGCGCGGCCGGGCCGGGCGGAGGCGCTGCGCCGTGCGCTGAGGCGTCGCACCCCACCAGCATGAGGCCACCATGGGCCCCGTCGAGCCGTGCGGAGCGCCGGTTTCGACCGTTCGGCGGGCGACGGACACCCGCATGCACGGCAGAAACGGCGAGCCGACCCGATCTGTGCCAGTTTGCAGCTGACGACTTGACAGGCACCGACGGCGCGCTGGGGTTTGATCCGCCCTCTGAAGAGACAGCGCGGGGACACGGGAGGCAGCCGATGGACGGTGGCGGACGGTCGCCGGCCCCGGGCTCCGGCGGGCCGCAACGCCCGGGATCGGACGAGGGGCATGCACGGGGGCGCCTGGAGCGTGTTCGCGCTGCTGCGGCGGCGCGGGCCGCCAAGGGGGCCGCTCGTACCCGGGCCCTCGTGCGGCGGGTCGAGCGGACTCCTCCGCCTCCGGGGCCGTTCCGTCCCGGCTTCTGGCGCAGTCCCCTCCGCGGGCCCTGGCTGACGTCCGTGTTCGGCCTGGTCCTGCTGATCGGCATCCCGCTGATCTTCGTCACCGGGATGCTCTCCTACGCCTCCTACAACCCGGGACTCGGCCGCATCAACGACCAGACCCCGGACAAAGACCTGCTGGGCTTCTACCTCTTCGACTGGCCCACACATCCGTACTGGCTGTACCGGCTGACCCAGGGCGTGCACGTGACCCTCGGCGTGGTCCTCGTGCCCGTGCTGCTGGCCAAGTTGTGGTCAGTGATCCCGAAACTGTTCGAATGGCTGCCGGTCCGCTCCGTCGCCCATGCACTGGAGCGGTTGTCCCTGCTCATGCTGGTCGGCGGGGTGATCTTCGAATTCGTCACCGGCATCATCAACATCCAGCTCTTCTACGTCTTCCCCGGCTCCTTCTACACCCTGCACTTCTACGGCGCCTGGGTCTTCATCGCCGCCTTCGTCGTCCACGCGAGCCTCAGACTCGGACGGATGACCCGCGCCCTGCGCTCCCGCAGCCTGGCAGCCGAACTGCGCACCGACCTCGCCCACACACGGCCAGAACCCCCCGACCCCGACGGCCTGGCCCCAACCGCTCCCGCACCGCCGACGATGACCCGACGCGGCGCGCTCGCCACGGTGGGGGGCGGATCGCTCCTCCTCCTCGTGGTCACCGCAGGACAGAGCATCGGCGGCTGGCTGCGCAGCACCGCCCTTCTCGCGCCCCACAACCGTACTCCGGGCAGCGGCCCGAACGGCTTCCAGATCAACAAGACCGCAGCCTCCGTCGGCGTCACCCCCGCACGCGTCGGCCCCGCCTGGCGCCTGGAGATCCACGGCCCCGGTCCGACGCTCGTCCTCACCCGCGCACAACTCCTCGCGATGCCCCAGCACGCCGCCGCACTGCCGATCGCCTGCGTGGAAGGATGGTCCACACCCAACCAGCAGTGGAGCGGCCTCCGACTGGCCGACCTCGCCGCCCTGGCAGGCCTCCCCGACGCCGGAAGCGTCCTGGTGCAATCCGTCCAACCACCCGGCCCCTACAGCTCGGTGGTACTGCGGGACAACCAGATCCACGACCCTCGATCACTGCTCGCCCTGCGCGTCAACGACGCGGACCTCTCACTCGACCACGGCTACCCGGCCCGCGTCATCGTCCCGGCCAACCCCGGCGTGAACAACACCAAGTGGGTGCACCGGCTCACCTTCAGGACCTGACCATGGCACGCTTCGTCCGCTGGTACGGCTCCGGCCCCCTCCACCTTCTCGTCCTGATCGCCTCCTTCGCCATCACCGGCTACGCCATGGTGCGCCTGTTCGCCGTACGTCCGCTCGAGGTCGCGATCTGGTTCGTCGGCGCGGCGGTCCTCCACGACCTGATCCTGCTGCCCCTGTACTCGCTCGCCGACCTGTCGGCACAAGCTGTCCTGCGGCATCGCGCCACCCGCATGCCACAACCACCATGGATCAACTACCTGCGCGTGCCCACCTTTCTCTCCGGTGTGCTCCTGCTCGTCTGGTTCCCCCTCATCCTCGCCTTGTCGACCCCCTACCCGCGTGCCACCGGGTTGTCCATGGACGTCTACCTCGGCCGGTGGCTGGCCATCACCGCCGTGCTCTTCGCCGCCTCAGCCGTGACCTTCGCCCTCAAACTCCGCCGTGTCCGTCGAGCCGCCCGCGCCGACGAGGAACGACCCGCACCAGGTCACGACGCCGCACCATGACG
>NZ_JBIVJN010000045.1:0-2564 GCF_044750345.1 Streptomyces sp. NPDC088817
CTCGGGCGCCAACGTCCACGACAGCCAAGCCCTGATCCCGCTCGTGAAGGGCATACCGCCCATCCGCTCCCGCCGGGGTCCCCGCCGGCGCAGGCTCGGCAAGCTCCACGCCGACAAGGGCCACGACTACGCACACCTGCGGAAATGGCTGTCCCAGCGAGGCATCCGGCATCGCATCGCCCGCAAAGGCGTCGAGACCTCGCAGCGGCTCGGACGGCACCGGTGGACCATCGAACGCACCATGTCCTGGCTCGCCGGCTGCCGACGGCTCCACCGCCGCTACGAACGCAAGGCCGACCACTTCCTCGCCTTCACCAGCATCGCCTGCACCCTCATCTGTTATCGCCGACTCGCCAAATGAGATGACTTCTTACGCGTGGGCATGTCCGACACAACTCCGCGGTCCACCGGTCGCCCGCGGTGCGCGAAGGACCGACTGGGGCATCCGTCCACGGATTTCGGCTGGGCGCAGCACGCACACGCGGTCTGACGAAATTCTTAAAAGTGTGCTCCAAGGTGAGGCCATGTCCGCGGGCGGCCCCGACCAGTCGCCCGCGCTTCCCCTGTCTTCGCTGTACGGAGTACTCCATGCGTTCACCCGTGTTCTGCATACGTCTGTCCATCGCCTGCGGGGCCGCCGTCTCGATGTTGTCGGGGTGCGGCACTGTCGGTGGCTCGGGCGTCACGGACCAGGTCGTCGTGTCGCCTCCGGCACGTGGGGCTGTGCCGCCCTCGACGTACGAGGGAGCCGCGTCCGTGTCCGTCGGGCTGCCCGGCTTGGGGCCGCGGACGTCGGCTTCGATTCCCGAGGAGAGCGAGCAGGTAGTGCTCGTCACCGGGGACGGCATCAACTCCTCGCAGTCGACTGTGGTGTTGTACGACCGCACAGCTTCCGGCTGGCAGGCCGGGAGCGTCTGGAGGGCGCACAACGCTCTCAAGGGGTGGACTGAGGACCATCACCTGAACGATCTCCGCTCGCCGATCGGGGTGTTCCGCCTCACCGATGCCGGCGGTCTTCTGCCGGACCCGGGGTCCCGGCTCCCGTACAACCGCTCCAACGCTTTCACCGTCGGCGGGGATGGATTCGAGGGGGAGTCGCTGGCAGGCTCCTTCGACTATGTCGTCGCCATCAACTACAACCGCGCGGCGGGCACTTCGCCGCTTGATTGGACCCGGCCCCTCGGTGCCGAGCGGGGCGGTGGGATCTGGCTGCACGTGGACCACGGTGGTCCGACCCATGGCTGTGTGAGCCTGCCGAAGGACCACATGAAGGCGCTGCTGCTCGCGCTGGATCCCGCACGGCACCCCGTGATCGTCATGGGCGACGCGGGGTCCCTGGCCCGCTGAGCACGCGCGGTCCGGTGGCACCGTGGCACCCAAGCTCTCGTCCCGGTGCCACCGGATCGCGCGGCTTCTCACTGAGCGTTTTCCAACCCGCTCCTGGTGTAATGCAGTTGGGCTGTCGACGCTGTAGGGCCCCTGGTAGATGGGTTTTCGACCAGGAGAACCTTCTGCGTGGACCCCACCAGGCCTGCTCGGCGCCGTCCACGACGCTAGTGCGTGGCAGAGCCCGCCTGCCAATCGGTCCAGGACATGTTCCAGCCGTTGAGGCCGTTGTCCGGGGCGATCGTCCGGTCCTTCGAGTTCTTCACGATCACCACGTCTCCGATCAGCGACTGGGAGTAGAACCAGGCGCCGTCCCGGCCCGGGTCGCCGCCGCCCTGTACGTCTTTGAGGCCGATGCAGCCGTGGCTGATGTTGGACTGCCCGAAGACCGAGTCGGCTCCCCAGTAGTTGCCGTGGATGAAGGTGCCGGATGTCGACAACCGCATGGCATGAGGCACGTCCGGGATGTCGTACTGTCCCGCGAAGCCGACCGTGGCGCCGTTCATACGGGTCTGGACGAGCTTCTCGGAGACGACCATCTGCCCGTTGTAGGTGGGTGATTCGGGCGCGCCGGCGGTGATCGGCACGGTGCGCAGGGGCTTTCCGTCCCGGCTGACCTTCATGACGTGCGCGGCGGCGTCGACGGTCGAGACCTGGCTGCGTCCGACGGTGAACGTGACGGTCTTGTTCTGGTAACCGTAGGCGCCGTCAGCGCCTTTGACTCCTTCGAGTGCGATCTCCACGCTGACGGTCGAGTGTGGTTTCCAGTACTCCCGCGGCCGGAAGTCGATGCGCTGGTTGCCGAACCAGTGACCCACGACGGGCTGGCCGGTGCTGGAACGGACCGTGATGGCCTCCTCCACGGCCTGCTTGTTCTCGATCGCTTTGTCGAACGTGAACGAGACGGGCATTCCGACACCGACGGTCGATCCGTTGTCCGGGGTGAAGGTCCCTGTAAGGCGTTCGTTCTCGCGCAACGTGGTGAACGATGCCTCTTGCTTGGCGTGGCGGCCGTCGCCATAGGTTGCAGTCACCACAAGCCTGTACCGACTGCCGTAGTCGAGATCCCCGACAGGCCTCCAACTGAGAAGCTGTTGTCTTTCCGTGCGTGATCGGCAGGTTTCCGCTGGTCGTGGATAGGTGCGGTAGGTCCGTGGGAGTAGTGGCCTGTCACGTCT
>NZ_JBIVJN010000046.1:0-1959 GCF_044750345.1 Streptomyces sp. NPDC088817
TTCGGGAGTTCCACGACCGGCTGCGCGGGCAGGTCCGCGAGAAGGCGGGGCGCGACGCCCAGCCGACGGCCGGGGTGATCGATTCGCAGTCGGTCGAGGCAGACGCCGTGGTCGGCGTGGACAGTCGCGGCTTCGACGGCGGCAAGCTGGTCAACGGGTCGAGCAGCCGGGAGGGATCTCACCTCCCGGCCCTCACAGAACCGTGCGTAACAGTCTCCCGTTACACGGCTCTTGCCGCTCTGATCTCAGATCAACAGGGCTCCCTGCGTGGGCGAAAAGCGCCAGTGGGCGAGCATGCGGGGGTACCGCTGGGCGATCTCCCGAAGCTTCGCCAGCGCCTTCCGTTTGCCCGCGAGCCGTCGGTACTTCTTGCGGATCCAGCGCACCAGGTAGGCGTTGATGCGCATGACGAAGGAGTGCAGCTCCCACGGCCGGAACCGGCCGTAGTAGTGGAGCCAGCCCGCCACCATCGGATTGATCCGTCGGGCGAGCTCGCCGAAGGTCAGGTCGGACCGGCGCTGATCGCCGGCTCGAACGAAAGGAACGGGTTCCCGTGCCGACTCCGGCTTCTCCTGGCGCGGAACGTGTACCCGAGGAAGGTGAACGCCTCGTGCTCGTACGAGCCGGGGCGTGAGCCGTCCTTGCAGTAGACGATCCGGGTCTTGTCCGGGTGCAGTTGCAGCCCGACCTCGGCCATCCTGTCCTCCAGCGCCGCCAGGACCTCGCGGGCCTGGCGCTCGGAGACGCAGTGCAGCACGGCGTCGTCCGCGTAGCACTCGAACTGCACGGTCGGGTATTCCCGGGCCATCCAGGTGTCGAACGCGTAGTGCAGGAACAGGTTCGCCAGGACGGGAGACACCGGGGCGCCCTGTGGCGTCCCACGCTCCCGCTGGTGCAGGGTGCCGTCGGGCATGGCGAGCGGGGCGGCGAGTCACCTGCGCACGTACAACTTCACCCAGACGGCATCCGTATGGATCTCCACCGCCTTGACAAGCAGGTCCCAGGGCACGCTGTCGAAGAACTTCCGGATGTCAAGCTCGACCACCCAGTTCCGTTTCCAGCAGCGTTCCCGGCATTTCCCCACCGTGTCCAGGGCAGATCGTCCGGACCGGTATCCGTAGCTGTCCGGATGGAAAACCGGTTCCACCCTCCGCATGAGATGCCGGGCCACCACGGTCTGCGCCACCCGATCCGAGATAGCGGGAATGCCCAGCATTCTCGTGCCTCCGCCGTGTGGCTTCGGGATCTCCACCGCGCGCGCCGGAGGCGGGAAGTAGGAGCCCGACGACATACGATTCCAGACCTTGTAGAGGTTGTTCTTCAGGTCCTTCTCGAAGTCCTCGATACTCTGCCCATCCACACCGGGCGCACCCTTGTCAGCCCTGACTTCCTCCCATGCCTCCATAACCTCCCGCTTCGAGATATCGAACGGCTTGATCCGAGACTTCAACTGGCTCATCCCACTCCTCCCGGAGGACTTCCGGTTGATGCGATCAACACAGTCACGAGCGGCCCGGCCCCTTCGCTCCGCCCCCGTTACAGGGGCCTCAGCACTACTACGGACCGGTCCGCCAGCAGGGCCCGCGTCGGTACTCGACCCCTCACAGTTGCGTCTGCTCGGAGCACTCCCTCTCCCCCACCCGTTCCGGCGGAGAGTATCGGAACCTGCCTTCTCCTGTTCCATGCGAGAGCGGCAGACCAGGCTCACGTCGCCTCCATGCCGGACACCGCCTGGCCAATAAACGGGCACCCGCCAGGCTCACCCCGGGGATTTGCGTACTCCCCGGTTTCGATCTTCATCTCCCGCACAGCACCGCTATTTGAAGTTCGCTACCACCAACTCCCTTTCGCGTTCAGGACACACACGCAAGCGGCACGTCGTGGTCGACACCCTCGGCCTGCTGCTGGACGTGATGGTCACCGCTGCGGATGTCGGCGACCGCGCCGCCGCCCACGTCC
>NZ_JBIVJN010000047.1:0-1876 GCF_044750345.1 Streptomyces sp. NPDC088817
CGGCGCATACGAGGAGGGCCTCCTGAACAGCTCGCTGGTGTCGAATCACCGAGCATCAGGAGGCCCTGGTGTCGCAGTCTTGCGTGCTGATGCCTGTGCAGTCCACCACGGCCACCCAGGAGTGTGACTGCCTGGCTCACCGGTTCGGAAACGCTGCCGACAATCCCCTGCGCGAGCGCCGTTATCCGACCGACATGACGGACGAGGAGTGGGCGGTGGTGCGGCCGCTGTTGCCGGTGCCGGGCTGGATGCGGGGCCGGGGCGGGCAGCCGGAGGCGTATTGCCACCGCGCGATGCTGGACGCGATCGGCTATCTCGTGGACAACGGGCAATGCCGTTGCTTGAGCTACTGAAGTATCGCGGGCGTAAGGGTGATGGCCTTTTCGGGAACCCGTCGTGTGCCCCGCCTGGCCTGGCCTTTCCTGCGCACGATGTACTGCGAGACCGGACGGCGGGTGTAGCGGTCCGCCGCGCGTAGCCGCCGGAGACCGTTGTCGAGCTTGCGCACGACTTTCGCAGCCATCCGCGTCGTGAACTGCCGTAGTCGGCGGGCCGACCGGCCTGCCTGGAGGACGACGCTGCGTCGTGTGTGCTTGAGGACCTTGACGAACGAGATCCGGTCGGGGTCCATACCCTCGCCGTCGGCCAGCCGCATGATGATCCGGTTCAAACAGTGGTGGAGGGTCAGGTGGGCCCAGATCTCCTGCCGTACCAGTTCCGGCGACACCGACCGCAGCACCTCGGCCTTTCCCCGCTGGTAGGTCTTCAGCTGCCGGTAGGCGGATTCGACCTCCCAGCGCTCGTGATACAGGGCTGCCAGCTGCTCGGCGGGCCCGGCCTCGGGATCGAGCAGGTCGGTCAGCAGCCTGACCGTCTCGCCGCCGTCGACCTGGTAGTCGATCACTCTCACTGTCACCCCGCCCGGATGGGAGCGCCGCTGCCCGGCGAGGTTCATCCGGGTCAGATAGGTCCCGTCGGGCAAGATCTCCATGGGCTTCGCGGCGACGAAGGTGCGGGCTCTGATCAGCAGGTGTGCTCCGGCCTGAGTGTAGGCCTTCCACAGTGCGACACCGGGAAAGGCCCGGTCCATGATCACCAGCATGCCGACGGCACTACCGGCCATCTCTGTCGCCAGCGCGGGCTCGCCACCACCGCCCTTGAAGCTGCCTATCCGCGCGTCGATCGTCGCGTGCGTACCGGTCTCGGTCAGCGTCACCACCCTGGCCTGCGGGAACCCGATGGGCCGGCCGGCACTGTCCACCTGCCCACCGAAAGCGGCACGTGTCGTAGCGTTCTCCGGCACGTCCAGCAAGAACCCGTCGACCGCGGCCACTCTCATCCCGCGCCAGAACGCCGCCTCGAGTGTGGGCGGAGCGATCGCCCCCGCCACACGGCGGAACACTCCTTCCAGCGGTGCGGCCCCGAGCTGCTGACGGGCCCTGGTGAACGACGACTTGTTCGGCACCGACTGGTCCATCTCGCCCAGGGCCCCGACCAGGTTCTCCGCGACATCGTCGTAGGAGTCCTGCTGGAACAGCGCCAGAGCAAGCACGAAGTAGACCATGAACCGGCCCGACAGGGGACGGGGCTTGGCATCCCGCCGACCACACGCGGTCAGCACCTCGTCCACCAGCTCAGGAACGATCCACTCGGTGAGCAACCCGAGCCGGACCTCATCGGATAACCCGATCCATGGATGCATGTCCGGCCAACGAACCAACACACCGGCGGTCACCGTGCCGGGGAGAGGAACTACTTGCACCTCTCAAGCAACGGCATTGGGACAACGGGATCAAGTGGCGGGCGATGCCGGCCGATTTCCCGCCCTGGGACCGGGTCTATGCGTTCTTCCGCCGCTGGCGCGACCATGACCTGG
>NZ_JBIVJN010000048.1:0-1478 GCF_044750345.1 Streptomyces sp. NPDC088817
GCCGAGCACATCACCAACCTCGGCGAAGCCGCCGAGTACATGTTCGACCACACGATCTTCCAGGACAACCTCGTCTTCGTCGACTTCTGCGAAGCCATGGTCAAAGCCACCAACCCCACCGTCCTGGCCCGCGCCGAACGCACCGAAGCCCCCCGCGGGCACCTCCACGGCTACCGCACCATCGCCGACATCATGCGCGCCTTCAACCCCTTCGAAGGCGAGATCTACAAACAGGCCCTGAAAATGTCCCGCGTCACCCGGGAAATGTTCTGCCTGATGGAGGGACGCCACGTCCACCCCTCCACCCTCTATCCCGGCGGCGTCGGCACCATGCCCCAGCCCACCGTCTTCACCGACTACCTCGCCCGCCTCATGCGCGTCATCGACTTCGTCAAACAAGCCGTCGCCCTCAACGACGACGTCTTCGACTTCTTCTACCAGGCCCTGCCCGGCTACGAAGAAGTCGGCCGCCGCCGCATCCTCCTCGCCTGCTGGGGCGCCTTCCAGAACCCCGACATCGTCGACTACCGCTACGAGACGATGAACCACTGGGGCAAAGCCATGTACGTCACCCCCGGCATCATCGTCGACGGCCAACTCGTCACCAACAACCTCGTCGACATCAACCTCGGCCTGCGCATCCTCCTGGGCTCCTCCTACTACGACGACTGGACCGCCGAAGAACCCTTCGTCACCCACGACCCCCTCGGCAACCCCGTCGACATCCGCCACCCCTGGAACCAGACCACCCTCCCCCACCCCCAAAAACGCTCCTTCGACCACAACTACAGCTGGGTCATGAGCCCCCGCTGGCACCACCCCGAAACCGGCCAGCACCTCGCCCTCGACACCGGCGGCGGCCCCCTCGCCCGCCTCTGGTCCACCGCCCTCAACGGCATCGTCGACACCCCCTACATCAAAGCCACCGGCCACAGCGTCCGCATCACCCTCCCCCACGGCGAAAAACTCCCCGAAACCACCCTCGAATGGACCATCCCCCAATGGTCCAACACCATCGAACGCGACCGCGCCCGCCCCTACTTCATCGCCTACGCCGCCGCCATGGCCCTCCAATTCCTCGAACAAGCCCAAACCCTCGTCCGCGCCGGCGAAACCAAAGTCTTCGAAAACTTCCAGGTCCCCGACGAAGCCATCGGCTGCGGCTTCCACGAAGCCGTCCGCGGCGTCCTCTCCCACCACCTCGTCATCAAGGACCAGAAAATCGCCAACTACCACCCCTACCCACCCACCCCCTGGAACGCCAGCCCCCGCGACCCCTACGGCACACCCGGACCCTACGAAGACGCCGTCCAAGGACAACCCATCTTCGAAGAGAACGACCCCGACACCTTCAAAGGCGTCGACATCATGCGCACCGTCCGCAGCTTCGACCCCTGCCTCCCCTGCGGCGTCCACATGTACCTCGGCAACGGCAAAACCCTCACCACCACCCACACCCCCACCTACGGAACCGACCA
>NZ_JBIVJN010000049.1:0-1413 GCF_044750345.1 Streptomyces sp. NPDC088817
TGAGACCTGATGCCGAGCCGATTGTGGTGAAGTGGATGATCCTATGCTGTCGAGAAAAGCCTCTAGCGAGTTTCATGGCGGCCCGTACCCTAAACCGACTCAGGTGGTCAGGTAGAGAATACCGAGGCGTTCGGGTGAACTATGGTTAAGGAACTCGGCAAAATGCCCCCGTAACTTCGGGAGAAGGGGGGCCACGTCTGGTGATCCGTTTTGCACGGTGAGCTGGGGGTGGCCGCAGAGACCAGCGAGAAGCGACTGTTTACTAAAAACACAGGTCCGTGCGAAGCCGTAAGGCGATGTATACGGACTGACGCCTGCCCGGTGCTGGAACGTTAAGGGGACCGGTTAGCTCCATTTCGGTGGGGCGAAGCTGAGAACTTAAGCGCCAGTAAACGGCGGTGGTAACTATAACCATCCTAAGGTAGCGAAATTCCTTGTCGGGTAAGTTCCGACCTGCACGAATGGCGTAACGACTTCTCGACTGTCTCAACCATAGGCCCGGTGAAATTGCACTACGAGTAAAGATGCTCGTTTCGCGCAGCAGGACGGAAAGACCCCGGGACCTTTACTACAGTTTGATATTGGTGTTCGGTTCGGCTTGTGTAGGATAGCTGGGAGACTTTGAAGCCGTCACGCCAGTGGTGGTGGAGTCGTCGTTGAAATACCAGTCTGGTCGTGCTGGATGTCTAACCTGGGTCCGTGATCCGGATCAGGGACAGTGTCTGATGGGTAGTTTAACTGGGGCGGTTGCCTCCTAAAGAGTAACGGAGGCGCCCAAAGGTTCCCTCAGCCTGGTTGGCAATCAGGTGTTGAGTGTAAGTGCACAAGGGAGCTTGACTGTGAGACCGACGGGTCGAGCAGGGACGAAAGTCGGGACTAGTGATCCGGCGGTGGCTTGTGGAAGCGCCGTCGCTCAACGGATAAAAGGTACCCCGGGGATAACAGGCTGATCTTCCCCAAGAGTCCATATCGACGGGATGGTTTGGCACCTCGATGTCGGCTCGTCGCATCCTGGGGCTGGAGTCGGTCCCAAGGGTTGGGCTGTTCGCCCATTAAAGCGGTACGCGAGCTGGGTTTAGAACGTCGTGAGACAGTTCGGTCCCTATCCGCTGTGCGCGTAGGAGTCTTGAGAAGGGCTGTCCCTAGTACGAGAGGACCGGGACGGACGAACCTCTGGTGTGCCAGTTGTTCTGCCAAGGGCATGGCTGGTTGGCTACGTTCGGGAGGGATAACCGCTGAAAGCATCTAAGCGGGAAGCCTGCTTCGAGATGAGGACTCCCACCCACTTGATGGGGTAAGGCTCCCAGTAGACGACTGGGTTGATAGGCCGGATCTGGAAGCACGGTAACGTGTGGAGGTGACCGGTACTAATAGGCCGAGGGCTTGTCCTCAGTTGCTCGCGTCCACTGTGTT
>NZ_JBIVJN010000050.1:0-1410 GCF_044750345.1 Streptomyces sp. NPDC088817
TGGCGTGGGTGGTGTTCTGGCGGAGCTGAAGCGGGGATGCTGCGGTGGCAGGTGGGGCATGTGCCGGTCCATGCGCGTATGAGGTCCTGGAGCGTGTCGAGGACCTGGTAGAAGGTCAGGCCGGCGCTGTTGCTTTTGGGTCGAGGCGGCGGAGGGTGAGGAAGGCGTGGGCGGCGGTGACGAGGGTGGCGTGGTGGTGCCAGCCGCGCCAGGTGCGGCCTTCGAAGTGGTCCAGGCCCAGGCCGTGCTTCATCTCGCGGTAGTCGTGCTCGATCCGCCAGCGCATCTTCGCCAGGCGGGCCAGGTGCCGCAGGGGGGTGTCGGCGGGCAGGTTGGTCAGCCAGTACTCGGTGGGTGTCTTCTCGTCGGCGGGCCATTCACTCAGCAGTGTCGCCGGGGGCAGAACGCCGTCCCAGGCGGTGGAGCCGCCCGCCCGGGCCATCGCGTGTCTGCGGGCCGCGACACCGGCCGGACGCACGATCCGCACCCGGAATCTCGAGCGCATCGGCCCCTTGGACCCTGTGCGCCAGGTCGCCTGCCGGTAGGCCTTGCGGCCGGTTTCGGCGGCCAGGTCCTTCAACGAGAGCGCTCCGGTGCGGTAGCGCAGGGCGGGCTTGCGGCCGGTCCCGCTCCAGGCCGGTGCGGTGGGCACGGCGTCGTGCGGATGGGCGGATTCGTCCGCCCGCACCGCGACGACGAAGTCCAGTCCGCGGTCGGCCAGAGCCTGCCGGAACGCGGTGTTCTGCCCGTATCCGGCATCCGCGACGATCACCTGCGGGACGAGGTCCCAGCCGATCGCCTCGTCGATCAGATCCAGGGCCAGCCGCCACTTCTCCCGGTGCCCCACCTCCTCGGGCACCCCCGCCCTGGCCCGGCGTCCGGCGGCGTCCTGCCACTCCTGCGGCAGGAACAGCCGCCACGAGATCGGCACGGAGGCGGTGTCGGACGCGGCATGCAGGCTGACCGCGACCTGGCAGTTGGACTGCTTGCCCAGCGCCCCACACCACTGCCGGGCCACCCCCGCCGACATCTTCCCGTCCTTGGGGAACGACACGTCGTCGATCACCCACACCAGGGGATCGACGACGGGGACCGTCTTGACGGCCACCGCCCGCAACACCGCGGCGTGGTCCCACGGCGACTGGTTCACGAACTGCTGCAACGCCTGCATATCGCCGTCCGGCAGCCGCTCGGCCATCGGCTGGATCGACTTCCTGCGACCGTCCAGCATCAACCCGCGCAGGTAGCAGTCGCCCTTCGCCCGCTGATCCCGGCGCGGCACCGACGCGAACACCTCGGCCACGAACGCGGCCAACTCACCCCGGAGTTGCTCGATCTCCCCCAAGTCCACACGGGCAGCCTGCCGGACTCGGCACCCAAGATCAAATCAACCTAACGAAGTACTACTAG
>NZ_JBIVJN010000051.1:0-1253 GCF_044750345.1 Streptomyces sp. NPDC088817
CTAGTAGGCTGTCGCGGCTAATATTTGGGATAGAGGTGGCGCAGTTTGATGCGTGCATCGTGGGTGGTGAACTGCCAGTCCACCTGACGTTGGTCGGTGTTGGTGGCGTTCTGCCAGGCTGAGAGTTCGGTGTTGAGGATGTCGAGGTCGCCAATCCGGCGGTCGAGACATTGCCTGGTCAGCGCGGAGAGTTCGATCTCAGCGATATTGAGCCATGACCCGTGCTTGGGCGTGTGGTGGATCTCGAGGCGTTGAGCCAGGGCGAAGGCCTCTTCCGGTGCGAATGCCTCGTACAGTGAGGCGACGCCATGGGTGTTGAGGTTGTCCATCACCAGCACCACGGTCTCGGCGTCGGGGTAGTCCACGCTCAGCAGCTGCTTGACCTGGCCGGCCCAGTCGATCCGGGTCCGCTGGGACAGTGCCTGAACTCGACGCCATCCGCGTAAGGGCTCGACCCACACGAAGATGGAGCACGTGCCGCAGCGGATGTACTCGCTGTCCTGGCAGGCGTCGTGACCAGGCCGGGCCGGGAGCGGGCCGCGAGCATGGTCGAGGAGCTGGTAGGGCTTCTCGTCCATGCACACCACCGGACGCGCCGGGTCATAGGGCCGGGCGTAGACGGCCAGCACGTCTTCCATCCGGGCTGCGAACTGCGCGTTCGCTCGTGGCGGGATGGTCCAGCACTTCTTCAGGTGAGGGCGCAGTTCCGTTTTTTTAAGATCCGCCCGATGGTGGAGTGGTCCAGATCAGGGATGTCCTCGACCAGCGCGACGTGCTTCTCCAGCAGCCGCAGCGACCACCGTGCATAGCCCGGAGGCGGGGTTGAGCACGCCATCGCGATCAGCCGGGCTTCGACCTCACCGGTCACCGGCGAGGGCACCGGCGGCAGATCGCGCTTCTTCCGCGCGATCGTGGCGTGAACATCGCCGCCGGTCTCAGCGAAACGCTTGGCAACCAGCCGCAATGTCTCACCGGAGACGCCCAGACGAGCCGCGATCACCTCCTGAGAGCCGATCTCGCCTGCAGAGGTGTCGAGCGCGAGCAGCACCCGCGCCCGCCTGATCACCGAGGCTGGATGGACCCCCGTCGTGGTCACCCGAACCAACTCTTCACGATCAGCCGCGGTCAGCACCACCGGCCTCTTCTTCTGCGAACCCATCGCACCAGCCCTGTCCGGCAGAACGGAAGAGGAGTCTGCCAAACACCAGCCTCCCGACCAAACAACCCACAGCTAAGTAGCGACACGCTACTAG
>NZ_JBIVJN010000052.1:0-1073 GCF_044750345.1 Streptomyces sp. NPDC088817
TGGAGTAGCACGCTCAAGACCCGAAGCGGAGTGATCTAGCCATGGGCAGGTTGAAGCGGAGGTAAGACTTCGTGGAGGACCGAACCCACCAGGGTTGAAAACCTGGGGGATGACCTGTGGTTAGGGGTGAAAGGCCAATCAAACTCCGTGATAGCTGGTTCTCCCCGAAATGCATTTAGGTGCAGCGTCGTGTGTTTCTTGCCGGAGGTAGAGCACTGGATAGGCGATGGGCCCTACCGGGTTACTGACCTTAGCCAAACTCCGAATGCCGGTAAGTGAGAGCGCGGCAGTGAGACTGTGGGGGATAAGCTCCATGGTCGAGAGGGAAACAGCCCAGAGCATCGACTAAGGCCCCTAAGCGTACGCTAAGTGGGAAAGGATGTGGAGTCGCACAGACAACCAGGAGGTTGGCTTAGAAGCAGCCACCCTTGAAAGAGTGCGTAATAGCTCACTGGTCTAGTGATTCCGCGCCGACAATGTAGCGGGGCTCAAGCGTACCGCCGAAGTCGTGTCATTGCGATATGTACCCCCAACGGGGATCGTGATGGGTAGGGGAGCGTCGTCTGCCGGGTGAAGCAGCCGCGTAAGCGAGTTGTGGACGGTTGACGAGTGAGAATGCAGGCATGAGTAGCGATACACACGTGAGAAACGTGTGCGCCGATTGACTAAGGGTTCCTGGGTCAAGCTGATCTGCCCAGGGTAAGTCGGGACCTAAGGCGAGGCCGACAGGCGTAGTCGATGGATAACCGGTTGATATTCCGGTACCCGCTGTGAAGCGTCAAACATCGAGCATCGTGATGCTAAGGCCGTGAAGCCGCCCCTGATCTCTTCGGAGTGAGGGGGAGTGGTGGAGCCGCTGAACCAAGCGGTTAGTAGGTGAGTGATGGGGTGACGCAGGAAGGTAGTCCATCCCGGGCGGTGGTTGTCCCGGGGTAAGGGTGTAGGACGTCAGGTAGGTAAATCCGCCTGGCAATAGTCTGAGACCTGATGCCGAGCCGATTGTGGTGAAGTGGATGATCCTATGCTGTCGAGAAAAGCCTCTAGCGAGTTTCATGGCGGCCCGTACCCTAAAC